>NZ_JAQWFR010000028.1 GCF_029238675.1 Oceanicoccus sp. | reverse complement strand
TAAACCAAACCGACGACAGCACCCTGATTTTAAATATGACCCTGAGCCTGCCCACCGGCTCTATTGATGAAAAAGATGTCACTGGTATGAGCATGGGCAATGAAGTTCAGCTGCCATATTCCATGCAACTGGGTTCTGGTACTTACGATATCAAGCCGGGCCTAACCTATACCGTTAGCCAGCCCACTTACTCCTGGGGTGCGCAAACTATTGCCACTTTGCGTTTGGATGAAAACGACAACGGCTACACCTTGGGTGATCGCATTATGGCGACGGCCTGGTATGCTCGTCCTTTTGCCGACACCTTTAGCTGGTCAGTTCGTGGTGTCTACGAATACTGGGATGATATCGATGGCGAAGATGAAAAACTGAATCCGATGATGAAAACTATGGTGCCAACCGCCGACCCGGATTTACGCGGTGGCCAGCGTTTTGATCTTGCAGCGGGTGTTAACTGGATTCTGCCTGGAACCAAAACCAATCGTTTAGCCCTGGAATTAATTAAGCCGGTTTACCAGGATTTAAATGGCCCACAAATGGAAATGGATTATTCAGTTGTTCTGGGATGGCAGTTAAGCCTGTAAGGAATCAAACGGAGGCGGTATTTTTAGCCAGCGCTTTAACTACCGCCGCAACATTTGCTTTTAAATGATCGGGATTAATTGTCCCGACAATCGCACTGCTAACACCGGCATGCGAAAAAATAAAATCCATACTGGCCTGTATCGGATCTTCCCCTTCCAAACAAATATGCCCACTGGCAAAGGCTTTTTTGATTAATAAGCCCTTGTTATTTTTCTCGCAGTAATCAATCACTGGTTTTTCATCTTTATAATCAAGATTAAAGGTAGCCATAACAGCATCCGTTTTTTCCGCTGCTCGTAGCCCGCCATCCACCGTTTTAGTCGATACACCATAAGCTCGAATTAAACCTTCCTGTTTACAGCGCTGTAACTCATCTAATACTTCCTGCTGCTCAATCACATTTAAATCATTGCCATCAGAATGAACAAGTACCATATCAATGAAATCGGTATGCAGCCGTTTTAAACTGCGCTCAATACTAAAACGCGTATGTTTGGCACTAAAATCAAAAGAAGATTCGCCATGATTAAATTCTTCACCGACCTTTGAGCAAATTACCCAATCCTGCCGCTGGCCTTTTAATAAAGGTCCCAGGCGCTGTTCGCTAATACCATAAGCAGGAGCGGTATCAATCAGGTTAACCCCAAGATCACGGGCAAGGTCAATTAACTGACTGGCGGCTTTATCATCAGGAATAGTAAAACCGTTAGGGTATTTAACACCTTGGTCACGCCCAAGTTTTACCGTACCTAAACCAATAGGGCTAACGTTAATACCGGTATCGCCAAAGGGGCGTGTGATTAATGACCCGCTCATTTAAAAAGGGTTTCCCAACAGGGGGTACCAATAACCGGTGTTTTAAAATGGCCAAGCGTTACAGGAATAGCGTTGTGACTGGGTGAAATGTTTTGCCGCTTTAATAAATCACAAACTTCATCCGACATATTGGGCGCCAGCGTTAACTTGGTGGGCCAGCTAACAATCACATTGCCAGACTCTTTAGCGGTTTCAGCAAAGGCTTTGTCGGGTTTAATCAAACCTTTTTGTTTCGGCTCTGCACGGTCAACGTACAGCACTGTCCATTCACTTTTACTAAAGTCCAGCCACGGAAATAAATCTTTAAGCTCGGCTTTGGCATTTTCAATTAATACTTCATCGCTGAGTGCAGTTCCCTCCGTCGCCAGATCACCGCCCAGATACCAAACGTTCTTGCCGTCTTCAGTTGCATGGCTGGAAATAGTTAAGCGCGGCGATGGGTTACTGCCCATACAGTGGGCATAAAGAGCATGGGGGTAGTGATGTTTGACTAACACCTGCTTTAAGGGGCGACGTTGCATGGCTGGTTTTTTAATCGACAGCATCGCGCAAAGTTGCTCATTGCCTTCACCGGCGGTAAATACAAATTGATTGGCTGTGAGAGTAACCGAATGTTCACCATCACTGGCTACCAGCGTATCCACCGAACCATCTGCCTTTTGGGTAAATTTACTGCGCTGCCAGTCAATAGAAAAAATACGGCCACGGCAATTATCCGCCAGCGCATTCACCACCGAGGGCACATCCAGTACTAAATCCACCAACTTATATAAGCTGCCGGTAAAGGCCTTATCCTGAAAAACGGCGGGGCGGTCTGCCTTGCTAACATTATCCACCCGCCCACGGGTCACCTTGCTGGCAAAAAAGGAAGTCACCCTGGAAGTGATAGACTGGGTAGACCACATATAAAAATGTTCACTAAGCACTTTAGCTTGCTGCAAATCCACATCACCTTCACCCTCAAGGCAGCGACGCCAGTGGTCAGGCATATCGGCAATGGCTTCTGAGGCTCCAGTCAGGGCGCCCCCTAACGCATATTTAATACCGCCATGGATCATGCCCTGGGACGCAATAGTTTGCGCGCCCCCCAAGTCACCCTGTTCAAATAAAATGGCGTTATAGCCGTCATTGCATAAGCGGTTAAGCAGCCATAAGCCCGCTATGCCGCCGCCAATAATGGCAATATCTACAGTTGCTGTGTTGGAAGTCATTAAGTCTTTAGTTAGAAGCATTAGGGGCTGTAAGTATATCCTGTTTCAGCAGGGCTGGTCACTGCCCAGTTAAATCGCTATGCTTCACGGCATTATTTATAAACCCCATTTATTAATCTTATTTATAAGCCCCAGGTTTCTATGGCTCGTTACCTCTACAGTGTGTTTTTTTACCTGATCACGCCCCTGATCCTGCTACGCTTAGCCTACCGTGCCAGTAAGGCGCCGGCTTATGGCCAGCGTATAGCCGAGCGCTTTGGTTTTTTTATCGCCCCCAAGCTTAACAATACCATCTGGGTACACTCTGTCTCGGTGGGAGAAACCATTGCTGCCGCTCCCCTTATTAAACGTCTGCAACAGCAATACCCCGATGCCGCGATCGTGGTGACCACCATGACCCCCACAGGCTCTGATCGAGTAAAGGCCTTATTGGGTGATTCGGTTTTTCATGTGTATGCACCCTATGATTTACCCGGTGCTATCCAGCGGTTTTTAACCCGCGTACAACCCAAACTGTTAGTAATTATGGAAACGGAACTTTGGCCCAATACCATTCACTATTGTCGCCAGTCTTCCATCCCAGTGGTATTGGCCAATGCGCGCTTGTCTGAAAAATCAGCGGCGGGGTATCAGCGTTTAAGTTGGTTAACGGGGCCGATGTTAAATAACTTAAGCAAAGTGGTAGCCCAGAATAAGGCAGACGCGGATAGGTTTTTGGCCCTGGGTTTAGCAGAAAATAAAGTCGAAGTTAGCGGCAGTATTAAATTTGATGTGGTGATTGATAAGGCGTTAATAGCAAAGGCAGAACCGCTTAAACAACAGTGGAGCAATCACGGCCAGCGTTTAATTATTATGGCTGCCAGCACCCATCAAGGTGAGGATGAAATTATTCTTGATGCGTTTAAGCAGGTGATAGAAAAGATATCTGATGCTTTATTAATTATTGTGCCTCGACATCCCGAACGCTTTGACCAAGTGGTTAATCTTTGTGAGCAAAGGTTTTCTGTTGCACGCCGTTCAAACAACGATACCGTCAGTGCAGCAACAAATGTATTAGTAGGCGACACCATGGGTGAGTTGTTATTACTCTGTGGTTGCGCCGATATGGTGTTTGTCGGCGGCAGCCTGATTAATTCCGGTGGCCATAATATGTTAGAGCCTGCGGCCTGGTCGCTACCTATCATCACTGGTGAGAGTGATTTTAATTTTGCCGAAGCTAGCCGTTTATTACAGCAGCGTTCTGCTTTATTGATGGTTAGTGATGCTAATCTTTTGGCAGAAAAATTGTTACTGCTCGGGCAGTCTGAATCACTACGAAACGAGATGGGCGCTAATGCTAAAGCGGTGGTAGAAGAAAACCGCGGGGCATTGGATAGATTGATATTAGAGATAGAAAAGAACCGTCATTCCCGCGAAGGCGGGAATCCAGCGCTTTAGATTTCCGCTTCAGCGGAAATAAAAGTATAAGCATGCAGCCTGGGTTCCCGCCTTCGCGGGAATGACGGGGCAGTTATTCGCTTAAATACTTTTGGTACTGGCTAACTGTAGATGCGCCTGGCTCAACCATCCACTTATTAATATCGTAAACATCCTGTGGTGTTAATGTCCCCGCTGCACGTTTCAGTTTTAACATATTGATGACATAGTTATAACGCGAGTTAGAATAATCGCGTATAGACGCAAATAAAGAACGCTGGGCTTGCAGTACATCAACAATATTACGCGTGCCCACTTCGTAGCCCGCTTCGGTGGCATCTAGTGCACTGCTGGTAGAGACAATCGCCTGTTGGCGTGCTTTTACTCGCTGCACATCGGTCACTACAGTGATATGTGATGCACGGGCATTGCGAATAACACTGCGCTGGGTTTCGATTTTATTTTGTAGGGCGACATTGTATTTCTCATAAGCCTGACGACGCTGGGCGCTAACGCCACCACCGGAATAAAGTGGAACGGATAATCTAACGCTCCAGGCGTAACCATCAGACTTTGTTTCAAAATTTCTTACCGTATCATCGATGTTATTAATGCTGTCACCGTCTTCTTCAAAGTCAGTGTAAGTGATATTGCCCGTTAGTTTAGGAGCATGGCCCATCTTTTTAGAGGAGGCATTTTTTTTGGCAGCTTCCATGCCAAACAAAGAAGCTTTTAAAGCATTGTTATTTTTTAAGGAAAACTGTACCCATTCATCGCGGGATTTGGGGTCGGGGTCAACCACCGGGTAATCTTTATTTAACAGCCATAAGTTTTCATGGCTCTGGCCGGTTAGTACAGTCAGGGATTCGTATGAAGTGCCCAAATTACCTTCATCCGTTAAGCGCGCAACCACCGTTGAATCATAAACTGCACGAGCTTCATGCACATCGGTAATAGCGATTAAACCAACATCAAAACGTTGCTGAATTTGTTCTAATTGGCGTTTAGTCGCTCTTTCTTCAGCTCTTGAAGCTTCAAGATTGTCGAGCGCCCGCAGAACATCAAAGTAGGCTTCTGCAACACGGACGATGACATCCTGTTGATCATAGGCTAATTGGGCTGCAGCCTGTTTAGTAATCTCTTTACCTTGCTGAAATTTGAACCATGCGGATAAATCAAATAAAGTTTGATTAAGGCTTAGGTTTAATGTGGTGCGGCCTGATTCAGTATCATCGTCTCTATCCAGACCTGCGAAGGTCGAACCACTGCTCACATCGGTCGTGTCACTCTCACGATATTCTCCCGACGCATTAATCTGTGGTAGCAAACTGGAAAATGCCTGCTCTTGCGTTTCAATATTAGCCCGGTAGGTCGCTTCAGCGCCTTTGAGTTTTGGATCGTTTTGCAGGGCTTGCTCGTATATATCTGCTAACGTATCAGCATAGGTGAGCGTACTGCCTGTATATAATGCAATAGCCAATGACAGAGGGTGTATCAAACGTTTCATTGATTAATCCTTAGATGAAGTGGCGCTTTCTATTCTAGGCTCAGTTAGTGAGCTCAATTTTGCGCTAAGTGTAGCAAACTGCTTCACAAAGCCCTACTTTACAGGGTGAATAAGCGCTACATTTTAATTAAGTTGGCCAATGTTGTTTTGTTAAGGCCGCGGCAGTACAAAACTGCTAGACTTTGTTTTGATGACTTGAATGTTAATGGTGGATTGTAATCCACCCTACAGTAGGCCGGATTATAATCCTGCATCGTATATGCTAAAAAAGAAATACACCGTTGATTTGGCAGGGCAAATGGCAGAGTGCGAGGCAAATTATGCCCGCATAATGCAGCTGCTGCCAGATATGGCCACCATGGACCAACGCCTGTTTGGTGTTGAGCTAAGCGGTGGCCAGCCAGCGCAAATTCGTATTGATGTTACCGAGCGCTGCAAATACACCACGATGGTGGACATCAGCCAATTGCCTTCAGCCCAGGGTAAAAAGCCCTGGACTACCGCCCCCAGCTTTTCCCTGCGTGTCTACCACGATGCCCAAATGGCTGAAGTAGTTTCCTATGATGCCCATCGCGCCCTTCATGCCAGCTACGAATATCCCAATGAAAAGATGTTCCAGCAGGACGAAAAAATTCAACTCAACCTATTTCTCGGTGAATGGCTGAGTCACTGTCTAAAATATGGACATGCATTGGATGATAGCGGGTTGTGCTTCCAGTCCTTGTGAGTTTTCGGCCATTAAACGAGTGACATCATTGGATTATGCCCCCGGAGTGGGAATAGTTACTGGATTTTATTGTGCTTCAGTCGTTAAATAGGGAAATATCAATAGCTTGCCTCAGGTTAGTTATTGTCAAAGCGACTTCAACGACGAAACAGTGATCAGAGGCACACCTTGCGGATCGAGCGTAACAACACAGAACGGCCTATAGAGTTGGTCCAAATCACCGATTCCCACCTTGGCGGCCAGCCGGGTGAGGAGTTATTGGGTATGGATACCGATCAAAGCCTGGCCCATGTGATTGATTTGATTGAAGCCGAGCGCCCATCTGCTGAGTTATTGCTAGCCACCGGGGATATTTCCAACGGTGGTTCACCCGCTTCCTATCTCCGCTTCCAGCAACTGACCGGTCATCTGGCCCCCCATATCTTATGGCTGCCGGGCAATCACGATGCCTTGCCCGCCATGCAGCAAACCTTTGCCGGTGATCCAGCCCTGGGCCGGAATATCGAGGTGGGTAACTGGCAGATCATTATGCTGAATTCCGCCACGCCCGGTGAGGTAGGCGGCAACTTCAGCGCTGGGGAATTAGAGTTTTTACAACACTGCCTTGAAACCACCGAGGCCGAACACGTACTGCTGTGTATGCATCACCATCCCATCCCCATTGGCTGCGATTGGTTAGATGGCCAGCAGGTGCGCAATGCGGATGCTTTTTTTGCGCTGGTTGATCAGTTCTCATCTGTGCGCGGGATTCTCTGGGGGCATATCCACCAAGAGCTTGACCAACAGCGTAATAGTGTTAGCTTGATGGCCACCCCTTCAAGCTGTATCCAGTTTGCGGCCAGCAGCCCCGACTTTAAACTGGCGCGGCTTAACCCGGGCTACCGCTGGCTGTCTCTGCATGCCGATGGTGCTATTGATACCGGCATTTCCCGCGTCACCGGCGTTGAGTTTGATATCGATTACGAGCATTCCAGCGGTTATTAACTACTTCTATCTGGTGGAATATATTCCACCCTGCGGGTATGCTTCGCGCTTTAATATAAAGGCGCTTAACCTGCATGCAATCGCTGTTAATCTATATCCACGGTTTTCTCAGTTCACCGCAGTCCATTAAGGCACAAGAGACACAGCAGTATATCAATAGCGCACAACTTCCCGTTGAGCAGATTACGCCGGGTCTTTCTAACTACCCCATGCAGGCGTACCAGCAATTGCAGGAGCTGGTGCAGGCCAACAGCGGCAGGCAAATCGCCCTGATTGGCAGCTCACTGGGTGGTTTTATGGCCACGGCTCTGGCGGAAGAATTTGGCCTTAAAGCCATACTGGTTAACCCCGCTGTCAAACCCTATGAATTAATCAGTGGTGTGCTTGGTGAAAATACCAACCCCTATACCGGCGAGACATTTATTCTGGACGAAAGTCATATAAAAGAACTGCATCAATTAGAGGTGCAGCCCATCACCCGTCCCGAGCGGCTAAAAGTTTTATTGCAAACTGGCGATGAAACTCTCGATTACCGCAAAGCAGTTAGTTACTATCACGGTTGCCCGCAAGCAGTAGAAGAGGGGGGTGACCATCGCTTCCAGGGTTTTGAAAATCATTTACCTGAAGCGTTTAAGTTTTTAGAATTAGTCGAATAACAAAAACTGCTTGTCATCCCCGCGAAGGCGGGGACCCAGAGTTACTTAATAAAGAGCCTAAGAATACTGAATGTCTGATTATAATGCTGAATCCATCGAGGTCTTAACCGGCCTTGACCCAGTGCGCAAACGCCCCGGTATGTACACTGAAACCACTCGCCCCAACCACCTGGCCCAAGAGGTTATCGATAACAGTGTCGATGAGGCGCTGGCGGGCCACGCCCGGCAAATTGATGTGGTTATCCATAAAGATGGCTCACTAAGCTGTACCGACGACGGCCGTGGTATGCCCGTTGATATGCACCCCGAGCAGAAAAAGCCCGGCGTTGAAGTCATTCTTACTACCCTGCATTCAGGGGGTAAGTTTAACAATGATAACTATCAGTTTTCCGGTGGTTTGCACGGTGTGGGTGTTTCTGTAGTCAACGCCTTATCCAAAGTGTTAGAGATCAATATCCGCCGCAACGGTGAAGTCTATGAAATGGAATTCAAAGACGGCGAAAAATCCAAAGACCTGAAAGTGGTGGACACCTGCGGTAAACGCAATACCGGCACCAGCCTCCGCTTCTTGCCGGATGCCAGTTACTTTGACTCTGCCAAATTCTCCATTTCCCGTATGCGCCATGTATTGCGCGCCAAAGCCGTGCTTTGTCCTGGCTTAAAAGTCACCTTTAAAGATGAAGCCAGCGGTGAAAAGGAAGAGTGGTACTACGAAGATGGTTTGCAAGACTATATGATGGCCAGCACCAAAGGCTGGGAAACACTGCCGGCTGAACCTTTTATTGGTAACTTTGCTGGTAGCAATGAAGGTGCCGATTGGGCCGTGCAATGGTTGCCGGAAGGTGGCGAGCTAACCACCGAGTCTTACGTTAACCTGATCCCAACCGCCCAGGGTGGAACCCACGTTAACGGTCTGCGCACCGGCTTGCTGGATGCCATGCGTGAATTTTGTGAATTCCGCAATTTATTACCCCGGGGCCTTAAATTATCCCCTGATGATATTTGGGATAAATGCTGTTTTATCCTGTCATCCAAATTGGCGGACCCACAATTCTCCGGCCAAACCAAAGAGCGTTTAAGTTCCCGTGAAGCGGCGGCCTTTGTCTCCGGAGTTGCCAAAGACTCCTTTAGCCTGTGGTTAAACCAGCACACCGAAGACGCAGAAAAATTAGCCGATATGTGTATTAACAATGCACAGTCGCGAATGAAAAAATCAAAAAAAGTGGCCCGCAAAAAAATCACCTCCGGCCCAGCATTGCCCGGTAAACTGGCAGACTGTTCCGGTGATGATGCCGAGCGCGGCGAACTGTTTTTGGTAGAGGGTGATTCGGCGGGTGGTTCTGCCAAACAGGGCCGTGATCGTCAATACCAGGCAATCTTGCCCCTGCGAGGGAAAATTCTAAATACCTGGGAAGTTGACTCACAAGAAATTCTGGCCTCAGAAGAAGTGCATAATATAGCCGTGGCCATCGGTGTTGATCCCGCCTCTGATGACCTCTCCGGTTTGCGCTATCACAAAATCTGCATTCTGGCGGATGCGGATTCCGATGGTTTGCATATCGCCACGTTAATTTGCGCTTTATTTGTTCGTCACTTTCGCCCGCTGGTACAAGCCGGTCATGTGTTTGTTGCCATGCCACCGCTGTATCGTATTGATATTGGAAAGGAAGTTTTTTACGCCCTCGACGAAGGTGAAAAACAAGGTATTCTCGACCGCATAGAAGCCGAAAAGAAAAAAGGCAAAATCGGTGTGCAGCGTTTTAAAGGCTTGGGTGAAATGAATCCGCTGCAATTACGTGAAACTGTTATGAGTGGTGATACTCGTCGCTTGGTGCGTTTAACCATCGAATCCGGTGATGAAACCAACCAGATGATGGATATGCTATTGGCTAAGAAGCGCGCTTCTGACCGCAAGGGCTGGTTGGAAGAGAAAGGGAATTTGGCTGAGGTGTAAGGCAGGGGCTTTTTTATGCGCATAAAAATGTTGATTTTGTTCTCCTTGTCCTGAAACCGTTGCGCCAAAATGATGCTTTGCACCCTTCTAGTGCAATATGGCCATGCTGAAGATACAAGCTGCAAGCTTTATTTATTCTTCAGCGTGTCTCTTATAAAAAATTGACCCCCGCTATGATAGTTTTTGGAACACCTTTCCTGCGTATAACTCATTGATATTATTCATATTTTGTCAGAGATAAAAAATAACCGGCTAGCTTTTGACCTAAAATTGTGCAAATTTTTCATGTTGGCGCAGATATTGATATGGATAGAAGGATGAAGATCAGTGATATTCGAGATGATATTAGCCAGCTAATAGAACAGCAGCAGTTGCCGCAGGATTATTGGCAGCTGGTGGAAAGCTATATAGAGCCACTGAGTCGGCAGATCGCCAGAGAGCATCAGAAGTTAAACAAAACCATGGTAGTGGCGATTAATGGTGGCCAGGGCTCTGGCAAAAGTACCTTTTCCTTATTCTTAAAATTATTGTTGCAATCCAGTCAGCAGTGTTCCGTGGTGGCTGTATCGCAGGATGATTTTTATCTGGGTAAATCCCAGCGTCAGCAAATAGCCAAAGACATTCATCCACTACTGGCCACCAGGGGGGTGCCGGGTACCCATGACGTTGCGTTGGCGCTGCAAACCCTAAAGGATTTAATAGAAGGTAAAGCTGTTCCTTTGCCTCAGTTCGATAAAGCCCTGGATGATGGCGTGCCCGTTAATCAATGGCCGCTGCAACAGGAGCCCGTCGATATTATTTTATTGGAAGGCTGGTGTGTAGGTGCCTTACCCCAATCTTTTGAGCAATTAAAACAACCGATTAATGAATTGGAAAAAAATGAAGATAGCTTGTCACTGTGGCGAGGCTATGTAAATCAGTGTCTTGCAGAAAACTATCAGCAATGGTTTGGCCTGATTGACTATCTGGTCATGTTAAAGGTGCCCGATATGGCGTCGGTCTATCAGTGGCGTAGCTTGCAGGAGAAAAAACTGCAGCAGAATTACTGTTCCGATCAACCCAATGACATTATGGACCAGCAGCATCTGATGCGTTTTATTCAGCATTTTGAAAGGTTGACCCTGCATCAATTACACACCCTGCCTGAGCGGGCCGATGTGGTTTTTTATTTAAATCAACAACACGGTATTGATTCTGCTAGTGGCTTGGTAAATGGCTTGGTAAATGGCTTGGTAGATGAGTAGTATGAATTATTCTGGCAGCCCCATAATTTTCACCGACCTTGATGGTACATTACTGGATCACGATGATTATAGTTTTACCGCGGCGCAGCAGGCATTAAACACGATTGCAGAAAAATCTATCCCGCTAATTATTAATACCAGTAAAACAGCCACAGAAATTATCCATTTACAAAAGCAGCTGACTATTAAGCAACCCTTTATTTGTGAAAACGGAGCCGCCGTTTATCTACCGCCGAAGCACGGCGATCAAGGCAATATTGAAAACTATCACTGCGAAGCTTTCGCCAGACCAAGACAAGAAATACTGGACGTTTTACATCGCCTGCGAGCAGAGCAGGGCTATCAATTTACCGGTTTTGCCGATTGTGATGCGCCTGCCATTAGCGACCTTACCGGGCTGGATCTAAAACAATCTGCCCTGGCTCTGGAACGAAATTTTAGTGAGCCCTTATTATGGCAGGGCAGCCAAAATAGCCGGCAACATTTTATTGAACAACTGCAACAACATCAGTTGATTGCACAGCAAGGTGGCCGTTTTATCACCGTCAGCAGCGCGGTTAATAAAGCTGAAGCCATGGCATGGCTCTGTAAATTTTATGGTGGCTCTCAGTGTGTTATCGCCCTTGGTGATAGCCCCAACGATGAAGCGATGTTAAACGCAGCAGACATTGCTGTAGTGATACCATCAAAACACTCTGGCCATCTCGATATAAGCGGCGCTAAACAAGTGATTAAAACCGAGCTGGCAGGCCCGGCCGGTTGGCAGGCGGCAATGGATCGATTGCTGCCATTATTCAGCACAATACAGTCATCAATACAAATGGCATCAATAGAATAATACCTGGAGAACACCATGGCAGATTTCCATCAAAATGGGATGATCACCACCTTACATAATATTGCCAAACGTCCCCTCGAGGATCTGGAAGCAGAATTAAACCGCTTTAAAAAGTCGCGCCCCATGGGCCTGGTATTACCATCACTGTATTCTGAACTGCAAACCGAAGCGCTGGCCAATATTGTTGAAGAGCTAAAGCAAGTTGATTATCTAAGCGAAATTGTTATTGGCCTGGATAGAGCCAATCGCGATGAATACCAACATGCGGTCAACTATTTTTCCGGTTTGCCCCAGCGTCATCGCATACTGTGGAATGATGGCCCGCGTTTAATGGCGATTGATAAAAAGCTGCAGGACCTGGGTCTTGCACCCACGGAAATGGGCAAGGGTCGAAATGTCTGGTATTGCTACGGCTATACCCTGGCTTCAAAACGGGTTGATGCGGTGGCCCTGCATGACTGTGATATTGTCACCTATAACCGTGAATTATTGGCGCGGCTGATTTATCCAGTGGCCAACCCGACATTTAGTTATGAATTCTGCAAAGGTTTTTATCCGCGTATAGCCGATAATAAAATGGGTGGCCGTGTCAGTCGCTTATTTGTTACGCCATTATTGCGGGCATTAAAAAAGGTCTGTGGTTATAGCGACTTTCTTGAATTTCTGGATAGCTTTCGCTACCCATTGGCCGGTGAGTTTTCAATGCGTGTCGATGTGATTAATGATTTACGGATACCCAGTGATTGGGGGCTGGAAGTCGGGGTGCTCTCGGAAATGCAGCGCAACTACTCCACCAACCGTTTGTGTCAGGTAGATATAGCCGATGTCTACGACCATAAACATCAGGACCTGTCGCTAACTGATGTGGAGCAGGGGCTGTCGAAAATGAGTACCGATATCGCCAAGGCGATTTTTAGAAAGCTGGCTACCAATGGTGAAATATTTTCTACCGAAAAATTCCGCACTATTAAAGCCACCTATTTTCGCGTGGCGCTGGACTTTATAGAAACCTATCACAACGATGCCCTGATCAATGGCCTTAAGCATGATCGTCACAGTGAAGAACAGGCAGTAGAATTATTTGCCCAAAATGTAATGCGTGCAGGAGATTACTTTTTGGAAAAGCCGATGGATACACCGTTTATCCCCAGTTGGAACCGAGTGATTAGTGCGGTTCCTGATATATTGGAACAACTTAGAACGGCCGTTGAAGAAGATAGCCAGGAATTTGGCCAGTAGAAAAATATGTCAAACCACAAGAAACCAGAGTTACAACGTCGTATTGTCGAGCATCTTTCGGGATTATATCCACAGCACAATCTTGCTCAGTTGGCGGGTCAACTTATTGTTGCCATGGGCATTGAACCCGAAAGCCCCGCTCCCCAGCCCCATCGCAACCTTTGGGATCAATCCGACAGTGTTTTAATTACCTATGGCAATAGCGTTGTTAAGGATAATGAAAAGCCGCTAAGAACCCTCAAGCGTTTTATTGACCAGCATTTAAAAGATGCTATCAATAGCGTGCATATTTTACCGTTTTTCCCTTATAGCTCCGACGATGGTTTTTCAGTAATGGACTATCTAATGGTCAATCCATCGCTTGGGGAGTGGGAAGATATTACGGCCATTGCCGATGATTACCGATTAATGGCCGACCTGGTGATTAATCATATGTCGGCCCGTAGCCGCTGGTTTGATAATTTTAAGAAGCGGATTGACCCGGGCAAGGATTATTTTTTTGAGGCCCGCCTCGAAGATGATCTTAGTGCCGTGGTCAGGCCAAGAAACTCACCGTTATTAACCCGTGTTGATACCGCCGACGGGGAGCGTTTTGTCTGGTGTACCTTTAGTGCAGACCAAGTGGATTTAAACTTTAAAAATCCAAAAGTCCTGAAAGAGTTTGTTAATATTATCCGTCATTACCTGGAGCGTGGCGTTAAAATATTTCGTATTGACGCGGTGGCTTTTCTCTGGAAAGAGGTGGGCACTCCAAGTATTCATTTGCAGCAAACCCATGAGGTGATCAAATTGCTGCGAACCCTGATTGAGCATCACACCCCTGATGCCATTATTATCACCGAAACCAATGTGCCCAACCGTGAAAACCTGACCTACTTTGGCAATGCTAATGAGGCGCACATTATTTATAACTTTTCCCTGCCGCCGTTATTGTTATATACCTTGCTCAGCGGTGACTGCAGACATTTAAAAACCTGGATGATGAGTATGCCTCCGGCCCAGGCAGGCACTGCCTATTTAAATTTTATGGCCTCCCATGATGGTATTGGCCTGCGACCCCTGGATGGTTTGGTCGATGATAAGCACCGCGAGGAAATGGTTGCGGCGATTAAGAAATTTGGCGGCAAAGTGACTTACCGCAAATCACGGGAAGGGGTGGACAAAGCCTATGAAATTAATATTGCCTTATATGATGCTTTAAAGGGCACGATGGATGGCGGCCCCGACCACTTGCAGAGTCAACGGTTTATCTGTGCCCATTTAATAATGATGGCGTTGGAAGGTATTCCCGCTATGTATATTCATAGTTTTATCGCTACAGAAAATGATTATGCCAAATTGGAAAATACTGGACATAACCGGGCTATTAACCGGCATATATGGGAAGAAGATTCTTTGCATAAAGCGCTGTTGGATAGTGATGGACATCACCAGAAAATTTTCGAATCCCTGACAGAGACCCTACGCCTGCGTTGCCAACAACCGGCTTTCCATCCCAACGCCACTCAATTTACCCTGCATTTAGGCGCCGGTGTATTTGCCTTTTGGCGGCAAAGCATTCAGCGGGAGCAAAGTATTTTTTGTTTAAGCAATGTTACCCGCAGCGAGCAATTGATTAACCTGGCGGATATTAATTTAATTGGTACTGACCAGTGGAAAGATTTGTTAAGTGGAGAAACATTAAAAGACTTGGAAGGGCGGTTAAAGCTTAGCCCTTATCAAACGGTCTGGTTGACCAATTTGGTGACTGAGAGCGATCGTCATTCCCGCGTAGGCGGGAATCCAGTGCTGTAGATTTCCGCTTTAGCGGAAATAACAGCATAAACACGCAGGCTGTATTTCCGCCTGCGCGGGAATGACGGCAGTTGTAGGGTGGAATATATTCCACCAATCCTAGAACTTGGCTCCTACCCAAACCCAGACTTTATCGGTATCCACATAGTTTTTAGCACCACCATTGGCGGCATCGTCAGCGCTATAGGCTGCATACTTAATACCCGCTGAATAGTGTTTACCAAATTTTTTGCCATAGGAAATATTAATCTCATCACCAAAGTCATCGCTGATATCGCTGTCTTCATCGGCTGAGAAGTCATGGTAGGCAACAACCCACTTACCGCCGGCTAATTTACCGGAAACGGATGCGTAGACATCGACCAGGCCTTCATTGGGAGTACCCAGGAACTGATCACTCCAACCATTAAAGGCATGTAAGGTAGCCAGTGGTGTGGAAAAACCAAAATTTCCGTCATCGGAACCCAGTACTTCATAACCCAGTTTTGCGGTAATGCCGCCAATCACTGCGCCGCCTTCCAGCAACATATAATCCGCTTCCAGATCTTCAGCGCCCTGGCTGGATTTTTCCTGGCTAGCAAATTCCGCGGTATACATCAGTTTGATATCCCCGGTACTGGTAGCGCCTTTAAGGCGAACACCAAAAGTATCAAAGGCTAATTCAGCATCGGTATCTTCTTCTAACAGATAGGCATAGCCGGTAAGGGTACCTAGTGCGGTTTTATAGGAGGCATTGATCAAATGATCTTTAGAATCAATATCTTTTTCTTCTGCAAAAATTCGGTTGCGTTGTTCAATGTAGGCGTATTTAACGGTCAGGTCTTCTAAGGGGCTATAGTCAAAGCTTAAACCATCAAACGTTTGTCTGTCCTGGCGCCAGCCAACATCACCGACAAAGCGAACATTGTCGAGTTTAATTACCTGTCTACCCAGCTTTGAAGTCAGGGTATCTGTTTTATACTGTAGAAAGCCCTGATCTAATTCTGTAGTGCCCGGATCGGCAATCACTGAGTATTCACCACCATTGCCAATGGTATTGTTATAGTCATCAACACCCGCTACAGAACGTGAGTCTTCAAATTCAATGGTTGCAGAAAAGCCATTGGCGGCACCTGTCTTATAACCCAGCCGTGAACGCAAGGTGAGCGCTGCAGCATCATCCAGTCCATTGTCCTGGTCGACGGTCTCATAGCGCATGCGAAAATCGCCATAGGCTGTGCCGCTGGTTAGTGCCTCTGCGATAGCATCACTGAGAACTGTGGGGCTAAAAGTGCTTAAGGCCAGCAGAGATGCCCCCAAAAAGGTTGACTGGCGGTGGGTTAAAAAGGCTTGTGTTCGTTTCATAGTTATTACTCCAGATTAAATCAACATTGAATAATGGGTGAGTGGTGAATTTATGCCATTAAGCGGCTTGTTCGGCTTTTTTACTGGCGGCAGGCTTGTTGCCGTTGGTAAACGGTTCAACTTTGCGTTGCTTCTCATAAAGGAATCTCAGTACTTCTGAACGGAGGCGGTTGTATTCCGGGTTGTCCGCCAGGTCTAATCGGCTGCGAGGTCTGGGAAGGTTAATATCGAGTATTTCACCAACCGTTGCTGCAGGGCCGTTGGTCATCATCACAATACGGTCAGAGAGCAATACGGCTTCATCCACATCGTGGGTGATCATAATAACGGTATTATTGAGCTCCGCCTGGATCTCCATCAAAGAATCTTGCATATGGGCACGGGTCAGGGCATCCAGTGCACCAAACGGTTCGTCCATCAGTAGCACATCCGGCTGCATAGCCAGGGCACGGGCTATACCTACTCTTTGTTTCATACCACCGGAGATTTCATCGGGGCGTTTATGCATCGCATGATCCATATGAACCAGTTTTAAGTTATGTTCAATCCACTCTTTGGTTTCGCGCCTGCTTTTTGATCTGCCAAACACTTGCTTGACCGCAAGTTCTACATTTTCATAAGCACTAAGCCAGGGCAGCAAGGAATGGTTTTGAAAGACCACCGCCCGCTCCGGCCCAGGTTCCGAGACTTCTTTGCCGTTTAGAATAACGCCACCTTTGGTCGCCTGATATAAACCTGCAACAATATTGAGGACAGTGGATTTACCACAACCGGAGTGGCCAATCAGGGAGACAAATTCGCCTTCACTGATTTTTAAGTCAACATCATCCAGCGCTTTAAAACTTCCCGTAGGTGTAGGAAATTCCATATCGATATGACTTATATCTAGTAACAAACTCATAATATTTTCCTTGCTTAATACATTCTCAATGAGGTTTTCAACGGGGCTTTCAGTAGGTTTTTCAACGTTGTGCCGATGATTTATCCCAGGACACCCAACGCTGTAATTGCAACATCAATCGATCCAGTAAAAAGCCAATAAAACCAATAGTGATAACAGCAGCCATAATGCGGCTTAGTGACTCAGAACTGCCGTTTTGAAATTCGTCCCAGACAAATTTACCCAGCCCCGGATTTTGTGCCAACATTTCAGCGGCGATTAATACCATCCAGGCAACGCTTAGGGATAAACGCATACCGGTAAATATCATGGGGATAGCTGCAGGCAGCACAATTTTTTGCACATGCTTTAAGGCCGGTAAACGCAGTACCCGGCTAACATTCACCAGGTCTTCATCAATACCCGCTACACCTACTGAGGTATTAATTACCATTGGCCAAATACAACATAGGGTCACGGTAATCATCGAATTTAAAAAAGACTTGGCTACCATTGGGTCAGGGCTTATATATAAAGCACTGACAACCATCGTTACCAATGGCAGCCAAGCCAAGGGAGACACGGGCTTAAAAATTTGGATAATCGGGTTAACAGCCATATTGAGCGTTTTGCTTAAACCAATAGCGATACCCAGGGGAACCGCGATAATGGCCGCCAGTAAAAAACCACTGCTAACCGTAATTAAACTGGTAAAAATTTGGTCGAGAAAAGTTTCCTTGCCGGTATAGCCGCGAATTTTTGCTTGATAGCTGGGGTCTTTAGCCATACGCTCAGCGTTGCGTTTTTCCTGCCGCTGGTAAAATTTATCGGCCTTTTCCCGCTCCGCAACATGTTCGTTATATAAGGCTACGAATTGGGTGCTGACGGCAGAGGGGCCAGGAAATTTACCCAGCGAAGTATTAATATTTTGCGCTGCGCCCGCCCACAGTAAAAGAAACAGGCCAATGCCTAACAGAGGTATGCCCATATTTTTTAGTACATGATTAATCATGGCAGCATATCGAAAGCTTGAGGCCTGATTGGTCAATAATTGTCTGAGAGCGGTTGCAGAACTATTCATGCTCATTACCTGCTATTACAGCAGGTCTCCTTTTTTTAGGCCGATGGGAAAGCTGTTGATATAGGCATTAGGCTTGCTGCCATCAAATTCGACACTGTCAATAAAGTCGCTTTGTGGGGGCTTAAAACCGGTCTCTGTTGCAAAGTTTGGAAAGTCAGCGGCCTTTACTTTTTTCTCAGCAATTAATGACTCGGCAGCTTTTTGGTAAATGTCGGGGCGGTAAACACTTTTCGCCATATCGACATACCAGCTATCAGGTTTGTCTTCAGCGATCTGGCCCCAGCGACGCATCTGTGTCAGATACCAAATAGCATCGGAGTAGTAAGGGTAGGTGGCGTTATAACGGAAGAACACATTAAAGTCTGGCACTTCACGCTTATCACCTTTTTCATATTCAAAGGTGCCGGTCATGCTATTGGCAATTACGTCATAGTCAGCACCCACATAGTTAGACTGGGAAAGGATTTTTACTGCGGCAGGGCGGTTAGCATTATTATTTTCATCTAACCACTGTGCAGCGCGAATCAAGGCGCGGGTTAAACGAATGGTGGTATTAGGGTATTTTTCTGCAAACTCTGCGGTAATGCCAAAGACTTTTTCCGGATTGTTTTTCCAGATTTCGTAATCGGTAATAACCGGCACACCAATATCTTTAAACACGGCTTGCTGGTTCCAGGGCTCGCCCACACAGTAGCCATAAATAGTACCGGCCTCTAAAGTAGCGGGCATTTGTGGTGGCGGTGTGACCGATAATAAGGCGTCGGCGTCAATCTTACCGGAGCTATCACCTTTATGAGGCGCATAATATCCAGGGTGAATGCCACCGGCGGCCAGCCAGTAACGCAGTTCATAGTTGTGGGTAGAAACCGGGAACACCATGCCCATATTAAAAGGCTTGCCGTCGGCTTTATACTTTTCAACCACTGGCTTTAAGGCGTCAGCTTTGATGGGGTGAACCGGACGGCCATCCGCCATTTTGGGAATATTGGGTTTCATTTCTTCCCAAACGGCATTGGAAACAGTAATACCATTGCCGTTTAAGTCCATGGAAAAAGGCGTAATGATATGTGCCTTGGTACCGAAGCCCATAGTGGCTGCAATCGGTTGTCCCGCTAACATATGGGCACCGTCCAGCCGGCCATCAATCACGCCATCTAATAATACTTTCCAGTTGGCCTGCGCTTCGATGGTGACATACAAGCCTTCATCTTCGAAGTAGCCATTTTCATAGGCAATGGCGATGGGGGCCATGTCGGTTAATTTTATAAAACCAAAGGTCAGCTCTTCTTTTTCCGGCCAGCCCAGCTGTTCGGCGTTAACACTGCTATGCAGGCTAAAAAAGCTGCCGACCACCAGGGTGGCCATAGCTGCTAAAGATCGTCCTGGTAACTTTTTCCTATTAAAGATCATAGTTCACTCCACTAGTTAGTTGTTTCGCAAGCGAGTGGTTTGCTTGCTTTGTAAAAATCACTGACTAAGGTTTAGCAATGCCTGTGCCAGAACAATAAATAAAGAAAAAAAACAAACTATGGGAGCATTTGGTGCAAGTAATGGCGTTTTTGCTTCGGTCGAGTGCATCATTTTTTATTATTGTTTTACAAAGCGCTCCACAATAAAGCCGGGTAGTGTTTTTGCACAAAGCTGGGTCGCGGGTAAAAAAATTTTTGTGGCAGAGGGTGGTGCAGTGGGGGGCCAAAAAAGTGCATAGACTTTTTAGGCTTGGTATTTTTGCTTCGGTATTTCTGGTCAGCCTTTATTGATCAGGCTTTGATGAGGGCGCGGTAGGCACTGTCTTCAATGCGTTGTATGCCCTGGCTGACCGCAAGCCATTGGGTATCGATAATATCGGTAGACATAGTGAATAACAGGGAGCTGTCTGCCGTGACCTCAGGGCTTTCAAGAATTGACATCTTCACGGTTAGTAAAAACTTATGCAGCGGTTTTTGGTAAGTTTTTACCAGATAACTATCAGGGCTTAGGGTATTGACGGCCTGAACAAGGTTTTTGTTTTGTTGTTCTGTTTCTTTGATTAAAAATGAAATCTTGGCATGGCTGTCTTTGCCGCAGGCTTTTATTACCGCTACGTTGGTGCTTAGGCCCCTGAGCATGGCCAGGTTTTCAATGCTGTTAGGAAGAGCAACAAACACCTCTTCAAGCAGGGCTTGATGGCTACTGTTGCTGTGAAGCAGTATCGGCTTTAGCTGTTCCATCATACATAGACGCAGTAGTTTGTTGCATGAATCAATCAGGTGGCTGTGAAATTCGAAATTGTGCATCACCTGGTCCTGTTGCCAGCCAATAGCAATGGTTTTCCAGTTGTTGTTGATATTGTTTAGTTGGTCCTGGGGAATACACGGGTAGTTATTGTTATTCAGCTCGGTGATTAAGTACCGAGCGCTTTCAATGCTTAGCTGCAGCTGCTCAATTTGCAGTAGAAAGTCCTGCGAACCACTGAGGTAGGCCATGGTGGCCCCACGATGGTGTTGCAGTAGCTGGGTAAGCTGGCACAACCATTTTATGGTTGTTAAACCCTGCTGGAGTTGGTTGAAGGTGGCGCCCAATGCCTCAATCCGGGACGGTTTGGTATCAATTAAGTGCACGATTTGCTGCCTCTGCCTTGGTATTGGACTAAAAATGCACAGTTCTAGTAATATCTGTGCCCAATAAAGGTTGTTTGCAAATACTGCGCCACCACCAGCCAATATACTTCTGTTCACCACAATCCCAATGGAATTAAGCCATAACTAAATGGTCTATTGCCGCCTCTGGAATTAAAAAGCACTTTTTCAAAATTGTCTTATACTTAACGTGTGAGCAATGTTCTAACACTAATAATAAGTCTGCTCATTTCATCACTATGAACTATAAATTTAGGGGACTAGGGGAGAGTATAATGATTAAAGGAAGCTTTTTTCCGCAGTTGTTAACATTGGCCTTTGGTATTGTGTTGCTGGCTTATGTTTCTCAGCTATAAATCAAATCAATTTCCGGTTGGCTGCGACTGCTGGCACAAAACGGGTGATTAGCCCGGCGATTTAACTGCCCGGCCAGAAGCCGCTAATAAGAATAATAACAGCGCCTGGTAACTGGAAGCTGTCATTGACAGAAAACTCAACCGCCATGTCGTAATGGCGGTGATCTGCTGAGTTTCTTTATCCATACTTATTCTCCATCTCTGGGGTTTTGCTGCCTATTGTTTTACTATAGCGGCTGCTGGGTGTATGGCGGGTTGTGCCATTACCAGGGTCATAATATAACCGAGAAAATCTATGTTTACAGGTATTGTTCAGGGCTCTTTCCCGTTATTACAGGTTGAGCGCAAGCCGGGCTTACACAGTTTTACCATCGAGTTGCCCGGGCCGCTACTAGAGGATTTGGCGATTGGTGCCAGTGTCGCGGTAGATGGTGTTTGTTTAACCGTTACCGCCATTGAACAGAGCAAAGTTTATTTCGATATTATGCAGCAAACCTTGTCATTAACGACCCTGGGCGAGCTTAATGCCGGTGATAGAGTCAATATCGAAAGATCCGCCAGGCAGGGTGTGGAAATTGGCGGGCATGTCATTTCGGGACATGTGGACAATACCGCTGAAGTAGTTGCCATCGAACAGCCAGAAAACAACCAGTTTATTACCTACCGGATACCGGCCGGGAAAATGAAATATATGTTTGAAAAGGGCTTTGTTGGTTTAAACGGTTGCAGCCTCACCGTGGCCGCCGTCAATAAAGAAGAACAAACCCTCACTGTGTGCTATATCCCTGAAACCTTACGGGTAACCACCCATGGTATGAAAAAAATCGGTGATAAGATTAATTTTGAAATTGACCGACAAACCCAAGCCATAGTCGACACGGTAGAAAACTTTTTGGTCGCCAACCCCGGACTGATTAACCCGTTAAGGCCCGATAGCCATTAGGCTGGTCGCGCAGTAGTATGTACGGGCAATATCCGGTAAACCCAATCCCAAGATTAGTAGGCTGTAGACAGTAGCGCCGTGGAATTTACGTATTTCGACAAGGAACAAGAACAGTCTCTACGCGAGCGCCTGGCCCAATTGCAGCGCAGCGAAGCGGTGCTTAGTTATGCCCAGCTACAGGGCTTTTTGTTTGCACTGGCCTGCTCCCCGGAAACTATTCGCCCCTGTGAATGGTTTGACCTGATCTGGTTTAATGATGAGCCCCAGTTCGACAATGAACAGGAGGCCCGTAGTTTTTACCGCCAGGTTGTTGCCCTGTCCGAACATATTGCCGATATGGCCAGGCAGCGCCGTTTTTTACCCTTTAGTGCCCGCTATTCCGAGCTGTGGCAGAGCGAACTCTCCCAATGGTGTGAAGGCCTGCTAATGGGCCATCAATATCTCGAAGATCTCTGGCTAATTGCTATTGATGATTTAAACGATCAAACAGTTTGCGAAAATGTAGATACGGCACTCAGCCTGGCGGCCACCTTCGCGGATGTGATTAACGCGCGCCAGCTCAGCTTTGAAGAGGGCATGGAGCTGACCGACGATCACCTGCCAGAAGCCTATGACTTATTCTGGAAAGTGCTGGGCACCTATGCCTCTGTGGCCAGCCTTTGGGCCGAGGGGGCCTGGAGCTTTGATGCGGAGCAGTTGTTCCTTGCACTGGAACCCGCTGCCCACGATGAAGCCTGCCCCTGTGGCAGTGGTGAAGTGTTTTCCAAGTGCTGCCTGCATTGATATAGCCCTTCGTTCCTTCGGAGGTGCACGGATCTTGAGAGCCAAAACTAAACGAGGCCGTAAACCCCAAAAAAGAACCGTCATTCCCGCGCAGGCGGGAATCCAGACTGCATGTTGATGCTGTTATTTCCGCTAAAGCGGAAATTGACAGCACTGGATTCCCGCCTGCGCGGGAATGACATAACAGCTTATTTATCCCGAACAGCTATCCGCGAAGGCGGGAGTGGCAGGGGGAATAATGACGCCTTAGCCGTTGGGTTTGTGCTACTAAAAATGGTATAACAATAAGTTCATGGAAAGACGTGTCTCAAGTAGGGGATAAAAGGATTGGTAAAGGTGTACCATGTTGAAAAAGAGTAGTGATTACAAAAAGTTAGCAGAGAAAATTTGTGTAGAAGTGCAATCTTGTATTCCCACAGAGTTTGAGCGCAGTGCCGCCAAAAAGGTACTGCAGGGCAACATTGAAAAAGTGCTGCTGGCAAGCGATATTAACGATACAGCCCCTGAATCTCGCAACGTTACCATTCTTCTTTCTGATATCCGTGGTTTTACCGCACTGGCTGAAACCTTTTCTGCCATGATGGTGATGGAGTTACTCAATCGTTATTTTTCCCATATGACTGATGTTATTGTGCAGCATGGTGGCACTATCGATAAGTTGATGGGTGACTCTATTATGGTGCTGTTTGGGGCTCCCCATTCCGGCGCCGATGATATAGAGCGCGCTATTGCCTGCGCGGTAGAAATGCAGTGCGCCATGTCTGAATTTAATGAGCAAAACCTCGCTATGGGACTGCCAGAAATGTTTATGGGTATCGGTATCAACACCGGGCAGGTGGTGGCCGGGTCCCTGGGCTCCGCTCATCACCGGGAGTACACGGTGATCGGTGATGAAGTGAACCTTACCTCACGGATTGAAGCGCAGAGCCTGCGTGGCCAGATCCTTATTAGCGAAAATACCTACCAGATAGCCAAGTCCTTTGTGTTGGTCGGCGAGCCAAACCGAGTCAGGGTTAAGGGCAAGAAAGAAGCAGTAAACCTCTATGACCTGATGGGTACGACCAAGCCCCGCGCAATGACTGTGCCTCGTCGGGAAATTCGCAAAAGCCCTCGGGTGGCGATCAATATGCCCTGTTATTTTCAACGTATTCTCAACAAGCAGGTTGATAGCGAAGAGTTTCAAGGTGAAGTGGTGGATCTGGGGTATAACGGTTTACTGATGGTTAGCCCCATTGACCTGGAGCCTTTTGCAGAAATTAAAATGGAAGTCTCGCTGCAATTATTTGGTGCCGGCACTACAGATATCTATGCCAGGGTGGTTAAAGTCGTTGAAGGAGATGGGCGTGTGCTTTGCAGCCTGGAGTTCACCTCAATGGATTCCGCCGGCCAGCAAGCGATAAAACAATTTGTCGATAACCAGATTGACCAATCGTAACCTTCGTCATTGCCGCCTGCGCGGGAATGACGGTTTTAAAGGGTTGTGTTATGGCGGCGAACAGGCTACTTTTCGTCCATGGAAAATTCTGACATCCCATCGCTAAGCTCCCAGCTACTCACCTTGCGAACGGAACATCGTATGCTCGATGTGGAGATTATGCGCCTGCAGGAATTTTCCTATATCGACCAATTACAATTGCAGCGGCTGAAGCGCCAGAAACTGCGATTAAAGCAGAATATTGAACGTATCAAAGCCCTGTTGATACCCGACCTTGATGCCTAACATCTCGCCAACAACAATTGCATTGCTTTGCCGCGATGACTGATCTGGTTTTTAAGCTCCGGCGCCAGTTCAGCGGAGCTACAATTCTGGTCAGGCACCCAAAACAAAGGGTCATAACCAAAACCGTTTTCCCCCTGTTCTTCAAACAAAATACGACCATCCCAAGTACCCTGGCATATAACCGGGGTAGGGTCAGTTTCATGGCGAAGAAAAACCAGCAGGCATTGAAAACGGGCAGTGCGTTCAGCTTCAGGTGTATTCTTTAGCTCGGCCAATAGTTTTGCATTATTACGCTGATCGGTAGCGCCTTCACCAGAAAACCGCGATGAGTAAATGCCAGGCTGGCCATTGAGCGCATCAACCTCAAGGCCAGAGTCATCGGCAATCGCTGGTAGGCCTGTCAGCCTGGATGCATGGCGCGCTTTGATAATAGAATTTTCAACAAAGCTAAGCCCATCCTCAATAGCATCGGGCACATTAAAATCGGACTGGGGTAATACTTCAAAACCGCAGTTACCTAATAGCTGTTGGAATTCTTCTAGTTTGCCAGAGTTACTGCTGGCTAGGACGACTTTGTTCATAGGTAATTTTCCCTTCTCGTCATTCCCGCGAAGGCGGGAATCCAGTGCTGTAGATTTCCGCTCTGGCGGAAATAACAGCATAAGCATGCAGGCTGGATTCCCGCTTCCGCGGGAATGACGGTTATTAATTAAAATATAAGGTTTTATTAAACTTTAAGGTGTAAGGGGCAATATTTGGATCCGGCTGGATATTAATAGTAAAAGTACGCAGTTCTTTGTTATTAAAGCGCAGCTCGGCAATATAATAAATCGATTCCTGCTCGGTGATTTCAGTAAACTGAAGTTCTGCCGAATGAATCAGGTCAGAGCTGCTGCCGGAAACTATGGATTTTTTTGCCTTGGTTACACCGCGCCCTAGCCGTTTCCTCACTGCAATATTAATTAAGGCGCGATCTTTGCCGCGAACTATACCGTAAGCCTGGGCCACTTGCGGAGTAATAAAAGTAGAATTTAACACGCTATAGTGTACATCGTAATCACCAAATACTTTGGTGCTTTCAGTTTGTGCAAATACAGCGTTGCCAAAAAGCAAAGTGAGTAAGAGAAGTGCTGGACGAAACATAAATAATACCCGGGTAAAACTATCGACTGATATGGTAAACCGCCGTTACACCAAACAAGTTCGGTAATAACGTGCCTAAAAAGCTTTCACTGCTGTCATGGCTAACAACCGTTGTAGCCAATACCTTAATATTATTTTCAGCACAGAGTGCTTCAAAATCTTTGACGGTACAAAAGTGAATGTTCGGTGTGTCATACCAGTTGTAAGGCATAAATTTGGAAACTGGCATTCTGCCCTGGCTGCCAAGGTGCAGACGACAGGACCAATGGGCAAAGTTAGGAAAGGTTACAATACACTCTTTGCCCACTCGCAACATTTCATCAATGACCACATGGGGGTCATGCAGTGTTTGTAATGCATGTGCCATCACTACAATATCAAAGCTGTCATCCTGAAAATTAGCCAAACCTTTGTTAAGGTCTTGCTCAACAATATTTAAACGTTTGGCAATACAGGCGGTAATTTTATCCGCATCAATTTCAATACCGAGGCCGTCAACCTGCTTATCAGCTTCAAGTTTTTTAAGCAGTTCGCCATCGCCGCAGCCGAGATCCAACACTCTGGAGCCCGGTTTAATCCAGTGGGGGATAACTTGTAAGTCAAAGCGCATTATTTGCAGCCCTCCACAACACGTTGCATATAGGCATGAAAAACATTTTTATAGCGCTCGTTGGGAATCAGGAAGGCATCATGGCCAAAGTCGGCTTCAATTTCTGCATAGCTAACCGGTTTTTTTGCCGCCACCAGGGCGTCAACAATTTCCCGTGAGCGCTGCGTGGAAAAACGCCAGTCTGAAGTAAAGGACACAACAAAAAATGAGCAGTTAGCATGACTAAAGGCTGCCACGGCATCGTCGCCGTATTCGCGTGCCAGGTCAAAATAATCCAAAGCTTTGGTCATTAAAATATAGGTATTAGCATCAAACGCTTCTGAAAACATATCACCCTGGTAGCGTAAATAACTCTCTACCTGAAATTCAACATCATCATCAGAGCCGAGCATAAAAGAGCCGGCCTTTAATTCACGGCCAAATTTTTGCCCCATACCATCTTCTGATAAATAAGTAATATGGCCAATCATTCTGGCTAAACGCAAACCACTTTTTGGGATAGTGTTATGGTCTATGTAATAGCCATCGTGGAAGTCAGCGTCGGAGCTAATCGCTTGCCTGGCTACTTCATTAAAGGCAATGTTCTGCGCAGTCAGCTTTGTCGCCGAGGCAATCACAATACAGTGACGCAACTCATCGGGATATTCCAGTGACCAGCGCATGGCTTGCATGCCACCCAAGCTGCCGCCAATCACCGCAGCCCATTGGCTAATACCTAACAGTTTCATTAGCTGCCGTTGACTGTTAACCCAGTCTCTGCAGCGCATATGGGGAAAATCTTTTTGCCAGGCTTTGCCAGTTTCTGGATTAATTGAGGTGGGGCCAGTTGAGCCATGACAGCCGCCCAGATTATTGGTGCTGATAACATAGAAATGGTTAGTATCAATGGGTTTGCCTGGGCCGATATAGTGGTCCCACCAGCCTGGTTTTTTATCGCCCTCATGAAAGCCTGCGGCATGGTGATGCCCTGATAAAGCGTGACAAATCAAAATAGCATTGGACTTTTCAGCGTTTAATTCACCGTAAGTTTCATAAGCAATATCGTATTCCGACAACACTCTACCGCTGGCCAGCGTGAGTGGCTGCTCAAAGTGATGTGTTTTAGGCGTTACAAGGCCAACAGAATTATTTTGATTGTTGGCAGATTCCTCTGACATGTTTTGATCCAATTTTTTTTGAAAATATTACTGATTATATACCGATAACATAGGCCACGGGTAAGCCGACAGAGGCAGCCATATGATTGAGAATAATCTGTAAGATATTTATAGTTATAAAAACAAAGATTGGCGACAGATCCAGACCGCCCATGGCGGGTAGTATCTTGCGGAACGGCTTCATTACCGGCTCGGTAAGTTGGTGCAGCAATAAAACGGTTGGATTGTAACTCCCCGGGGCTATCCAGCTTAAAATAATCGAAGCCAGGATAGCAATAAAATAAATATTAATCACCATACCAACAGTGCCCAGCGCTCCCCAAATCAGCGTAGAGACAGGGTTGGGAATCGGGTAGCCCTGGATAACGACCAGCAAGGTGGTGGCGATAATTTGCAATAGTAAAACCACAACAAGAGTGGCGGTATCGATACTGCCAATACCGGGAATAAAACCTCTCACCGGTTTTAATACTGGCTGTGTTGCTTTCACCAAAAACTGGCAGATAGGATTATAAAAGTCTGCCTTGGCCATTTGTAATAATAAGCGCAGCAACAGAGCCAGAATATAAAGATTAAAAAAGGTCTGGATTAATAAGTTGCCGATATCTTGCAAGGCGCCCATAAAAAATTCCTGTGATTAAATTTTTTGTTAAAAAGAGAGTTTAGTCTTCGCTATCCATAATTTTAGCCAGTTCTTCAGAGCGGTCACGGCAGGCGATTAGAGCTTTGTTGAAGGTGTCCCGCAGGCCTTCATCCTCAAAGACTTTAATCGCCTCAGCGGTGGTGCCCCCTGGCGATGTTACCCGGCGACGTAGCTCGCCGGTTTCAACATCACTGGCAATAGCCATTTGCGCTGCGCCCAGGGCGGTTTGCAAGGTTAGTTGTTTGGCCACATCCGGGCTAAGGCCCAGCTGTTCACCAGCGGCCTGCATGGCTTCCATGACTAAAAAGAAATAGGCCGGGCCGCTACCAGAAACAGCGGTCACTGCATCCAGGGCGCTTTCTTGCTCAACCCATAGTGCAATGCCAACAGCACGGAGAATATCGTCTGCCAGTGTTTTTTGTTCGCTATTAACTTTGTGATTCGCAAACAGGGCAGTGGCACCGCTTTGAACCAGAGCCGGAGTGTTAGGCATGCAGCGCACAATTGGCATATTGCCCCCCAGCCATTTATCCAGACTGCTACTTTCAATACCCGCAGCGATGGAAATAATCAGCGGCTTGTTCTGCTGGGCGCTGCTGGCCAGATCTTCGAGAATGGGCTTCATTAGCTGTGGTTTAACCGCCAGTACTACCACATTGGCATTGGCAACGGCCTGGTGGTTATCATCGGTGATATTGACCGGGGCAACCTTTTGCAGATTTGCCAGAGATTCCGGGTAAGGGTCGCTGGCGGTAATTGATTGGGCATCAAAGCCCTTGGCCACCAGTCCGCCAATAATGCTTGAGGCCATATTACCTGCGCCGATAAATGCAATCTTGGGGGTCGACAAAGCAGTTTCCTTATTAAGTTCAGGTTGTTGGTCTATTTTTGTTGCAGCAGTATAGCAGCCTAAAAAGTCATTGGCGCGGGCCAAAAATATCGGTGCCAATTCGCACGATAGAGGCCCCTTCAGCAATCGCCGCATCCATATCGTTAGACATGCCCATAGACAAAGTCGTCATGGTAGGGTGCTTTTGTTGCAGTCGATGTAGAGCATCCGCTAGCTGGGTAAAGGCCTGCCGTTGATCGTTGATGGAATCCGTAGCCTGTGGAATGGCCATTAAGCCCCGCGCACTAATATTGGGCATAGCGGCAAGCTGGTCTGCCAGGCTATCCAGCTCTTCCAGCGGCAGTCCCGATTTGCTCTCCTCGCCGCTAATATTGACTTGCAGGCAGATATTCAGGGGCGCCATAGTCTCCGGGCGCTGGTCATTGAGTCTTTGGGCGATCTTGAGCCGGTCAACGCTATGAACCCAGTCAAAATGCTCGGCGATTGCTCGGGTCTTATTGGATTGAATAGGGCCAATAAAGTGCCAGGTTAGCCCCAGGTCAGCCAATTCCCGCTGTTTATCCAGCGCTTCTTGAAGGTAATTCTCACCAATCTCAGTGAGGCCTGCCTCGGCGGCAGCGCGAACCATTGATGCAGGACGGGTCTTGCTAACGGCCATTAATTGCACAGAATCGGTCTTTCGCCCATATTTTTTCTCAGCTTCGGCGATGCGTTGCTGGACCTTTGCTATATTTAATTTAATCGATGGCGACATGGCTTAGCTTTTCTGTTTATTCTCTAGCCTTTACAGGGAGCTGTTTTGGCTAAGTGATTGTTATCTGTGACTCTTATCACAGTTACTTTGCGCCAATTCCGGCAATAAAAGCGTAATCTCAAAGCTCCATTATACTTAAAACGCCCTGTGGCTTCTCAAAAACGTTAATTGTAAGGATCATTATGGATATTACTGAACTGTTAGCCTTTAGTGCCAAGCAAGGAGCTTCGGATTTGCACCTTTCTGCGGGCTTGCCCCCGATGATCCGGGTGGATGGCGACGTTAGGCGAATTAATTTACCGCCCATGGAGCACAAGCAGGTTCATAGCTTGATCTATGAAATTATGAACGATAAGCAGCGCAAGGACTTTGAAGAGTTCCTTGAGACGGATTTCTCCTTCGAAGTGCCCGGTGTGGCCCGTTTCCGGGTTAATGCCTTTAGCCAGAACCGCGGTGCCGGTGCGGTGTTTCGTACCATCCCCTCGAAAGTGTTGTCGATGGAAGAATTGGGAATGGGCCAAGTGTTCCGTGATGTGTCTATGGTGCCCCGTGGTTTGGTACTGGTAACGGGTCCTACGGGTTCCGGTAAGTCCACTACGCTGGCGGCGATGATGGACTATATCAATGACAACAAATACGAACACATACTCACCATCGAAGACCCTATCGAATTTGTACACGAGTCCAAGAAATGCCTGGTCAACCAGCGAGAGGTACACCGTGATACCCATGGCTTTAATGAAGCACTGCGCTCGGCGCTGCGTGAAGATCCCGATATTATCCTGGTAGGTGAGCTGCGAGATTTGGAAACTATTCGCCTGGCGATGACGGCCGCGGAAACGGGCCACTTGGTTTTCGGTACCTTGCACACCACCTCGGCAGCAAAAACCATTGACCGTATTATTGATGTATTCCCCGCGGAAGAAAAAGCTATGGTGCGTTCTATGCTGTCAGAATCACTTCAGGCTGTGATTGCACAAACTCTGTTGAAGAAAACCGGTGGCGGTCGGGTTGCGGCCCACGAAATTATGATTGGCTCCTCTGCGATTCGTAACTTGATTCGTGAAGATAAAGTGGCGCAAATGTATTCGGCTATTCAAACCAGTGGCTCTGTAGGTATGCAGACAATGGATCAGTGTCTTACCGATTTAATTGATAAACGTTTAATCAGTCGCGAGATTGCTCGCGAGAAAGCTCGATTCCCGGAAAACTTTTAACCGCGAGTTGGGCTCAGGAGTTTTACAATGGATATTGATAAGTTATTACAAATTATGGTGGACAAGGGGGCGTCGGATTTATTTATTACCGCCGGTGTACCGCCGTCTATAAAAGTGCATGGCCGTGTAGTGCCAGTTACCACCAGCCCACTTAGCCCTGAAAAAACCCGCGAAACAGTATTGGGTGTAATGAATGAATCCCAGCGTGGGGACTTTGTTCGCGACAAAGAATGTAACTTTGCCATTAGTGCCCGAGGCATTGGCCGCTTCCGTGTTAGTGCATTTTACCAGCGCAACCTGGCCGGTATGGTGTTGCGTCGAATCGAAACCACTATCCCACGCATCGATGATTTAGGCTTGCCGGATGTTATTAAAGATTTGTCCATGATCAAGCGTGGCCTGGTAATTTTTGTAGGTGCAACGGGCTCTGGTAAATCAACCTCCCTTGCTTCTATGATTGGGCATCGTAATAGAAATTCTAAAGGCCATATTATTTCCGTCGAAGACCCTATTGAATATATTCACCAGCATGAAGGGTGTATTGTTACCCAGCGGGAAGTGGGTATTGATACCGATAGTTTTGAAGTGGGTTTGAAAAATATGCTGCGTCAGGCACCCGACGTGATTATGATTGGTGAGGTGCGTACTCGCGAAACCATGGAGCATGCGATTTCCTTTGCTGAAACTGGTCACCTTTGTTTATGTACCTTGCACGCTAACAACGCCAACCAGGCCCTCGATAGAATTTTGCACTTTTTCCCTGCTGATCGTCACCGCCAGTTATGGATGGATCTCTCGTTGAATTTACGCGCCATGGTGGCCCAGCAATTAATTCCAACACCGGATGGTAAAGGTCGCCGTTCCTGTGTGGAAATTTTGATTAATACACCTTTAGCCCAGGATCTAATTCGCAAAGGTGAAGTGCATGCTTTAAAAGATTTAATGTCTAAATCTAACGAGCAGGGTATGCAGACTTTCGATCAGGCGTTATATGAATTGTATAAGTCGGGTGAAATCACTTATGAGGATGCACTGTCACATGCAGATTCGGCCAATGACTTACGCTTAATGATTAAGTTGGGTGATGAAAACTCTTCATCGCAAATCGATGCCATCGCTGGTGATTTATCGCTGGAAGATGAATCGGAACAGGATCAGGGCCAAAGCTTCGGCCGCTAACCCCTCGTCGTCCCCGCGGAGGCGGGGACCCAACACTGTAGATTCCCGCCTACGCGGGAATGACAGGTGGCAGTCTTGGTTTAACAAAGCAAGTAGTAGGAGAAGTTATGTCAGTTACAAATTTTGACCCGAATGCACAAGCCGTCACTATGACGGAAACAGCCTTGCGTCATTTCGAGCGCGCTTTAAGTAGTGCGGATGATAAGTTGGTGCGTTTAAGCACCAGAGAGAGTGGTTGTACTGGTTATGCTTATGTCCTTGATCTGGTCGACGCCAGCGAGCCTGGTGATGTAGTTTTACACCCCAATGAAAAAGTGACTTTGGCCGTTGCTCCTGATGCTGTGACTATTCTGCGCGGCACCGAAATTGATTACGTGAACGAAGGCGTAAACAGTGTGGTGAAATTTAATAACCCTAACGTTGTAGCTGAATGTGGCTGTGGCGAAAGCTTTAGCATCGCCTAACTCTCTACAACTACAAGAGTCTAACATGCAGCAATCTATGGTGGTCACCAACCGTGACTGTCCCGCACGTCGCGTCCCTTCCGGTGAGCCGGCGATTATCCCTAAAGGTCAGTTTGTTACCATCAATCAAGACTTGGGCGGTAATTACACAGTTACCTTTCAAGGCAATATGTTGCGAATTGATGGCACCGATGCCGATGCAATTGGCCAGCAAGCTGAAGTACTGGAGTTTACCGATGATGGCAGTGGCCAGATCAATGAAGATCAAGTGTGGGAAGCCCTGGATAGTATTTTTGACCCTGAGATTCCGATTAGCCTGGTGTCATTGGGATTGATTTACAGCGTTAAGATTGATCAGGCGAGTGGGGAAGTGGCTATCAATATGACCCTTACTGCCCCGGGTTGTGGCATGGGCCCAGTCTTGGTCAGTGATGTTGAATACCGTAGCGCGAAGGTCCCCAACGTCAAAAGTGTCAAAGTCGAGCTAGTCTTCGACCCGCCGTGGTCTCGTGAAATGATGACTGAAGAAGCGCAATTAGAAGCGGGATTGTTTTTCTAGGCACTTTTCTCCAAAATGCGCACCCCTGACAAACAGCAGTGAAAAACCCTATGAGCCTGGCAACCACCGATGAAATTCTAGACGATCTGGCCTTTTTTGACGATTGGGAAGAGCGCTATAAGTATATTATCGATCTGGGTAAGGATTTGCCGGCCATGGATGAGTCCTTGCGCACGCCAGAACGTCTGGTTAAGGGCTGTCAAAGCAATGTCTGGCTGGACGTTCAGCCCGCAGAATCTGCTCTCAGTTTCACGGTTGATAGTGATGCCCATATCGTCAGAGGCCTGCTGGCCCTGGTGATGGCGGCTTATAACGACAAAAGTGCTGCCGATATCACAGCTTTTGATATCGATGATTACTTTCAACAGCTGGATTTAGAGCGTCATTTAAGCCCCACCAGAGGTAATGGTCTCAAGGCGATTGTGGCCAGAATTCAGGCAATCGCCAACGCAGCACTTACCGCCTAATACACCGCTTCAAACCACAAAATTACCGTCATTCCCGCGAAGGCGGGAATCCAGCACTGTCTATTTCCGCCGCGGCGGAAATAGCAGCATACAGGCTGGGTTCCCGTCTTCGCGGGAATGACATAGTAAGGGTTTGGAAATAACGAATTTTGCTAAGGTTTCATCCCTAAGTGCGTAATATTAATACTATTTTCCAGTAAACCCACGTATAATTTGCGCTTCAAAATTTTGGTATTAGGCCTAAGCCTGATTTTCTTTTTATTAATGCCCGCCACCAGGCTGGCATGCCACAATGACAACGGAGTCCTACATGGCTATTGAACGTACTTTTTCTATCGTAAAACCTGATGCAGTCGCCAAGAACGTTATCGGTGAAATCTACAGCCGCTTTGAAAAGAATGGTCTGAACATCGTCGCTTCTAAAATGGTTCGCTTGAGCCGTGAGCGTGCAGAAGGTTTTTACGCGGAGCACAAGGGTCGTCCTTTCTTCCCAGCGCTTATCGAATTTATGACTTCTGGCCCAGTTATGGTTCAGGTACTTGAAGGCGAAAATGCTATCGCTAAAAACCGTGAGCTAATGGGTGCAACTAACCCAAAAGAAGCTGACGCCGGTACTATCCGCGCTGACTTCGCTGAGTCTATTGACGCTAACGCTGTTCACGGTTCAGATGCTCCTGAATCAGCGGCTCGCGAAATCGCGTACTTCTTTGCTTCAAGCGATGTTTGCGATCGCGGTTAAGTTAAAAGACCAGGCGGACAACGCTAAATGACAGATGCTGTAAAGCAAGTAAACCCAAAAGCCCCAACAGAGAAAACCAATCTATTGGGGCTTTCGCGTGAAAAGATGGAAGCATTTTTTGTCTCAATCGGCGAAAAACCTTTCCGTGCCCAGCAATTATTAAAGTGGATTCACCATCACGGTGTTGACGACTTTGATGAGATGACTAATGTCAGCAAAGCTTTGCGTGAGCGCTTAAAAGCGATAGCAGAAATACGTCCGCCTGAAGTCGTTACTGAAAAAACCTCCAAAGATGGCACCCGAAAATGGGCCATGCGCATTACTGGAGGTAGTTTAGTTGAAACCGTACTGATACCGGATGGCGACCGAGGCACCCTATGTGTTTCCTCTCAGGTGGGCTGCAGTTTGGATTGCAGTTTTTGTTCTACCGGTAAACAGGGTTTCCAGCGCGACTTAACCGCCGCCGAAATTGTTGGCCAAATCTGGCTGGCGATTAAATCCTATGATGCGTTTCCTTCCACTGATAAAAACGTGGTTACCAATGTGGTAATGATGGGAATGGGGGAGCCGCTATTAAATTTCGATAACGTTGTCGATGCGATGAGTGTCATGCTCGATGACTTTGGTTACGGTATTTCCAAGCGCAGGGTTACCCTAAGTACTTCAGGTGTAGTTCCCGCGTTAGACAAGTTAGGCGATGTATCCCAGGTCTCTCTGGCGATTTCACTACACGCTCCCAATGATGAATTACGTAACGAATTAGTCCCTATCAATAAGCGTTACCCCATTGCCGAACTATTGGCAGCCTGTAACCGCTATTGGGACAAACAATCCGATACCCACCGTGTTACCACGGTAGAGTACACCTTGATTGCAGGTGTTAACGACAGCCCGGCCCAGGCCCGGGAATTGGTAGCATTGTTAAAAGACTTCCCCTGCAAAATAAACCTGATTCCGTTTAACCCGTTTTCTCTATCGGACTATCGCCGCCCAAGTAAAAATGCGGTTAACCGTTTTTGGCAGATTCTTAGTGACTCGGATATTGTCACTACCGTCCGTAGTACCCGCGGCGATGATATCGACGCCGCTTGTGGGCAATTAGTAGGCCAGGTGGCTGATCGCACTAAACGTAGCGAAAGACACAGGGCAAACTATACTGATACTCAAGTGTTGAATGTTCGCTAATCTACAGAATGACAGGATGGTTTTAATGGATTTATCAATAACACGCAGGTTTAATGCTTTCTTGCTGGTAACACTGATGGCTTTTTTGTTAAGTGCCTGTGTGACTACCGAGCGTGGAGGTGTAGGCACTAAGGCGGATGATGCAAAAGCGCTTGAGTACTCCTTATCACTGGCTCGTAATTATATTCGCGCGGGTAATTGGGAGGCCGCTAAACGCCACCTGAAATTCGCAATTGAACTGGATGATAGCTCCGCAGAAGTTTATGAAGCGATGGCACTGGTATTTCAAAATACTGGCGAGTTTGAGTTTGCAGAGAATAATTACAAGAGATCAATCAAAATAGATTCCAATTTCTCCCGAGTGAGGAATAACTATGCCGCATTTCTTTATCAGCAGCGCCGTTATAAAGAGGCCGTAAAGCAGTTAGAGCTTGTAGTCGCCGACACCTTGTACGAAAAGCGTTCCAGTGCCTTTATCAGTTTAGGCAAATCTTATATGCATCTGGAGAGACTACCAGAGGCTGAACAGGCCTTTTATCGTGCTCATCTAATGGTTCGTACAAATATACCGTTGTTATTTCAGTTAGCGGATGTCTACTTTCGACTGGAGCAATTCTCCAAATCCCAGCAGTACTATGATGTCTACCGTTCACAAGTGAAGCAACAGCCTGCACAAGCTTTATGGTTAGGTATTCGCCTGGCAGATAAATTTGCTGACCAGGACTCGATGTCCAGTTACTCTCTGGCACTAAAGAACTTATATCCTCGTTCAAAAGAGTATTTAGAATACCGGAAAATGTTTATCAATGACTGATCAAGTAGTGGATAAGACGGACGGCTTTTCGACTCCCGGCCCCGGCAATATCCTTGCCAACGCAAGGCAGGGTAGTGGATTAAGTGTGCGTGAAGTCGCGGATAAACTGCACCTGCTGCCCCGCCAGGTTAAAGCCCTGGAAGCGAATGACTACCAACAGTTTAATGGTGATATTTTCTGTAAAGGTTATTTGAAATCCTATGCAATTTTGTTAGGTATTGATCCTGAACCATTAATCACATCTTATAAGGAAAGCCGTCCAGCGACTATTGAGCCAATTCCAACCGCCAGGCCCAAATCACAAATACAACGTCCTGCCAAAGGGTATAGCGTTCCGTACTGGAGTTTGGCGGCAGTCGTTATTGTGATTGTTGTATTGTGGATTATTGACTCTGGCAGTGATGATGCAGCACCGGGTGTTATTGATAGCCCTGAAGTTGTGGTCGATAATAATGTTAACATTGTTCCAGGCCCAGACCCAGGCCCAGACCCAGACCCAGCCCTTGAGCTAGAGCCCGCTGTAACTGAGAATATAGAGCCGCAGTCTGAGCCAGTTGTGGCTGCCGAAGAACAAGCTAAGCAACAGGAGCCTGTCCTGGAGCTTAATACAGAGGATACTCTGATTTTCTCCTTCACCCAGGACTGTTGGGTTGAAGTTGAAGATGTTACAGGAAAAATGATTTTTGCTGATTTGCGTAAAGCCAATCAGATTTTGGAGCTAAGCGGTGTTGGCCCCTTTAATGTTTTGTTAGGTTATGCGCCGGGTGTCACCTTAAGTTATAACGATGAGCCGGTGGCAGTAGTTGTTAATCAGAATAAAGATTCAGCCCGTTTAACGGTGGGCGAGTAGCAATCAAAGGTTAGACTAAAACGTTATGCAGATGGAATCACCCATTAAACGAAGAAAAACTCGCCAGATTATGGTGGGTGACGTGGCTGTAGGTGGTGATGCACCAATTTCTGTGCAGAGTATGACTAATACCGATACCTGTGATGTGGCAGCAACCGTGGCGCAAATTAAACAGCTTGAAGATGCCTGTGCCGATATCGTTCGTGTTTCTGTGCCTACTATGGATGCCGCTGAAGCCTTTAAGCAAATTCGCCAGCAAGTGAATGTACCTTTAGTGGCTGACATTCATTTTGACTACAAAATTGCTTTGAAAGTTGCTGAATACGGTGTGGATTGCCTACGGATTAATCCGGGGAATATCGGCCGTGACGACAAAGTACGGGCGGTTATCGATGCAGCGCGGGATAAAAATATTCCCATCCGTATTGGTGTTAATGCCGGCTCTTTGGAAAAAGAACTACAGCGTAAATACGGGGAGCCAACACCTGATGCTTTGGTGGAATCTGCCATGCGTCATATCGATATTCTCGATAGCCTGGACTTTCAAGACTTTAAACTTAGCGTAAAAGCCTCCGATGTCTTTATGGCGGTAGCGGCCTACCGAAAAATCTCCCAGCAAATCGACCAGCCCCTGCATTTGGGTATTACCGAAGCAGGGGGCCTGCGCGGTGGTACCGTTAAATCTTCCGTAGGTTTGGGTATGTTACTGATGGATGGTATTGGCGATACCATCCGTATTTCTTTAGCGGCAGATCCTGTAGAGGAAGTTAAAGTTGGCTATGAAATTCTTAAAAGCTTAAAACTGCGCACCAAAGGCATTAATTTTATTGCCTGCCCAAGCTGCTCGCGACAAAATTTTGATGTAGTGAAAACCATGAACGAGCTAGAAAGCCGCGTAGAAGATATTACCACCCCGTTAGATGTAGCGGTTATCGGCTGTATTGTTAACGGACCTGGTGAAGCTAAAGAAGCGGATATTGGTTTAACGGGTGGTACCCCTCAACATTTAATTTATGTTGACGGCAATAAAGACCATAAAGTCGAAAAAGATAATTTAGTGGATCACCTTGAAGCTATGATCCGGGAAAAAGTCGCGGCCAAACAGCAGGCGGAACAAGACCTGATCGTAAAAGAATCCTAGGCAACCTATTAGATAACGGAAAATACCTTGGCAAAAATTCAATCTATACGTGGCATGAACGATCTATTGCCCACTGATTCATCCTTATGGCAATACCTTGAAGCAACGGTTAGTGGTGTATTAACTCGCTATGGCTATCAGGAAATTCGCTTCCCTATTCTTGAGCAAACAGAATTGTTTAAACGTTCTATTGGTGAAGTGACCGATATTGTCGAAAAGGAAATGTATACCTTTAAAGACCGCAATGACGATAGTCTAACCCTACGCCCTGAAGGCACCGCCTGTTGCGTGCGCGCCTGTTTACAAAACGGTTTGCTGGATAATCAGCAAGTGCAGCGTCTTTGGTATAGCGGCCCTATGTTCCGCCATGAGCGCCCACAAAAAGGCCGTTTGCGCCAGTTCCACCAAATCGGTGTGGAAAGCTTTGGCGTAGCCACCGCGGATGTCGATGCGGAAGTGATTATGATAACTGCCCGCTTATGGGAAGAGTTAGGTATCCGTGAGCACGTTACCCTGCAACTAAATACTATTGGTAGCCTTGAGTCCAGAGCTAACTATCGCACAGCTCTGGTTGAATACCTGCAACAGCATTTTGAACAGCTTGATGAAGATAGTCAGCGCCGGATGGATAGTAATCCTCTGCGTATTCTGGATAGCAAGAGTGCTTCTACCCAGGCTATTCTCGATCAAGCGCCATCTTTGATGGATTATCTTGATGATGACTCCCGTGAGCACTTCGATACTTTAAAGGGTCTGTTAGATGCTGCGGGCGTTACCTATACCATTAATCCACGTCTGGTTCGTGGTTTGGACTATTACAGCAAAACTGTTTTCGAATGGGTTACCGATAAGCTGGGAGCCCAGGGTACAGTCTGTGCCGGTGGCCGCTATGACGGCTTAGTTGAACAGTTAGGCGGTAAACCCGCTCCAGCGGTAGGTTTTGCCATGGGCGTTGAACGCCTATGCCTGTTGTTACAAGAGCTGGATAAAGTACCCGCAGAGATTACAGCGGCTCCAGATGTTTATTTTGTGGTGGCAGGGCATAAGGCCCAAGCCGCCGCCTTCCAATTAGCTGAGCAATTACGCAGCGAAGTCCCAGCCCTGAAACTGCAATTACACTGCGGCGGTGGCAGCTTTAAAAGCCAGTTTAAAAAAGCCGACAAAAGTGGCGCCGCCATCGCTTTAATCATGGGTGATAACGAAGCCGAAGAGGGCGTGGTCAACGTAAAGTGGCTGCGGGCTGAAATTGAACAGAAAACCATCAAAAATGACCAGTTAGCGGCGTTATTGGTGGAAGCATTAAATGGATTGAGCTGATAAAATAGCGCCCATTAACAATAATGACTAGTTGCAAATAATATATTCAAGAGAGTAAATCATGGCTGAAAGCTATCAAACAGAAGACGAACAGGTAGAAGCACTTAAAAAGTGGTGGAAAGAGAACGGTAAGTCGACACTGCTGACTATCATTGTTGCTATTGCGGCTGTGTTTGGTTATCAAGGCTGGGAGAAGCAGCAGCAAGCTGAAGTGGATGCTGCCTCCGCGATCTACCAAAACCTGTTAACGGCTACCGGTGGCCAAAATGGTATTGCTACTGCAACACAAACGGCAACGGCTAATCATTTGGCAGATACCCTGAAATCAGATTTCCCCAGCTCTACCTATGCGCGTTTTGCAGCACTTTATAAGGCCAAGTTAGCCGTAGATGCCAAAGATTTAACGGGCGCAGAACAAGAGCTGCAGTGGGTATTAGCCAGTGGCCCCTCGGCTGAAATTACTCTGCAAGCCAAACTGCGTTTATCCCGGGTGCTTTCAGCCCAAGGTCAATATGATGAAGCGCTTGCTCAATTACAGGGTGATACTGGTACTTATGCCACCGCCTATGAAGAAGCTAAAGGCGATATCTATGTTGCCCAGGGCAATAACGCCGATGCTGCATTGGCCTATCAAAAAGCGTTAGAACTGGAACAGCAGGGAACTAATCCGGGCAGCAACCCTCTGTTAAGCTTGAAAATACAACAGTTGGCCACGCAAGCTGATGCAGCTGTTACGCCAGCCGAAGCCACTACAGCTACTACAGATAGCACCGATAAGGAAGCCTAAGCAATGGCGCAAGCAGCCCTAATAATTCGCAGTGTCGTTTTATCTCTGATCGCTCTTACCCTGGTAGCTTGTAGCTCAACAGATGGTGAAGAGGAAACAGGCCCGGCACCGCTGCTGGATTTTGAAGAAGAAAGAAAATTCAATAAGATTTGGAGTTCGTCAGTAGGTGATGGTCAGGGCGGTATTTTTAACCGGCTTAACCCCGCAGTTGATGGCGACCTGATTTATGTCGCTTCAGCCCAAGGCGAAATTGAAGCGATTACTGTAGAAGCAGGCAAAACCGTTTGGGACGCTGATTTAGAACAGTTGTTAGTGGGCGGTGTTGGCGTAGGTGAAAATACTATTTATGTAGGCACAGCTGCTGGTGAAGTGGTGGCACTGAATAAAGACGATGGTGAGACACTTTGGTCGATCGAGCTTGGTGGTGAAGTGTTAGCAGCCCCGCAAGAGAAAGACGGCATTGTCTATGTACAAACCTTTGACGGCCAAATGCTGGCATTAAACGTTACAGATGGTGAGCGCGAGTGGTCTTTCCGTAACAACCTGCCAGTACTGACATTGCGTGGTACCAGCACGCCACTGATTTATCGGGACTCCATTATTGCCGGCTTTGCCAATGGCCGCGTTATCAGCTTTGAGCTGGACACCGGTGCGGTACGCTGGAATACCCGCGTGACAGTGGCCAAAGGTGACTCAGAAATTCAACGCATTATCGATATCGATGCCCCGTTGCTGGAACACAACGGCTTAATTTATGCCGTGAGCTATCAGGGTAAAATTGCTGCTATTGATCCGGCTTCCGGTCGCCGCTTATGGGCCAATGATGCCTCCAGTTATGCGGGGATGTCATTGGGCTTTGGTAATATCTATGTGGTGGGTGAAGATGGCAGTGTGACTGCTTTCGAAAAGAATGGCCAGGGTGCACGTTGGGCACAAACCGTTCTTGAACGCCGCAAACTTACCGGTTCAGCGATACTTAGCAGTTACGTTATAGTCGGTGATGTTGAAGGTTACCTGCATGCCCTATCGCAGGTTGATGGTCGTATCGCAGCCCGTACCAAAGTTGATTCCGATGGTATTCAGGTCGATTTGCAAACGGTCGACGATATGTTGCTGGTCTATTCCAACGGCGGCAAACTAGTCATGTATAAGCTAGAAGAAAAATCCAGCGGCTGGTTCTAATCCAGCCCATTCCTAAAAAGTTTTTAACGGTTATTCCCCTATGGTTCCAGTAATTGCTTTGGTAGGTCGTCCCAATGTCGGTAAATCGACATTGTTTAACCGCCTGACCAAAACCCGTGATGCGCTGGTAGCCAACTTGCCCGGGTTAACCCGCGATAGAAAATACGGTGATGCCCAAGTTGGTGATCGTCATTTTATTGTGATTGATACCGGTGGTATTACAGGGGAAGAAGAGGGCATTGATGCGGCAATGGCAGAGCAGTCCATGCAGGCTGTTGATGAAGCCGATGCGGTATTTTTTCTCTGTGACGCCCGCGCAGGTTTAACTGCTGGCGATGAAGTACTGGCCCAAAAACTGCGCCAATCCGATAAGCCGGTTTTTTACGTCGCCAATAAAATTGATGGCGTTGACCCCAATGTTGCCATGGCTGATTTTTACCAGCTGGGTATTCCGCATTTATATCCCATGACGGCAACCCACGGCAAAGGTGTGCGCAACCTTATCGACGATATGATGTCGCATTTCCCCAAGCCGGAAGTAGATGAGGAAGACGAGCAGCGACGCGGCACCAAAATCGCCATAATAGGTCGTCCCAATGTTGGTAAATCAACGTTGGTTAATCGCCTTTTAGGCGAAGAGCGTGTTGTTGTTTACGATCATCCCGGAACAACCCGCGATAGTATCTATATAGATTATGAACGTGAAGGCGAAGCCTACACCTTGATTGATACCGCCGGTGTACGTCGCCGTAAAAATGTTAAAGAAGCGGTAGAAAAATTTTCCATTGTTAAAGCACTTAAAGCGATTGATGACGCTAATGTGGTTGTTTTGGTGATGGATGCCCAGGAAGGCCTGGTGGACCAGGACTTGCATTTATTAGGGCAGGCTATCGATGCTGGCCGTGCTTTGGTGATTGCCTTAAATAAGTGGGACGGTTTGGATGCCGACCATAAACAATGGGTCAAAAATGAATTAGAACGCCGCTTACAGTTTATCGACTTTGCTGAAATTCATTTTATTTCTGCAATGCATGGTACAGGTGTTGGGCATTTGTATGAGTCTGTTGACAGTGCTTATGAATCCTCAATAAGAAGTCTGCAGACTAATAAACTAACCCAGATCCTGGAAGGCGCGGTGTTTGATCACCAGCCGCCAATGATCAATGGTCGCCGTATTAAATTACGTTACGCCCATGCCGGTGGTTCAAACCCGCCGATTATTGTTATTCACGGTAATCAAACCGCCAAAGTACCCAATGCCTACCGTCGTTATCTGGAAAAAGTCTTTCGCCGCGAGCTTAAATTAATTGGCACACCAATCCGTATTGAATTTAAAGGCACTGAAAATCCTTTTGCAGAAAAGGACACCAGTAGCACCAAGCGTCAACAGGAACGTAAGGCCAGGGTAAAAAACCAGGCTGGCAAGCGCATAAGCCAAAAAAACAAAAAGTAGTTTCTATTCAGAAGACAGCAAATTGCAGGTAGTATTAATATACAACCGTCATTTCCATATACAACCGTCATTCCCATATACAGCCGTCATTCCCGCGAAGGCGGGAATAACAGCATAAGCATGCAGGCTGGATTCCCGCCTTCGCGAGAATGACATATCTGAGAGAGATACAATGTCTATAACCTGGGACTACCCTCAGTCCTTTATACTTCCGGTACAAGTTGAACAGCATCATATCGATGATCTTAATCATACCAATAATGGTGTCTATACCGGTTGGTGTGAACAGATAGCTTGGGCGCATTCTGCTGAACTGGGTTTAACGGGTAAAGATTACCGCGAGTTAAATATTGCCATGGCTATTCATGAGGCCAACTATCAATATCTTGCCCCGAGCTTTTTGGGTGAAGATATTGCAGTGGCTACATGGCTTACCGCTTGTGATGGGCGCTTAACCATGCAGCGCAGTTTTCAAATGATAAACCAAAAAACTGGCCAAACCCTTTTTCGTGGGCAGTGGCAATTGGTTTGTATTAATTTATCGACCAACAAACCCACTCGAATGCCAAAGATTTTTATTGATACATATGTCTCTGCGGTTGTAACTGACTGAATCAAGTTATAGGCGATGACGCAGTCGGCCAGGTTTAGTAGTTAGATAACTCATATTATTATTTTTTTAAATATACCCTGATTTGATTAGAGCTTAATAATGTTTTGCATTTTAGTGCTATTTAACTAAGCTAGGTATAACTACCTATATCGGTTGGATTGTCCTTTTGATGGACCTGTGGGAGCGATGAGGTATTAAGGCTAACATGAGGTTAGTGGCTCAAAGGATGATAAGTAATGGATAGAGTGCTATTAGCTGGCTTGGTTTTTGTAGTTTCCTGCGTTTTGCACGCTTGCAACCCAGTCAGCCACCAAACTACCGCCAATATTCCCGTCGCTAAAACCACCGCCGAAGTCCTCGACTTCTGCGAATTAACCCTGGAGCAGCTTAGTAAACTTCCTGTAGTGTTATAGTAGTGGTGTTGCTGTTGTGGTGTCGCTGATTATTTAAACATTGTGCCGTTATTGGCTGCTAAGTCGCGTAGTGTGTCAGTAGGGTAATAGAGAGGCCCCAGTTCCTTATACTGATCGGCTTTTTCAACAAACGCGGCGAGCCCCATATTTTCAACATAGCGGATAGCGCCGCCTTTAAAGGGCGGGAAGCCGACACCAAAGATAAGAGCCATATCCAAATCGTTAGCACTGTCAACAATGCCCGCTTCTAAGCAGCGAATAGATTCAAGGCAAAAGGGCAGCATTAGGCGATCGATAATTTCTTCTTCGCTAAACTCTTTCGGCGCATCGACATGGGGTGCCAGTAGTTTTTTTGCTGGCTCGTCATTAGTTTTACATAACTTGCCGCGCTCGTCCGGCTCATAGTTATAAAAGCCTTTGTGGTTTTTCTCGCCGAGGCGATCATTTTCCAACATGACTTGTAATGCTGTTTTATAGGTTTGGCTCATACGATCAGGGAAGCCTTCGGCCATCACGGCTCCGGCGTGAACACCGGTATCAATACCGACAACATCCGATAAATAAGCGGGGCCCATTGGCCAGCCAAATTTCTCAGCGACCCTGTCGATTGCCACAAAGTCAGCCCCCTCTTTAACCAGTGAAACAAAACCGGCAAAGTAGGCAAATAGAATACGGTTAACCAGAAATCCGGGGCAGTCATTAACCACTACCGGTTTTTTCTTCATTGCCAGTGCATAGTTAACGGTTCTGGCGATAGCTGCATCGCTGGTTTTTTCGCCACGGATAATTTCAACCAATGGCATTTTATGTACCGGGTTAAAAAAGTGCATGCCACAGAAGTTCTCCGGACGCTTTAATGCACGGGCTAGTTTAGTGATAGGTATAGTGGAGGTGTTAGATGTCAGGATGGTGTCTTCACTAATCAAACTTTCGACTTCTGCGAGTACCGCTTTTTTAACTGCTGCGTTTTCAACTACAGCTTCAACAACCAGGTCGGCCTGATCAATACCATCATAGCTCAGCGTCGGTGTAATCATATTCAGCGTTGCAGTCATTTTATCGGTAGTTAAACGGCCGCGTTTAACCTTACTGGATAAGAGTTTGGCCGCTTCATTCATGCCCATATCAATACCGGCTTGAGCGATATCTTTCATAATAATTGGCGTGCCGGTTGAAGCGGACTGGTAAGCGATACCGCCACCCATAATGCCGGCACCTAATACGGCAGCGCGTTCTACCGGTGTATTATCAGAGGCATAGCCTTTAGCTTTTTTAGTCAGAGCCCGCTCACTCAGAAACAGGTTGACCATATTACTGGTGATTTCCATTTTGCTGAGTTTAACGAAGGCTTCGATTTCAAACTTGATCGCATCATCACGGCCGAGTTTGGACGATTTCTCTATGGTATTTACCGCATACAAGGGCGCTTTGTGGTGGCGGCCAGCCTGTTGGCCAATCAACGCTTTAGCCGTAGTGAAGGCCATCGTGTTTTCAATGTCGTCTAATGGCAATGGTGATGTTTTTTGCTTGCGGATGGCGGCAATATCAAAGTCTCCGTTAAGGGCTTTTTGTAATACATCCATAGCCGCAGCATCCAGCTGATCGGCTTCAACCACCGCATCAACTATACCCGCTGCCAAAGCAGCAGGGGCCTTATTGTCTTTACCGGTGGCAATCCATTCAACGGCATTGTCGATACCAATAAGGCGTGGTGCACGAAAGGTACCGCCACAAGCGGGGGTAATACCCAGTTTGACTTCCGGGAAGCCCATTTTGGCATTGCTGTCCATAACCCGAAAATCTGTGGTCAATGCCATTTCCAGACCGCCGCCAAGGGCCAGGCCATTGATGGCAGTGACAGTAGGGAAAGGCAGGTCTTCAAATACAGAGAAGACAGCACTTCTCTGATGTAACTCCGCTGCAATTTCTTCTTCGGAGAGCTGGAACAAATCGTCAAATTCACTGATGTCTGCACCGACAATAAAGCTATCTTTATTGCTGCGAACTAACAGGCCTTTGATATCGCTGGCCTGACTTAGCTGCTGGCTGACTTCCTTTAATTCGCCGAGGGTAAGTTGGTTAAACTTATTGACTGACTCGCCCTGTAAGTCAAATGTTAGCGTTGCGATATTATCATTAACATCGATGCTAATAGCTTCACCTTTATAATTCATTACCACAAGTTCCTGGTTATTGGTGTGTATAGGTAAGGCCTGGTTTAAAACGGGTTTACAGCATCATCTAACAGGTTCTCTACACCCGAGGTCATCGTTAAAGTCAATGACGCGGTACGGGGTAGTAAACGCTGGAAGTAGAAGCGAGCTAAATAGACTTTGGCGTCATAGAACTCTTGTTCGGTTGTGCCTGTTGCTAATTTAGCCTTGGATATTTTTGCGGATCTTGCAAATAAGAAAGCGTAAAGAACGTAGCCTGAGTACATTAAGTAATCTACACAGGCGGCATTGATTTCTTCAGGGTTGCTCATGGCTGAAACACCAATCTGCTCTGTTAGTGTCTGCCACTCAGCGAGAAGGGTCTTAAGCGGGTTGATAAACTCAGCCATTTCTTCATCAGTGGTGTTATCACAGAATTCACTAATGGGGCTGATTAGATCTTGCAGCAATTTGCCGCCAGTCATAATCACTTTACGGCCCAGCAGGTCTAATGATTGTATGCCAGTGGTGCCTTCATACAGCATAGAAATACGGCTATCGCGAACATTTTGTTCCATACCCCATTCCTGAATATAACCGTGGCCACCAAAGATCTGTAAACCCAGGTTGGCGGATTCAAAACCGGTTTCGGTCATAAAGGCTTTGGCAATAGGCGTTAATATGGCCAATAGGTTTTCAAAGCGTTCTTTCTCTTCGTCGTCTTTGGCTTGTTGAGACATATCGTCAAATAAGGCGATATAGTAAATCAACATTCTGCCGCCTTCGGAAAAGGCTTTTTGTGTTAACAGCATTCTTCTAACGTCTGGGTGAACGATAATAGGGTCAGCTGCTTTTTCTGGTGCTTTGGCGCCAGATAGCGCGCGCATTTGCAAACGCTCTTTAGCATAGGCTAAAGAGTTTTGGTAAGACAGTTCAGCGTGGGCCAAGCCTTGCATAGCGGTGCCGATACGAGCTGAGTTCATAAAGGTAAACATACAGTTAAGGCCGCGGTTTTCAGGGCCAAGCAAGTAACCTTTAGCACCGTCAAAATTCATCACGCAAGTAGCGTTACCGTGGATACCCATTTTGTGTTCCAGAGAACCACACTCAAGACTATTGCGCTCGCCGATTGAACCATCATCGTTGACATTAAATTTGGGAACAATAAACAGTGAAATCCCTTTGGTGCCTTGAGGAGCTCCCGCTAGACGAGCGATAACAATATGCACAATATTTTCTGTCATATCGTGCTCGCCAGAAGAAATAAAGATTTTAGTACCGCTGATATTGTAACTGCCGTCATCGTTCGGTTCGGCTTTTGTACGTAGCATGCCCAGGTCAGTACCACAGTGAGGCTCGGTCAAACACATAGTGCCTGTCCATGAGCCATCAGTTAACTTATGCAGATACTTTTGTTTTTGCTCATCGGTGCCGTGTTCAGTGATGGTATGACAAGCACCGTGTGATAGTCCTGGATACATAGACCATGACCAGTTAGCTGTACCGGCCATTTCGCTGACGGCCAGCGCCAAAGATTTAGGTAAGCGCTGACCGCCAAATTCTTCAGGCGCATCTAATGAAGACCAGCCACCGTCAATATACTGTTGGTAGGCTTCTTTAAAGCCATCAGGAGTGGTGACTTTGCCGTCTTTAAGTGTACAACCTTGTTTATCACCAACGCTGTTAAGTGGTGCCAGTACGTTTTCACAAAACTTGGCGCACTCTTCCAATATCGCACTGGATAAGTCGTTGCTAACTTCGCTCCACTGTGGGTTGTTGGCATAGATTGAATCCAAACCAAGTAACTCATTGCGAACAAATTCCAAGTCTCTTAATGGGGCTTTGTACTGGCTCATATGATCTTCCTCATTGCTATACAGAACATAATATTTCAGGTGGCATAGCTTCTGCCATTGTTAAAGGCTTAACAATGGCTATTCATAGCAATAATTATTGCAAAATCAACCAAATAAGTCGGAAATCCACAGGGTCAGGGGTCAGGGGTCAGGGGTCAGACGGATTCTTGCAGGCTGCTTTTAGCCAGTAGTTGTTTGCGATACTCGCCGGGGGGTAGACCTGTCCACTTTTTAAAGGAACGGTAAAAGGTACTTGGGTTTTCAAAGCTTAATAAATCAGAAATGGCGGTGGTGCTGATATCCGGGCAATTTAAATAGTGAATAGCGGCTTCCATGCGGGATTCATTTTTAAGCTGCTGAAAACTACAATCTTCCTGACCAAGCCGGCGATACAGAGTGGTTACCGATATATTAAAAAAGTCAGCGACTTCAATAGCGTTGGGGAAGTCTTCACCAATACTTTTGGCTAATAGGGATTTTACATAATGTGCCAGACCTTCATCAGGGTCTTTTTTAATTAAACTGTAATAGGGCGCTTTGCGCATAAAGTCCTCAACGCTATTCTCATTTTGGACAATGGGATAGCTAAGATATTTTTTATGGAAGCGGTGGCCAATAAAATCATGGCCGTAGTGGTGGCGGTATTTTTCTTTGGTGTTGGTGTCGGTGGCTGATTTATTAGTGTCGTCACTGAAGCTGTAATAAATATCTTCAATGGGAACATGCTTGCCGATTACCCAGCTGTAAAAGCCATGCCAGGCTGACAGCGTAGAACGAATAGTGGCGGCAGAAGTTGTTTTAATGAGTGCATCAAACTCTTGCTGCTCTACACAGTCCAGTTTGCTGCCTTTGAAATAGACATAATCGCCATCCACTTCAATAATCGGTTTCACTTTAAAGCCGCGGCATAATTCAAAGAAGTCACCCGCTCTATTAATTGCGTGTTGCAGGTCTTTGCAGTGAACAATGCTTTGGCATAACAGGCGGATCGCGCCTTTGGGGACAGGGCCGCCACTGAGTAGTCCAAACCATTCGTCCTGGACCAGCTCAATAATATGGTGATAAAGCTCGCCGTATTGCAGTACTGAAATGGGGGTACCGTTGTCTATATCAGAGGCCTTAACACCAATATCGGCTAATAGCTGTTCCACATTACAATCACGATCAGCAGCAATGGTTAACATGGTATTAACGAAGTGGGCCGGGACGGTCAGTTGTGTACTTTCCATAGGGTTCCAGGGTTTGTTTCTAGTCTTTGTAATATCTGATGATAGTAAAGGATTTGGCGGTAGTTACCAAGCTATAGCCCCCATTCATTGGAGTTGAAGTAAATAGACAAAGCTACTGAATACCAGCACGCTTTTTACTAATCCGCCCTAAATTAGCTGCATGCAAACTACTGATATAGAGCCAATCATCAGTTTCTACGGCTCCGGTATTGGTGTGGTACATGCCTTTGGGGTCTTGTAGGGATGTGAGCACATTGCCATCTTTATCCATCGCAAATACATGACTGTAGGCTTGTGCAGCTGGCGACATAGATTTAGGGAGTCGCTGTAAGATTTTGCGCATAAGTGGGACACTGGACATAGTATCTAGCTCCTTGTTACGTGGTGAAACTAACCCGACCCAGAAACGTCCAGCACGCCCCCGAACAATATTGTCTGGGAAACCGGGCAAGTTATCGATGAGGATATCTGAGGTGCCGGCCTTTTCTCCTTGAAGCCAGTATTTATGGATCCGGTAAGAACCGGTTTCAACAACAAAGACAAAACTACTATCTTCCGCAGTAGCTACACCGTTAGCAAAATTAAGACCGTCAATAACAACGTGTGTAGTTTGATCGGCGGGGTTGTAAACCAGCAGTCGGCCATGGCCGCCATGTTCTAATATATCCAATAAGCTGGAAGGATAAGTACCGCCGTATTTTTCTGCGCCAAATTTACCAGAGGCATCACTAAAGTAGATTTTTCCATCGGCGGTGATATCGAGATCATCGATATATTCCAGTGGCAGGCCATCGTAGCTATTGGTTAATAATGTGAGTTCGCCATCCAATGACATGCTTAGTAGGCCTTTATAGGCATCGGCGATGATTAGATTGTTGTTAGCATCAACGGCAAGACCTAGGGGGCTGCCTAGAGTATTAACGACTTTGGTGATGACGCCGGTACTTTCATTATAGCGAAGAATCCAGCCTTCACGGGTAGCCATATAGATCTCTCCATTGATTAAGGCTAAGCCTTCAGGTCCATGGGTATCGCTGAGTTCTATTTCTTCTATGTCCTTTAGCAGATCGTTTTGCTGGAAGGAGCCTGTATAGCCCTGACTGACCGGTGCATCCCAGCTTACGGGGTCTATGGCGACTGGCCAAAATAATAAATAAGTGAATAGGGTAGTAATAACGACCAGGGAGGCTTTTAACACAATGACATTCCTGTAATTTTTTGATGGCTTAGTTTTCTATCGAGTCTACTAAGCCTGCTGTTAGGATGGAAATATCTTCATTGCTAATCACGTAAGGAGGAATGGTATAAATCAGTTTACCAAACGGTCGTACCCAAATTCCTCGATCAACCAGTTTCTTCTGTATGGCAGCCATATCAACGGGCTGTTTTAGCTCGATCACCCCGATACTTCCCAACACTCTGACATCGGCAACATTATCCAGATCTTTCGCTGGTGAAAGCCCTTTTGATAATTGAGTTTCTAAATTATTAACCACTGATTGCCAATCCTGGGATAATAATAATTGAACGCTGGCATAAGAAATTGCAGTGGCCAGGGGATTGGCCATAAAGGTTGGGCCGTGCATCAATACGCTGGCTTCGCCTTCGCAGATACCGGTGGTGACTTTATCGTTACAGAGTGTTGCGGCTAGCGATAAATAGCCTCCGGTTAAACATTTACCCACACAGAGGATATCGGGTTCTATATCGGCATGTTCACAGGCAAATAATTTACCCGTACGACCAAACCCTGTAGCAATTTCATCAGCAATCAATAACACATCATATTGATCACAAAGCTGCCGTACCCGTTTCAAATATTCCGGCGAATAAAAATTCATCCCGCCAGTACCTTGCACAATCGGTTCAAGAATAACTGCGGCTAGATATTGATGGTTTTCTTCAATCAGGGTTTTAAAGCTACTAATATCCTCTTCATCAAATTCCTCACCAAATTTCGTGCGAGGTTTCTCCGCAAAAAGATGCTTGGGCAATACCTCGCTAAACATATGGTGCATACCTGTTACTGGGTCACAGGTTGCCATTGCGCCAAAAGTATCGCCGTGATAACCATTCTTAAGAGTGAGCAGTTGATGCTTTTCTTTACGGCCTACGGAGTACCAATACTGAATAGCCATTTTAATAGCGACTTCAACAGCCACAGAGCCAGAGTCACTAAAGAAGACTTTGTTTAACGAAGCTGGGGTGATATCGACCAATAGCTTGGCCAGCTTAACGGCGCTGGGGTGAGTAATACCGCCAAACATCACATGGGACATATCTTCCAGTTGATCTTTAGCTGCCTGATTCAGCACAGGGTGGTTGTAGCCATGAATAACCGACCACCAAGACGACATACCATCAATCAACTCAGCCCCATCGGCCATTTTCAGTCTAACTCCTTCGGCAGAGACAATCGGATAAACCGGCGGCGCATCAATCATAGAGGCATAGGGATGCCAGATATGTGCTTTATCAAGAGCGAGTAGTTGTTCGGTACTAAGCGTATTGTTATCGCTCATGCATGGGTCATCCCGTAGAAAGATCAGAGGCGCTATTGTAGGCAAAGCCGAAGCCTGTTTAAATCACTTTCAGGAAGTAATATCGATTAATTCAATGGAAAGGAGTCCGTCGCTATGCCTACTTTAACTAATAAGACGCCAATGCCGCAAAACGCAGTAGACCTATTAAACAGCCTTTACGGCTATGACAGCTTTCGCGGTCATCAGGCGGAGATTATTGACCATATCACCGCGGGTCACGATGCTTTAGTCCTTATGCCCACCGGCGGCGGTAAGTCGCTGTGTTATCAAATTCCGTCTCTATTGCGTGAGGGTGTCGGGATTATTATTTCCCCGTTAATAGCCCTGATGCAGGATCAAGTGGATGCTATGCAGCAGTTGGGGGTAAAGGCGGCGTTCTTGAACTCAACCTTATCCGTCAATGACCAGAACTTTATCGAGCAACAGCTATTAGCTGGGGAGCTGGATTTACTTTATATCGCCCCAGAGCGTTTGGTACAGGAGCGTACGCTGGATTTATTGGGCCGTTGCCAGTTGGCGTTATTGGCTATTGATGAGGCCCATTGTGTATCCCAGTGGGGGCATGACTTCAGGGCGGATTATTTATCTTTAAGCGTGTTATCTGAGCGTTTTCCCCAGACTCCCAGAATCGCACTGACTGCCACCGCTGATATGCGCACTCGGCAGGAGATCATTGAGCGGCTGGCTTTAACCGAGGCTAATTCCTATATCAGTGGATTTGACCGACCCAATATCCGCTATGCCATTGCCAACAAAACCTCACCGCGTAAGCAGCTAACGGCGTTTTTACAGCAACGCAAAAACGAGGCGGGGATTGTTTATTGTTTATCCCGTAAAAAGGTGGAAGATACCGCTGCCTGGTTAACCCAGCAGGGCTTTACCGCATTGCCCTACCATGCGGGCTTGTCACCCCAGCTTCGGGAAACTCATCAAAGCCGATTTTTACGTGAAGATGGTGTCATTATTGTGGCCACCATAGCCTTCGGTATGGGGATTGATAAGCCGGATGTGCGTTTTGTTGCGCATTTGGATTTACCCAAAAGTATTGAAGCCTATTACCAGGAAACGGGCAGGGCAGGCCGCGATGGTCTGCCCTCCGAAGCCTGGATGGTTTACGGCTTGCAGGATGTGGTGCGATTACAGCAAATGCAGCAGCAGTCTAATGGCTCTGAACAGTTTAAACGGGCTGAGCGGCATAAGTTGGATGCGATGCTGGGTTTATGTGAAGTCACCAGCTGTCGGCGTCAGGTGTTATTAAATTATTTTGCTGATGAAGCCCCGGACCACTGTGGCAATTGTGATAACTGCCAAATCCCCCCCGAAACCTGGGATGCCAGTGAGTCAGCACAAAAGTTATTATCCTGCGTCTATCGAACCGGCCAACGTTTTGGTGTGGTGCATGTATTGGATGTGTTGTTGGGCAAAGAAACCGCCAAGGTGTTACAGCATGGCCATCAACAATTGAGTACCTTTGGCATTGGCAGCGATATTCATGAGGCGCAATGGCGCTCAGTGGTTCGTCAGCTGGTGGTGCGCGGTTTATTGCGAGTTGATCTTGAAGGTTATAGCGCTCTGCAATTGACCGATATTTGTCGGCCAGTATTAAAAGGCGAGCAGTCTTTGCATTTACGTAAAGAAGAATTTAAAGCGCCTTCGACGAAAAAAACCAGTAAAAAATCCCCTAAAAAATCACTGGTTAAGCCTGAACACCAACAATTATTTGATGATCTACGCGAGTGCCGTAAACGCTTAGCCGAAGAATATAATGTACCGCCTTATGTTATTTTCCATGATGCGACGTTAAAAGAAATGCTGGAAGTTAGGCCTATGTCGCGGTTGGATTTACTGACGATTACTGGTGTCGGTGAAAGCAAATTAGATAAGTACGGCAATGACTTTATTGATGTGATTTGCAGTCATGCTGAAGCAGGTTTAGCGTGAATTTCTTTCAGCGTTTAGTGCAGCAACAACAATCTCAACAATTATCGCTGGACCAATCCTTTGATTATCATATTAAACGGATGCGCAGGAAAACTATTGCCCTGCATGTGTTACCTGACGCATCGGTTGAGGTGCGCGCACCCAAGTGGGTGCCCAAATATGAGATTGTCGATTTTGTTGAGCAGCGCTCAGACTGGATTGTTGAACAACGCCGTGAAGCCTTGGCCAGGCTTGCCCTCGAACCTACGTTACAACAGGGTCAGTATCACCCCTATTTAGGCCAGCGTTATCCCTTGCATATTATTGAAGGGGCGAGAGCCCAGGTATCTTTTAGCGATAGCGTTATTGTGGTGTCGGTAAGGGATAAAAATAACCCTGCCCAGATAGAAAAAGCCATGAATCGCTGGTATCGGCAGGAGGCGGAAGCGATTTATGAGGAGCGCCTGTTCGCCTGTTTTGAGTCGTTTCCAGGCTGGTTTCAGGATAAGTATGTGATGCCGGAGGTTACTGTTAGAAAAATGCGTCGCCGCTGGGGTAGTTGTTCCAGCAGGGGTGAGATTACATTGAATTTATCACTGATTAAAATGCCAGTTGAGTGTATTGATTATGTGATCACCCATGAGTTATCACACTTGGAAGAGTTCCACCACGGTAAGACCTTTTACCGCCTGTTAGACCATGTGATGCCAGATTGGCGTGAACGTGAGTTACTGATTGAAGACCTTTCGTAACTACTCCTATACCTACCCCCACCCCTGTCATTCCCGCGCAGGCGGGAATCCAGGCTGCATGCTTAGGCTGTTATTTCCGCTAAGGCGGAAATCTACAGCGCTGGATTCCCGCCTGCGCGGGAATGACGGGGGGTTAGGGATAGCTTAACGCCATAGCTACAGTAATTCCTTCAAATGAGGTAATACGTTTCTCAGTATCAGTGGCTGAGCAACGGCGGTGGGGTGAATGCCGTCTTTTTGCATCAAAGCGGGTATTAAAGCGATATCCTCAAGCAAAAAAGGTAACAATTCAGCATCATATTTTTGGGCTATTTTGGCAAAGCTATCGTAAAACTGTTGAGTGTAGCGAGGTCCGTAATTAGGGGGTATTTGCATCCCGACCACTAAAACTTTGGCATTGGCCTGTTTTGACAGGCTAACCAATTGGTCGAGGTTGCCCCGCAAGGTCTTGATAGGGTAGCCCCTGAGGCCATCGTTGCCCCCTAATTCGATAATCACGATATTAGGCTGATGGTTGGCTAATAGCTTAGGTAGTCGTGACAGACCGCCGCCGGTGGTCTCACCGCTGATACTGGCATTGATCACCTCATAGTCAGCTTCAGGGTGGTCGTTGATAAAATGTTGGTCTAGCAGGTGAACCCAGCCATCTTCACGGGCGATACCAAAGGCGGCACTGATACTGTCGCCAAGTACCATAATTGATACTGGCTTATCGGTATCATTAGCCCATACTGGCAGTGTTAGAGCGAACAGGCTAATGGCTACAATGGCGTTTCTAGTGAATTGTTTGAAACCTGGCAACATAGCAAACAACATAGCAAACCTTAATTATTAAGATGACTGTAATGATAAACGCACAAAATATTGAAAAAACCGTAGCAACCTCCGAAGGTTCCCTGTGCATATTGAAAGGGATTGATCTGGAAATCAAGCAGGGGGAAACATTGGCTATTGTTGGTTCTTCCGGTTCCGGTAAATCTACCCTGCTAGGACTATTGGCAGGGCTGGATGTTCCTGGCAAGGGTTCTATTACTCTGGCTGGCAGGGATATTACCAGTTTGACCGAAGATGAGCGCGCAACGGTCCGCGCGGATTTGGTGGGTTTTGTTTTTCAGTCTTTCCAGTTGTTACCCAGTTTAACGGCTTTAGAAAATGTTATGTTGCCCGCCGAGTTAAAGGGTGTGGCGGGTGCTCGCGGTCTGGCTGAAAAATATCTACAGCGTGTTGGCCTTGATCATCGCTTTAATCATTACCCCAAACAACTGTCCGGCGGTGAGCAGCAGCGGGTAGCTTTAGCCCGGGCCTTTGCTTCACAGCCACACATTTTATTTGCCGATGAACCCACCGGTAATTTGGATACCGCCACCGGGACTCAGGTGATTGACCTATTGTTTGAGCTCAATCGTGAAGAGGGCGCAACGCTGGTGCTGGTTACCCATGAGCAGCGTTTAGCTGATCGCTGCCAGCGCAGCATACAGTTAGAGGGCGGTGAAATTGTTGCCGATAAGCGTAATAAACCCAGTGTTGTAGTTTCAGCTTCGGGCCAAAATTAATGTTTGCCTTGCGTTTATTATGGCGCGATTGGCGAGGCGGTGAGCTCGGTATATTAGCGTCGTCCATTGTTCTTGCCGTGGCTATTGTTACCGGTATTTCACTATTTGCCGACCGTTTACAGCAGGGTATTGTCGCCCAGAGCAGCAGCTTTCTCGCTGCCGATAGAGTGCTGCAAAGCCCGGCCCCTGTTGATAATCTTTGGCTGCAGCAGGCTGAAAGAGAGGGCTTACAGCAAGCCGAGATCTTAAGCTTTCAGTCAATGGTGTATGCAGGAGAAGAGGTAGATGCCACCATGCAGCTCACCTCTGTTAAAGCGGTTAGTAACCATTATCCGCTGCGAGGGCAGTTGGAAGTCAGTGATGAGGCTTTTGGTAGCAGTATTAAAACCACCGCATCACCTCCCCGGGGGGAAGTGTGGTTAGACCCTCGTTTATTACCTTTAATGAACCTTGAAATTGGCGATGCTCTATATGTTGGCGAAGCCAAACTACTTATCAGCAAAGTTGTCGTTAATGAACCGGACCGTGGTGGCAATGGTTTTGTTTTGGGCGCCCGTGTATTGATGAATATTGCGGATATTCCCGCCACGGATATTGTCCAGCCGGGTAGTCTTGTTGAATATCGCTATCTCTTTGCCGGTGAGGCCGACGCATTATCCCGCTATGGGGAATGGGTCAAGGGGCAAATGCAGCCTTCCCATAAATGGTTAAACCTTAAAGATACCCAACCTGGAATATCCCAGTCCCTGCAGCGGGCAGAGCAATTTTTACTGTTGGCGGGGGCACTGGGGGTAGGGCTTGCGGGTATCGCCATTGCGCTTGCCGCCAGGCGTTACAGCGAGCGCCACTATGACTATGTGGCAATAATGAAATCCCTGGGCGCCACCTCTGCCCGGGTAATGAGAATTTATATCGGTAATTTACTGTTACTCGCTACGATCGCTTTGTTAGTTGGTTGTGCTTTTGGCTGGTTAATACAGGAAATGTTTATCCTGATTTTGCAGGACTATTTTGATGTAACTTCAACGCCGGAGATTACCCTGCGTCCGTTTATTATCGGTTCAGTCACGGCATTGGTTTGTTTGCTGGCTTTTGCTTTACCGCCGTTATTAAGTTTACAGGGAGCTTCACCACTGCGCGTATTGCGCCGGGACCTGCCTAATAGTGGCCTTGGCAATGTGCTTACCTACGGCATTGGCGTGTCCGGCATTGGCCTGCTTATGTTCTGGTATAGCGGCAACCTCACCTTGACTATGGCGGTGTTGGCTGGCGTTGGTTTAACCTTTGTGATTGTTGGTGTGTTTGCCTGGTATTTACTGCGGGGCACTGCCAGGGTAGGTATGCAGGCGGGTAGCAGTTGGCGTTTGGCCCTTGCTTCCATGCGTCGTCGCGGTTTTCAAAATGCGGTGCAGTCGGTGATTTTTTCTTTGGCCATTATGCTGTTGTTATTGCTGGCATTGATACGCAGCTCTTTAATCGAAGAGTGGCAGGTACAACTACCTGAAGGTACACCCAACCATTTTTTGGTCAATGTTGCCAAACACGAAGTCACTTCGCTACGAACCCTATTGGCTACGAACCAATTGGAAACTGAGCCCATCTACCCAATGGTAAGGGGCCGCTTAACCCGAGTGAATGATGAAACTGTGGCTAAACGTGCCAGCAGGACTGACCCTACTGCGCAAAATAGTCTTGATCGTGAACTGAGCTTAAGCTGGTCGAAAACTTTGCCTAACGATAATATTATTGTGGAAGGGGAGTGGTGGAGCGAAGGCTCTACCGCGGCGGAAGTCTCCATGGAAAAAAATCTGGCCCAGCGTTTGCAAATTAATACTGGCGACAAAATGGAATTCCTTATTGGCAGTGAGCGCCTGGTGGTAACAGTCACCAGTATTCGCGAGCTGGATTGGGATACCATGAAGCCTAATTTCTATATGCTGTTTCCCCCTGGTTTGCTCAACCAGTATCCCGCTACTTATATGACCAGCTTTTATTTACCGTCGGGACAAAAGCATTTTTTAAATCAGTTTCTGCGAGAATTTCCCACTATTACTGTGATTGAAATGGATTCGGTGATTAAGCAAATCCGTAGCATTATTACTCAGGTCAGTAGTGCGGTTGAATTAGTGTTGGGTCTAATTATTGTCAGCGGCTTATTGGTATTGATTGCCAGTGTGCAGGCCAGTCTTGATAGCCGCTATCAGGAAAGCGCTGTTTTAAGAACTCTGGGTGCAAAAAGAGAATTAGTCTTGGGCAGCCTGGTGATTGAATTTTCTTCACTGGGTTTATTGGCTGGTTTTCTGGCAGCGTTCTCGGCTGAATTGTCAGTCTATGGCTTGCAAGAATACCTGTTGCGTATGGATTATGTCTTTCATCCCTGGGTCTGGTTGGTTGGTCCCTTATTCGGGGCGATACTCATAGGCACCGCCGGTTATGTCACTTGCCGTAAAGTGGTTAATACACCACCAGTAGAAGTCTTGAGGGAGATATAACAGTTGAGCGGTACTGGCAAATTCAGTACCATCGCGACTTCATTCTAACGGACGGTAGATAATGTCTCGCCATAATCAGGTTTTCTTTGTTGTTGTTCTTTTAGCGTGTGCCATCGGTTTTTATTTGGTATCAAACGTCGACAAAACTTCACTGCCCGATGTGGCACCCAAAACGGCTTTTATCGGTGAGCCAACGCTTCCTGACTTTAGTCAATACACTCAAGTCAAAGAAAAAAAATCAGCCTTCTTCGCTTTTGTCTTACCGTTGGTCGAGCAGGAAAATCAACGTATAACGGCTTTGCGAGTTGAACTTGCCAGTTTGCAAAATAAGGTGGACAACTTAACCCGCGATGAGCAGGACTGGTTGCAAGAGTTGGCAGGGTTTTATCGTATAAAAGATGCCTCTGCTGATTATGCCGCTGTGATTGAAGATCTACTGATCAAGGTTGATACTATTCCACCTTCTTTGGCGCTATCACAATCAGCTAACGAATCAGCTTGGGGGACATCGCGTTTTGCGGTTAAGGGCAATAATTTATTTGGCCAGTGGTGCTTTAAAAAAGGTTGCGGGATTGTACCTGGCAGTCGTGATACAAATGCCTCCCATGAAGTGGCCAGATTTGCCAACCCACGGCAGTCGGTACAAAGCTATATCCATAACCTTAATACCAACCAAGCCTACCGTGAATTGCGCGCCCTGAGGGCCAGTAAGCGAAATCAGGATAAGCTATTTTCTGGTAACTTATTAGCCCAGGGCTTGCTCAGGTATTCCAGTCGCGGTGAGGCCTATGTGGATGAATTGCAGCAGATGATCAGGATCAATAACCTTGAGTAGTAAGCATAGGCTAAGTAATGCGGGCTTCCCGGCGGAGTTGTTGTCGCTGTAGGTAGGCGAATAATACAGGCAATAAATTCCTGGTTGTCCTGCAGTTGGCCTATCTGGATTATCAAGCTTCGTCAGCTAGCTTCTTATTAATAGAGAAGAACAGGTATAAAAATTATGACTGATATTACTAGCGATATTGTAATGAACCGATCCAATAACTTTGGCCCGGAAACCTTTGATAATCCAGCCGCAGAGCGACTGCACTGCAAGCAGCGTTTGACGGCTGCGTTCAGGCTGTTTGGCAAGTTTGGTTTTGATGAAGGCTTGGCTGGGCATATCACCGTTCGCGATCCTGAGCGTCCTGATCATTTTTGGGTTAACCCGTTGGGGGTTTCGTTTAAGCAAATTAAAATGTCGCAGTTATTGTTGGTGAACCATCTGGGTGAGGTGATAGAGGGTGAAGGGCTGCTCAATGGTGCTGCGTTTACCATCCACTCAAAAATCCATGAGCATCGCCCTGATGTCACTGCCGCGGCTCACTCCCATTCGATTTATGGCAAGAGCTGGTCAACCTTAGGGCGCTTGTTAGATCCTATCACCCAGGATGCCTGCGCCTTTTATAATGATCATGCGGTGTTTGAAGATTTTACCGGTGTGGTACTGGACCTAAGCGAGGGAGACCGTATAGCTGCGGCTTTGGGTGACAAAAAGGCCTGTATTCTACAGAACCATGGCTTGCTAACTGTGGCAGATACCGTTGAAGCGGCGGCCTGGTGGTTTATTACCATGGAGCGCAGTTGCCAGGCACAGTTGCTGGCGGAGGCGGCAGGCACTCCTAAATTGATAAACCCGGATAGCGCCCAGCAAACCGCCGACTTAGTGGGTAGCGCCCTTGCCGGTTGGTTTAGTTTCCAGCCTTTATTTAATGTCATTATGGCTGAACAGCCGGATATGTTTGATTAACGGATGCTACGGTTTGACCACTAATCACAATCTCTATGAAGTACTAAGCCAGCGCTTTCCAGCGAATGGCAATCAGCCGTTTATTGTTCACCCAACGGGCGGCCAGTTAAGCTATTCACAAATGGAACATTGCTCAGCTCAATTGGCCAATTATCTTTGCGGTTTGGGTTTAAGCACCGGTGATCGCGTGGCGGTACAAGTTAAAAAATCTTCTGAGGCGTTAATGGTGTATCTTGCCTGTCTTCGTGCAGGTTTTATTTATTTGCCTTTGAATACCGGTTATACCGAAGCGGAATTAAAGTACTTTTTTAGTGACGCTAACCCCAGCCTGGTGATTGCGGATCCTGCTGATCAAAGTTATTGCCAGCCTTTGGCGCAACAGCAGTCCGCACTATTTGAGACTCTGGACGCGATGGGTGGCGGTAGTCTGTTTGAACGCAGCGCCTCGTCATCTCCGTATTTTGATAATGTTATCTCTGGCGCAGATGATTTAGCGGCTATTTTATATACCTCAGGGACCACCGGCAGACCCAAGGGGGCGATGTTAAGTCATGGCAACCTGGCGGCCAATGCCCTGATGCTGCATGATTATTGGGGTTGGAATCAGGACGATGTGCTACTGCATGCCTTGCCGATTTTTCATGTGCATGGATTGTTTGTTGCCTGCCATTGCGTGCTGGCGGCAGGGGCCTCGATGATTTTTATGCCCTCGTTTAATGTTGAGGACGTAATAACGCAATTACCTAAGGCAACGGTAATGATGGGTGTACCTACTTTTTATACGCGCCTGTTAGCCACTGGCGATTTTTCTGCCGGGCAATGTTCAGCCATGCGCCTGTTTATTTCCGGTTCAGCGCCTTTACTGGCTACGACGCATCAGGCATTTGAACAGCGTACCGGCCATAGGATTTTGGAGCGTTATGGTATGTCTGAAACCAGTATGCTGATTTCTAACCCTTTACAGGGGGAGCGTAGAGCGGGGACGGTAGGTTTACCTTTACCTGGTATCACAGTGCGTCTTGTTGACGCAGATAATCAAGCGGTTGCTATAGGCGACGTGGGTTCTATACAAGTTAAAGGTCCTAATATTTTTCAAGGCTATTGGAAGATGCCAGAAAAAACCGCTCAGGAATTTACCGAGGATGGTTTTTTTATTACCGGTGACCAGGGCGTAATCAGTGCCGATGGTTATATCTCTATTGTAGGTCGTACTAAGGATATGGTGATTAGCGGCGGTTACAACGTCTACCCTAAAGAAGTGGAATTGGTGATTGATGCTATCGAGGGAGTCAAGGAATCCGCTGTATTTGGTGTGGCTGATGCGGATTTTGGTGAGGCGGTAGCGGTAGCTATAGTGGCGGATAGGGCGCTGGATTCTGTCGCGGTTATTACTTCAGCAAAAGAAAAATTAGCGGCTTACAAAGTGCCAAGGCATGTGTATTTTTTAACGGAGCTGCCACGTAATAACATGGGCAAGGTGCAGAAGAATAGTTTGCGGGAAATGTTTTCTGGCGTCACTTCCAGATAACCCCGTCATTCCTCTTCTTTCCCGGGGTAATCTTCCATGATGATAAAGGGATGGAAGGCCAGCTGAATACCTTCTTCAATATGGCCTTCACTCTTTAATAGTGATTTGCGTCGAACAAAGGCCGGGGTAGAACGTTTTAAGTCTACGGCATACAAAGTATCAATGCCGCCCCGGCTTGAGAAAACTGGCGTTAAATTGATATCGTAAATAGTGACCATTAAAGAGGCCGCTTTAATATTACGTGACCAATTGAAGTCTAATGGCACTCCAGAACCTGATCCCTTTAATGCCGGCTTACGGGTTACACCATACCAGCGGGCATAGTGTTTCATGCTATTGCTGTGCTGTACTTCATGTTCAAACAAGTCGGCAAAAATAATCGCATCGGCCTCGGTTTGCTCACGCAGTAATTCGCCGGTGGTAATCATGGCGCCGCGCCAGGCATTCATATCTATTTTGCCGGTGCTGGGATCGTAAACGGTGCCGTAGGTTCGGCTGGCTTTTTTCCAGGCGTTTTCAAAATGGTAGTTGGGTAGAATTTCGTAACCATTACTTTCAAGATAGTCTCTCACCATGGCCTTAACTTTGCCTTCGCGCTTGCGCAAGTAAGATGGGGCAGGTATTCCCATGCTGACCGGTGCCAAAATGACTTTTTTGATCGGTTTGGCAGCTATTTTTTCCTGATTGTAACGATACTCAAAGACGGTGGGATTGTAACCACCGGAGCTACTGCAAGAAACTACAAAAGAGAGAGTGAGAGCCAGAGCAGCAAGCAGTATAATACGCACAGATTTATTCCTATAAAGTAGTGATGCTGGATTCTACCAATCACTGTGTCGGAATAGAAGCCGCTTCTACTACTCATAACCCAGTGGGAATACTATGCCAGACACTGTTTTACACCATAAGCTTAGCGGTGAGGGCGAGCCGTTAATCCTGCTCCATGGCCTGTTTGGCATGGGCGATAATTTAGCCAGTATTGCCAGGCCTTTATCGGAGTACTTTACGGTCTATCAGCTGGACCTTCGTAACCACGGCCGCTCTTTTTGGGCTGATTCCATGCGCTTCGAAGACATGGCTGCCGATGTGCTGGCTTTTATGGGCAAGAAGGGACTTGGTCAAGTCCATCTGTTAGGTCATTCCCTCGGTGGCAAGGTCGCTATGCAAGTGGCTTTAATGGCTCCTGGGCGAGTAGCAAGCCTGGTAGTGGCGGATATTGCTCCTGTCTATTATGACGGCAATCATAATGAGGTATTTGCGGGTATCAATGCGATTGACCTGCACAGACTTGCTTCCCGGCAAGATGCTGAACATATCTTACAGCAGCATATCGAAGAAGATGGTGTACGCTTATTTCTATTAAAGAGTTTGTATAAAAACGAGGCGGGGCAGTTTGATTGGCGTTTGAATACGGCGGCTATTGAGCGGTGTTATGACGATATCCGTCAAGCATTAACATCGGATAAACCCTTTAACGGACCTACGTTGTTTATTAAGGGTGAGCTGTCGGCTTATATCCAAAGCAACCACAGGGAAGCCATTGAAAGTCTGTTTCCACAGGCGCAACTAAAAGTTATCCAGAATGCCGGTCATTGGCTGCATGCTGAAAAGCCAGTGGCGTTTAATAATGTGGTTAAACAGTTTTTGTTGAACAAAACACGTCATCCCCACGCAGGCGGGGGTCCAGAACTGTAGATTTCCGCCTTGGCGGAAATAACAGCATAAGCATGCAGGCTGGATTCCCGCCTGCGCGGGAATGACGAGGGAGCTTAAATAACTTCAATAGCAACAGACAGAGCTTCACCGCCACCAATACACAGGGAGGCAACCCCTTTCTTCTTGCCATATTTATGCAGGGCATGCATTAAGGTAACAATAACTCTGGAACCGGTAGAACCAATCGGGTGACCCTGGGCACAGGCGCCGCCATGAACATTCACTTTGGCGTGATCAAGCCCCAGGCCCTGTATTGCCAGCATGGTGACCATGGCAAAGGCTTCATTGATTTCCCATAAGTCCACATCGTCTTTTTCCCAGCCAGCTTTGGCCAGTACTTTTTTAATAGAACCGATAGGCGCCGTAGTAAATAGCTCAGGCTCATGAGAATTACTGGAGTGAGCAACAATACGTGCAAGTGGTTTTAAGCCACGAGCATTGGCTTCTGACTCTAGCATTAACACTAATGCTGAAGCACCATCAGAGATAGAACTGGCGTTAGCAGCAGTAATAGTACCGTCTTTAGCGAAAGCGGGACGCAGGCTGGGGATTTTATCGAGCCTCGCTTTGCCTGGCTGCTCGTCGTCTTCAACCACCGTTTCGCTTCGGCGGGTTTTGACGGTGACAGGCACTATTTCTTCTTTTAATGAACCATCGTCAATCGCTTTTTGGGCGCGGGTCAGTGACTCAATCGCAAACTCATCCATGGCCTCACGGGTGATATTGTTATCGTCGGCGGTTTTCTGGGCGAACGCGCCCATCGCATCGCCGGTATAAGCATCTGATAAGCCGTCGAGGAACATATGATCGTAGATAGTTTTATCACCGGTACCGATACCGCTGCGGGCACCCGGTAGAAGATGGGGTGCGTTGCTCATGCTTTCCATACCGCCAGCCAGGGCGATTTTAGCCGTGCCCGCTTTAATCATATCGTGGACATGAATAGTGGCCTGCATGCCGGAACCGCAGACTTTGTTAACGGTAGCAGCACCGGTAGCTTGGGGTAGCCCTGCATAAATCAAGGCTTGCCGAGCGGGACTTTGCTTAACGCCGGCTTGCAGTACACAGCCCATCACGACTTGTTCAATATCTTCACCGGCAACGCCAGAGCGTTCAACCGCAGCACGGATGGCGGTGCTAGCTAAATCCACGGCAGTGGCGTCACTTAAGCTGCCATTTAAACCGCCCACAGGTGTACGGGCGCCACTTACAATAACTACAGAATCTTTCGACATATTGATTTCCTGGGAATGGTCGGAATGGGCCAGAATGTATCCATTGGCTCAGTAAAATTTGCGGCATAATTAGGCCATAGAGGGCTTTTATATACAAGTTTTTTGGTGGGCGTCACAGCCGCTGAGGAGCCGAGGTTCGTTTGTCCTGGGCGGCAGTCATCTTTTTCGGCCGGTGACGGATAAAATACCAAAGCGCCAGCCCAAAGGTGAGGGCTTCAGCGCTGGGTAGCGCCAGGATAAAACGATAATCCTCTACCAACGGATAAAAAACGATAAGCAATACCGCCGGTAACACCAGGCTGCGACACAGTGCCACTACCCCAGACTGAAAGGGTAAGTGAACCGCCGTTAAATAGCAGGACAATAAAATATTAATACCCACAAAAATAAACGCAGGCCATAAATAGGTGACAAAAACCTGTGCCAGGGCAATAGTCTTGTCGGAATTATTATTATCGACAAACATTAAGATCAAGGTTTTATTCTGAGTCAGCAATACCGTAATACAGGAAAAACTAACTGTAAAAACAAGCCAGCCCGCCAGCCTTAAAAATTTATTCATCCGCCGTGGGTTATTCGCTCCAAAGTTTTGGCTTAGCATAACCTGGCAGGTATCACCGATGGCAAAAAACACCATATAGCCAATCATCAGCAAATAATTCACTACGGTAATTGCCGCTACACCATCCACACCGGCTCTTTGAATTAGCATCCAATTAAAAATTGCGGCAATAATACCCGCTGAAATATTATTAATAAATTCAGACAAGCCATTATAGGCAGCATGGATAATTTCGCCCCAATGAGGCTGTCTCAAACTAAATCGTAAGTTACGTTTTTTAGTAAAAAAATAACTCAGGTAAATCACCAGCGAAATAAGTTGTGATAACCCCGTGGCCAGTGCGGCCCCATATAGACCCCAGCCCTCAACCACAATAAACCAGTAATCAAGCACAATATTTAATACCGACCCGGCTACCAGTGCCATGGCCGTTAACCCCGGCTGGCCATCCAGTTTGATAAAAAAATACAAAACAACACAGAGCATGTGCGCGCCAAAAAACAGTAATACAATGCGATAGTATTCACTCATCAGGGGAAATAAATCCGGTGAGGCCCCCAGCAGGTTAAAAAGCTTTGCTTCAAACACTAGCCCCAATAACATAACCGAAACGCCATAAATACAGGCAGTGATTAAGGTTTTACTAAAAATTGCCGAAGCGGCGGATAGATTGTCTTCACCCAGATATTTGCCACCGCGCACAGAGCCGCCGGTAGCCAACATAAGGCCGACCCCAAACAGAATCGACATAATGGGTATTAACAGATTTACCGCGGCAAGCGCTTCAACACCCACAAAGTTGCCAATAAACACACCGTCAATCAGTGTGGCTGAAGTCATTGCCAGCAGACCAACCAACGAGGGCAACAGATAGCGGAAAAAGGTGGGTAAAATAGGACCGTGCAGCGCATCGGTCTGATTGCTAGTAGCGATAGTGATTACCTGCTGTGTGTGTTTTGCTGACGATGGGCAGACCCTGATCAACGGGTCTGCTTATTCTAAACACTTTTTCGTCCCTGCGCAGGAGCCCTATAAAAAAGCCCCGACCTATTGGCCGAGGCTTTTGGGATATGGCGCGCCCGACAGGATTCGAACCTGTGACCATCCGCTTAGAAGGCGGATGCTCTATCCAGCTGAGCTACGGGCGCATTAAGCTTAATACTAAAACAAAAAAGGCTTACAGTGTTGGCTGTAAGCCTTTTTTCTAGCTTTAAGAATAATGGGGTGAACGATGGGGATTGAACCCACGACCACCGGAATCACAATCCGGCGCTCTACCAACTGAGCTACGCCCACCACAAACTTTTATCACATCAAACCGCAGTGTTAGCCAGGCTGGGTTTGATATTGGAAATTGGTCGGGGTAGAGAGATTCGAACTCCCGACATCCTGCTCCCAAAGCAGGCGCGCTACCAGACTGCGCTATACCCCGAAATGCTTGAGTGCAGCCAACAAAAGAGGCTGCGTCAAACGAGGTGCGCATAATACTCATGCTATAGGCTCTCGTCAACGCTAAATCACCCATAATTTAGCGGCACCAGGCTATTTTACTCAGGCCGTGAGCATGAGAGAATGCGCCATCTTTTTCTACTGAAATCAGGAGTATAGCGAGCATGTCTGCACTGGTACTAGACGGTAAGGCGTTGGCGACACAATGGGAACAACAACTCAGTGAGCGGGTGGCTGGCCTGAAGGAAAAATCCGGTGGCAAAACCCCGATTTTGGCGACGATTTTGGTGGGGGCCGACCCGGCTTCGGCAACTTACGTTAAGATGAAAGGCAATGCTTGCCGCCGTATTGGTATGGAGTCTATGGCGGTAGAGTTGGGTGAAGAAACTACCACTGAGCAATTGTTGGCCAAAATCAATGAGCTGAATAAAAACCCTGACGTTCACGGCATTTTGTTACAGCACCCTGTGCCTGGGCAAATTGATGAGCGTGCTTGTTTTGATGCTATTGCTTTAGAGAAAGATGTGGATGGCGTGACCTGCCTCGGTTACGGCCGTATGGCGATGGGCGAAGAAGCTTATGGCTGTGCCACCCCTAAAGGGATTATGCGAATTCTTGAGCACTATAAGATTGAGATTGAAGGCAAGCATGCCGTGGTTGTTGGTCGCAGCCCGATTTTAGGTAAGCCTATGTCAGCCATGCTGCTGGAAGCCAATGCTACTGTGACGACCTGTCACTCTCGCACCCAAAACCTGCCAGACCTGATTAAACAGGCCGATATTATTGTCGGTGCAGTAGGACGTCCCGAGTTTATTAAAAGTGAGTGGATTAAAGATGGTGCGGTAGTGGTTGATGCTGGCTATCACCCCGGTGGTGTCGGTGATATTGAATTGGCTGGCGTCATTGACCGCTGTGCAGCATATACCCCGGTGCCCGGTGGTGTTGGTCCAATGACTATTAATACCCTGATTTTCCAATCGGTAGCTTCTGGTGAGAAGTCGCTGGGTTAACTAACTCCCGTCATTCCCGCGAAGGCGGGAATCCAGCCTGCATGCTTATGCTGTTATTTCCGCTAGAGCGGAAATCTACAGCACTGGGTTCCCGCCTACGCGGGAACGACATTTCTTGCTTCGAGTGCAGGCATTGAGCTATTCACCGCACTTAACACTGCTTGCAGGCTGGCTTCTATAATGTCCTTGCTTTTACCGACACCGCAGTAACGCTGGTTATTGATATTTAATTGAATATAGGCAATCGCTTCGGAGCGTTCATTGTCACCCAACGTGTGCTCAGAATAATCTACCAGCACCATGTTATGACCCAGTTGATGGTTTAAAGCGCTGGTAAAGGCATCCAGTACGCCCTGGCCGTTGCCGCTAATTAAGGTGGCCTGGTCGTTAATATGAAGTGTGGCGCTTAACTGATCCTGCTCCTGCTGGCGGCTAATTTGGTAGCCTGCCAATTGCACTGGTTCTTTGCGCTCAATATAGCTTTGCTCAAAAATACTATAGATAGTAGCAGGGGAGACTTCCGCTGACTCGGTCTCGGCATAGTGCTGCACATGCTGGCTAAAATCCACCTGAAGCCAGCGAGGCATTTGCAGGCCGTAGTCCTGTTCCAGAATATAGGCGATACCGCCTTTGCCTGACTGACTATTGATACGAATAACTTCCTGGTAACTGCGACCCAGATCCGCAGGGTCTATTGGCAAATAGGCCACCTGCCAGCAGTCATTTGGCGTGTAACGTTGCAAACACTTTTTAATCGCATCCTGATGACTGCCGGAAAAGGCGGTGAACACCAGTTCACCGGCATAAGGATGGCGGGGATGAACAGGTAGTTGGGTACACTCGGTCACTGTCTGGATAATCTTATCCATATTGGATAAATCCAATGCAGGGTCAATGCCCTGGCTGTAAAGGTTCATTGCCATGGTGACGATATCCATATTGCCTGTGCGCTCGCCATTGCCTAATAAAGTCCCTTCAACACGGTCGGCGCCAGCCATAACACCCAGCTCGGCAGCGGCCACACCGCAACCTCGGTCATTATGGGTGTGCAAGCTGATAATAACGGCATCCCGATATTGAATATGGTCGCCCATCCACTCAATTTGATCGGCGTAGACATTAGGGGTAGCCACTTCTACGGTGGCGGGCAGGTTAATAATCACCGGTTTTTCCCGGGTAGGCCGCCATACCTGATTAACCGCATCACAGACCTCAACAGCATACTCCAGCTCGGTTCCGGTAAAACTCTCCGGGGAGTATTCGAAAGTCCAGTCGGTTTCTGTTTGCTGATCAGCGTACTGCTGCACCCATCGGGCACCTTGCACGGCAATCGCCTTGATTTCATCTTTGCTTTTGGCGAATACCTGTTCCCGTTGCACCGTGGAGGTGGAGTTATACAGGTGCATAATGGCTTGCCGAGCGCCCTTTAAGGCTTCGAAACTGCGTTGAATCAGTTCTTGCCGTGCCTGTGTTAACACCTGGATGGTGACATCTTCAGGAATCAGGTCCTGCTCAATAATCTGGCGCACAAAATCGAAGTCGGTCTGGGAGGCGGCGGGAAATCCCACTTCAATCTCCTTGAAGCCCACTTCAACCAACAGTTTAAATAGCGCCATTTTCTGGGTGGGGTTCATTGGCTCGATCAGCGCCTGATTGCCATCCCTTAGGTCCACACTGCACCAGCGCGGGGCCTGTTGGATTTGCTGGCTGGGCCAGCGGCGGTTGGGTAATTGAATAGGGGGGAAGGCTTGGTATTTGCGATGATCAAAGGGGTTCATGGCCACGGTCCTGATATTAGCTGTTGTAAAACAACTGCAGGCAGTGGCAGCTCTTGTGGAGCAATAGCACATAACCCTTGTGAGATTAGTCTGCCTGCGGTTGAGAGGCGATTGTAACGGGGTAGGGTGAGTGAATTGCTGCAAAGATACTCGATATAGTAAAAAATATAGTGACTATAACTCATATATTGCTATTATTTAGAGATTCTAATCTTTTGATTGTTTTGGCATGGTACAAATCCCTATGAATATACAGTTAGACCGAATCGATAAGCATATCTTAAGCCTGATGCAGCACAATGGCCGTATCACCAATCTGGAGCTGGCGGATAAGGTGGGTTTATCACCCACACCCTGTGCCCGGCGAGTTAAGCGGCTGGAAGAATCGGGGATTGTAGACCGGCATGTCACCTTATTAAATGCCGAAGCACTGGGCCTGAACCTGACAGCGATGGTGAGTATCACCATGGACCGCCATACTCCGGAGCGTTTTGAAAAATTCGAGGAAAAAGTCGCCACCTTTGCCGAGGTGCTGGAGTGCAGCATAGTGACGGGCCAGGCGGCGGACTTCCTGCTCAAGGTGGTGGTAAAGGATATGCGCCACTATGAACAGTTTTTACTGGGCCGATTGACCAATCTGGAAGGTGTTACCGGGGTGCATTCCAGCTTTGTATTGCGAAAAGTACTGGATAAGACTGAATTGCCGCTTGAGTGATAACCAGGTCACCATCAAAGAGCTTATGTCTTAGTGGCCGGCGACCCGTTCCGCTTGTTCCTGGCTGGCTAGATATTCTTCATAGCTGCCCTGGAAATCAATAAGTTGCTGGTCTGTAATTTCAACAATGCGCGTGGCCAGTGACGAAACAAACTCACGGTCATGACTAACAAAGATTAGCGTCCCTTCATAATGTTCCAGTGCCAGGTTTAAAGCCTCTATGGATTCCATATCCAAATGGTTAGTGGGCTCATCCATTAACAGCACATTAGTATCCATCATCATTAGCTTGCCAAATAGCAGGCGATTTTTCTCACCACCGGAACAAACCTTTACCTTCTTTTTAAAATCATCTGACGAAAACAATAAGCGGCCTAAAGTGGCACGAACAATCTGGTCATCGTGGCTGGCTTTACGCCACTGGCTCATCCAGTCAAACAGATTTAAATCACAGTCAAAATCTTCAGTGCTATCCTGGGGGCAATAACCCAGGGTAGCGTTTTCTGCCCATTGGATTCTGCCGTGATCCGGGGTGAGCTCGTTCATCAGGTTGCGCAGCAGGGTGGTTTTACCTGCACCGTTTTCACCAATGACTGCCAGTTTGGCGCCGGCTTCTAAAATAATGTTGCCGTTTTTAAATAGCGGGCCTTCATCAAAGCCGTGCCCCAGCTTTTCCAGAATCAGTGATTGCCGGTGTAGCTTTTTATCCTGTTTAAAGCGGATGTAGGGCGTGACGCGACTGGAAGGTTTAATATCTTCCAGTTTGATTTTTTCCAACTGTTTGGCACGGGATGTTGCCTGCTTGGCTTTAGAGGCGTTAGCTGAGAAGCGACTAACAAATTGTTGCAGGTCAGCAATTTGTGCGGACTTTTTGGCGTTTTCATTATGCAGGCGTTCGCGGGCCTGGGTTGAAGCGGTCATAAAATCATCGTAGTTGCCGGGGTAAACTCTTAGCTCTCCATAATCAATATCCGCCATATGGGTGCAAACCGAATTCAGGAAGTGGCGATCGTGGGAAATAATAATCATGGTGCTTTTACGCTCGTTTAAAGTTTCTTCGAGCCAGCGTATGGTGTCGATATCCAGGTTATTGGTGGGTTCGTCCAGTAGCAAAATATCCGGATCAGAAAACAGAGCCTGGGCCAATAAGACTCGCAGCTTCCAACCAGGGGCTACTTCGCTCATTAAACCGTAGTGCAGTTCCTGCTCGATACCGGCGCCCGCTAAAATTTCACCGGCGCGGCTTTCGGCGCTATAGCCATCCATTTCTGCAAATTGGATTTCCAGCTCGGCAGCTTTCATGCCGTCTTCTTCTGACATTTCTGGCAGGGCATAGATACGATCACGCTCCTGTTTTACTGCCCATAGTTCCATGTGCCCCATAATCACCGTATCAACCACGCTGTATTGTTCAAACGCAAACTGGTCCTGGGAGAGTTTACCGATACGCTCATTAGGAGTAACGGTGACATTGCCCATACTGGGTGAAAGGCTGCCATCGAGGATTTTCATAAAGGTCGACTTACCGCAACCGTTAGCGCCAATTAGCCCATAGCGATTGCCATTGCTAAATTTAACAGAGATATTTTCAAACAACGGCTTGGCGCCAAATTGCATGGTGATATTTGCAGTAGAGATCAAAAGGGCAGTCCTGAGTTTAACAATAATAGAGCAGCAACCGTCAGAGACGACTGCTATCAGAGCGGGCGTACTATAGAGATTTGTGAGCGGTTCGTCGAGTGCATTTGGGCCAGTTATCTGCGGTAATAAAAAAACGTACTTTTTCGCAGTAATAATCATCCCTTTGTTCAAGCCCGCAAATCATTAATGGTTGTGAGTTAGTTGAAAAATACAGGCTTAATGTGTCTTGTAATTGCAGTGGGCATTTAATCTTTTGCTCAAGTTCCGCGAGCGTTCGATAGACAGGGCTAATCCATTCCGATCTATCCAGTATTAGCCAGTCCACACAAGTCTGGGTCACCTTATTTAAATTCGAAAGATTAGCCCAGTGACCATAATTATGTGACGGGGATAGAGCCGCAGTTGAGGCCTCAGGGTTAATGCTATGGGGGTAAAATAAACGTCCTTTGATAGCAATTTCAGGGATTACGGTTTCAAGGCCTAATAATGCCAGTGCGTTTTTTCCTGCTTCGCTGGCAGAGAGTTTTATTTGATGGTTAAGAAGGTGCTCGGTTTTAATATCAAGCCGATCAATCGCATTGGGGCCTAGCCAATAACCGAAGTCAGTAGAAAATATCCCCCGGTTGGCTGATAGTGAATTATTCAGGTAAAACTTAATCGCCAATTCAAGGTGGTAACTGTTGCCATTGCTGTTATCGCGGTAGATAACATCAAACTCACCATAGGTTTTCTTGTTATAGGATACTTGCAGGTTGTGGGCTAGTAATTCTAAATCTGCATCATGGGTGATAAAAAATTGCCATAAGGCTTCAAAGTAAAGGCCAATTCGCGGGCTGCGAGGCTGGCTTAAATAATCTAACAGGGGCGTTGGCTCTTGATCCAGTTGCAGCAACCACTGCTGTCTGGCCGCAGTCAGGTGGATATGGCAGCTCTGTACAGCGCTATGGCCCAGACCACCAAAGTCATTAATTAGGTTCTGGCCAAAGCAGCTCCAGGCCAAATCTCTAACGCATTGATTTTTAAGGGATGTTATAGTGGCCATAGCTGCCTTGGGCTTTAATCAAATTAGAGTATACTAGCCCAAATTGATAACAACCGACCGATCAAATATGAATGAATTTAACACAGTAGGGATTATTGGCCGTGAGAGTGATGCCGTGGGTGAGTCCTTGCGGGTACTTACGAGCTTTCTGTCTGCTCAAAAAATAGACATTATACTTGGTAAAACCATAGCCAGCCTGCTACCTGATAACCCTTATCCGGTCAGTGGCAGAACTAAAATGGGTGAAAGCTGTGATTTAATTATTGTGCTTGGTGGTGATGGCAGTCTACTAGGGGCGGCCAGGCAGTTAGCCAGGCATAACGTACCAGTGCTGGGTATTAACCGGGGACGCCTCGGCTTCCTGACCGATATCTTGCCTGAAGAGTTAGAAGAAAAAGTCGGTGCAGTACTGCAAGGTGAATATGTTTTAGAAAAGCGTTTTCTATTGAGTGCCATTGTTAAACGTAATGGTGAAGTGATAGGCCGGGCAGAAGCCTTAAATGATGTGGTAGTTAACTCCGGCACTTCAGCACAGATGATAGAGTTTAATGTCTATGTGGACGATGAGTTTGTTTACCCACAACGTTCAGATGGCTTAATTGTTTCAACACCCACCGGGTCAACCGCCTATTCGCTGTCGGGGGGCGGGCCTATTATGCACCCCAAACTGGATGCAGTGGTTTTGGTGCCTATGTTTCCTCATACCTTAAGTAGTCGCCCGATCGTTATTGATGGTAATAGCGAAATCAGAATTGAAATCAATAAGTCCAATAAAATTCACCCGCCTGTGACTTGTGACGGGCAAGTTCATCTAACGGCGCTGCCGGGCGATACAGTCTATATCACCAAGCGACGTCACAAACTAAAGTTGATTCACCCCACCGATCATAGTTTTTATGCCAGCTGCCGCGACAAATTGGGTTGGGGTACAGGCTTAATTGGCTAGTCCTTTTTCTTTAGCTCTGGTTTGAATTCCTGTCATAAAAGTAACAACGTGAGGTAAATGTATGGCTGAAATAGTAGTGATTGATGTATCCATAGAGCAGGATCTGCAGGTGTTTAGCAAATACCTGTGGGACCAGCGGGTCAGTCATCGAGTTGTAGAAAGCAATGATCGCAAACTTTTGTTGGTGGGGGATAAATCGGTAGCACTACAGGTTCGTAATGCCTATGAAAAGTTTCTTACCGGTGAAACTGAAGCGCCTGTGATTGAAATGCCAGAGTCTCCGCAAGCTACCGCCGTTGCCACTAAATTGCTAAGCCATTTGCCAGTTACCCTGGGCGGTATAATTTTAAGTGTGCTAGGTTTTTGCCTGGTCTATTTTGACCGCGACTTTGGTTTGGTCAAATATTTTACCTTCTTTGATTTCAACCGAATGAGTACCTATATTATTTTCTCCGTTCCCAATGGAGAGTACTGGCGCCTAATTACCCCGATTTTTCTACACTTTGGTTTAATGCATATTGCCTTCAATATGGCGATGCTCTGGTTTGTTGGTCAAAGAATCGAACTGTTGCAGGGCAGTGTGCGTATGTTAGGCATCTGTATGGTGATCGGTCTGGGCTCCAATATCATGCAGGCTACCTATGCCGAGGCCACCATTTTTGGTGGAATGTCTGGCGTGGTCTATGGCTTGCTGGGCTACGGCTGGGTATGGAGTATGATGCGCCCGGAAAAAGACCTGATGATACCCAATGTTATTTTGTACTTTTCGCTATTTATGATGGTAGTTGGCTTTGTTGGCCTGGCCGGTGTGTTAGGTGCGGGTAAGGTGGCCAATGTGGCGCATTTAGGTGGCTTGATTATGGGCTGCCTAATGGGTTTTGGCGCCGCTTTAATTGATAAGTTCTCAACCAAAGAGAACCAGGTATAAGACGATGGATTATGAACAACTGATTAGCAATATTACGCCAGACATTCACGCCAGCCTCAAGCGCGCCATTGAAATCGGTAAATGGCCAGATGGTAGGCGCCTGACCCAAGAGCAGAAAGAATTGTGTATGGAAGCGGTGATAAGCTATGAACAGCGTCATTTAGCCCAGACGGATCGTGTTGGTCATATCGATAGAGGCAGCAAAGCAGAGGGTGAACTCTGTGATGATCAACCCGCCCCAGCTAACAATCAAAACCAGGAACGACCACTAAAGTGGTCTGAATAGGAGAATCAATTTTGGCAGAACATGCTGTCGGTCATCTAAAAAAAATGCAAACCCGGTTAGGGGAAGGTGAGGGGGAAGCAGTTACCTATCACCTGCCCATTGGTGATGAATTACTGTCACTTAACCCTTTGCTGGGTAAAACCATTAAGTTGATTTACAGCGGTGTGATTAATTGTGCCCACTGTGGTCGTAAAACTAAAAAGAGCTTTAACCAGGGTTATTGCTACCCCTGTTTTACCAAGTTGGCACAGTGCGATAGCTGCATTATGAGCCCGGAAAAATGTCATTACCATGCAGGCACCTGTCGCCAGCCAGAGTGGGGTGATGAATTTTGCATGACGGACCATTTTGTTTATCTGGCGAACTCTTCCGGTATTAAAGTCGGTATTACCCGCGGTAGCCAAATTCCAACCCGCTGGATGGATCAGGGGGCTATTCAGGCGATACCCATTTTCCGTGTTAGTACCAGACAGCAATCAGGCTTGGTAGAGGTCGTGTTTAAAAATCATGTGGCGGACAAAACCAATTGGCGCAGAATGCTTAAAGGTGAAGTCGATATTATCGATCTTGAACAGTGCCGCGATGAATTATTTGAAGCCTGTAAAGCTGAGATATCTGCCTTGCAGGATGAATACGGCGTACAGTCAATCCAGGCTATTAATGATGCGGCACCGGTAAGTATTCATTATCCGGTTGAAGAATTCCCCACCAAGGTCACATCATTTAATTTTGACAAGCAGCCAGAAATAACCGGCGTGTTGAAGGGGATTAAAGGCCAGTACTTAATATTGGATACCGGTGTTTTAAATATCCGTAAGTTTGGTGGTTATCATATTGAGTTTACGGCGGCTTAAGCCTGGCAATAATTACATCATGATTATTTGGAGTTATTAAGTAATGCGGGACGCGCAACCTAAAACGATTTTTCTGAAAGATTACCAAGTACCCGATTTTCTGATCGATAAAACGGATTTGTATTTTTCGCTGGGTGAGCAGAGCTCAGAGGTTAGATCAACACTGACTATGCGCCGCAACCCTGAGGCTGCTAATCAGGACGTTGAGTTGATGCTGCACGGGCAGGAATTGGTTTTACAATCACTGACTGTAAATGATGTGGTTTTATCCGGGGCTGATTACCAGGTCACCCCAGAGAGCTTAACCATCTACTCGTTACCCGATGAATTTGTACTGGAATGCATAACCGAAATAAAACCTCAGCAAAATACGTCCCTCGAAGGCCTTTATAAATCAAACACTATGTTTTGTACCCAGTGCGAAGCGGAAGGCTTTCGTAAAATCACCTATTACCTGGATCGCCCTGATGTAATGTCGGTGTTTACCACCACAGTGGAAGCCGATAAAAAACGTTATCCCGTATTATTGTCTAATGGCAATAATATTGGCTGCGGTGAGATGGATAATGGCCGCCACTGGGTAAAGTGGGATGATCCTTTTAAGAAGCCAGCTTATTTGTTTGCACTGGTAGCGGGGGATCTGGAATATACCGAAGATCACTTTACCACCCGGTCAGGCAATGACGTCACCCTGCGTATTTTTGTTGAGCCTAAAGATCTTGATAAATGCGAACACGCTATGGCCTCTTTAGTTCATTCCATGCGTTGGGATGAAGAAGTCTATGGTCGCGAATACGATTTAACGATTTTTAATATTGTCGCTGTTGATGATTTCAATATGGGGGCGATGGAAAATAAAAGCCTGAATATTTTTAATACCTCCTGTGTACTCGCAAAACCTGAAACAACAACGGATGCAGGTTTTCAGCGAGTCGAGGGCGTTGTCGCCCATGAGTACTTCCATAACTGGTCAGGCAACCGGGTAACTTGCCGCGACTGGTTTCAGTTAAGTTTAAAAGAGGGTTTTACCGTCTATCGCGATGCTGAGTTTTCATCGGATATGGGCTCGCGAACGGTTAAGCGGGTAGAGGATGTTTCCCTGTTACGCACGGTGCAGTTTGCCGAGGACGGTGGCCCAATGGCTCACCCGATCAGGCCTGAGTCTTTTATGGAAATTTCTAATTTCTATACCGTCACAATCTATGAAAAAGGCGCTGAAATTGTTCGTATGATTGCCAATCTATTGGGCCCCAACGACTTTCGTAAAGGCTCAGACCTCTATTTTGAGCGTCACGATGGCCAGGCTGTCACCTGCGAAGACTTTGTTAAAGCCATGGAGGATGCCTCAGCTAAAGACCTGTCTCAATTCAGGCTTTGGTATTCACAGGCGGGTACACCTCGAGTTGCGGTAGAGGGTGTCTATGATGACAGTGCACAAACTTATAGCTTAACGGTAGAGCAGCACTGTCCAGCCACACCGGGGCAAGAGCAAAAACAGCCTTTCCATATCCCTATGTCTATGGCTCTGTTAGGCAAAGAGGGCGCATTGCCGCTGCATAATGATAAAGAAAATGGCAGTAATACCGAGGTCGTCATCGATATTACCGAGCCCCGCCAAACCTTTGTATTCCATCAGGTCAAAGAAAAGCCCGTGCCCAGTTTATTGCGGGGTTTTTCTGCACCGGTAAAACTGGCTTTCAATTACAGCCGTGACGAGCTGCTGTTTTTAATGCGCAATGACAGTGATGGCTTTATTCGCTGGGATGCCTCACAGCAGTTAGGTGTGCAGGTGCTTAATGAAATGATTGCAGCTGTGCAAAACAATGAGCAGGCAAGTGTAGATCCGAGATTGATAGCGGCCTATCGCTCTATTCTATTAGATGAGTCACTGGATAAAGCTATGGTGGCCTTAATGTTAAAGCTGCCCTCAGAAGCCTATATGACAGAAATTTCTGATGAGGTTGATGTCCATGCTATTTATCAGGCTAGAACTTTAGCCAGATTAACCATTGCCGAAGCGTTAGAGCAAGAACTATGGCAAGCCTTCCGCAATAATCACTGCGATGACGCCTACCAACCTTCAGCACTTCAAATAGCCCAGCGTAGTCTAAAAAATACGGCTCTGGCTTATTTAATGTTGTTGGGCACTGATGATGCATTAGCGGCGGCCGTTGAACAGTTTGATCACGCCAATAATATGACCGATGTACTGGCAGCCTTTAATGTTATTTTAAATAGCGAATTTGGGATGCAGAAACAACGTGTATTGAAGTTGTTTTACGAGCGTTGGCAACATGAGTCACTGGTGGTCAACCAGTGGTTTATGGCGCAGGCGGTCTGCTCGGTACCGGGTACATTAGACCATGTTAAAGGCCTGATGACCCATCCGGCTTTTGATATCAAAAATCCCAATAAAGCTCGAGCCTTAATCGGAGCCTTCTGTGGCCAGAATGCGGTTAATTTTCACCAGCGTGATGGTGCAGGTTATCGCTTCCTGGCGGACCAGGTTGTTGAGCTCAATCGACTTAACCCACAGATGGCCTCACGCTTGCTTGGGCCTTTAACCAAGTGGAAGAAATACACCGCGGATAGCCGCGCCTTAATGAAGGCAGAACTGGAAAGAATTATGGCTGAACCGGATTTGTCACGGGATGTTTTTGAAGTGGTTTCTAAAAGCTTAAAGGCTTAGGTGAGGGCAGGGTGTTTAGTAGCTGAACACCCTAAAATCTGACACGTAGCCGAGCCTCTCCCAAACAACACATTTAGCCATATAGTCATTAACCACGGGGTAGTCTTCTTGTTTCTCTTTGATACTAATGCGGTAGTAAATTGTGTACTGGCGTTTGCCAGGATCATAATGGGAAGAAATATCATCAAAGCTTTTATTGACTAAATCCTCTTCGTACTTATTGTTAATCGTGGCCTCACAGTCATAGGATGCATCATTAATACTGCGGGCAAAAAAAGTCGTTTTCTTTTCTTTATTAATGGTTAAGTAAAGTATTGTTGTAGTGGCTGCAAGCAGTAAAAGGAATACTATAATAACTAATACAACTTTAGTGGTTTTACTTTGGTTACTCATGGCGTGAGCTCGGACTGGTTATCGCCAAAGTATAGTAGAGATTAAATAAATATAAAGCATGGTTTCGTATCAGGCTCACTACTTATTACTATAAAGAGAGATTGCATCTTGTCATTAGTTTCGTTCAGTCGGTTTTGTTTTTATTGGGTATGGCTAATTGTCACGCTGCTGGCAGTGTTGCCACAGGAACAGGTATTGTTGACTACCGGATGGGATAAAGCCAACCATGCGCTAGCTTTTTTTGTTTTGCTGGGTTTGTTAGATCGCGCCTATCCTTCAGCTAACCTATGGCTCGGGAAAGTGATGCCGTTGCTGGCCTATGGATTGGCGATTGAATTAGTGCAGTCTCAAATCCCTGGACGTTTCGCTTCATCATTTGATGTATTTGGGGATGCAGTGGGCTTGGCTATGTATTTATTGCTTCGCCCGATATTAATCAACAAAATCCCTTTTTGACCCTTAATAGGGGCGGTTGCATGAAACACTTACAAATTATTTACCATACCCAATCAGGCAGCACCCGTGCACTTGCCGAGGCGGCATTGAAAGGTGCGTTAAATGAGCCTGAGGTAGAAGCAAGGTTGTTACCCGCCATGGAGGCAGGGGTGGACGATTTGCTCTGGGCCGACGCCCTGATTTTTGCTACGCCAGAATATTTTGGTGATATGTCCGGTGGACTCAAGGACTTTTTTGATCGCACCTTTTATGCGGTTGAACCGCAACAGCTGAATTTGCCCTATGGGGTAATTATCAGTGCCGGAAACGATGGCTCTGGTGCACTCAGGCAGTTAGAGCGTATTGCCAAAGGCTATCCACTGCGTTGTGTGGCTAAACCGCTTATCATCCCAGGCAAGCCATCAACCCCTGCTTTTGCACAAAGCGAAGAGCTTGGAAATGCGCTTGCTGTCGGGCTTTCGATAGGTATGTACTGACTACCTATTTTGTTTCTGTTTTAATTCACTTTCTTTATAAGGAAGATCAAAGATCTAAAAAGACTAAATAGTATCCAAGTATTATTTACAGACACTAAGAAACAGCTAGAATGTATATGGAAATAAATAATATTTATAATTAAAGGGGAAGACAATGACTTACCTGAAGTCTGTAGTTAAACCAATGGCAGTTAAACCAATCGTGGCGGGCATTTTGTTAAGCTCAGTTGCTCATTCTGGTTTACTTGCTGCTCAAGTCCTGGAAGAAATCATAGTTACCGCCCAATTACGTGCTGAGAGCTTGCAGGATGTTCCTGTCTCTGTCTCGGCTATATCGGGCACCAAGATGATGGAAGCCGGTATCGATAAAATCGAAGACCTGCAAGCTTATGTACCCAACTTAACAATGTCTGAAACGGGCATCGGCACCAATATTTATATCCGTGGTATTGGCTCTGGTATTAACCAGGGCTTTGAACAATCTACGGGGATGTATGTAGATGGTGTCTCCTACGGTAGAGGGCAATTATCCCGTGCTCCTTTCCTTGATCTTGAGCGTGTGGAAGTGCTTCGCGGCCCACAAAATATTTTATTTGGTAAAAACAGTATTGCCGGTGCCTTAAGTCTTACCACTGCCAAGCCTGGAGATGAGTTTGAAGGCTCTGTATCCGCGCTATATGAGCCTGATCATGGTGAAGAAGTGTATGACCTGGTGTTGTCCGGTCCTATTACCGCTGATTTAGGTGCGCGACTGGCTTATCGCAATCGGACTATGGATGGTTATATGGAAAACCTGACTAACGGTAATGATGAGCCTAATCGCGATGAAGAAACTATTCGCGTCATTTTTGACTGGCAGGCTTCTGAAGATCTGGATTTGACCTTTAAATATGAAACCAGTGATTTTGATGTTAATGGTCGACAGATAGAAATTGATAAAGAAGAGCCTTCCCTTGACCCGAGCTTTGGTGGTCTTAATTATTCCCAGATTTTAGCCGGTGCATTTGGTCAGGATCTGAGTGTGTTGAATAACTATCAGGATGGCCGTCGAAGCTCTAATGGTGATTATAGTGAAAATAGTACTGATAACTTCACCCTGAACGCTAACTATGCTTTAGGGGAGGGGACCCTTACGGTTATTGGTGCCTTTATGGAATACGATTACGAAGAGCTCTGTGATTGTGATTTTACCGCCGGTAATGTTTTTAGCTTAATTAGTGAAGAAGAGTATGAGCAAACCAGCCTTGAGGTAAGGTTTGATTCAGGTACTGGTGAAACCTTTGAATATATTACCGGTTTTTATTACCAGGATAGTGAGCTTGAATTTGCGGATCAGTTCTTTCTGCCCGCCGATAGCGTTTTGGTTGGCGCGCTTGATGCGTCATGGGCTGCTGGAGATATTCCGTTTCCATATGCTCCCGGTAGTGCGATAGCTAGCACTTCCGCTCCGAGGTCTTTTCAGCAGGATACTGAGCTGTGGTCTGCGTTTATTCAGTTTACTTACAATATGTCCGACGACTTAAGACTCACCTTTGGTGGACGTTATTCCAATGAAGAGAAAGATGCATCCCGTTCACTGGATGTTGCAAATCTTGATGGTAGTGATATTACTGATCCGCTCGCCAAAGGCCAGGCAGTTGGTGTTTATACCGGTGTCTTCTTATTTGAGCCTCACGATCTGAATGATTCACGTTCTGAAGACAATTTCTCACCGATGATTACAGCTGAGTATGACCTTAACGAAGATGTTATGCTTTACGCCACAGCCAGCCAGGGCTTTAAGTCAGGTGGTTTTGATGTTCGCTCAAATGCCTCCCCGGATACACCTTTCCCGGTAGGTACTTTTGCTTATGATGAAGAAGAAGCCACCAGCTTTGAAGCGGGTGCCAAAACAACCTTGCTGGGTGGTGCGGCCGAGCTAAATGTTGCGGTGTTCTTTACCCAATACGATGATCTGCAGGTCAGTGTCTTTGATAGCAAGGTAGGCTTCAATGTAGGTAATGCTGCAGAAGCTGAAACACAGGGTATCGAAATTGATGGTCGCTGGATGCTAACCGACACGTTGACTCTGACAGGTGCCCTGGCGTTTTTGGACTTCGAGTTTAAGGATTTCGAAGATGGCCAGTGTACTCAAGGTGTATTGCCTGATCAGGTTCTGGTTTACCCTGGCAGTACTGAATTTGACGGCTTCTGTGATTACACCGGTGAAACCAACCAATATGTTGCTGACTGGAGTGGTAACATAGGTTTGGATTACACCAACACTATCGGCAGCGCGCTGGAGTTCCGTGCCAACCTTGACGTCATCTTTACCGATGATTACAACCCAAGCCAGACACTGGACCCTGCGGTTGAGCAAGATGGTTATAGCAAAATCAATGCACGCGTCGCTTTGGCAGAAATTGAGGGTGTTTGGGAAGTGGCGGTAGTCGGTAAAAACTTAACCGACGAAACTATCGTGACCTACTCAAACGGTACGCCACTTGCCTTTAGTAATTTCCAGGCAAAAAGTCGTTATAATTTCTATGAGCGTGGTCGTAGTGTAGCCATCCAAGGTACTTATCGTTTTTAGGTTCCGGCTAAGCGTCATTGCATAAATGGCGCATCTTTATATCCCATCCCCGTCTACGTACGGGGATTTTTATGTTGGCCTTAGCAGTATCGAACATCTGTAGCTCTAATAAATAATGACGTGGTTTGTAAGTATAATGCGCTTTCCCCTTACTGTTTGTGCAGTCTATTTGTTGTTTTCTTTTTTCTCATTAATGACTCAGGCCAAGCCGGCAGATAACGCTGACTTTATCGGTAGTCAGCGATGTGCGGCTTGCCACCAGCAAGCTTATAAAGAGTGGCAAGGTTCCCATCACGATCAAGCAATGATGGTAGCAGACAGCGCTTCTGTGCTGGGTGATTTTGATCAGGCAACTTTTACCCTAAACGGTATTACTTCAACCTTTTTTAAAAAAGGGGATGAGTATTGGGTCAATACCGATGGCGCTGATGGCAAGCTACAGGATTTCAAAATTGACTATACCTTTGGTGTAAGCCCGCTTCAGCAATACTTGATTGGCTTTGATGATGGACGCTACCAAAGCTTGAGTATCGCTTGGGATAGCCGTAGCAAAGAAGAGGGCGGACAACGCTGGTTTCATTTATATCCCGATGTCAGCGGTCATGAAGATGTATTGCACTGGACCCGCTTTTCCCAAAACTGGAATTCCCGCTGTGCTGAATGTCACTCTACTAATCTGCAAAAAAACTATGATGTCAGCTCCAATAGCTACCAGACCACCTGGTTTGAAATTGATGTAGCCTGTGAGTCCTGCCATGGAGCGGGTAGCCAGCATATTGAATGGCTTAACAGTAAAGACGATAACAAAGGGGATAACAAAGGTTTGCTAACTGACATCCGTTCCGATGGACAGTGGCAGCGTTCGCCGGGTTTAAACACTGCCGCCAAGCACGGTGCCAGTCGTGCCCATACCGACCAGCAAATTAACAGCTGTGCTGGATGCCATTCCCGTCGCTCTATCATCGGTGAGGTTGATAATAAAACCCCTCAAGGTAAAGAGCTGCTAGATACCCATCTATCCCGTTTAATAGAGTCTCCTCTATATCATGTTGATGGCCAGATTCTTGATGAGGTTTATGTCTATGGCTCTTTTGTGCAAAGCAAAATGTACCAGCGTGGCGTGGTATGCAGTGATTGTCATAACCCTCATAGCCTCAAATTAAAAGCACCCGATAACCAGGTCTGCGCTCAATGCCATAATCCTTCAGTGTTTGATCAACCTGAGCATCACCATCACAACAATACCAGTGAAGGCTCACAGTGTGTTAATTGTCATATGCCAGAAACCACTTATATGACCGTAGACCCTCGCCGTGATCACAGCCTGCGCATTCCCCGTCCCGATCTATCGCAAAGCTTGGGTGTTCCCAATGCCTGCAACCAATGTCATACCGACAAAGAGACCGACTGGACACTTGCCGCTTTTAAACAGTGGTATCCAGACCGTATAGAACATGCCAGTTTTGCACCATTAATATATGCGGGCGAGCAGGGCGCGGCACAGGCATTACCGCAGCTATCTGCCCTGGTTGATGATGAGTCTATGCCGATTATGGTTAGGGCCTCTGGTTTGCAGCTATTAAGAAATTATCCCAATCAATATGCGGTCAATACCGCATTGCTACAATTAGAGTCATCCAGCGCCACTATGCGTCTTGCCGCTATTGGGGTGATTGAATTACTACCGGAACAGCAACGTATTCGCCATCTATGGCCATTAATGAGCGATCCGGTCAAAGCCATCAGACTGGAAGCCGCTCGATTATTTGCGAGTATGCTGGTTAGTCACAATGTTGTCTTGCAGCCCTCACAAAAGCAAACAGTGCAGGCAGCGGTTGATGAATATATAGCATCAATACAACTCAATGCCGATACCCCCGCTGGCCAAATGCAGTTAGGTGTGTTGTACCAATCCATGAATCAATGGGGGCTAGCTGAACAGGCTTACCAGCAGGCACTACTGATTGAGCCTCACTATATTCCGGCATTGTTGAATAGGGCGGATCTCTTTCGCGCCAAAGGGCAGGATCAACTAGCTCTGCCACTGTTGGAAAAAGCCATACTCATTGATGCTAATAATGTTTCAGCTAATTATGCAATGGGCTTGCTGATGATCCGCTTAAAGCAGCTTGATAAAGCCACGGCTTATCTTGAGGTGGCCGCTACACAGGCTCCTGATATTGTCCGCTATAGCTATGTTTATGCGGTTGCCTTGTTTGAAAGTGGTAAACGGGATTGGGCCATTACAATGCTGAAAAGGGCTTTACTGCGCAGCCCCGGCAATACCGATATTCTCTCGGCACTGGCCAGTTATTTGGATATGCAGGGGCGCAAAGAAGAAGCGCGGCAGTATTCCGCGCAATTACCGCAGAGTAGCCAATAATATTCCAAGCCACAGCGATGGATGCAAACACTGTGTTAAAAGCACTGTGTTAAAAGCGGCAAAAGCGAATTGTTGGGTAATTTGGAAAGAGAAGCCGCACCGATGCTAATGAGCATCTATGCAATTTAACATAATATACATTATGCGAAGCTTCTTATGGTGGTAGATACAAACCAGAACAGCTAAATAGATCCTACTTCTTGCGATGTAAGCCGATCAAACCTACCAGTGCCGAGCCAAACAACCAGGCTGCACCAGGTACCGGTACTTCACTGGGCTGTACTGACAAACCGATAAGTTGTGCTTTTTTCTGAATTGTTGCACTGTCGCCTAGCTCAGTAGTCACAGCGCGTAAATTGTTTTGAACTTGGACGACAATACTGGTATCACTTCCCCAGCCAGCAATCGCTGTCAGATCAACAGCCGCGATTGCACTCCACTCAGTCAGGGCACCTACAGTATCCATATTCCCTGCAGCAAATATTTGAGAAGTGTTCAGCGCAACATCAGGAAGACCGGGAATTAATAAAGGATTGGGACCAACTTTTGTATTACTGGTTACCTGAAGTCGTCCATTCGCCTGAACCTCTGCACTGGACCCAAACAGTTCATAATCGCCCACTTCGACAAAGGAAATGCTTCCAATTTCATAAGAAAAGCCATCTAAAACCTGAATTTGAATATTTAGGACATCTGAAGTTATTACAGCACCATCCAGATTCGTGGCTTGCGCCCCAAAATTAGTTGGTAAAAAGTAAATACTATCGCCAACAACACCAGCCGAGCCAAATAATGTGCTGTCGTCAAAAGTAAAACTGACGTTATCTCCATTCAGGGTGACAGTGGCAGCTTGCGAGCTTGCAGCTGCTAATGAAATTATAAGAGCCGCCAAGGCTGGAATTTGTTTCAACATGAGGGATGTATCCCAATGATTAATTTTAATTATATTCTGTATATTATATGACCAATTGGAATAAAAAGTCAATGTGACGCTGAAATGGATGGGCCCTTATCGGCCCCTGCTTCTCCCATAAATTTAATATCAAGGGCAATAATACCGCTTTTTTTCTTCAGCGAAGTACCAGCCAACTTGCCGCCATCTACAATTAATTACTTTAAAAGCTTGCAGGATATAGCTCACTGTATATAATCACAGAGCTGTATATAAAAACAGATAATCAGTTTCAGGCACACTCAAGCATATTTAAGCAAATATAAGTCAAACAGGAAGGCACTATGACCAAGCTGACACAACGACAAAGCGAAGTACTAGCAGTAATCAAGAGTCATATTGACGAAACAGGCTTCCCCCCTACCCGTGCTGACATTGCCCGTGAGCTGGGTTTTAAATCCGCCAATGCCGCTGAAGAGCACCTCAAAGCCCTGGCCAGAAAAGGTGCTATTGAAATGATTGCCGGTGCCTCACGGGGTATTCGCATTCCAGATAGTGAAGAAGAAAAAGGTATCCCCATTGTTGGCCAGGTAGCCGCCGGTAGCCCTATTACCGCGCAGGAACATATTGAAGACTATTGCGAAATGCCACAATCGTTTTTTAGCCCACAGGCGGATTACTTCCTGCGTGTGCGCGGCGACAGTATGATTGATATCGGTATATTTGAAGGCGACTTGCTGGCCGTGCACAAAACCAGTGATGCGCAAAATGGTGAAATTGTGGTGGCACGTATAGACGATGAAGTAACGGTAAAACGCCTGAAGAAAACCCGTAGCAAGCACCAAATACTGTTATTGCCAGAAAATGAAGACTACCAGCCTATCGAAGTGGACCTGCGTCACCAGGACTTTGAAATTGAAGGTTTAAGTGTTGGTGTAGTAAGACGGCAGTAACGCGATTGTCATCCCTGCGAAGGCGGGAATCTACAGTGCTGGGTCCTCGCCCTTAGCGGGGATGACGTTCCTTAGCAGGGGTGGTAAGAAATATCACTTAGTGAAGTACGTGCTCTTCGCTCTCACCGAATACAATTTCACCGTCCTCTTCTTCAAACCTGGCTTCAAGCCTGGCTTCATTTAGATGCGCCGCGGCTTGAATACCGGCCTGAATCATCGCCTTGGCAATATCAATACCCGCATCACCAATATAATCTTTGGACTCTTCAGAGAAGCGAATCTCAACCAGCGGATCTCCTTCTTCATCGGAGCGTTTTAGCACGATTTCGCCATCGGCTAATTGAACAATCTCTAAAAATGGTGACGACACTGCAATTTCCTAACACTTAATTAGATACCACGATGGTATCGTTGGGCAGTTATTCTAACAGCCAGACTTTGGCAGCGAAAGGTACCCTGGGTCATTTAATAAAGCACACTGTGAATACGATGTTCCCTCGCGACGGACATTTACCACTCTTCAAGCCTTGCACGCTGGTTTTCTATCACCGCACTTAGCTGCTGCCAGTACCGCTTAATCGTATCGAGCTCTATTGTGCTGTTAGACTCCGGGCTGGAAAAAGCAACTATTTGGTTGTTTTTTGGACGACTAACCACCTTATTAATAGGGCCAATAGCCTGATAATGAGACTGAAGCTGCTGTAACCAGCTGGCAGAGGATTCCAGCTCGTGTAATTCAAGCGCCTCAGCGGAATGCTGCTCTGCAGCCTCCATTGCCCCTAGCAACTCCTTGGCATCGCTAAAATCAGCCAAAGGGATGGTATAAGCCGTAGCTATTTCGGCCAGATAGGCCTGATAGGTTTTAATTAGGTGAAATACAGCGGACTCACCCAAAGATTGCTCAAGCACTGACTTGGCAATTTCTTCATTGGCCAACTGCTGGCTCAGCCAATCAATATGCAGGCGAGAAAAATAAAGCCGCTGATTAACCACAGGACGTTGTGCATTAGCCATGAGCTAGCTCGCTTTCTTTTTCTTGCTCTTGGTTTTGGTCTTGCCTTCCTGGATTATCCACTTGCCGCCTTCATAAAACGCCTTCCAGCCTGATGGTTTACCATCAACCTCTGTCTGCACGTACTGCTCTTTGGTTTTTCGGCTATAGCGAATAATGGTTTTATTGCCATCCGGATCTTCCGTGGGGGCTTTAAACAGGTGCTTATACTTTGGGTCAATTTCTTTCTTGTGCGGCAAGATCTCTTCCACCAGTGGCGCACGTGTTTCGCGGTTTTTAGGGAAATTACTGGCCGCTAAAAACATACCGGAAGCGCCGTCGCGTAACACGTAGTGGTCATCCACTTTCACACACTGCAATTCTGGCATGGGAACAGGGTCCATCTTAGGTGGTGCCGCTTCCCCATTTCTTAATAGCTTACGCGTATTTTTACACTCTTCATTGGTACAACCAAAGTACTTGCCAAAACGGCCAGACTTCAGCTGCATTTCTGCACCACATTTATCGCAGTCCAGTACCGGCCCTTCGTAGCCTTTAATTTTGAAGGTGCCCTGCTCTACCTCAAAACCCGAACAATCAGGGTTATTGCCGCAGACATGCAGTTTGCGCTGTTCATCAATTAGATAGCTATCCATCGCGGTATTACAAATTTTACAGCGATGTTTGTTTAACAATAAGCGCGATTCACCTTCGTCGTCGTCATCAACACTGACAACTTCATCACCGGAAACCAGGTTAATGGTACATTTACAACGTTCTTTGGGAGGCAGGGCATAACCTGAGCACCCTAGAAATACACCGGTACTGGCCGTACGAATCTGCATATTACGACCACACTTTGGGCACTCAATATCCGTCTCAGTCGGATCATTGCTGCGCATGCCGCCCTCTTCTGCCCCGGCCGCTTCCAGCTTTTGACCAAAGTCAGTATAAAAATTATTTAACAGAACTTTCCAGTCCAGCTCACCGTCAGCCACTTCATCTAACTGCTCTTCCATCTTGGCGGTAAAGTTGTAATCCAGTAAATCGCTAAAGCTTTCAACCAGACGTTCTGTAACTACATCACCCATTTTTTCCGCATAAAAACGGCGATTTTCAACCCGGACATAACCACGGTCCTGAATGGTTGAAATAATCGATGCATAGGTGGATGGACGACCGATACCGCGTTTCTCTAACTCTTTTACCAGGCTGGCTTCACCATAGCGCGGTGTTGGCTTGGTGAAATGCTGGCTGGGGTCCAGTTTTTGCAGCTTGAGTTCATCGTTAACTTTTACATCCGGCAGGATAACGTCTTCTTCTTTTTTCGAGGTAGGTGGTAATACTTTCATAAAGCCGTCAAAGCGCATGACCCTGCCGCGGGTACGCAATTCAAAATCACCCGCAGTGACTACAATGCTGCTGCTGGTAAATTCCGCAGGCACCATTTGGCAGGCCACAAACTGACGCCAGATTAATTCATACAAACGTTCGGCATCCCGCTCCATTTTCTGCAACTGGGTAGGTTTGATATTGACATCCGAAGGACGGATGGCTTCGTGCGCTTCCTGTGCACCCTCTTTGCTGGAATAGCTCATTGGGGCTTCAGGTAAATATTTTTTACCGTGATTTGACTGAATAAACTCACGACAGGCACCTACCGCATCGGCGCTCAGGTTGGTCGAGTCAGTACGCATATAAGTGATATAACCCGCTTCATATAAGCGCTGTGCCATCATCATGGTTTTCTTAACGCCAAAGCCTAAACGGGTACTGGCAGACTGCTGCAAGGTCGAAGTAATAAACGGTGCTGAAGGTTTTGACTTGGTCGGTTTGTCTTCACGCTTGCTAACAATAAAAGATTGTTCATTTAAGGAGGCCAATACAGCATCGGTTTGCTCTTTATTGGCTGGACGGAAAGCCTTATCGTTTTGCTTTTTAACTTCAAGCCGCAGCGGCGTGCCGTCTACAGCGGTATCGGCAAATACCTGCCAAAACTCTTCAGGGATAAAAGCGCGGATCTCTTGCTCTCGCTCAACAATCAGGCGAGTTGCTACCGACTGCACCCGGCCCGCTGAAATACCACGGGCAATCTTCGCCCATAATAGTGGCGAAACCATATAACCCACTACCCGGTCTAAAAAGCGGCGGGCTTGCTGGGCATTAACACGATGGGTATCCAGCTCACCGGGGACCTCAAAGGCTTCGGTAATAGCTTTTTTGGTAATCTCGTTAAACACCACCCGGCGGTAACGGTTATCGTCGCCGCCAATAGCCTGCTGTAGGTGCCAGGCAATCGCTTCTCCCTCGCGGTCCAAATCCGTTGCGAGGTAGATGGTGTCGGCTTCTTCAGCCAGCTTTTGTAATTCGGTGACCACCTTTTCTTTGGCGGGAAGTATCTCGTAGTGGGCGTCCCAGTTCTTCTCGGGGTCAATACCCATGCGGGCAATTAACTGCTCACGGCTCTTCTTTTTTTTGTAGGCCGCCTTCTTCTTAGGGTCCATTTTACGGGTTTTGGCGGCGGCTTTGGCGCGCTCTTTAGGGTCGACCTTCTTGCTACCGGAGGTCGGCAGGTCACGGATATGACCCACGCTGGATTTAACAATGTAATCTTTACCCAAATACTTATTAATCGTCTTTGCTTTCGCAGGAGACTCCACGATGACCAGTGATTTACCCATATTGCCCTTCTATGATGATAAATATCCTGCCTGATATGGCAGCGAGGCGACATATATAAGGGCTGTTCAAGGCTGGGTCAAGGGATTGATGTGACTTTTTATTTTGCAGCGGTTGTCTTATGCCATCGATTTAGCCTGATTTTTTGTTTTTAGAATAAGAGCTAAGCCACGGATTTTTCAGGATTTATTTATAGAAATACAGCTTACTAAAAAAGCCAATACAGCCACAAAAAAAATTACTGATGAATAAACTCAAATCGGGGCTGGCTTACACCATCCACTTCAACCTGCTCAATAAACATACTAAGTGGGCGCACCCACAGGCCCATCTCTCCATAGAGGGCTTTATACACCACCAAGCTCTCCCTGGTTTCGCTATGGCTCGCCACTCCAATCACTTGATAATCGTAGCCTTTGTAGTGACGATACAGGCCGTTGCGTAGCTCAGACATTGTGTTTCCTTGATGGGGGTAAAAGTATTACTTCTATATATAGATGGTAAAAAAATCGGGTAAAAGTGTTAATTAGGTGATTCCAGCGCCAGCACTTTAGTACGCAGTTGTACCAGCCGCTGATAAAGACCTGCTACCACCTCAGCATCTCCCCGCTCGCGCCAATACAAAGCCAGGCCGGGCTTGGCATATTCCAGTGCCACAACGGACTCCGGTAACTGGTCAAGACAGTGTTGCATTAAGGTCTGTAAGGCTGGATTATCCAGCGTTGGCGGATGTTCACCCGGGTCACGCAGCAATAGAAAATCAACACTTTCAGGGTGTCTGCGCTTCACCTCCCAGGGCAGGCGATAAGTTACACCCTGCTCGACTTTCTCTCTACGCACCCTGGCGCGATGCTGTTGGGGTAAATCCGCTATTTTGACAATAAAGCCCAATGACATCGCCATTTGCCGCAGCTGCATTTGCCGCTTTTGTTTAGGGCTTGGCATAATCCAGAATATAGGGGATAGAACCATCAGCACAACAACAGCAATAATCAGGTAACTCACTCTTTCTCCAAAGCCTTAAAGCGGCTGATAATAATTAAAGGAAGCCTGCTTATGCCGCCCCCTATTTGACTACCCATATTTGATATGGATCAGTAGACTTTAGCAGTAAATTATAAGTTAATAAGTAACACCCACAGCCAATAAGGAACTGGCCATGAGCAACTATCAAACGATATTACTCGCTACCGACTTATCCGACGAAGGCGAACAAGTCGCACAGAAGGCTGCCGCCATCGCTACAGCAGAAAATGCAGCCCTGCATATGATACATGTCATCGAGCCACTAAGCTTTGCCTATGGCGGAGATATTCCTATGGACTTCTCCGGCATTCAGGATGAAATTCAAAGCCAGGCCGAAGCCCAAATAGCTGAGTTTGCCGCGAAATACGCTCTACCTAAAGAAAACCAGCATATTGTTATTGGTCGAGCCGAGAATGAAATTCACTCTTTGGCTGAGGCACTTAATGCCGATCTCGTGGTTGTCGGCAGTCATGGCCGCCACGGTATTGCTTTATTGTTAGGCTCTACAGCTAACGGTGTCTTGCATGGTGCCACCTGTGATGTACTTGCGGTTCGCGTCGGTGAAAGCTAATAGTTCAGCCTTCTGATAGCTCTACCCAGCGTTCATAGCAAGTCTCCAACTCATTGGTCACAGTCGCCAAGGCCTCAAGCCTTTCTGTCACCAAGCTGTGTTCTTGCTGGTAGAAGTCCGCCGCTGTGGTTTCTTGCGTTAGCTTTTCTTGCTGCTGCTCCAGCGTTTCAATCTGTTCCGGCAGCAATTCCAACTCCCGTTGATCTTTATAGCCCAGTTTTTTAGCTGGTTTTTTTGTCGCTGTTCTTGCTTCGGGTGTTTCAATCAGCTCGGCAGGCTTTTTGGTACTGCCTGTGTCAGTGGTAAAAGCTCCGCCTTGACGCAACCAGTCTTTATAGCCACCAACATACTCTTGCACGGTGCCACTGCCTTCAAAAGCCAGGGTTCCGGTAACCACATTATCCATAAAGTCCCGGTCGTGACTGACCAGTAAAATTGTCCCGGCAAAGTCTACCAATACCGCCTCTAGCAACTCCAGGGTTTCAACATCCAGATCATTAGTGGGCTCATCCAGCACTAAAATATTTGCTGGCATGCTGAATAGCAAAGCCAATTGAACACGGTTTCGCTCACCACCAGACAAAGCTTTTAAAGGCGTTCTTGAACGCTCGGGGGAAAATAAAAAGTCAGACAGATAACTTAAAATATGCCGAGACTTACCATTAATATCAATACTCTCACGGCCCTGGCCAACTACATCAACAATGGTTTTTTCATCATCTAACTGGTCACGCATCTGGTCAAAATAAGCCACATCCAACTTACTCCCCAGTTTTACCGTACCGCTTGATGGCGCTAACTCACCGAGAATAATTTTAAGCAAAGTGGTTTTACCTACACCATTAGGCCCCAGTAAACCGATCTTATCGCCGCGAATAATATTAAAGCTCAAGTCTTTGATCAGCACATTGCCATCAAATTCATGACTGATACGGTTTGCTTCAGCAACTAATTTGCCAGATTTACTGGCAGCCTCAACGGCAATTTTAGCGGCACCTTGCACGTTGCGACGCTGAGAGCGCTCTTCCCTGAGTTTTTTGAGGGCCCGTACACGGCCTTCATTGCGGGTTCTACGGGCTTTTATTCCCTGCCGTATCCAGACCTCCTCCTGCGCCAATTTTTTATCAAACAACGCATTTTGCTGCTCTTCAACCACAAGCAGATGGGCTCGCTCTTCCAAGTAGTTATCGTAACCACACTGGAATAGCTGCAGATGACCACGGTCAAGCTCGATAATTTTGGTGGCTAATCGACGCACCAGGGCCCGGTCGTGGGTTATAAACAGCACAGCCCCTTTAAAATCCAATAGCTGCTTTTCCAACCATTCGATAGTCTCTATATCCAAGTGGTTGGTGGGCTCATCAAGTAATAATAAATCAGGTGCAGTAACTAACACTTTTGCCAAGGCGACACGTCTACGCCAACCGCCAGATAATGTCGACATCACTTTATCAGCAGGCAGCGCCAGACGGCTAAGTACCTCATCAATCCGCTGCTGATAGCTCCAGCCATCTTTGGCCTCTATCTGGTGCTGTAGCTGCTCCATTTTTTTTAAGCCGGCATCATCTAATTGCTGGGCAATCAACTGGTCATATTCTGCAATCAGGTCGCCTATTTCCTGTAAACCGGAAGCAACCACCTGCATCACTGTCTGTTCGTCGGCTTTGGGCAGCTCTTGTTCAAGCCTCGAAATACGCACAGATGGGCGCTTCCAGATACTACCGCTATCCGGTTTAATCACACCCTCTACCAGCTTCATCAGAGTAGATTTACCGGCACCATTGCGCCCCACCAGGCAGATGCGGTCACCTTTAAACAGTTGAACATTGGCCTCTTCTAACAGCACATGATGGCCGTAGGCCAAGCCAAGATCATTGACACGAAGTAATGGCATTCAGTAATTCCTTACGCAGGCAGTTAAAAGGCCGCGGATTTTATCATTGTATACTGCGATGACCTAGTCAGGTCAGTAGTCATATCAACAAAAATTATCAATTCATATGAGTGGCTTTATGCTATTGCTCGACAAGAAAGTGCCTTTGCCCATGACGCTTATTCTTCAGCGGGCGCAAGAGGCTTAATGCAACTGCGCTCAGGCACTGCCCGGCAGGTCGCCAAACGTATTGGTGTGCCCCACAAAAAATCAGATTTATTTCATGCCGAACACAATATCACTTTGGGCAGTAATTACCTGAAGCAACTGCTGGATAAATTTGAGGGTAATAGAATTTTAGCCACTGCTGCCTATAACGCTGGCCCAAATCGAGTGAATAAATGGCTTGAAAACCAGACTAAAACCCTACCCCATGATGTTTGGATAGAGACACTTCCCTTCCATGAAACTAGAAGCTATGTACAGAATGTACTGGCTTTTTCAGTCATCTATGGCCATAGACCAGGCATCAAGTCACCACTGATTGCTGAGCAGGTATTATTTATTGGTAGAAAGAAGTCAGGCTAAACCAGTACCTCAACGGTATCGCCAAAAGCAATTTTTGGACTCAATAATTAATCGATAAATAGTAAAAATTGTTGCTGATCGAATGGCCAGCCAATTTCCGCGCCATTATCACTTCTGGCCACGACTGGAATTCGAATACCGTAACGGTTGATCAAGTCATCGGAATCACTAATATCCACTTTAACGATTTGGTATTTTGGCTCGAGTACAGGTTCAATAAGCTCTAAAGCCTGCTCGCAGAGATGACAACCAACCGTGGTATATAAAATAAGTTCTTTCATAAACAGTAAGTCATATTCCCCAAAAAAACACTGTCATCCCCGCCTGCGCGGGGATGACGAGAGTAGTTACAGGTCGTAACCACGTTCGTTATGGGCAACCACATCAAGACCTTCAGTCTCTTCGTCTTCAGTTACTCGCAAGCCAACCATCGCTTTAACAACCATTAGCAGGATATAAGTGACAACTGCAGTATAAACAAAAGTGGCAGCAATACCTGTCAGCTGTACACCCAACTGACTGCTTATTGTCATACCTTCTGGAAGACCCTGGCCACTAAAAAGACCCAACTCAGAGCTGGCAAAAATACCTGCCATAAAGGTACCCAAAATACCACCTACACCGTGCACGGGGAAAACATCCAGCGAGTCATCAATATTCAGCTTCTGCTTAATGGTTAAGGTAGCGTAAAAGCAAATCAGACCAGCACTAAAACCAATCACAATAGCGCCAGCAGGGCCAACAAAACCGGAGGCTGGAGTAATGGTACCCAAACCGGCAACCATACCCGTTACCGCACCAAGGGCACTGGGTTTGCCGTATTTTAACCACTCAATGCACAACCAGGTGAATGCGCCGGTGGCGGCAGACAGATGAGTAACCAGCATCGCCATACCAGCATCGCCATTAGCGGCTAGTGCACTACCGGCGTTAAAACCGAACCAACCTACCCACAGCATACCTGCACCGGTAATGGTCATAGTCATATTATGTGGAGGCATGGCTGTTTCGCCAAAGCCATTGCGGTTGCCTAATACCAGCGCCGCTACTAATGCAGCCACACCTGCTGTGATATGAACCACAGTACCACCGGCAAAATCCAGCAGACCCATCTGGCCTAACCAGCCGCCGCCCCAAACCCAGTGGGTAATCGGTGCATAAACCACCAATAACCAAAGGGCAGAGAAAATCATTACTGCAGAGAACTTCATACGCTCAGCAAAACCGCCAATGATTAATGCTGGGGTAATTACCGCGAAAGTCATTTGAAACATCACAAATACGGTTTCAGGCAGGTCTCCGCTTAAGGAGCTTTCCATCACGCCAGCCAGGAACATCTTATCGAGGCTGCCTATATAGTCTCCACCCTCACCAAAGGCGATGGCGTAACCGATAACAAACCACATGATGGAGGCAATACAAGCAATGGCAAAGCATTGCATTAAAATACTTAACACGTTCTTGGAACGAACCAAGCCACCATAGAATAAAGCCAGGCCCGGCAATGTCATAAAGAGTACCAGCGCTGTGGAGGTAAGAATCCAGGCGGTATTCGCCCCATTCAGACCGTCATCGGCTAGTGTGAAGCCGGAGGCCAGGATTACAGTTAACATCACTGTAAGACGTGATAGCACAGAGCGCATAAGATTCCCCTTAATTTAGAAAGCTAAAAATGAATTTTATATGAGTTTAATTATTAATATTCAATGGCTTATATTATTTTTTTAATGTAAATAATCAACTTGAGCCAGCCCCGAAAAACGCACCGACTAAAACCATAGAGCACCATGGCTGTGCATTATAAAGACCTTGGGACTCAAGACGCAATCAGCTTATGCCTCTAAACCAATATTACTGACACCCAATGCCTTTATAGCCTCTTTGAGTGCAGCCACTACCTTTGGTCGACTCAGGGAGCCAGACTGTTGGACAATGCCATTTAACTGCTGGACGCATGCCTGCTCAGCGAGTAACAAAGGATGGCGGTCGCCCTCCTCGTCACCAATGGCGGCAAGGTAGCTCTCAATCGTTGAACTTGATAGCGTGACAATAGAATCCAGCTCGGCCTGGTCCCAGCGTTCACAGACACTTAGCAGAGCGCTTAAAGCCACCGAGGCATCAAGGGCTGGCCACACGCCGTACATATCAAAGTCTTCAGGGTCTGGTGTTATTAACTCCAGCTTCTCCTGCTGCTTTAGAAAATCGATGCGCTGGTTTTGGCCGGCTACCGACTCCCAGACCAGATTTAAAATATTCCGAAATACAGCGCTATCTCCACCGCCGGTCAACTCACAGAACAAATCGTAATTTCCGGCCATGCGCATCACCAGCGCTGCTGAAAAAGCGATCTCCTGCCACTGGCTTTCAATCTGTTCAGTATTTGACGGCTTCTTCACATTTTCTCCACATATCGACGGTAACTTATTGTAAAACTGTACTTTATTGAGCAAAAAAACCAAACTCTTCTATACTTTATCACTGATAAAACAACGCTTTCAGTCTCAATTAACGATATTCAGGCAGCGAAGGCCAGAACAAAACAGCAAGTAGTGAGCTATGGCCATAACAAAGATTGATGTTATCAAAATCTACAAACAAAAGACCGCTCTGGTTATTGATGACTTCCCGGATATGCGCGGCTCCATTCGTAGAATGCTGGATAACTTTGGGATTATTTCCTGCGATACTGCCTCTAATGGCGAAGAAGCTATCCTGAAGTGTGAGGATAAAGTCTATGACATTATTCTTGCTGATTATAATTTAGGTGATCATAAAAATGGCCAGCAGATCCTTGAAGAGCTGCGCTTTAAGAACCTGCTGAAAAATACCACCATCTATATGATGATCACCGCTGAAACCACCAGGGATATGGTGTTCGGCGCACTCGAATACCAACCCGATGACTATCTCACCAAACCCTTTACCCAGGGTGTGCTGCAAAAACGCCTGGACCGAATGGTGCTGGAAAAAGAGTCGCTATTTGAAATCAATAATGCCATGGATCTGCTCGACTTCGATCGGGCCATCGAGCTGTGCCAGCAGCGTATTGATATGCACGATAAATACGAGCAACGCTGCCTGCGTATTATGAGCAACTGCTTTTATAAAAAACATCAATTCAGCCAGGCCAAAAAAATCTACCAGGGGATACTGGAACAACGTGAACTGGAATGGGCCTCCATCGGCCTTGGAAAATCCTTAATGGCGTTAAACGAACCAGATCAAGCTGAAGAGCTATTTACTAAACTGGCCAATGAAGGCTGCCTGTGTTTGGAAATTTACGATTGCCTGGCCGATATTAAAACCCATCAGGGAGATGTGGAAGAGGCTCAACGTATTTTGGAACGTGCGATTGAAGTTTCTCCTAATGCGATTATCCGCCAGGAAAAACTGGCTGAGCTCAGCGAGGATAATCACGACTGGGAGCGAGCAGAAAAATCCCGCAAGAAAGTGATTCGCCTTGGCAACAATTCCGTATACGAGAACCCGGAACACCATTTTAAACTGGCCAGGTGCATAAACTCACAAATTAGTGACAACCCTGAAGCCGCAAGAGACAAAGTTAAAGACGTTGAAGAAGTAATGCGCAGCGTCAAACGCAAATATAAAGACCATGAGGATATAGAACTACAATCAGATATTATTCAGGCCAGCGTCTACGCCAATGCCGGCGACGAAACCAAGTCGCAGGCCAAAATGGAAGCCATAAAAAGCAAGATGGAAGCGGCCCACAATAAATCGGCCCAACTGATGCTGGACATGGCCCAAACCTATAAATCAGTGGGTGATCACGATAAAGCCAAGGCCATTCTTAAAGACCTGGCCAAAAAATACGAAGATAACCCGAACATTTCAGAAGCGATTGATCGTCTCTCGGATGAACCGCTGAGTAAACTGGGCAAGCAAAAAGCTGTAGAACTTAACCAGCAAGGCAAAGAGCTATTTGCCAGTAAAGAGTATAGTAAAGCGATTCAACTATTTACCCAGGCGCTTAAGCACTACCCCAATAATATCGGCCTAAACCTAAATCTGATGCTGGCACTGGTACGAGAAATGTCTGCCCAGGGTGCTACAGCCGCACAGGTACAACACTGTACGGCCGCTAAAGATAAACTGGCCCATATCACCCCGGATAACCCCATGCACGACCGTTATAAAGTACTCTGTGAGCACCTGGTAAAACTCAATAAATCCTTATAAGGAGGTTGGATTATGTCTACACCCGAGCACAGCGAAGAAAACGGCATCGACTTTTCGATGCTCCTGGCCTCCTCTGTTCACGATATCAAAAACTCCCTGAGCATGTTGCTGACCTCATTAGATGAAGTCATTGATATCACTACCGAAGAGCGTCCAGAACAACGTAAAAGTTATAGCATCTTGCGCGGTGAAGCCTCTCGTATTAATAATGCTCTAATTTATTTACTAGGGCTTTATCGCTTGCAAAACGAACAGCTCTCATTAAATTTGCAGGAAGTGTTTATTGCCGACTTTTTGGAAGAGCAGCTTGAAAATCAAAAGCTGTTATTTGATGTGAATAATATCGACGTAGTGATTGACTGCGATGAAAATCTGACCGGTTATTTTGACGAAAACCTGATTGCCGGCGTTATTAATAATATTTTAGTAAATTGCGCCAAATACACCAAAGACACCATCACCTTGTCTGCGCAACAGCAGGATAACTACCTGACCATTAGTATTAACGACAACGGCAGTGGTTACCCACAGCACATTATTGACCATATCAGCAACGATAATCGCGGCATTGATTTTAACAGTAGCAGTACCAACCTGGGCTTATTTTTTTCTCAACAGATAGCGTCCATTCATCAATGCAAGGGACGTAGCGGTTCGATAGAACTCTCCAACCCCGAACAAGGTGGCGGCTGCTTTAGGCTTATCCTGCCCTAACTCATCGCTTTATAGAGGCAACTATGACTGAACAAGAATCACCTTTTACCAAAGAACTTATGCAAACGATTTTTGATGCTATAAGACACTGCAAAGTGCTGGGTATAAAGATTCATAGCATTGAAGGCAAGCAACTCACCACACGACTTGCCTATTCAGAACAAATTATTGGCAACCCGGTAACCGGTGTTATCCATGGTGGCGCACTAACCACCTTACTAGACACTACCTGCGGCATATCACTCCCCATTGCCATGGAGGAATTTACTATATGCCCGACACTCGATTTACGCATTGATTATATGAGTGCCGCCAAACCCCACCAGGATATTTTTGGTCGTGCTGAAGTTTACCGCATTACAAAAAGTGTGGTTTTTGCTAAAGGCATTGCCTTTCAGGAAGATGAAACCAAACCCATCGCCCATTGTGTTGCAACGTTTATGCGACTACCTCAAGCAGTAACCGATAGTGTCGATGCCAAAGATTACCTGGGAAATAACTATGACGGATAAACTCAAGCAACAACTGACGGAGGCTATTGCCAATAAAGATATGGCTACATTGATAGCCAACATTCCCTATGCCACTTTTATTGGTATTGAAGGCTTGGCCATTGGCGAAGACTTTATCTTCAAGCTACCCAAAAATGACGACAACCTTGGCAACCCAACCCTCCCCGCTATTCATGGCGGTGTACTGGGAGGCTTTATGGAAACCTCCGGTGCACTCTATGTAATGATGTCTTCTGAAATGCTTACAGTACCCAAGGTCGTTGATTTCTCGATTGACTACCTAAGCCCTGGTCACCATATTGACAGCTTTGCTCGCTGCACCGTGGTACGCCGTGGCCGCAAGATCGCTAATCTCTCAGTCGTTGCCTGGCAGACTTCTGAAGACGAACCCATTGCCACCGCAAGAGCTCACTTCCTTCTCAAATAATTGCACCGCCGCATATTTATTTTACATGTAAGGCTTTTAATTTAGCTTCCTATATGTACAATGAACCCAAGGATCTACTTCTTTAGGATAAAACACTGCATTCATATCACTGGCGGTCAACTGATCGCACCAGCCTTCAAAGAGCATTTACCATGGCACTTTTCTCGAAGCCTACTGCTAGAGCACTAGCTATTATTGACCTACTTATGGCCAACCCTAAGTGTACCTATGGTCTCACAGACCTTACACGCAGGCTTAAACTCAACAAAGCCACCTGCCACGCCATTTTAAGCACCATGAAAAGTAATGGATTTTTGCTTCAAGATCCTAAAAATAAAACTTACCGCCTTGGCCCATCAATGGCTGCAGCGGGTCATGCCGCCATATCTCAACTGCCATCGTTGATTTATACGATGACTGAAGTTAGAAACCTTAGTTTAGAATTGTCGATGGACTGTATTATTTGCGCCTGCTCCAATAACAGCCTGGTTACGCTGGCCCACTACCAACACTCTGACACCAGACTGCCTGAAAGCGGTCTTCGGCTGCCCAATATTGCGCCGTTAGGAGCCTGCTTTATTGCCTGGTCAACTGCTTCTCAGCTACAGCAATGGATTAGCCAGGGCCATGAAACACAAGATGAATACCTGGAAATACTTGACTACAAAATACGAATTTCTGTGATTTCCATTTTAAAGCGAGGCTACGAAGTCACATTAAAAACCTCGGCTGAGTCAAATTGGAGAGACTCTTTAAACAATACCAACACGCAAGCGCAAGAAGAACTTAATCACATTTACCAGCAGAGTCTTTTCCAGGAAGACTTTCACCTCAATAACATAAAGGCACATAAAAAGTATTCAGTCAGCCAAATTACGGTGCCCATCTTTAATCTTGCCAACAAACCTGAACTGGTGATGACTGTAAGTCCCAGGCAAATGCTATCTGGTAAAGAGATTGAAGCTATTGCAGACAGATTGAAACAGGCCTCACGAAGAGCCAGCCGTGCTGTCACAGAATCTCAAGCTAAGCCTTAATCAATGCCATTGAGACTGTTATCATAGCCAGCACATTAGCCCTGGTTAAACTCCCATGACAGACTCAGCAGAATACAAACAAAAACGCGCCTTCTACGACAACTTACTCACCATATACGGCCGCAAACCTGTACTGGAAGCCCTGCAAGATAACAGCATTAATATCTATAAATTGCACTTGGCAGAAACCAATAAGTCAGGGGGCATCATTGAGCAAATTAGCACGCTGGCGGAACAGCGTAATATAGCTATTCAATGGCATAACCGGCAATCGCTATCAAGGATTTCTCGCAACAGCAAACAGGACCAGGGCGTTGCAGCGGATATACAAATTGACCAGCATCAGTCCGTTGATGAGTTTATTAATAAGCAGAATAACCCTTATCGTTTACTGGCTCTCGATGGCATTACCAACCCACAAAATGTCGGCATGATCATTCGCTCAGCCAGCGCGGGTTCTATTGATGGGATCATTATCCCACGTAAAGGCTGTGCTGCATTGTCGCCACTGGTTATCAAAGCCAGCGTGGGTACCATTTTTAAAGCCACCCTGCTGCACTGTGAAACTCTTAAAGAAGCACTGGCCAGTTTTAAGCAACACAACACGACCATTTGCACATTATCATCCCATGCAGAACAGTCTTTGTTTGATTACCACAATGACCAATCCACTATCTATGTACTGGGTAATGAAACTGACGGCGTCTCAACCGCGATAAGCCAAATGTCCGATCAACAATTAGCGATCCCAATGAATAACGGTGTTGAGTCATTAAATGTGGCTGTTACCGCAGCGCTAATTGCTTTTAACCAAAGCTAGACCCCCTCACTGTCATTCCCGCCCCCGACTAAAGCACTCGAGGGCAGGCTTCGGCGAAAATGACTCTCGTCATTCCCGCGAAGGCGGGAATCCAGCCTGTATGCTTATGCTGTTATTTCCGCCAAGGCGGAAATCTACAGCGCTGGATTCCCGCCTTCGCGGGAATGACGGTGCTTTTTGAGAGTGACGGTTTGGCTAGGCCCTAGCAGCCCAATAATCTATTGCCTTCCTCGGCAAAACCGTTGCCCACTTCGGTAAAGTAGCTGAATACCACGTCGGCACCGGTTTTGAGTAACTCCTGCCGATCATCCTCAAAACGGGCGATACAGGCTATTTTTCCGTTAAAACCTGAGAGGCCTATCTGCTCAATAATAAACTGCATCTCTAACACACTAGGTGTGGAGAGCATAATTAACTCGGTTTCTGTTAAATCGATCTCAGCCCAAAAATCCGCATCCTCACCATCGCCGATAATCACTTCACGGTCGGCATCTTGATGGGTTTGTGCTCTATCCTCATCAGCTTCAATACCCAGCACCTGCCCTGGGTGAGCCTTCGCCAATGTGTCGTAGGTCGCAGTCCCCACTCGCCCCAAGCCGATAATTAAAATTTTGGCTGGGTTGCTGGTATTTAATTCCAGTTTTAAGCGCTGGGGAGACCACTGCAAATTATTGATAAACTCTTTATGACGGGCATAAATTAAATGGGAATATTTCGACACAACACTGCTAATAATTAATGAGAAGGTAACGGCCAAGGCAATAATCACTAACCATTGGTCATCCAGCATATCTTTGCTTACCGCCATTTTGGCAACAATCAAACCAAACTCACTAAAGCTGCTAAGGGTTGCTGCACTGAGAAAGGCATTGCGGGGGCGCATTCTGAACAGGATAAAAAAGAACCAAAACAATAAAAATTTAATCATCAGCAGCATCGAAATGGAGACAGCGGTTAACATCATTTCAAGGGTGGGCAGTGCCGCCAGGCCAATCAGTAAAAAGAAACCAACCAAAAATAAATCCTTAAAAATAATCAACGACTTATAGAGTTCCGTCGCTTTATTGGTATTGGCCAGTAATAGCCCCATACACAAGGCCCCAAGGTCTGCCTTGATATTGACCAGCGTAAAAATTTCAGACGCTGCCAAAGCCAGCACAAAACCGGTGAGCGGTAACAACTCACCGTGCCCGGCCTTATTGATCAGGCGATTAATTAATGACTTGGTGGGTATAAACAACACCAGCAAGGCAGCCCATATAGTCGGCACCTGCCCTGTAGCTACCGCAAGAAATATCACCGCAAAAATATCCTGAATCACTAAAACACCTACAGCAACTTTACCGTGTTTGGCTTTTAGCTCATCCTGGTCTTCCAGCAATTTGATCACGCCGATGGTACTGCTAAAGCTTAAGGCGAAGGCGATTAGTAGAGCCGACTCCAGTGACATACCCATAACACCCGCCAACCCAAAGCCCACCGCTGAAAATAGCAGCCACTTAATTACCAGTAACAGTAAACACCAGAGTAAGGTATGGCCGACAGCGGTAAACAACACTTCGGGTTTAACCAGGGTGCTGATATTGATTTTCAGGCCAATGGTAAACAACAATAAGGTCACCCCTAAATCAGCCAGGGTATTAAGACTACCATCAGGCACATAGCCAAAGGCGTTTAAGGCAAAACCGGCTAATAGATAACCGACAAGTGGCGGCAAGTTAATCTGCCTGACAGCAAAACCAAATGAAAAAGCTACCCCAATCCAGAGATAATCCATAAATCTATATCACACCTTTTGTTGCCAGATAGTTACAAGCTTGCGCGGATTTGGATTCTAATCTTTATCGACTATGCATACCAGCGCCATCACAGGCCTCGGCAAAAATGACGGTCTTTTTTTTGGTGATTACTGGCAGGTCTGGTCACCGGCCGTGCCGATATAGCGCTCAATAATATTGGCATCATCAAAATGCCGACGGCCATAAAAAGCGGTGGCATGGTGCCCCCATTGACGCATTTCCCCCGGTGCGGGAATACCCATTGGCCATAGGAAAAAACGCTCGCCCCGTTCGGTTCCCGCCACAACACCATCGGTTTGGAAAATGCTTTGCCGCAGGTTTTCTGTGCCTGGTTTTGCGACTGACCGCAGCGAGTTATAATCCGCCCATTGATATTCAACAAGGTTTTCACCCACCTCTGCTTGCTCCAAAACACGATCCAAATAATGGGAGGTATGCGCAAGCTGAAGTGTTAGTGGCTTATGGCTTGTTGATGTTAGCTGCTGAAAAGAAAACGCCGGTTCTTCCAGTACACCAGCAAGTTGTTTGAGACAGCTTTTATCTGTTGGAAAAAACAAATGATAACAACCACAGTTATGGATGGAATCATAAGCTAACGGCAGGCCCTGCTTCGATAGCGTCACCCGCCATGTCAGGCCATCAATATTACCCCCCAGATAATCCATAGCAGATTGTTTGGGCCGCGATGGAAACCAAAAAATATAGTTGAGCTGTAACAGTATTTGCTGATTAAACCGGGTATAAGATAGATATTGATAAACCGTAGGCGTACCAGTGATAACAACCGGTGTCTCGCTCTCTTCTGACCAGGTAATACGGCCTATTCGATCGTTTTCTGTTTTTGTTGCAACGGTAATATTTGGCGCGAAGGCGGCAAACAGCAATGCCCTATCCCCGGCCTTTAATTGCGGAATACCTAGCGGGTGCTGCCCGTAAGCACGCTCCATCACCCATGGAACCTTATCCGCAGCCGGTCTGGCAGGAGCTAAATAGGTAACACTATTCTCGAGAGGCACAGGGTTTTTATAAGTGTCACGAATTTCATCATATAAGTTCTCGGTACCATATTGGGTTGCCCATGCCGTTAGCCAATACAGGCCAATAATGCGCTTCCAGGTTTGGTATTCATCGGGGACATCCACTGCCTTAATCAACTTTTCTTTTACGGCCCAACTTGCGCCAGCAAAATCCGTTTGCCGCAATATCGCGGTACAGTGAGTGAATACTGCTTGTTTAGGTAATTGGGCTCGTCCCGCTTGCGACAAATTGGCTAATTCAACTTGCAAGCCTTCCATACCCAGGTTTTGCAACTCATCTAACCAGCTTGCAAAGGCCTTATCGGAGCTGACCTGGTATTTAAAGCTGGCCAGCCATCGATTACTGCGCAAGTAAGGATAAGCAGCGATTTTTACTGCCTGGCTATCGCCAACTTTTTCATGGTTAATTATTTGCTCGCTATCATCGAATAACTGTCGACACTCCCTGGCACCAGACTTCTTATTGATCACTAATGCCCTGTCCGACACATCGGGCACCATGGCGCAGGCCACCACAAAAGTCATTAACACTAAATAGAATAACGGGTACAAAATCATGTAGCCTGTTTATGATCGGTCGAATGATACTGACAATAATTCACCCACAACTCAACTTTTACCCATCATATAGTCCATTAACAAGCGCCTGACTCGCTGCTGCGATCCCTGATTTAAACAATGCAGATCTTCAGCCAATAAAGGCTTACCTGCCATTAAACGACGTAAGGTTTTAACAGGGATTTCCAATTGTACTTTCTCGCTGGCCGGCTCTAAATAATATTGCTTCATGCTAAAGTCTCCTTGGTTGAGTTAAAAGCATCATAAATGATAATGATTATCATTTGCAATATTGTTTTACTATTAACTCCTAACACAAGGAATATCACTCCAACGGGTGGTATAGGCCGGTGACAGGTATTGCTGGCGCATTTTCCAGCGCTGCTTTGAGCCTTCGGCACCGATATAGGCAGAACCCTGCCCATAGCGACGGTTAATCTTGTCCAGTGCTGCCATCAAATGCTCGGACTTTAAGGGTTGCCCTGGGTGGAATAAATCATCTTGCTGAAAGGCTTTGTCCTGCAACTCAACCAGCCCTACTCCGGCTTTTAAATAACGTCGGCCAGCCTGGAAAATATCCCTTACGGCTTTGCGTGCATAGTGAATAATAAAGCGGCTATCGTCGGTGGCGAAGGGCAGTTTGATGGTGCGACTGCGGCTGTAGTAATCAGGCTCATAGGGAGAAGTATTGATAAACACCTGTAAGGTTTTTACGGTGTGGTTTTGGACCCTGAGTTTTTCCGCGGCCCTGGCGGCATAGCCACTTACCGCATGCTCTAATGGTTGCAATGTGGTTAGCTTTTCACCAAAGGAACGGGTACAGAAAATTTGCTGCTTGGCGACGGGTTGTTGATCAAGCGAGTAACAGGCAATGCCGTTTAACTCATTAATAGTACGCTCAATATTGATATTGAACTGCTTGCGCAGTTGTTTCGGGTCAGCTATTGCCAAATCATAAGCGGTATAAATATCCAGGGCGTTTAACCGGTGAGCAAAGCGTGAACCTATACCCCAGATTTTTTTAACCGGTAAACGCTGCTGCACCCACTGCCATTTATGGGGTTGGTCGAGCACACAAACACCATTCAGTTTAGGGATTTTTTTGGCGGCGTGGCTGGCGAGTTTGGTCAGGGTTTTGGTGGGTGCTATCCCCACTTCTATTGGCATTCTGACTTCTTGCCACAGGCTTTTTTTAATCGTTTGGCCATAGGTATTAAAGTCATCATTTAGCCCCGTCATATCCAGAAACATTTCATCAATGGAATAGACCTCTACCTCCGGGGAAAAGCGACTCAAGGTGGTCATCACTCTATGGCTGATATCCCCATAGAGTTCGTAGTTAGAGGAAAAAATCGCTACGCCGTGCTGCCTGAGTAAATGCTGGATTTTATGGAAGGGCTCCAAATCGGGAATACCCAGGGCTTTGGCCTCATGGCTGCGGGCCACTACACAGCCGTCATTATTGCTTAGCACGACAACCGGCTTGCCCCTCAGGTCCGGGCGGTAAATTTGCTCACAGCTGGCAAAGCAGCTGCGGCAATCAGCCAAGAGGAACATGGCAGCGTATCCAGCGTCGCACCACACCCTCGATCACCAACTCACTATTGCCGATAGGTATAGGCTGCATAGTGTCATTAGCAGGGAGCAGTAGCTGTCGCTCGGTATCAATAGTTTTGCAGGTTAAATCACCATCTAAAGCGGCAATTACCAGACTGCCATTTTTGGGTTTTATATGGCGCTCTACGATTAACAGGTCACCGGGGAACAGGCCAACATTAATCTGCGACAGCCCCACTACTCGCGCGATAAAGGTCGAACTGGGCTGCTCTATCAGCTTTTTAAGGAGATCGATCTCCTCATCAATAAAATCATCTGCAGGGCTGGGAAAGCCGGCACTAACAGCATGGCCGTATATTGGAATTAGTATCACTTTCATAGTATGACTATTTATACTGTATGGACATACAGTATGTCAATATATCTTTATAATAATTCCGGCAAGGCGGCGGGGATAAGTACTGGAAAAGGTATCGGAAAAGGTATCGGAAAAAAACGGAGGATGGATCTAAGGAATTCTTAAAATGACTTTGATGCCAATATCGTTACAATCACTGTGGATATAGCCGATAAAGGTGGGATTATCCTTAATCAGAAGCCTCACTTCATTGCAGTTAGTCACTTGAACCGGTGGCTGGCTTCTACCGGTGAAAACCTGTCGAGCCCAATACACGTTCATTTGGTTTTCATTTTTATTCAGCAGCTTGCTATAAAACTCATTGCGAGTGTGGCTGTCTCTGGACTGGTCAACGGGAATAATCAATCCCCCGTTAGACAGCCTTTTTGTTTTACCGAGAAATATATTAGCAACCTGTACTGGAGAAATGTTATTGATGTCTCTATCGGGATGAACAACCACAAAAATACTGGCAAAGACATGCACAGGCAACAGTAAACCTATCAGCACGACTATCAATCCAAACCAGTGAGTATATGGTTTAATAATCATTAAAACACCATATCTATTACTAATGCGAAGGTGTCGACACTATCAACATCTGTTGTCGAATTAGAAAATCTCAAATTGAAAAATCTACCACCGGTACCATCAAAATCAGTAAAATGACTCCACTGAAATTTTACGCTGGTATTGGCATTAAGATTGTAACGCAAACCCAGGCTATAAGAAGTGGTGGTAAATTCCAGAATGTCGCTATAGACAGGAATGCTGAACGGAGGAAATTCAACTGGCAACTCAAACAACACCTGAGACGGCGCTTCATTTGTGGTGTAAGATTTTCCGTAGCTAAAGTACGGCAGCCAATGGTCTATATACTTGCCGATTGTGATATAACCGGAATTCTTACCGAATAAAACCGTACTACTTCCTGTATCTAAAACCGACAATTCCGATATCAATAACCAATCGCCATCGTCATAGATCGCTGCCGCAGCGTAATAATCAATAGCATCCCCAATCTCAAACGAAGACTCCAGTTGAGGAAATGTGGGGTAATTAAGCTCAGCATCATTAACCTCTAAGAAGCTGGCCCGATATGTCCAGGGCCCGCTACTGGAAGTGAGGTTAATACCGTAGGTAGTACTGGCCTTTAAGATCTCTGTATCAACACTACCGCCAAAAACTTGCAACTGATGAATCCAGTCTCCAGTCGACATCGAGTAGAGAAAATCTGCGCCCTCATAATCAAACAACGGCACAACATAAACTTCAGAGGGAGGCGTTACCCAAGGGTAGCTAAAGCCCACTTCCGCGGACTCAGAAAAAAAATACAGGGGTAAGCGTAGGCGACCTGCGCGAAAGGTTAAATCATCAGTCAGGTGATAACGAAAAAAAGCCCAATCCAGATCAGTATCCAACCCCCAATCCTTATCCGCCTTTGACACTATCTGGCCTGTAACATTAAATTTACTGGTCAGCTGGTAGGTAGCCTGCAAACCCAGTATGGCCTTCGTATCGAAGGATAGATCACTCCGATAACTTTCATTAGTGCTGGTCACTTCGGGATCAGCATGATTGACTCCTACCGTCAAAAAACCATTGATATGCAAATCGCTACGCGGCTTATTAAAGGAGGGCTTAAACGATTCACTGCCTACCTCATCAGAACTGGTATCGGAGTAACTAACGGCAGGCAACAACAACAAACAAGTTATCAACCACCGTGAATACAGTTTGTGGTATCTCATAATTATCGCTATGAATGTATTGATTAAATCAGCTAACGGCATAAATAAAATCCGCCAAAGTGAGCTTGTTTTTCTGATTATTAACTACGGGCATCACAATGCTCCTAAGCTAAGGCGAACTTTGATGCATACTAGCATATTTGCCCCCTGTAACACAGGCAGAGCTTTTTATCATTATCTCTGTTTCTGCGAACATGCTGCCCTATTCTATGTCTGAGAAGGTAAGAATTATAGCATTGACCTGCTGACCGGCGAGCTGGTGGAAGAGAAAAGATTCAGGCTCTCCCTTGATCAGTCGCCGCCTATTTCAAAGGTTGGCCAGGCGGCGCGGATATAAACTACCATAGACCAGAGCGTCAGGATAGCGGAGAGGTAGAGTAATACCAGCCCCGCATCCAGCAACATTCCACTACGTTCAGGGGCTGCGACCAATAACACCAGTATTGCCAGAATCTGGAACATGGTTTTAACCTTGCCCACATAAGACACCGCCACACTAGTACGTTTGCCCAACTCAGCCATCCATTCACGCAAAGCGGAAATAACAATTTCACGACCAATAATCACCATGGCCGGAATGGTAAACCACCAACTGCCAAACCGCTCCACTAATAGCACCAGGGCAATAGCCACCATCAGTTTGTCAGCAACGGGATCAAGAAACGCACCAAAGGGCGTAGACTGATCCAACTTACGGGCCATATAGCCATCCAGCCAATCCGTAATGCCCGCCAGGGCAAAGATCACCGCCGACGCCATAAAGCTCCAGTGAAACGGAAGATAAAAGACAAGAACGAAGACGGGTATCAGGGCTATTCTAAATAGCGTGAGGGCGTTAGGTATATTCATTAATCAGGCATCATTAAAATGTGCAGGCATTCTACCCATTATGGAGGGCCGCCACTATATCTCTGGCCAATTTTTCACTGATTCCGGGAATATTAGCCAAATCCTCTGCGCTGGCAGCTTTGACTTCCTGCCAGCCGCCAAAATGACGCAGTAATTCCCTGCGTCGCTTGGGCCCCACACCGGGAATACCTTCAAGCGGCGATTCACGGCGTTTTTTATCCCGCCGTTGCTTGTGGCCAGTAATGGCAAAACGGTGGGACTCATCGCGGATATGCTGCACCAGATGTAAACCGGAGGAATCCGAAGGCATTACAAATTCTTCTCCAGTATCAGCGCGATAAAGCACTTCAAAACCGGCCTTGCGAGTTGTACCTTTGGCCACACCAACCACTAGCAGGTCAGTGATTTGCAGTTCCTCAAGCACCGATAGGGCCTGGCTTACCTGTCCCTTGCCGCCATCAATAAACAAGATATTCGGCATCGCCCCCTCACCGGATTTAATACGGGTATAGCGACGGCTCAGGGCCTGATGCATTGCACCATAATCATCACCGGCATTAACGCCTTCAATATTAAACCGACGATAATCAGATTTAAGGGGGCCGTTAGTATCAAACACCACGCAAGAAGCCACTGTTGCTTCACCGCTGCTGTGGCTAATATCAAAACACTCCAGCCGCTGTGGTAACTCCTGCAACTTAAGGGCGTCCTGCAAGGCTTCAAAGCGCTGGTAGATGGTTTGTTTATTGGCCAGGTGGCCGGTCAGGTTTTGTTGCGCGGTTTCAATAGCGAGTTTTAACCACTTGGCCCGATGGCTACGGACCTGATGGCTAATCGTGGTTTTGCGACCCAAACGTGCAGACAGGGCTTCGGCCAAAGTCTCCCTGCCTTCAAACCCATGGCTAACCACAATTTCCCTGGGCATATTATCGGCCCGGGCACCGGCACCATCCGCCAAATAGTACTGGGATAAAAACGCTTCCAGAATTTGTGGCTGCTGTTCATCCAGGTAAACTTTTGGGAAATAGCTTTTACTGCCTAAGACTCGGCCACCACGGACAAACAGCACCTGAATACACACAACCCCGGCGCGATAATCACAGGCGGCAATATCAATATCACCGGACTCCCCTTCGATATATTGACTGGCTTGTACCTGCTGCAGGTATTGGATTTTATCGCGGCATTCACCGGCTTCTTCAAACTCAAGCGCAGCGGAGGCGGTATCCATTTTATTGGCCAGCTCATTAATCAGGCTTTTATTCTTTCCCTCTAAAAACATCACTGTATGACGCACGGACTCTTCATACTCTTCAGCGGCAATTTTATTCACACAGGGCGCGCTGCAACGATCAATTTGATGCTGCAAACAGGGGCGTGAGCGATTATTGTAAAAGCTATCTTCACACTGGCGCACCTTAAAAACTTTTTGCAAAAAATTAAGGCTTTCTTTGACTGCACCGGAACTGGGGTACGGACCAAAATAACGCCCCTTACTTTTTTTGGCGCCACGATGAATCACAATACGGGGGAATTCATGCTGGGAAGATAAATAAATATAGGGAAAAGACTTATCATCCCGTAATAAAATATTATAAGGGGGACGTTGTTGCTTAATCAGGTTATGCTCCAACAATAAAGCTTCCGCTTCAGTGTTGGTGATAGTGACTTCAATGGATTGAATTTTTGAAACCAGGGCCGCGGTTTTAACCTCAAGGCCCTGCTTACGAAAATAACTGGATAAGCGATTTTTAAGGTTTTTGGCTTTGCCGGTATAGAGTATTTTGCCATCGGCATCATACATCTGGTAAATGCCAGGCTTGGTGGTCAGTGCTTTTAAAAATGACGAGTGATCAAATACCGGAGGCTTTTTATCCTCCGAGGTATTGGTCGTTTTATCGTTAATTGACTCGATCATTAAAAAATTTTCGGCTCAATTTCTAGTTCAATCGAAAAGCGTTGGGCAATATCTTCCTCAATAGCCTCCGCCAGGTCGAGTACATCTTTACCATCACCCTGCTGATAATTAATCAATACCAATGACTGCTGGTCATGCATACCAACGGCGCCCATTTTTTTACCCTTCCACCCCGCTTGCTCCAGCAACCATCCGGCAGCCACTTTAACGCGCCCATCGGTTTGAGGGTAACAGACCATATCAGGAAATTGACTTAACAGCTGTTGCTGCTGTTGTTGGCTAATTATCGGGTTTTTAAAAAAGCTACCCACATTGGCAAGTTTGGTTGGGTCGGGTAATTTACTTTGGCGAATAGCAATCACCGCCTCAGAGACTTGCTGAGCTGTGGGAGATTGAATACCTGCCGCTTTAAAATGCTGTTGTAAAGCACCATAGCTAATATTGGGTATATCATTTAAAGACAGGCGCAGCGTAACCGAGGTAATAAAAAAGCGATACATTAGCTGCTGTTTAAAAATACTATTGCGATAGGAAAACTGACACTCTTCTGCCGATAGTGTGCGCCAGGCCTGCTGATTCAGGTCCCAGCCGTAGACCGATTCCACAAGCTGTTCCAGCTCCACACCATAGGCGCCGATATTTTGGATGGGGGCGGCACCTACAGTACCGGGGATCAACGATAAGTTTTCCAGACCATAGTAGCCCTGCTGTAAGCAATACTGCACCAGACCATGCCAACTCTCACCCGCCTGCGCTGTTACCAGCACATCATCACCCTGCTGCTCTGCGCTAATACCTTTTAGCAGGCAATGCATAGCCATACCATCAAGGTCTTCGGTAAAAACGATATTACTACCGCCACCTAAAAAAATAACCGGCCACTCATTACACTTGGCCAACTCAAGGGCATCAACCACATCAGAAGGTTTTTTAATTTCAATCAGGAATTTTGCACTGGCTTCAATGGCCAGTGTATTAAGTCCCTGGAGCGGCGCATTCAGGCGCATATGTAATGTCACTTAAGTCACCACGCTAACAGGCATACTCAGTGGCCATCCTGGTCAAACAAGGCGCGTACTGCCTGTAAATCCTGTTCGGTATCAATACCGGCAGGAATAGCTTCACAGGCTTCACTGGCCATAATGGTAACGCCGTTTTCCAATGCGCGCAGTTGCTCCAATTTTTCGGTCACTTCCAGTGAGCTGCTTGGCCAGCTAACAAATTGGTGCAAAAAAGAAACCCGGTAAGCATAGATACCAATATGCCGATAGTAGTTAACATCCGCTGGTAACTGCTCATTGCTGCCGTCAAAGCTATCACGGCTCCAGGGTATAGGCGCGCGGGAGAAATACAGCGCTTTGCCGTTGGTATCCATAGTCACTTTAACGGCATTGGGGTTAAACACAGTTTCAATATCGGTAATTTTTTCTACCAGTGTGGCAATGCCCGCCTGTGGATTTTGTAATAACTTATTGGCCACTTGATTGATCACTGCGGGTGGAATTAAAGGCTCATCTCCCTGCACATTAACTACAATATGATCGTCATCAAGCTGTAACTGAGTGACCACTTCCTGTAAGCGGTCAGTGCCCGAGTCATGCTCCGGGGATGTCATCATCACCTCTGCGGCAAAACCATCAGCGGCGCTAACGATACGTTGGTCATCCGTTGCAATAACAACACGCCCTGCATTACTTTGTTTAGCCTGTTGATAAACACGCTGCACCATCGGCTTGCCAGCAATTTGCACCAGGGGTTTGCCCGGCAGGCGGCTTGATCCATAGCGTGAGGGGATAACGACGGTAAAACTCATGATTGCTGTCTCTTGGCATTCAGTGATTCAATCTGCTGGCTAATACTAGCAAAAAACAACGGATCAATCTCCGCCTCTACCGGCAAACACCAGCTATTGCCAGGGGCTTGTAGAGTGCGAACTTTAACTGCATCTTTGGCCGTCATAATTATGGGCAAAGTCTCAGCGAAGTTAAAATCCTGCTCAGCATAATGGTAGTGATCGGCAAAGGCATGCTCTACCGGATCAAAACCCAGCTGACGAAGAGTGGTAAAGAAACGGGCCGGGTTGCCAATACCGGCAACGGCATGAACACGTTTGCCATAGGGCCAGTCAGCCATAGTCACTTGGTTAGTTGTGGTTAGCGATTGCAGGGCTTGCGCCTGTAAGGTCATAGCATAAAAAGGCGTTGCTGCGGGCAACGGTAATTCTGTTTCTAACTTACCATTGGCAATAATATAGTCAACTTGTGATAAGCGATGAGTCAATTCACGCAATGGCCCCACTGGCAATAGCCAGGCATTGCCAAAGCCACGCTGGCCATCCACGACGACAATTTCTATATCCCGTTGCAAGGCATAATGCTGAAGCCCATCATCAGCCACAATCACATCACAATCATTGTGTTCTAACAGCATAGTGATAGCGCTTTTACGGTTGGCATCAATGACTACCGGTGCACCAGTTTGCTGGGCAATTAATAAGGGCTCATCACCGCAGTGAATGGGTAAGCTATCTGCCTTAACAGCATAGGGATAACATGGGGCGTCACTGCCATAGCCACGGCTAATAACACCGGGTTTAAAACCCTGCTTGCACAGCGCTTCAACAAGTGCAATCACTACCGGGGTTTTACCAGCACCGCCCACCGTAATATTACCCACGACTATAGTTGGCACAGCAGCTTTAAAGGAAGAAAAAATACCTAAACGAAAACCAAGGCGACGAACACCTGCCAGCAAAAAATACAGCAGCGACAAGGGCGCCAACAAATAAAGCCACAATGATTTTTGATACCAGCTGCGAACAAGGCGATGTTCGTTAGAAGAAGCAGTCATAGGCGTTTAGTCGCCGCCAGGATTTTTAGTGGTTAGGCTTAGTTGCGCAAAGCCTAACTGCCCCGCCGCATCCATGGCGGTAATCACTGCTTGATGGGGCGTGGTGGCATCAGCGGTGATTACCAGGGGCACTTTAACATCACCGGCGGAAACTTCTTTCAGTGCGGCCATCACGGTTTCAATGGTGGTTGAGACCAGACTGCGGCCATTGATTACATATTGGCCATTGGCATCAATTAAGATTTCTATTTGTTTCGGGAGGTCGGTTTTTTCTTCACCGGTGGCTTCAGGTAAATTCAGACTCAGGTGGGTTTCCTTGGTAAAGGTGGTTGAGACCATGAAGAAAATTAACAGCAAAAAAACGACATCGATCAGCGGCGTTAAATCCACGGATACGGCGGCTTTGTTTTGACGTTTAAATTGCACGGAATAGACCTTGTTTATCTAGTTATCTTTTACATCTACCTGGCGGTCACCATGTAGGGCATCCACCAATTTGATGGTTTCCTGCTCAAGGGTAACAATCACCGAATCAATTCTGCGGGAATAAAAGCGGTGCATAATTAAAGCCGGAATGGCCACGCTTAAACCGGCTGCAGTGGTAATCAAAGCTTCTGAAATCCCCCCCGCTAATACCGCGGCATTACCGGTGCCCTGTAACATAATTTCAGTAAAGACTTTGATCATACCAATAACGGTGCCTAACAAACCCAGTAAGGGAGAAACGGCAGCGATGGTACCCAGCGTATTGAGGTAACGTTCCAGCTCGTGAACAACATGACTGGCAGCCTCTTGAATGCTTTCTTTCATCACCTCGCGGCCATGGCGTGAGTTACTCAGGCCAGCGGCCAGAATGCGACCCAAGGGGGATGTCGTTTTTAACTCACGGATTTTGGAGGCGTCGAGCTGATTGTTTTTTATCCAACCCCATACTTGCGCCAATAGGTTAGGCGGAGCAATTTTAGCGGGGTTTAAAGCGATATAACGCTCAATACAGATAGCGGCTGCGGCAATGGAACAAATAATGATCGGCAGCATAAGCCAACCACCGGCTTTGACCAATTCGAACACGTTACTTTCCTCCAGCAATTAAGCGATCAGCTGATACGGTTATTATTAGCGTCCTGCATTATACTAATCAAGCGCACAAAGGCTATGCGCAAGGGCAATTCTTATTAAAAAAGATCAGCTGCCACTCAATCTCCCCCTTCCAACCAATAGCGCTGAAACTGCTCACGAAATGATTCTGGGGCAGAGACTTTGCCATTACGTACGAAAAACGTCAGTGCCCCTGCCTGGCTGGTGCTGTAAGTTGTCATATCCAACGCTCGATAGCGGTCAAGTATAGACGGATGCGGGTGACCAAATTGGTTGCGGTAGCCGCTACTAACAACCACCGCATCGGGGCTAACAGTTTTAACAAAGGGCCAGGAAGAAGAGCTGATGCTGCCGTGATGGGGAGCGATCAATATATCGGCGTTTAATAATGCGCCATAGCGTTGAACTAAGGCTAATTCCATCGACGTTTCAATATCACCGGGTAATAGGAAGCTGCTCTCCCCTACAGTGATTTTAAGCACACAGGAACGGTTATTGCTGTTAGATAAAGCTTGCCCATTGATGGCTTGCAGAAACTCAAACTCCACCTGGTCCCATTGCCATGCCTTAGCCGAACAAAAACCACCCTTAAAAAATTCCGCAACGGGCTTTTCTCCATAGAGCAGTCGCCTGGTTTCAATCTGGCTAACAAAGCGCTGCCAGCCTCCAGCGTGGTCATTATCCCCATGGCTAAGTACTAACAGGTCAACACTGTTGATACCGTGATATCGTAGATAAGGCACAACCACCGCCGTGGCCGTATCAAAGGTTTCACTAAATTCAGGGCCGAGGTCATAAACCAGTGTGTGATTACGGGTATTGATAACCATGGATAAACCCTGCCCAACATCCAGTACCGCCAGGCGTAAATCCCCTTTGGGTAATTTAGGTTGCTGATAGAAGATTAACGGCAATAGCAGCAACAGCGCATAATGCTTAACCGGCACACCCTTGGGTAGCAATAACAGCAAAACCCCGATCAAGGCTAAACACATAACCGGCCACGGCCTGCTAGCTATATAAAATCTGTTAGCCTCCGTGAAAGTAAACAACGCCGTTAGATAATCCATCGTACAGGCCAACAATATATCTACCAGACGCCATAGCATTAATGATAAATCCAAGCGGCTTAGCAAGGCAGCTATAAAATTAGCTGGCACAATCACTACACTAAATAAAGGGACTAACAGGATATTGGCCAGTGGGGAAATATAACTCAGCTGCCCTAATAAAATGGCCAATACCGGTAGCAAACCGATAAAAACCAGACATTGGGCTGACAGCAACTTTGCAGTCACCGTAGCGACGGGGTAACGCCCCACTCCGCCATATAACAAGCAGGCAACCGCAGCAAAAGATAACCAGAATGATAAAGAGATCGGTGCCAAAGGGTCATGCAATAAACAGCCAAGCAGTGCCGCTATCAATCCCTGACCTGCAGCCATATGGCGTCGATATACCAGCCTTAACATCACCACAGCAATCATAATTAACGCCCGCTGGGTGGGTAAGGTAAATCCCGCCGCCAGGGCATAGGCCGTAGCACAGACAAGGGCCAATAATGCCGCCCAGCGTTCCGCCGGCTGCGAAGGCATTAACAGCAGCAGCGGATAACGCAGCAAAGAAAATACCAATGCACTCACCAGGCCTATATGTAAACCCGAGATCACCAGCAAGTGGGTAACTCCCGTGGCCGCAAATAGTTCCCACTGCTGGCGGCTAATCCCGCGCTTATCACCGATAAGCAAAGCCTTGATTAAGTGTTTGTGCTGCAACGCAGGGCGGACAAGGTCAATTTTTTTCGCCATTTGCCAGCGCCAGTAATCTACCGAGCCAGTGTTGTGCCCTGTCTGCTGATTGAGCGGATGCTCAACAACACGCCCAACACCACCAATGCCTTGCTGTATTAACCAGCTTTGATAATCAAAACCACCAGGGTTGGCCATACCATAGGGGCGTTTTAATGTGACCTGTAATCGCCAACGCTGGCCGGGGACGATAGCGAGCCCCTGATACCAGTTCAGCCTGAGCAACTTAAGACCATCGTGGCACTCCGCCCCTCGGTGGCAAACAGCTTGACTAAGCGCCAGTTTAAAACGGCTTACAGGCTGGCCTCGGCTGACACTAAGTTCAGGTAACCCCACAACCTCACCCTCTACCCAGAGCAGCTCTTGCTGCCACTGCACCGGCAGCTGCGAATTAACAATCTGGTGGCCATAAACCAGGCCCCAACAGGCACCAGCTAAAAAGCAGGCCAGCCAATAGCAGCGCCATAGCCAGAGGCATACGGCCAATAGTAATATCGGAAGCACAAGAGCTAAGGGGGGCAACTGGGAAAACAGGCTAATCAGGGCAATGCCCACAGCCATTGAGGTCATCCTTAACATCATAAGACTTATCCTTAAGTCACGAATCGGTAAAACCCGGCTAGAGAAGCCGGTTAATTCCATGCATAATACGCCGCGCTTACAGATACGCAAGCCGCTTTATTGTTGCAGCAACGGAAGGCTGCAAGGCAACGTCGCAAAGCAACGTCATTCCCGCGAAGGCGGGAATCCAGCCTGCATGCTTATGCTGTTATTTCCGCCAAGGCGGAAATCTACAGCGCTGGGTTCCCGCCTTCGCGGGAATGACGGGGTTGTGGCAGGGTTTAAAAACGGAATTTGAATGATAGGCGAGCAACATATAGCTCAAAGCCAGTTATAATGGCAGACTATAATAATTAACTCTATTTCGGGAATCTTCGCCTATATGGCCCGCAAGATCATCAAACGCTTTCTGCCTGACCCCGACTGGGTGAAAGAGCAAAAGTCGCTTAAATTGCTGGATAAGTGGCTTCACGACCCCAATCTATGGCATTTAAATCGCCACTCTGTGGCGGCGGCCACCTTTATTGGTCTGTTTGTCGCGTTTATCCCGTTGCCAACCCAAATGATTATTGCCGCCCTATTGGCCATAATGGTGCGAGCCAATTTAGCCATATCTGTAGTGCTGGTCTGGATTTCCAACCCCTTTACCATGGGCCCGATGTTTTATCTCGCCTATAAGTTGGGCTCAGTGGTCATAGGTACCGAAGCTACCGATCTGGGCAGCTTTGAACTGTCCTGGGAGTGGTTACAGAATGGGCTGCAAAACAACTGGCAACCTTTCCTGCTGGGCTGCCTGCTATGTGGGTTATTTACCGGGTTGCTAGCTTCTACCCTGGTCAGGCTGGCCTGGCGGCAGCACGCTATTAGCCGCTGGAAAAAACGCCAGCGCAAGCGCGAGGCTCAGCAGTAGCTATTCATATCGCAAGGCTTCTGCTGGCAGTACCCGGGATGCCCGCCACGCGGGATAGATTGTCGCCAATAGGCTCATTATAAAGGCCGTAGCGCAAATCATCAGCACATCGGGTAGTCGTAAATCTGAAGGCAGATAGTCCACGGGGTAAACATCAGAATTTAAAAACTGGATATGGAACAGGCTTTCCATGGCCGCCACGATATCGGTAATAGTCAACGATAGCACCACACCCAATACAGTACCTACCGCCGTTCCAATTAAGGCAATCACCGTGCCCTGCACCATAAATACCGCCATTATCCCTGAAGGGCTGGCGCCCGCTGTGCGCAGGATAGCAATATCACCTCGCTTATCCGTCACCACCATGACTAATGCAGACACCACATTAAAAGCGGCTACGGCAATAATCGTTAGCAGCATCAGGCCAACTAATTGTTTCGATAACTGAATGGCGGAATATAAGTTGCCATGGGTACGTGTCCAATCACGTGTGGTGTAACCGTAGGGAATATTTTGCGCCAACTCCCAGGCAACCCGGGGCGCTTCAAAGGTATCTTTAACGGTGATGCGCATACCCTGACGCCTTTGTTCAGGAGGCATTAGTGATAAGGCGGTATTGATAGCAATTAATGCCACTGACTGGTCCAGCTCAGTACCGGTATCAAATATATCTGCAACGACTAACTGCATAAAGCGCGGCGCAATACGCCCCTGGGTATTTTCCTGCGGCACCATCACATTGAGCACACCGCCCGGTTTTACACCTAAACGTGTGGCCAGTGCTGAGCCTAATAATATTTGCCGACTATTGGCATCGTTAGACTCAAGTCCACTTAGTGCCTCTGCACTGACATAATCGGAAATAATCGAAACATGTTTTTCTTGTTGCGGGTCTATACCATAAATCAGTACACCTTCAACTTTGTTGCCTTTTAATAACATGGCATTCAATTGGGCAAAGGGCGCAACCGCTTTTACATCGGGGTGGTGTAAAACTTTTTCACGAATGTGCTGCCAATCCTGCTCGGCATTGGCGGGCTGTCCATAAGCAATCACATTGATATGTGGCACCAGGCCCAGAATGCGCGTACGCATTTCACGATCAAAACCATTCATCACAGAGAGCACTAAAATTAGGAGCGCAACACCCACCGCCATGCCCGCCATGGAGACCAAAGAAATAAACGAAACTAATTGGCTACGACGTTTAGCTCCGGCATAGCGCAGGCCAATAAAAAGCGGATAAGGCTTAAACAATGGCTTAACCTTCCTTTAGCCGGCCATCGACTAGCGATAATTTGCGGTCCATTTGGTCAGCCAATGACAAGTCATGGGTCACAATAATAAAACAGGTGCCCAGTTCTTCATTCAGGGTTTTCATTAAGGTATGTATGGACTCGGCGGTATGCTGGTCCAGATTGCCCGTTGGTTCATCCAGCAATACACACTGAGGTTTGGTCACTAAAGCTCTGGCTATGGCAACGCGCTGGCGTTCACCACCGGATAGCTCTGAAGGTTTATGGTGTAAACGTTCAGCCAGTCCCACCTTGCTTAATATATCCGTTGCAACGGGCGTAATAGCTGCCGGACTATCGCCACGAATTAATAAGGGCATGGCAACATTTTCCAATGCGGTAAACTCACCCAGCAAATGGTGAAACTGGTAAACAAAACCTAAATATTGATTACGCAACTGCCCCCGCTGTTTTTCGCTCATGCTGGCAATGGCCTGGCCAGCAATAACCACCTCGCCGGAGCTTGGAATATCCAGCCCGCCTAACATATTTAATAAGGTAGACTTACCCGCACCAGAAGCGCCAACGATGGCCACCCGCTCACCTCTGCGAATAGAAAAATCTACACCGTCCAATACCACCAGAGGCTGCGGGCCTTCCTGATAACTTTTATATAGTGCCTGACACTGTAAAACTATCTGCTGTTCCAAGAAATTATCCACTCCTTCAATCAATCTATTCATAACGCAATGCTTCGGCGGGCTGTATTTGCGAGGCACGTATGGAAGGGTAAATGGTTGCAAGCACACTTAGCAACAAGCCACAGACCGCTATCCAAAACACATCACCCCACTGCAATACTGATGGTATGCGACTAATAAAATAAACTTCCGGGTTAAAAACTTGTGTTCCTAACATTCCCTCTAAGGCAACGACTATATCACCCACGTTTAATGCCACCGGAATACCAATAGCGATACCCACTACGATACCGGCAAAACCCACCGCGACACCCTGAATCATAAACAAGCGCAAAATAGCTTGCGGGGATGCACCCATGGTACGCAGCACAGCAATATCTGAGCGTTTGTCTGAGACCATCATAGTCACAATCGAGACGATATTTAACGCTGCTATCAAAACAATAATCATTAACAATAGCGAGATCATGGTTTTTTCCATCGCCACTGCGCTAAATAAACTGCCTTGAGTTTCAGACCAGCTTTTGGCCTTGCTACCCGCAGGCATTTTGTTAAGTAATTCGGGCAAATAAGATGGCGCTAAAAATAAATCGGTCAACTGTAAACGCAGCCCTTTAACATCCTGCCCTAGTTGAAATAATTTTTGCCCATCCGCCAAATGAATAAATACGGTGGTGCTGTCCAGTTCAGCACCCACCTGAAAAATACCCACTACCGTAAAACGTTTAACGCGAGGAAATACACCTACCGGTGTTACGGTCACACGGGGCAAGATAACACTGACCTCATCACCAATATAAACCCCGAGATAGCGCGCAAGAATTTCACCCAGCAGAATATTATATTGGCCCCCCTGTAAATCCTTTAACTGACCGTCAACCATACTGGCATTAATGGTTGAGACTTTGGATTCTGCCTCTGGTTCTATAGCATGCAACACCGCACCACGGACCATACCGGGACGACTAAGCATCACCGTGCCATCAATATAGGGAGCTGCGGCCACTACCGCATCAGACTCGACAAGCTGTTGCTGCCATTTATACCATTCTGGCAAACGCTGCTCCGGGCCATCGATATAGCCATGGGGCACCACCGACAAAATACGCCCACGGAGTTCGGTCTCAAAACCATTCATCACTGACATCACCACCACCAGGGCTGTTACTCCTAGAATCATACCCAATAGTGAAATCAACGACACAAAGGAAATAAACTGATTGCGCCGCTTAGCTCGGGTGTATCGCAGGCCAATAAACAGAGATAGAGGTTGATACATTAATCAGGCGTCGGTGAGTGGGTTGTAGTGATATTTCAGTGAAGCTGTACTAAAGTATGATCTAATCAAGCTGTTAACTCATATCTGGCAGCCACAGTACAGAATAGTACAGAATAATACGGAGCAGCTCCACTTGAACAATGACAACCCCTCCCAATCCACAATCAATGAGCGACGTAATTACTTTCGTGTCGTTGACAAGGTGCTGCTGCGCTATCAGCCAGTAGATAAGAATTGCGCGCTGGCCAACATTATTCCCACAGCGTTTAAAGAAGATCCCAGCTACTCACTAATGCGCGAGCTACAGTCTATCGACCAGGATAATGCCAAATTCCTGAGAGCTATTGGCGAAGACAATCGCGATCTTGAAGCTTATCTTAAAGGCCAAAACAAAAAGCTGGAGCTGATAGCCGCCAAAGTGGCCGAACATGAAGAGCAAGCTCCGGGGCAGAAAAAGCAGCAGATCTCCATTAGTGAAGGCGGTCTCGCTATTCACACCGATACCGAACTGGCTAACGATGGTTTTTTAGCCTTGCAAATCACCCTGCTACCCAACCACCACACCCTGGTGGTTTTTGCCAAAGTGATCAATTGCTCCGAACACCAGCAAGGCGGTTATAATGTGGCGCTTAGCTTTACCCATTTAAAAGATAGCGACCGCCAATTGATTGCCAAACATATTATGCAGCTACAACTCGCCGAACGAAGAAAACAACATGAGCAATAACACCAAAACCGACGACGTCCATATTGACGAGTTACGCCCACTGCTACCCCCGACCATTTTGATGGAGGAGCTACCCGTAAGCGATAGTACCGCCGCAATGATCAGTCAGGCCAGGGATGATATTGCCAATATCTTTAACGGCAGCGATGATCGACTACTGGTGGTGGTTGGCCCCTGCTCTATCCACGATACCGAAGCCGCCCTTGAATACGCCAAACGCCTAAAGGCTGTAGTAGACCAGCATAAAGATGAATTATTGATTGTGATGCGGGTTTATTTTGAAAAACCCAGAACCACCGTTGGCTGGAAAGGCCTAATCAACGACCCGTATCTGGACGGCAGTTTTAATATTAACCAGGGCCTTCGTATCGCCAGAAAGCTGCTGATTGATGTTGCTGAAATCGGGCTGCCTACAGGCTGTGAATTTCTCGACACCATTTCCCCCCAGTTTTTTGCAGACCTTGTTTCCTGGGGCGCGATAGGTGCACGCACCACCGAAAGCCAAATTCACCGTGAACTCGCCTCCGGCCTATCCATGCCCATCGGCTTTAAGAATGGTACTGATGGCAGCACACAAATTGCCATTGACGCCATTGGTGCAGCCTCACACCCGCATCACTTCTTATCGGTAACCAAACAAGGTATTTCAGCCATTGTTACTACCAAGGGCAATAAAGACTGCCATATTATTTTGCGCGGCTCTAACAAAGGCCCCAATTACGATAATACAGCGGTGACTGAAGCTACTGCCCTACTTGAAAAACACAAGCTGGATATTCAACTAATGGTTGATTGCAGCCACGGCAATAGTAATAAAGACTTTTCCAGACAACCTATCGTAGCCGCTGATATAGGTGAACAGATTGCCAGGGGTTCCAAAGCCATTGCCGGCGTTATGATTGAGAGTCATTTATTTGAAGGCAACCAGAAAAAACCTGAGACTTATGGGGTGAGTATTACGGATGCTTGTATTTCATGGAACACTACAGAGTCGGTTTTAGAAGAATTAGCCAAGTCAATAAGAGCCCGACGAACTTAATAACCTACACCGCCTAACCCACACCGTCATCCCCGCGAAGGCGGGGATCCAGTGCTGTAGATTTCCGCCCAGGCGGAAATAACAGCATGATCATGCAGGCTGGATTCCCGCCTTCGCGGGAATGACGGGGCGGGGTTAATACTGTCTATTACTACTAAATCGCTGGATCAGCTTATCAATAACGCCATCCGTAGCATAAGACGCCGCCAACCCAAGCTTTTCCTGTAAAGTTTTCTTCGCCTCAAAACTCACCGAATAAATATTACTATCCTCACGGCGAGACATCAGATACTCATCACTGGTTTGAATATCATCGATAAGATTATTTTCCAGAGCGCGCTTGCCGTACCAGATTTCACCAGTAGCCACTTCAGCAATATTCACTTGTGGACGATGCTCAGTAACAAAACTTTTAAATAACTCATGGGTATCTTCAAGCTCTTCTACAAACTTAGTCTTACCCTTCTCCGTATTCTCACCAAACATAGTGACCGTACGCTTATACTCACCGGCGGTAAACATCTCAAAATCCACATCATTCTTTTTCAATAGACGATGAAAATTCGGCAACTGGGCCACAACACCAATCGAACCGATAATGGCAAACGGTGCAGCCAAAATTTTAGTACCAATACAAGCCATCATATAGCCACCACTGGCAGCCACAGCATCAACCACAATCGTTAGGGGGATCTCCTTCTGGGTGATGCGGGTTAACTGGGAAGCCGCCAAGCCATAAGTGTGCACCATGCCGCCTGGACTCTCCAACCGTAACACCACCTCATCATCCGGCGTTGCCATAGTTAATACAGCGGTAATCTCTTCGCGCAAACTCTCAACGGCAGAAGCTTTTACATCGCCATCAAAATCCAGCACATAAATGCGCTTTTTGTTATCTTCATTATCCCCTGACTTGTTCTTTTTCTTATCGTCCTTTTGCTTTTTCTTTAAATCTTTAGCTGCTTGTTTTAACTGTTCGTCATTTAACACAACAGCCTTAATTGCCTGCTCATGCTCGTCGTAGCTGTCATTAACCAGCGTGACTTCTATTTGACCGTCCTGCTCTTTTTTACCACGACTACTGGCAGCAATAATGCCGATAACAACAAACAAAATAGCCGCAACAATAGTGATAGATTTGGCCAGAAACAGGCCATAATTACTCAGAAATTCCAATGTGTTACCCCGATCATCTTTATTTTAAATGCAGGCGGGCAATCTTGGAGGCATAGCAAGATTAAGTCAAGATAAGCAGGGGCAAGACCGTATTATTGCCAGCCTTCTACAGCCTGTATGGCACGGTCATTGAGGGGGCGGCTTAACAAGCCGGTACTAGACAGGTTTACCGAGAACAAAGCACCATCATCCATAGGTAGATAAGTTGCACTGCCGTAGGTGGCATCGATAATGGATAAATTTTGACCATGATCATGCAGCCAGGCCCAGACATCCAATACGCTTTTACTCACACCCAACTGATAGACCGTACGCTCGGCGCTATGCTCTTTTTCCAGGGAATAATACCGACCGCTAAGACGATCGAGGCGATAACCGGGCTTTAGGCCTATACCTGCAAACGCTTTATTCCACTTAATAATGCGGGCATCCAACTGCCATAGATCACCGTTAAGCTCATAGATTTGCTCCGAACCTTCACTATCGACAAGGGATACCTGAAAACGCTGTTGCTCAAGCTGGGTAAAACTAATGGTGGCTATCGTTTGCTCTTTGCTCAGTTGCTTATAACTGTAAAAATCAAAAGCGGCCAGGGCCAGCATCACCGAGGCCAACAATAATAAAAAGCCGAAGGTACCGCGAAGCCAGCCTAACAGCCAATTGCGTTTAAATAATAAACGCCCTGCCATTAACACCACAAACAGGGCAACAACAATGATAACGCCAGCCAATAAGGTATAGGCCATACTCTTTATCCTTAATAATTATTCAGCAGCACAGGACTCCACTGTAAAGCCAAGCGCTGCCAAACTTTCTTCAGCCACCAATAAAATATCTTCATTAACCCTGCGACTGGAATGAAGCTCGGTTAAATAATACTCCAAGCTGATCAACGCATCCGCGAAGGTCTCCAACAATTGGTGACGCTGCTCACTCGGGTTGCGTTCGTCAATATGATGCGAGACAAAATCGTGACAGCTTTTTAATACCGCAGCTGCACGACTGTAATTGAGCAGATGCAAGCCACCCCTAACCGTATTCAATGTAGTCGTTACGTTAGAGATATGGGCCACATCAAAATTAGAATCAACATAAGAGGTAATCGCCCGCTTGGCCAAAGCAATACCAGATTGCGCCTCTTCTATTACCAGCTGTTCAGCTTGTGCCAACTGACTATTGGCAACAATCTTCTTACGGGTTATCGCGGTGGCCTCATTAAGATCTTCAACAGTCAACTCACGCCGATCAAGACCCGATAAGGCGCTTTCGATATAGAGTAAAGTGTCAGCCACCTCAACAAACTCAGCACTGCCGACATCACTACCAACCCCCTGCCAGCCGCGCACTTTTTCTAACTGTTCAATTAAGGTGTCTTTTGGCCCCTGTAAATTCAACACACTGAGAGTATCCGCCACACGGGATACCGTATCAATGAGCAAAGACAGGTCGTCACCATCAATCCCGTTATTTTGTGAACCAATCTCCAATACATCTTTAGCGTTACGTAACTCTTCAGACAGTACTTTGATAACCGATTCAATGGTATCGTGACTAGGGCCATGCATTGACGCGCGCTGACTGGCAATATCATCATCAGACATCTCCAAATTGGGCAGCGAATAGGATTCGCGAAGGGCGGTTATTTCAGCACTGTTAAAGCTGCTAAGCATTAGCATAAACAACAAGTCTTTTTTCAGTGCTTCAGGGGCCGGGTCATCAAAAGCCTCTTCACCCTTGCTGACAATCAAGCGCATCATCTTCTCAATCTCGGCCAGATTGCGCTTACGATTCAGGGTCATCTCCAGTTTACCGGCAGCAAAAGCGCCTAATACCACACCCGCCAACTGCCAAATTTCTGCCTGGGGATGATTGCCTAACAGCGATACAAAGCGAGCAACGGCTCGTGACATCAATAAATAATGAGGGCTACTTTCAGGCTCTTTGATAACGCCCACTAAACCGGTTTGGTACATATGGCGTAAGCGCGAAGCGGTTGCCATCAGTAAACACAGGTCTGGAGCTGCGGCTTCAGCAGCCAACGCCCCCACCATCGGAATATCACCTTGGTAAAAATAAGATTCCGCCAGCAAGGACTCACGGCGGCTCACTCGCAATTCATTAATATAGGGGATAACCAGAATCGACAGTTCAGACTGCCTAATGGAGATAAATTCAATATAACGGGGCAACACAAACAGGGCATGGGTCAGCGCCTCAGTCATTGTGTTAGTTGTTTTAAGCTCTTCATCGGCAATCACCGCAACTAACGAAGCCATCTCATCGGCCAGCAAAGCAGCACCCGGGTACTGCAATAAACGGAATGTGCCGCCCACCTGCACCAGACACTCATGGCAAGCCTTGATATGGCCGGTACTGCTTTGATCAACCGTATAGGCCTCAAACTCAGTGGCGGCCTGATTGAGAGTATTACTCAACTCCTCTTGAATCACCTGCAGGGAATGCAGGTTGATGCTAACGTCTAAAGACACAGAAGCTCCTTTTTATTGACCACTTACTAAATAGTGCCATTGGTAATGTTAGTGACAGTCTTGTTGAAAGCTGACGGAAGTATTGCTCAGTATAGTCTGATTTGCCCGGTTAACCCGCTCTTTTAATAACATTAACAGGTACTTGCATCACATAATTAAAGGGAAATCCCCCCCATACCCAAGCTTATCGGCCGGACAAAAGAGGAAATTAAGCAATAAAGCCCTGAATTCGCATAATTTCTCTGCAAAATTGGAAAAAACCTATTATATTCAACGGGTAATGAATTTTAATTGATGGTCCCAAGTCTACTTTAAGGAGTACCCCAATGGCGCAAACCATGCCCCAGGCCCTCGTCGCGAATTTTCTCGGTCAGGCCCCTCAATGGTATAAAAAGACAATAATAGCCTTTTTAATATTGAACCCCATCTTGCTTTATACCGTTGGCCCCTTTATTACCGGCTGGCTATTAATCCTGGAATTTATCTTTACCCTGGCTCTCGCCCTTAAGTGCTACCCCCTGCAACCGGGCGGCCTGTTAGCGATCGAAGCCATTGCCATTGGTATGGCGCCCCCCGAGGCTGTTTACCATGAGGCCCATAATAACTTTGAAGTTCTCTTGCTATTGATCTTTATGGTGGCAGGCATCTACTTTATGAAAAACCTGCTGTTATTTGTATTTACTAAAATACTGCTAGGCGTTAAATCCAAAAAGCTTCTCTCCTTGCTATTCTCTTTAGTTGCCGCGGTACTTAGTGCTTTCCTGGACGCCCTAACCGTTACAGCGGTTTTAATCAGCGTCGGTACCGGCTTTTATGCGGTGTACCATAAAGTGGCCTCCGGCAAAAAACTCGATAACCCCCACGATCACAGTGATGACGGTGGCGTGGTTGAGTTCCATCGTGCCGACCTTGAGCAGTTCAGAAGCTTTTTACGCAGCCTGCTAATGCACGGCGCTGTGGGTACTGCGCTAGGTGGTGTTTGTACGCTGGTTGGTGAACCACAAAATCTATTGATTGCCGAAAAAGCTGGCTGGGACTTTCTTGAGTTTTTCTTGAGAATGGCCCCTATCACTATGCCGGTTTTAGTGGCTGGTTTATTTACCTGCCTGATGCTGGAAATCACCAAGAGCTTTGGTTACGGTGCAGAGCTGCCTAAATCGGTAAGGGATGTGTTAGAAGAATTTGCCAGACAGGAAGATGCCAAGCGCACTACCCGTGACAATGCTGCATTAGTTGTCCAGGCGCTGGTTGCCTTATTCCTGGTGGCTGCACTGGCTACGCATGTCGCGGCAGTAGGTATTGTTGGCTTGAGCATTATCGTTTTATTAACAGCCTTTAACGGTATTATTGAAGAGCACCAGCTAGGTCACGCTTTTGAAGAGGCCCTCCCCTTTACTGCACTGTTAGTAGTGTTTTTTGCGATTGTTGCGGTGATTGAACAACAGCACTTGTTTAGTCCTATTATCAATGCCGTGCTGGAAATGGATAACGATGTCCGACCCACGATGTTCTTTGTTGCCAACGGTCTTTTATCAATGATTAGTGATAATGTGTTTGTGGCAACGGTTTATATCAATGAAGCCCGAGCAGCTTTTGATGCCGGCACTATTACCCGCGCCGAGTTTGACACGATGGCTATTGCCATTAACACCGGTACTAATATCCCCAGTGTTGCAACGCCAAACGGCCAGGCCGCTTTCCTGTTTTTATTAACCTCTGCTTTAGCGCCGCTGATCAGATTGTCTTACGGTAAGATGGTGGTTATGGCTTTTCCTTATACCATTATTATGGGTGGTGTTGGCTTGGTTGCGGTTTATATGGTGCTTTAATAATACATCGTCATTCCCGCCCTCGACAAATACACTCGAGGGCAGGCTTCGACGCAAATGACTACCGTCATTCCCGCGAAGGCGGGAATCCAGCCTGCATGTTTATGCTGTTATTTCTGCTAAAGCAGAAATTGACAGCGCTGGATTCCCGCCTTCGCGGGAATGACAGAGTTTTTTTAACGCCAGTGATTATTTCCATCGCTGGCTTTATCTATCTCTTGCAGCCTCTCTTCATGTGCCGCCAATTCTTCACCATCAGCAACAACCACTTTTAAGGCTGGTCGACTTGTCGCTAAACGCCTGATTGAAGCATCCATACTACCCCCTTCCTGAGAGTCTTCACCGGCTAGCAATAAATTGGTTTGCCCACCGGTCATAAATAAATAAACGTCAGCTAGAATCTCGGCATCTAATAAAGCGCCGTGTAAATCACGGGCCGAGTTATCAACTTCGTAGCGGGAGCAAAGGGCATCCAGGCTATTACGTTGACCGGGATGCTTTTGTCGCGCCATCACCAGAGAGTCTACCACTGAGCAGTAATCAACTACCTTGCCCGGACTTTTTGCGCCCAGCAGCTTAAATTCATGATTAATAAAACCCACATCAAACGGCGCGTTATGAATGACTAATTCTGCGCCATCAATAAATTCAAGAAACTCCTGGGAAATTTGGTGAAACAGAGGTTTGTCGGCCAGATATTCATTGGTAATACCGTGGACTTCCATCGCTCCGGCATCGACTTCGCGTTCGGGATTAATATACTGATGGTAATGGCGACCGGTTAATTTACGGTCGACTAATTCCACGCAGCCTATCTCAATAATCCGGTGACCCTGGGAGGGTTCCAGGCCGGTGGTTTCGGTATCGAGTACGACTTGTCTCACTACTAGCTCCTGAAATTATTTATGCTGTCATTCCCGCGAAGGAACGTCATTCCCGCGAAGGCGGGAACCTAGTTTCCCGCCTTCGCGGGAATGACACTGGCTATAATTGATCGCAGCCTTGATTGGCTAACTGGTCGGCAATTTCATTTTCACGGTGGCCACTATGGCCTTTAACCCACTGCCAGGCAACCTTGTGACGAGCAACCTGCTCATCCAGCGCCTGCCAGAACTCAACATTTTTAACCGGCTTTTTTGCAGCGGTTTTCCAGCCCTTGGCTTTCCAGCCCTGTAACCACTCGGTCATTCCCTGCATAACGTATTTGGAGTCGGTATACAGCATCACCTCACAGGGCTCTTTTAACGCTTTTAAACCTTCAATCGCCGCCTGCAACTCCATCTTATTATTGGTGGTATTTTCCGCACCACCACAAAGACTTTTTTCAGTGGAGGGCTGGCCCTTTAAGCGAATTAAAGCACCCCAACCTCCGGGCCCCGGGTTACCGCGGCAGGCTCCATCGGTAAATAGTTCAATCTGTTTCAAGCAACATCCTCTTCACGCAGTGGTGTTATTAGTGTTTTTTTAATCGGTGCATGATGAGTTGCTCGCGGCTTAACCGGCGTCAAACCCACAAAAGGCTTGTGGGCAGTTTTCCAACTCGGCTTGATCGGCATCATTCCAGCTTCTTTTTTTATCGCTGAAATCATATAAAAACCACCCAGCGGCCATTGTTTTAATAACCGCTTTAACAGGGGCTTGTCACTGCGCTCCATCAATGCGGGGCTATGATAACCGAAATGGCAACGTTGTGTTTCAAAACCCAGCAAGCTTAGCCAATCTTTTATGCGGCGAGGGCTAATACTATGATTTTGCCAAATGGAGCGCGGAAAAAAGCGAGCAATCTGTCCATATAGGCCCAGTATTGACCAAGGATTAAAACCAACAATAACCAGGCGACCATGGGGTATAACTACCCGCTGCACTTCACGCAACAAGGTGTGGGGGTTGCTGACATATTCCTGCACATGATGCAGCAGCACCACATCAAGGCTTTCGCTGGCAAAAGGCAGCTGGTCAAATTCGCAGCGGGCATTACCATTGGATGCCAACGGGTGACAGTGATAGTTATTTTGCACGCGGCTTTCATCAAATAAATGCAAGCGAGAGTCAACACTAAGCTGCAACAGGTGATAGCCAAAGCTTTCAGTAATCGCTTGGCTCACCAAAGCCTGCTGACGCCTGAGCATTAACTGGCCAGCCTCACCTTCAAACCATTGCTCCAGCAAGGGTAGTAAAACTTCTGTATCTGGCTGTCTTTTAAATCGGCTAAGAATATCTTTCACGCTATACCCTCAAGATTGGCCAATAATCATAACCGATAATAGTTATTTTTCTATACTTAGTGCACACTCTCCTCATAGTACACGTCATTCCCGCGAAGGCGGGAATCCAGCGCTTTAGATTTCCGCTTCAGCGGAAATAAAAGTATAAGCATGCAGGCTGGATTCCCGCCTTCGCGGGAATGACGGTAGTCATTTGCGTCGAAGCCTGCCCTCAAGTGTATTTGTCGAGGGCGGGAATGACGGTAGTCATTTGCGTCGAAGCCTGCCCTCGAGTGTATTTGTCGAGGGCGGGAATGATGGTAGTCATTTAGAGAATACAAAAATGGTCCACGTAAAACCCATTTCAGCCTTTAGCGATAATTATATCTGGTGCCTGTATGACGATATTAGCCAGCAGGCCGTCGTAGTTGACCCCGGCGATGCCAGGGTTGTGATTGCCGCACTGGAAGAGATGCAGCTTAATTTGGCGGCGATATTGATCACCCATCATCACTTTGACCATACCGGCGGCATTGATCAGCTACTGGCTAACTATGATGTACCTGTTTACGGGCCTCATAGTGACAATATCAGCCAGATTACTCACCCTTTGGCAGAGGCAGATACGCTATCCATAATCGGGCTGGACTTTATAACATTGGAAATCCCAGGCCATACCCTTGACCATATTGCCCTGTATTGCGAACAGGCCGAAGGAGGCCCCATTTTATTTTGCGGTGATACGCTGTTTGCAGGAGGTTGCGGTCGAGTTTTTGAAGGCAACCCGAGGATGATGCTTGAGTCCTTAAGTAAGCTGGCAGAACTATCTGCCAACACGCGTGTCTACTGTGCCCATGAATACACTCTGGCCAATCTGGCTTTTGCCAACGCGGTAGAACCTAATAACCAAGCCCTGCAACAGCGTATCGCCCACGATAGCGGTTTAAGGGATCAAGGCATACCTACCCTGCCCACCACGATGGCAACAGAATTGGCAACAAACCCTTTTCTGCGTTGTGAGCAAGCTGAAGTGGTCAGTAGTGCCAGAGAGCAAAGCCAGCAACCCTGTGACGATAGCACTGCCGTCTTTGCTGCTATTCGAGGCTGGAAGGATAATTTTTGACGATGCTACAGCTCGGATATTGACCCTGTAGCCAAGCCTCAATAAAATAGCGCGTCGCAGTCATAACAGAACAAAAAATAATTAATGAAACATTCAAATATCAATAAGTTATACTCAGACTTTAAAGTAATATCTATATTGCTACTTCTCGCCTCCTGCCAAGCCACACAACCAGAACCAACCCCTCCACCGCCACCTGAGCCTGTGGTGATCAGTCACGAAACAGCCAGCGAGCTGGTGGACAATAATCCCTGGGAGTTTTTCACTGACTACAGCTCCCCTTATTACTGCCTCCATAGCGAAACCGAACCCAAAAGCAACGAGCCTGTTTGGGCCACGCCAACGACTGTCTGGCAGCGGATTAGGCTCGGCTTTGAAATGGATTACCAGATCAAACAAAAAAGACTGGATGCTGAGTTTAACTGGTATCAAAGAAATCCCGGCTATATGGCAAGGGTAAGCGAAAGGTCCAGGCGTTATATTTACCATGTTACTGAAAGACTTGAGCAAGAGGGCCTGCCCCTTGAGCTTGCCCTGTTACCTATTGTTGAAAGTGCCTACGACCCCTTTGCCTATTCCCATGGCAGAGCTTCGGGCATGTGGCAGTTTATTCCCGGAACAGGTCGTATGTATAAACTGGAACAAACCTGGTGGTATGACGGCCGCAGGGACATTATTGATTCAACAGAAGCCGCCATCAAATATCTGGATAAACTGAATAAATATTATAACGGCGACTGGTTATTAGCTTTGGCCGCTTACAACTCCGGTCAGGGCAATGTGAATAAGGCGATTCGTAAAAATAAAAAGCGCGGCAAAGCCACTGACTTCTGGTCCCTGGATTTACCCCGCGAAACTCGCAGCTATGTGCCAAAATTATTGGCATTAGCCAAATTGATTGATAACCCCCGCCGCTATGGCTGCGTGTTATACCCTGTGGCCAATAGCCCTTACTTTGCTCAAGTCGACACTCACTCACAAATTGACCTGGCACAGGCCGCCACCATGGCCGATATTAAAATCGATGAACTGTATCGACTGAACCCCGGTTTTAATCGCTGGGCTACCTCCCCTCAAGGTCCACACCGTTTATTGGTACCGATTGAAAATGCCGTGCAGTTTCAGCAGGAGGTAGCCAAGCTGCCACCGGAGCAACGTTTACACTGGCAGCGTTATACCGTTAAAAGTGGTGAGTCATTGTTATTACTGGCCAACCGCTTTAACACAGGGGTGGATACGATTAAGTCCATTAATAACCTGAACAGTAATATGATTCGCACCGGCCAATCATTAATGATTCCTACCGCTTCTAAGGAAGGCCAGCATTACTCCCTTAGTGCTGAGCAGCGCCTTGCCACCATCCATAAGAAGCGTAAAGGCGGCAGTAATAGCCAGCAAATATTTCATGCCGTTAGCAGCGGTGACAGTTTATGGACCATTGCTAAACGCTATAATGTCACGGTTAAAAAACTGGCTCACTGGAATGGCATCGCTCCCAAAGATATGCTGAAACCCGGGCAAAAACTCAGCGTGTGGATTAAAAACCCGGTAAAAATTCAAGCGGCATCACAGCGTGACGCGGTGGTAAGGAAGGTTGGCTATAGGGTGCGCAACGGCGACTCCCTGGCACGCATTGCCAATAAGTTTAATGTCAAAATCAACGATATTGTTAAATGGAATGCCATTAACCCGAAAAAATATCTGCAACCAGGTCAAAGGCTGACACTGTATGTAGATATTACAAATACCGCCAACCTCTAAGGTTAAATAATGCTAATGTTGTTTCCTGGCAACAGTATAAACGCTACGCCTCCACCCAATAAAACTTCTTGGCAACGTGGGATACAAAATACGCAGCTAAAACAAATAGTTAGAACTGTAACTTAAGATTAAATCGATGTTCAACAACATAGACTACAGACATATGATGATAAGACACCTGCTGTTATCCCTGGCGGTTTACTGCCTTGGCGCTGCACCCTCCTTTGCCGAGTCCCGGCAGACCATTATTAGCCACGGTGTCGCCATGCATGGGACGGTTAAATACCCCGCTGACTTTAAAGGCTTTGACTATACCTCGGATCAAGCCATCAAGGGCGGCACCCTGCGCAGAGGCTTGCAGGGTACCTTTGACAGCCTTAACCCATTTATCAGCAAAGGTACGCCGGGGGATCAGCTGGGGCTTATTTACGACAGCCTCACCACGCGTTCAGGTGACGAAGCCTTTAGTCAATACGGCTTATTAGCTGAAAAGATAGAAATGCCCGATGACCGTAGCTGGGTCATTTACCATTTGCGCAAAAGCGCCAGCTTCCATGATGGTGAACCGGTTAAAGCCAGTGACGTAGTATTTACCTTTAACCTGCTGGTAGAAAAAGGCACGCCCTTTTATCGCTCCTATTATGCCGATGTCGAAAAAGTAGAAGCACTATCCCAACATAAGGTGAAGTTCACCTTTAAAGAAGGCGTTAACCAGGAACTTGCCTTAATTGTTGGCGAGTTAGCTATTCTCCCTGAACACTACTGGAGCACCCGAGACTTTAGCGCCTCCTCTCTTGAATTCCCCCTGGGTAGCGGCCCCTACAAAATCAAATCCGCCGATGCCGGAAGAACCCTTGTTTTTGAACGAGTGAAAGATTATTGGGCTAAGGACCTGCCAGTAAATCGAGGCATCAATAATTTTGACAACATTCAATTAGATTATTACAAAGATGGCGTGGTGATACTGGAAGCCTTAAAAGCCAACCGCTATGACTTTCGCTGGGAAAATATCTCCAAGCAATGGGCAACTGGCTATGACAGCCCCGCCGTTTCCCAGGGCCTGCTGAAAAAAGAAATGATCAAGCATAACAATCCTACCGGTATGCAGTGCTATCTGATTAACCAAAGGCTCAGCAAGTTTCAAGACCCAAGAGTTCGGCAGGCACTTAACTATGCCTTCGACTTTGAATGGTCAAACAAGAACCTGTTTTATAGTCTATACGAGCGTAACAACAGCTTCTTTGCCAACTCTGAGTTAGCCTCCTCAGGCCTGCCTGAAGGTAGAGAACTGGAATTACTGGAGCCTCTACGGGGTAAAATTCCTGATGCGGTTTTTACTACTCCATACACCAATCCCACCAGCGATGGCAGCGGCAATAATCGCAATAACCTGCGTAAAGCAGCCAGGCTATTAAAACAAGCTGGCTGGGTGGTAAAAAACAATCAGCTGGTTAATCCCAAAAGTGGCGAAGTGTTTACTATAGAAATGATTATCTACTCCCCAGCCTCTGAGCGTATCGTAAACCCTTATGCCAAAGCACTGAAGCGCTTAGGGATCACCATGACCGTTAAGACGGTAGAAATATCCCAGTACATCAACCGTATGCGTAGCTTTGACTATGAAATGGTGACCGGTGGCTTTGGGCAATCCCTGTCACCGGGCAATGAACAAATGGAATATTGGCATTCAAACTCAGCAGACCGCGAAGGTAGCCGTAATTATTTAGGCCTTAAAGATGAGGCCATCGACAGTCTGGTTAAATCAATTATTGCAGCACCGGACCGCGAAGAGCTTATCCTTAGAACTCGCGCCTTAGATAGAGTGTTATTACATAATTATATTGTGGTGCCGCAATTTCACAGCGATGCACACCGTATTGCCTACTGGGATAAATTCGGCAAACCCGAGCTTGCTCCCAAATATGACCCTAATTATGAACTGGGCTTGATGACCTGGTGGGTTGATCCCGTCAAAGAACAAGCATTGAATAAAAATAATAGCAGCAACTAACTCCCTTTATGGCCAACTATATACTGCGAAGATTATTGCTAATTCTGCCAACACTGTTTGGCATTATGGTGATTAACTTCCTGATTGTTCAATCCGCCCCCGGTGGTCCGGTTGAACAAATGATTGCCCAGATTCAAGGGCACGACATGAGTGCTACCTCACGTATCAGTGGCTCCTCCTCCGGCGACAGCGGCCAAACTTCTTCAGGCAGGGAGCAACAACAGGGCCTTGACCCTGAAGTGGTTGCCGCTATAGAAAAAATGTACGGCTTTGATAAACCCATGTCAGAGCGCTTTTGGGAAATGGTAGTTAACTATAGCCAATTAGACTTTGGTGACAGTTTTTTCCGCAACACCTCTGTCATTGATCTAATGATTGAAAAACTGCCCGTCTCTATCTCGCTGGGACTATGGAGCACCCTGCTGGTTTACTTGATCTCGATTCCACTGGGCATTCATAAAGCCATCCATCATGGCAACCGCTTTGATGTATGGAGCAGCACCCTTATTACCGTTAGCTATGCCATTCCCGGCTTTTTATTTGCCATTATGTTAATTGTTATTTTTGCTGGCGGCAGTTATCTGGACTGGTTTCCGCTGCGAGGTTTAAGCTCCGATAACTTTGACGAACTCAGCACCTTTGGCAAAATCAAAGATTACTTTTGGCATTTGGCATTGCCATTAACCGCCTACACCATTGGCGGCTTTGCCACTTTAACCATGCTGACTAAAAACTCCTTTCTCGATGAAATCAATAAACAGTATGTTATCACCGCCAGAGCCAAAGGCCTGGAAGAAAACAAAGTGCTGTACCACCATGTATTTAGAAACGGCATGCTAATTATTATTGCTGGCTTTCCCGCCGCCTTTCTTACTATGTTCTTTACCGGCTCGATGTTAATAGAAGTGATTTTTTCCTTAGATGGCTTAGGCCTACTGGGTTATGAGTCCGTTATCAATCGCGATTATCCGGTGATATTTGGCACCTTATTTATTTTCACCCTGATGGGCTTACTACTAAAACTGATCAGCGATCTAACTTATGTGTGGATCGACCCCCGTATTGATTTTGAATCGAGGGGCGGTTAGCAATGTTATTTAATAGCGACAACTTCAGTGCCATCAACCAGCGCCGCTGGCTCACCTTTAAATCTAATAAAAGGGGCTACTATAGTACCTGGCTATTTTTACTGTTATTTGTGCTGAGTCTATTTTCTGAATTTATAGCCAATGACAAACCGATACTGGTGAGCTACGAAGGCAGTTATTATTCGCCCACCTTTTTCTCCTACCCGGAAACCACTTTTGGCGGTGATTTTGAAACAGAAGCGGAATACTCTGACCCTTTTGTGGTGGACTTAATTAATGAAAAAGGCTGGCTACTCTGGCCGGTTGTTCCTTATAGCTACGACACTCATATTGCCGACCTGCCCTCACCCGCACCTTCACCACCCAGCCGGCAAAACTGGCTGGGCACCGATGACCAGGCCCGGGATGTTTTTGCCCGGGTGATTTATGGCTTTAGAGTTTCAGTGCTGTTTGCCCTGGCATTAACGTTGGGCAGCTCGGTAATCGGCGTAGCGGCAGGCGCTATTCAAGGTTACTACGGCGGCACTATTGACCTACTCGGCCAACGCTTTATAGAAATCTGGAGCGGACTACCCGTACTATTTTTACTGATTATTCTCTCCAGCATTATTACACCGAGCATCTGGTGGCTACTGGCAATTATGCTGGTATTTAGCTGGACTCAATTAGTTGACGTAGTGAGGGCAGAATTTCTGCGGGGTCGCAATCTAGAATATGTTAAAGCAGCCAGAGCCATGGGTGTTAGCAACAGCGTTATTATGTTTCGGCATATTTTGCCCAACGCTATTGTGGCCACCCTGACCTATATGCCGTTTATTTTAACCGGCGCCATAACCACACTGACATCGTTAGATTTTCTGGGTTTTGGTTTGCCGCCAGGTTCAGCATCCCTCGGCGAACTGGTGGCACAGGGCAAAGGTAATTTACATGCCGGCTGGCTGGGTATTAGTGCCTTTGCCATTCTCTCAATTATGCTAACGCTATTAGTGTTTGTGGGTGAAGCCGTACGCGACGCGCTTGACCCGAGGCTAGCCCAATGAATAAACAGACTCCGTTATTAGCCGTCAATCGCCTTTCTACCGATTTTATTCAGGGGGCAAGCCGCACTAGGGCCGTTATTGATTTAAGCTTTGAGATTCAGCCAGGTGAGACTCTAGCCATTGTGGGTGAAAGCGGCTCAGGAAAATCAGTAACAGCACACTCAATTTTACGCCTGCTACCCTACCCCGTTGCCCATCACCCCAGTGGCAAGATATTTTTTAAGGGTAAAGAACTGCTGAATATCAACCCCAATAAGTTGCGCAGTATCCGCGGCAATAATATCAGTATGATTTTCCAGGAACCGCTAACCGCCTTAAACCCATTACATAAAGTCGGCGACCAAATTGGCGAAGTCATTAGCCTGCATAAACAGTTACGGGGTGAAGCCTTAAAGCAGCGAATTATCGAACTACTGGATCAGGTGGACATCCCAACTGATAAGGCAAACGCCTACCCCCACGAACTCTCTGGCGGCCAGCGACAGCGTATTATGATTGCGATGGCCATCGCCAATGAACCTGACTTACTGATAGCTGATGAACCTACCACGGCACTGGATGTGACGGTACAGGCACAGATTTTAAAGCTGCTTAAAAACATTCAACAACGTATGGGGATGGCGATACTGTTAATCACCCATGATTTATCCGTGGTTAAAAAAGTGGCTGATCGCGTGCTGGTTATGCAGCATGGTAAACAGGTTGAACAAGCCGATACGCAAACCCTGTTTACACAACCACAGCAAGACTACACCAAGTCATTGCTGGACGCAGAACCCAGTGGCGACCCCGTCCACCTGGATTTGAATAACGGGCAAAAACCTATACTAGCCAGCAAAGGGCTTAGCGTTAACTTTGAAGTTGGTAAACGCTGGTTCTTCCAGAAACTCAGGTTATTTAATGCCGTAAAAAATGCCGATATTAGTATTCTCCCCGGTGAAACACTGGGCGTAGTCGGAGAAAGTGGCTCAGGGAAAAGCACCTTGGCGATGGCCCTATTACGGATGGTCGATTCAGAGGGTGATATTCACTTTCTCGACCAGGCGATTAACCAGTACGACCAAAATACCATGCGGCCACTGCGCAAAGATATTCAGGTGGTTTTTCAAGATCCCTTTGGCAGCTTAAGCCCACGGCTGTGTATTGCCGATATTATTAGCGAAGGTTTAAAAGTCCATCATGACCTTAGCCCGGAACAACGGGAGCAAAAGGTTATCGATATTTTGCAGGAAGTAGATCTTGATCCCGCTATTCGCCACCGCTATCCCCATGAATTTTCCGGCGGGCAACGCCAGCGTATTGCGATTGCCAGAGCCGTTATTCTTGAGCCTAAACTGATTATTCTTGATGAACCCACCTCAGCGCTGGATCGCTCGATTCAGGTACAGGTATTGGAACTGCTTAAAAACCTGCAGCGCAAACACCAGCTAAGCTATATTTTTATCAGCCATGATTTACAGGTGGTGCGCTCTATCAGCCATCACACCATCGTTATGAAAGCTGGAGAAATTATTGAAAGCGGCACTAGTGAAGCAATATTTAATCGACCCCGGCAAAGCTATACCAAAAATTTATTAGCCGCAGCACTGTCCTCCTCCTTATAAACTATTACCCTATAAACCATTACCCTATAAACCATGGACACCACTAACACTCTTCTACAGTCACCCTTTGCAGAGCTAAAGTTACACCGCATACCCAGAGGCCAGGGCAATAACCTTAGAGCCTGGGACGCAGCGGATGAATTAATCCTTCAGCATTTGGCAGAGCAACAGCTTCCCCAAGACGGTAACCGACTGTTGATTATTAACGATAGCTTTGGCGCGCTAAGTTGCAGCCTATCAAACTTCAGCATCACTCACTGGAGCGATTCGCTGATTAGCCAACTTGCCTGCAAGGAAAATATTAAGAGCAACCAATTGACAGCGGATATTAATCTGCTAAAAAGCACCTCAAACCCCAGCGGCATATACGATCTGGTATTGATCAAAGTACCCAAAACTCTGGCCCTACTGGAACATCAACTGATTACCCTCAAAGACCATATCAGCGATAACACGGTGGTTATCGCGGGCGGCATGGTTAAGTATTTACAAAAGTCCTATCAACAGTTATTTGAACAATACCTTGGCACTACCACCACCTCTCTGGCAGTCAAAAAGGCCCGGCTGATTTTTTCAGGCACGGAGAAAAAAGACCAAGCCATGCCATCACCCTACCCATTACAAAATGATTATCAGGAAATTGATTTGCAGATCAGCCAACATGCCAATGTGTTTGCTAAAGACAAGCTGGATATTGGTACTCGCTTTATGCTGCAACAATACGACAAGCTGCCGAAGGCTAATCAACTGGTTGACCTGGGTTGCGGTAATGGCATTCTCGGCATTATGGTCAAGCGGCAGCAACCTGAGTGCCAGGTTTATTTTGTTGACGAATCGTTTATGGCGGTGGACTCCGCCAAAGACAATTACTTTAATCCTGTAAATCTCGATTCACAACAAGAGCAAGATAAAGACAACTTTTTGCCTAGCAACTGCCTACAGCAAACCACCCTTGCTGATATTGACCTTATCCTATGCAACCCACCCTTTCACCAAAGCAATACCGTCGGTGACCAAATTGCCTGGCAAATGTTTAAACAAAGCCATAAAGCTTTAAAACAAGGGGGTAAGCTATGGATTGTTGGCAACCGGCACCTGAGTTACCACGTTAAACTTAAGCGCCTGTTTGGTAACTGCCGAACCATTGCCAGCAATAAGAAGTTTGTCATTCTTGAAGCCATTCATGACTCTTAAGTAAGGCAACGTCATTCCCGCGAAAGACCGTCATTCCCGCGAAGGCGGGAATCCAGTGCTGTAGATTTCCGCTTTAGCGGAAATAACAGCATAAGTATGCAGGCTGGATTCCCGCCTTCGCGGGAATGACGTATAGGGAGATTAGTCTTGGCTAAAATACTGCTTGAGTTCCTGCTCGCGGTTTTTGGCGGTATTAACTAAGCGGTCAATTTTTTGCCGGTAGTAATAGTACCATTCACCCGAACCTCGCACCCTGCTGGCAGTTTCGTATACCATGACCTGATAGGTCTTTAACAACCCAGTGTATTGTTCTTCACTTTCCGTCGACAAGTCATAGATAATTTCAAACTTCTCGTTGACGGTAAATATACTTTTATCATCCATTTTGCTGAGGTATTTGGCGTATTGTTTTTCGGCCTGAGTTTTTACCCCATCAACCTTGCTGCGAAATACCTCGACGCGATTTTCCGGTTTTTCTGCTGTCATATTAATCGTTGTTTTATGGGCATTGGCCAAAAGCACCAAACCCGTGACAAATACTAGTAATAACACGGGAAGAAAGCCTATCCCTATCCAGAGCTGGCCAAAAGATTGCTTGCGTACCCGCTCTATTTTATCTTCGAGAGTGACTTCGCCAGTTACTGTATCGTCAGCCACTATTTTGTACCCTCGGTCAGTTTTTCTAATTTGGTTTTACGCTCAATACTTAAGTCCTTTAAATCATCCAGGGTCTTATTATGAATATCCAGCCACTTTTTAGAGCCTTTATTCATGCCGGCAAGATCGGTGGTGCCGGACTTGATCGTGGTGACCAGTTGTTGGAAATCCTGCTCACGGGTGACTAAAAACTGTTGGTAGGGGGCGGCCTTTTCCACGCTACAGTCGCTGGCTACCTTTTCTAACTGCTTGGTATAGGCGACGACTTTCTTAAGCTCACTTTTACGAAAGTCCGCCAGTAGCATCAGTTGTTGCTCCAGAGCAATAAACTGCTCTTCAAGGGGACCTTCCCTCTCGACCTGAGAGGCTTCCGTCAAAGCGGAAATTCTTAAGAACATCACAGTCATCCCCGTGGCCATCACAGTGATAATAATGCCCGAGATAGCCATAGCAGTGAACATTAAGACTTTATTCGCCACTGCCTGTTTTTCAACCTTTTTTAATAAATCAACCGGGTTAACCTCGGTTTCACCTTCTTCCCTATCGTCATCTAGCATTTCCTGCTCCTTTGCTTTGTTTACTTTATATATAGTAAGCCAAATTTAGTATTTCACCACCCACAAGTTACTCCCTCACTATTCTAGCTCGCACCAATAAGGGTAATGGGTAAAATAAAGCGCGGTCTTTATCAGCGGCTGTTCAGTCGATCCAGGGGGCTGCAGTCGACTAGACAATAATGCTTTATATCTGGCTAGTTGTGATTGATACTCCGCTACTTCTCGGGCAATAAAATCCCTGCGGCTTTCATTGTCCAGGGGTGTAGATGTTTTGTAATCAACAATCCAAAACACCCCAGCCTCATCAACAAAACAGCGGTCAATAAAATGATTGCGTACTATGCCATCGCTATTCGACATTAACGCTAATTCAGCAAATGATTGCTGATGCCGGGGAGAAAACAACCAGCGCCCCTTAGTATCCGCCAAAGTATTGTTAACCGCTTGCGATATTTTTTCTATCGCTTGCGGCCATAGTAATTCAGGCAGCTTGTGGTAATGCAATAAAGCCTGCAACCACTGTTGTTGCTGTTGCTGATTTTTTTGCAACCAACAATCAACCCCCTGCTTGGCCATCACCTCAAAAATCCAATGGGTAACGCTGCCGGCACACTGGGGCACCGGGTCATTGCTGGCAACAGGGATATTAAGCGCGTTAGCATCCTGCGCTTCGGCCTTATTATCCAGATAATAATCTTTCAGTGGGTTGGGAAAGCTCCACTCGGGAGGCTGCCATGCAGCCGATAAGCGCTGTAAAGGGGCAGTGGATGAAGGGTTAAAATCCAAACCAAACTGTTCAGCATTGCTCGCCACCACAACATCAGTCCACTGCACTTGTTGTTCCAATGCGGGCCAGGCACTGCTAATCAAACTGTTTTTTGGCGGTGCTTTGGGTAATTCGGTTTTGGCATCTTTTCCCGTTGTTAACAGGATATGTAATTGCTTAACCGCTCTGGTGGCCGCCACATAGAATAAACGGGTGCACTCTAAATGTGTGCTTTGTTTTTGTTCGAAACGCAGATAGCGATAGATGGAATCTTCTTCATCACCGGTTGCGCCTAAAGGGCTCATAATCAGGCCAGAGCTATGGCCATCGGCAGATAAATATTCTCGCCACATTAATAGTGTTTTATCATCGCTGCGAGGCTGTCTTGCCATGCCCGGTAAAATAACCCGGTCAAACTCCAACCCTTTGGCCTTATGAATGGTCATCACATGCAACTGACTGTCCGTTGCTTGCGGGGCGGCATATAAGCGCTGCACCGCCTGCTCAAATTGTTTAATGGAGGGCAATAGTTCGCCCTGCTGATACCTTTCTAACAGATCAAAATAGTCGTCGATAAAATCAAATTCGTAACGGCTATTGACTGCGGCTGCGCCACCCAGCGCCAACCACACGCCTTCAATCCAGCTGCGGGCTGGTTGCCGGCAGCGCTGTTCAAAGGCGGCGCTCAGTACCTGAATGACTACTGATAAACGTTTGCGGCCATGACTACTTAAACCAGCCAGCGCTGTACTATCTTGGATAACAGACCAGATGGAGTGCTTGTTGGTATTAGCTAATAGACGGTGTAAATCGGCATTATCCAAACCCAGCCAGGGTGTTCTTAATAAAGCAGACCAACTAATTCGATCAGCAGTATTAAACAGAGCCTTGGTCAGACTTAGTAAATCTATAATGGGGCTATAGCTGGCCAGGGGGTCAATATCCATAGCATTCCAGCTTAGCCCTGCCCGGCTTAAGGCCGGAATGATATCCTTTAGGTGGCCGCGGTTACGGACCAGGATAGCGATACTGCCCTGCGGGTTTTCCGCCTGGCTCTGCTGCACAAGCTCAACGGTTCTCTGCGCCTCTTTCAAGCGCGCCTCTTCGCCAACAAAACCTTCTATAGTAACTTCACTGCTGACATCATTGGCATTAAAGGCAGCGGCATGTTCAAACGGTACAGCGCCGCGAGATAAGTTTTCTACCAGGGGGAAAGCCTGGCTAAAAGTGGTATTGACCCAATCAACCACGGCGGGATCAGAGCGGAAGTTAACGGTTAATGGCAAATCCTCCAGCTGTACACCATTAATACCCTGTGCTCTCGCTTCTAAAAATAGCCCTACATTGGCTTCCCTAAAACCATAGATGGACTGCATGCCATCACCGACAATAAATAAAGTGTTAGGCTTTTCCGGGTTGACGCTATTATATTCTGACCAACCTTCAAGCAGGCGATGCAATAAACGAAACTGGGGGCTGGCGGTATCCTGGAATTCATCCACTAGAATATGGCAGAGCTGGTGATCCAGTTTCATCGCCAATTCGGTTGGGCTCAGACCATCGCCCAGGGCATCAATAGCCGCTATGGAAATTGCGCTATAGTCCACTTCCCCCTGCTGTTGAAACACAACAGTCAGCTGCGCTACCAACAGGGGTAATAGACGTGCCAGTGACGCTAATACCTGCCACTGCTGCTGATCAAACTCAGGCTCCGGTAAGTGACGCAATTCTACCAACAGTGCCAGCAAGGCATCATTACCATGAAAGGCCTTGAGTAATTCGACGTAATTAGCTTTTAAGGTTTTTGCTAAAGCCTTGTCACCATCCTGGGTTTCGGTAGGAAAGCCTGCGCGCTTATCCACGGTTTTACGCCAATCACTGAACTGGGTCAGTAACATATCGGCAATGGCGCGCCATGCAGCTAAGGCGGATGGATCGGTTGCCGGTAGCTCAATAATACCTGCCAATTGTGTGATCGGTGAATCGCTTTGCTGCCATTGCATATTGCAACCGGCATAATCGAATAACGGCAATAGCTCCGGTGCCACAGGCAGTAATTCGCTATAGAGCTGCTGTAAAATATCAGCCACTAACAGCTGTAGTGTGTGCTCCAGCTTTTCCCTGGCTGCCTCCGGATCACTGGCACTACCAATATGTAATAACCATTGGTCACGACGCTCCAGCAGGCCAATCAGTAAACGCTCTGCCTTAGCCATATCGTTATCGACATGCGCCATTAATACCATTAGATCTTCGGCAAAATGATTCTCTTGCTCCAATTGCTGCAAAAAGTTATGCACCGCCAATTGATAGAGTTGCTGGGAGCTGTCACTAATCTGCGGCTGGGCGCCGAAGTTAGACAGTATTGGCATCTGCCGAGTTAGACTGGCACAGAGGCTATCTATGGTTTGCACTTTTAAGCGCCCGGTGTTTTTCAACAGTTGCCATTGGTGTTGCTCATCACGGGCTAAAGCGGCTTTGGCTAATTGCCAGGTTAGTTGTTTATGGGCCTGTTCCGGTTCGGGGTTATTGGCGGCAAAACGTAAAGCATCAATAATACGATGATGCATTTCAGCCGCTGCTTTGCGGGTAAAGGTAATGGCAAGAATTTCTTCGGGTTGGTCAGCGGTGGCCAATAGCTTTAGCACCCGCTGGCTGAGCAGTTCGGTTTTACCGGAACCTGCTGGTGCGGTAACACAGACAGACTTCAACGGGTTAAGTGCTGCTAAACGCTGCTCATTATCGACCGGTAAATTCATCAGACTTCTACCTGCTTATGGTTAATACGGCAGGTACTACTTAGGTCACAGTATTGACAGGTTTGCGCAGGTTGCTTGGGATCAACGGCAGCCTTGCCAGCCATAAAATCAACGGCCAGTGCGGTTAAGACTTTTTCCCAGTGCTGTTTAAGTTGTGGCCAATCCATTACACCGGCATCGTTTTTGTATTTGTCTTTCCACTGCAGGCTTTTGTCGGGTATTTGTTCGGCACCTACGCCCTTAAGGGCACAACCATCTGTGCGAACCTGGGCATAGGCAATAGCACCCACCGTATCACCGCCATTTTCAGTGAGCATGCTATATAGCGGTAATTGTGGTTCATCGGGGCGATCACCCCACCAACGGTTAATAGAGGTACTGCCGGTCTTATAATCAACAATTACTATACTGCCATCATCCAGGGTGTCGACGCGATCAATACGGGTTTGCAGGATCAGTTCTTTAACATGAAAAGCTTTTTTGGTTTCGGTACCGGTCACGGTAAAGTTAGCCCGCTGTTTTTCCACTGCCAGCCAGGCCAGTAATAAAGACTGTAGACGTTGCTGTTCCAGCATTTTGTAACGCTCACCCAGGCGCTGCGGCGGGCGCTGGCAAAATTCGTTGATGCTGTGGTAGCTGGTTTCTTCACATAGTTGTTTTAATGGATCCTCTGGCAGAGCCAGCAGTGATTGCTGGTTTTTCAGTTTTTGCCAAATCAATTCCAATGCGCGGTGTAATATGGTGCCCCTATCAGCCGCATTCAAGCCTAACTCTGGCTGGGGCAATGCGCGCAAGCCCAGGCGATGAGTGGCGAAGGCTCTAAAAGGACAGGCTGACTGACTGGCAAACAAGCTGCTACCGCCGCGTATTTTTTCATCCGTCGCCATGCTTGGGGCAAAACCGGCATCAAAGGCTTCAAGAGTTTGCGATTCAAAATGACGGCGACGAATTTCTTTTAAAGGCACCAAAGCATCCAGTGAACGACCCAGCAGTTTATCGAGGGTGGTACGGGGGTAAGCTGCAAATAAACCGCTAACCATCGCCGGGTTATCATCAATAACTGCAGGTGAGCTAACCACTATATGTTCAGCACTGCTAATAAAACGCTGGCTTAGATTGCTGGCATAAAGCAGCTCACGTTCCGCAGTGGCATGGGGCATGCCCTGCTCCCGCTGTAGTGAGAAAGGCAGCAATGGATTTGGGCTGGGAGCCGGTGGCCATGCTTTTTCTGACATGGACTGCAACCACAAATGGGAAAACTGCAACCCCGCCGCTTCCAGGGTGCCTAATATTTGCAGGCTTGAATCTGCACTTTGCGGCTGGAATATATGTCTGGAAAGAATACTGCGCAATGCGGTTAATGCGTCGCTATAGGTCATTGCCCCGGACACAACATTTAACGAGCAAAACTCATTAAGGATTTGTTGCCACTGGCTGACTTGTTGGTATTCGATACTGTCGAGGCGACGTTTGCCGGGCCAATTTATCAGCTCTAAAATTTGTTCAAAGAGCTCACGCCATTGCAGCGCGGAGCGAGTGCCGTCCAACTGGTGGCTGCGGGTAATGTTGCCAATGGCCTGTAGCGTTTGTGCAAAGTGCCATGTTTGCCCGTCAAGGTTAAGCTCCGCGTTTTGGTATTTGTCCGATGCTTTTTCAGCCAGATGCCTGAATCTGGCCGTGGATAATTCGAACAACTTCTCTTTCCTAACAGCCACGATTAGCCGACTGATCAACTCACCATCTTCATCTTGCAGTGCATAAAAAGGCGATTGGCAAATGTTTTCTACTGTATCAACATCAAGGGTTTTAAACGCCAGTGATAAGGCATTAATCGCGGCATTGATAATAGGCGCCTCGATTAAGGGGTAACCGGCGGAAAAGTTAAAGGGTATATTGCGCCGCAGGGCCGTATCACCTTGCTTATCTAACGGCTGGTTATAGTCTGGGGCAAACACCTCTAGTAATAAGCGATGAACACCCTGCCGTTGCTGTGCTAAATCCGGAATGACGATAGCGACACGGGCATCGGGCTGGTTTTTTAAGGTCTGCTTTGCCCAGACTGCTGCAGCCAGTAATTCTTGCTGGCTATTATCACACTCAACGACGTTAACAGAGTCGGTGCAAGCTTCAGGCTGATAGTGTGAATAACCACCGGCGCAGGTTAATAGCTGCTGGTTAAGCGGTGTTATATCTTCAAAGCCAACGGCGAGAATAGTTTGCGGGGGGCTTAGATTACCCTGCTGGAACGCAGTAATCACACGCTCGGTTATTTTGGCCGAGGGTAGCCAGTGATTGTTGTCACAGCACTGCTCAAATTGATCAATCCAGCCCAACAATACCGATGAATCTTCATCAGCCAGAAACTGATCTCTTAATGACTGCTCACTTAAGGATTGGCGCCAATCAATCAATGTACGGTAGGCACTAGCCGCCTGTTGGGCTGTTGCCGAGGGTCGCAATAAGGCAGCGCCAAGGTCTGAGGTAGTCACTACCTGTTCCCATAGTGCCTGTTCCTGGGTTGGACTAAGGGGTTTGACCGCTAGCGCCAAAGGGTCCGCATTGATAAGCAGTTGTTGCCAGCAACGATCCAGCCACTGGCTGATGGAATAAACCTCGGGGGCTTCCACCACCGGCGTATTTATTTCAGCACAGGCGATGGCATAGGCACTGCGTATACGGCTGGCCAGACGCTGGTTCGGGGTCAGGATTAATTGACCTGAGACCAGTGACTGCCATATAGGCTTTACATCAAAAAATGAGAGTGCTTGGGGCATGGTAATTTTTATCGCTTATGTCGCTAAATTGTAACCTCAGCCGGCTTAAATACATAGGTTTTAATATATCGACTCCACATCCGCAGCTGATATCAGCTACAATAAGCGGCTAGCTTGGCCACTAACCAGCAAATAAGCGAAGGCAGTAAAAGAATATCAGGATAAAACACCATGAGCGACAGTACCATCAATACACAAGTAGATAATTTAAATGTGGAATCGCAAGAGATTTTGATTACCCCTGAGCAGTTAAAGCAAGACCTGCCCATGTCTGCCACCGCAGCCAGCAGCATTGCCGATAGCCGGGAAGTGATTCGCAATATTCTCGACGGCAAAGATCACCGCTTATTTGTTGTGGTTGGCCCCTGCTCGATTCACGATGTTGATGCTGCACTGGATTACGCCGCTCGCTTAAAAGAGTTGGCCGCAGAAGTTGAAGATACCCTGTATATTGTTATGCGCGTCTATTTTGAAAAGCCTCGCACCACGGTGGGCTGGAAAGGTTTGATCAACGACCCACACCTCAATGACACTTTTAAAATTCAGCAAGGTCTGCATATTGGCCGCAAGCTATTACTGGATGTGGCTGAAATGGGCCTGCCGACTTCCACTGAAGCGCTGGACCCAATTTCGCCCCAGTATATGCAGGACTGTATTGCCTGGTCAGCGATTGGTGCCCGCACTACGGAATCACAAACTCACCGTGAAATGGCCAGCGGCCTATCTTCAGCGGTAGGTTTTAAGAATGGTACTGATGGTGGTCTATCGGTTGCTATGAATGCGATTCAGTCCGCCAGCAAGCCCCATCGTTTTTTGGGGATTAATGGCGAAGGCCAGGTGGCAATCATTCACACCAAAGGCAACCCTTACGCACATGTGGTTTTGCGAGGCGGTTCTAAAGGCCCTAACTATGACTCGGTACATATTGAGCTGACTGAGCAAGCTTTGGATAAAGCCGGAGTTGCCAAGAATATTATGGTGGATTGTTCCCACGCCAACTCCAGTAAAAAACCGGAGTTACAACCTGCGGTGATGGATGATGTTAGTAATCAGATTATTGGTGGCAATCAATCCATTGTTGGCCTGATGATTGAATCCAATATCAATGAAGGTAACCAGTCTATTCCTGACGATTTATCTCAGTTGCAGTATGGCGTTTCGGTAACGGATGGCTGTATTGACTGGGATACCACGGCCACGGCTATTCGTGGTATGCGAGACAGGATTAAAGCGATATTGCCAGGTAGACGTTAATTCCCCGGTTATTTTGAAAGATAAGACATACCCTCTTCCAAACCTTTAACGGTCAGGGGGTACATATGCCCTTCTACTAACTGGCTGGTTAAATCGATCGAGTGGGTATAATTCCACTGTTGTTCAGGCACTGGATTTATCCATATCACTTTTTCAAAGGTCTCTTTTAAACGGCGCATCCAAACATCACCCGCCTCTTCATTCCAGTGCTCAACACTACCGCCGGACTGAAGAATTTCGTAGGGTGACATGGAGGCATCACCTATAAACACCACCTTGTAGTCACTGGTATATTTGTGCAGGATATCGAGCATATCTAAGCGCTCGGTGTGACGACGAATATTATTATCCCAGACTGACTCATAGATAAAATTATGGAAATAAAAGTATTCCATATGCTTAAATTCGGAGCGTGCTGCCGAGAACATCTCTTCACAGATTTTGACAAAGGGGTCCATGGAACCGCCCACATCAAAAAATAACAACACCTTAACGGCGTTATGGCGCTCGGGAACCATTTTAATATCCAATAGGCCAGCGTTATTCGCCGTAGAGTGAATGGTATCATCCAGATCCAGTTCATCTTCAGCGCCGGTACGAGCAAACTTTCTTAAACGACGCAGAGCCACTTTGATATTTCGGGTGCCTAACTCAACACTGTCATCAAGGTTTTTAAATTCGCGTTTTTCCCAGACTTTGACGGCTTTTTTGTTTTTGCCTTCACCACCTATGCGCATTCCTTCTGGGTTGTAACCTCCATGCCCAAACGGGCTAGTGCCACCCGTTCCGATCCATTTATTACCGCCCTGGTGCTTGCCTTTTTGTTCTTCCAGGCGCTTATTAAACTCTTCGATAAGTTTATCAAGTCCACCCAGAGATTCGATTTTGTCTTTTTCTTCCTGGGTTAGCTGCTTGCTAAACTCCTGGCGTAACCATTCATCGGGTATTAGTGCTTCCAGTATATCTTCAAGACTTTCCATATCGCGGAAATAGGCACTGAAGCAACGGTCATATCGGTCGAAGTATTTTTCGTCTTTAACCAGCAAAGTGCGACCGAGGTAATAGAACTCTTCCACATCGGCAAAGGCAAGATGGTTTTTTAACGCCAGGATAAGGTCCAGTAATTCCTTGATGGAAACAGGAATACCGGCTCTTTTAAGTAGCTGGAAAAAACTAATTAGCATATTAGTGTGCTCTACTAATTATTGGTTACGCTGCTGACGACGATGCATAAAGGCCAAACGTTCCAGCATATGTACATCCTGTTCGTTTTTCAGCAAGGCACCATATAGGGGCGGTATCGCATTGCTATTATCCTGCTCTTTTAGGATTTCAGCAGGAATATCATCAGCCATTAATAATTTAAGCCAATCGATTAATTCGGAGGTTGAAGGCTTTTTCTTTAAGCCGGGGATTGACCGCACTTCAAAGAATAATTCCAGCGCATCGTTAACCAGCTGTTTTTGAATATCAGGATAGTGCACATCGACGATACGACGCATGGTGTCGTGATCGGGGAAGTTAATGAAATGAAAGAAGCAGCGACGCAGGAAAGCATCGGGAAGTTCTTTTTCGTTATTACTGGTAATAATAATAATCGGACGGTGTTTGGCTTTGATAGTTTCGCCAGTTTCGTAAACAAAGAATTCCATTTTATCCAGCTCTACTAACAGGTCGTTAGGGAATTCAATATCTGCCTTATCCACCTCATCGATTAGTAGTACAACTTGCTCATCTGCCGCAAAGGCTTCCCACATTTTGCCCTTTTTGATGTAGTTGGCGATGTCGTGAACTCTGTCATCACCCAGTTGGGAGTCACGCAGACGAGATACGGCATCGTACTCATACAACCCCTGTTGGGCTTTGGTGGTGGATTTGATATGCCACTGAATTAATGGCATACCCAATGAAGCAGCCACTTCTTCAGCCAGGAGTGTTTTACCGGTGCCAGGCTCACCCTTAATTAATAAAGGGCGCTGCAGGGTCACTGCTGCATTAACGGCTAGCTGTAAATCATCTGTTGCTACGTAGGTATCGGTGCCTTGAAACTTCATAATCAAACCATGCGGATCATTAAAAATGGCCGGACAGATTAACGATTTAAAGATTTATTGACAAGGTCATATTATGTCTTTCGGTATTAATAGCGGCAATGATGGCTATTCGCTGGGACGATGGTAGCGTGATTTACTTATCATCTTCGCTACCGGGGTCAATATCAATCGCATCGGCAGGCAGGTCGACATCTACTTCTTTGACATCCTCTTCTTCACCGGGCAATTGGGAATCCAGGTTTTCTTTTTCAGCTTCAACTTCAACCTCAACTTCGGTGTCGTCATCTTCAATTTCAATATCGAAGTTGTCACTTTCTTTCACCCCGGATTCTGACCCAGACTCTGTTGCCACAGTTACCTCAGGCTTAGTATCTTCTTTATCCCCTATCTCTTCGTCCTGATCCACTTCGACATCGTCATCGCCCTCGAGAATCTCGGATTGGGTATTGCTGCCTTTAATCATTTTATAAGCAAAGAAGCCCAGCAGCACAACCAGTAGGTTACCTACAACAATAGCGCCGTATAAGCCCATCTGCGCCCAATCAGTACCCTCTTCTACAGACGCTTCTGGTTCTGGGGTGGGTTCTGGCACAGGCTCTTCAATGGGCTCTGGCTCGGCAACAGGTTCTGGCTTAGATTCTGGCTGTGTCACCGGAGCTATGGTTTGGCCGACTACGGGGTGCTCTATTTGCAGCGTATGGGTTTGAGCAGTAACAGAATCACCATTGCTTAGCTGGCCGCTCACTATAAAATTGACGGCGTAATAACCCGCTGTATTAATCCCTTCAAGATTAAGCTGCCAGCGTCTATCGCCCACGGCAATTGCTTCAATATTCTCCTGGCTGCCGTCGGGCAAGGTGACACTGGCTATGGCCGTGGTGTTATCTCCATCAATATGATGATTGCGGGCAAACAGTGAAACTTTATGACTGGGTGGATTGGATTTTGTACTGCGATAGCGAATATCAAAGGCTTCACGCACTGCCATGGTTTGTTTTTTCTGGCGCTGGAAGGTTTTACCGCTGGCTTGTACTACGACATCATAAATACCGACTTGCTGTAATACTTCCAGACTTGAGCGAAAGGTTCCATCTAGCGGAATAGGATCAAGTTCCGACAGGGAGAATTGCCATTGCTGGCCATCATCCCTGCGGGTAACTGTATAACTCATATCGACCAGGTTAAGGAATTCAGGGCGGTCGATCACTACAGCTTGTTCCGTCAGGGCTGCTGCCATCTCTGCGCTATCACCAACAAAATTGCTTTTTGCCAGCGGGCTAACTTTTAGACTTAAATCACTGACGATAGTAATACGGCTATTAGGCTCAAGCTGTGCCTCGATCGCCCAGTCGCCCGCCCGGGGATTTCTAACCGTGATCAAGTCATAGTTCTGTTGGCGAAACCAGGTGATATCACTGCCGTATTCATCCACGGTATAGCGTTGATTATCGGGCGAGATCAACGTCGCCGCACCAGTCCCCTGCTTGCGAAAAATTAAGGCGGTAAACTCATCAATGCTTGAATCCACGGTAAAGCCGTTATCATCCAGCGGAAGTTGCTCAACCGGAGCGGCAGCATCAAAAGCTTGTACAAAGATATTGGTTAGATCTTCTGCAGTTTCGGCTACTGCAGCCAGGCCGTCAGTTTCTACCGCCAATCTTTGCATTAGCTCCTGGTCAGCATTTTGCGAGAGTGCCACGGTATGGATCGTGACACCGGCATCACGTAGTCTGGGCAGGATTACATCGATAATACGCTGCCTGGCTTGTCTGTTTTCCTCGCTGGATTTGGAGACATCCACCATACCATCGGTTAATAAAATCAGGTGGACCTTGTAGCGCGGGTCCAGCTTATCAATATCGTCCATCGCCTTTTCCAGTGCGGCGGGAATATTGGTACGCAAGGCTACGGAATTGATTTTTGAAGCTTGGGAGAAAGCACCGGTACGCCAGGCATCATCCACATTTTTACTGGGCACCAGATTATTAACCCACTGACCAAAGGTCCAGACACCCGCTTTTGAACCCTCAGGGAAAAGCTGCACCAATAGCTCAAGCGCCGGGCGACGTAAGTTCAGGGGGTCGTTTTTCTTCATACTACCGGAGATATCAATAATCACTCTGACATCAGGGGTTAATTCAGTATCGGTGATAGCGAGATTATTGGTGTCTTGGGCAACAGCAAAGCTGCTACAAAAAAACGTAACAACTAACAGGACAAGGCGCGTGGTGTTCATACAAGTTGAAATTCCAGTATTAACTATATAATTTTCCGTATTAACAATTATTTATAGCAGGTATTTCAACATTCACAACAAGCTGAAGGGGTGTAAAAAAAAACCCTATTGAGAAGATTGACGGCGCAGGCGATATAGCCGCCAGGCAACTGATAGACAGACAAAGATCAACATGGTCATAAAGATAGGCCATAACCTTGGTTGCGCAGCTTCAAACCCATGATTTAGGCCCTCCATAATCGCCGCCATAAAGGCTGGCACCCAATAGGATTGGCCGGTCTCAAGGGGGACTGGGGTAATTAATAGTGCGAAAAACAAAATGGAAACCAGGAATTTGATGTCCTGGGTTTTAATAATCCTTAGTACACGCCAAAGCAATAACTGGGCTACCAAAACGGCTACCAAGTAGACACTCCAAGAGATGTAATAGTCACTAGCGGTTTCCATCGCTGCTTTACCTTTTAAGTTTAACGTCATTCCCGCGAAGGAACGTCATTCCCGCGAAGGCGGGAACCCCGTACTGTAGATTCCCGCCTTCGCGGGAATGACAGCATACAACCAGACGGGAATGACAGAAGTCTATTCAACCCAACTGATAATATGCTCTTCCATCCCATCAGGATGCACGTACTCTTCACTTAATGCCCGACCCTGAATAGACACCCCAGCCTTATGCACGCTATCGGCACTACCAGAGATCAACGGGTGCCAATCTTCCAACGGTTTACCCTCAGCTACTAAGCGATAAGCACAGGTCGCAGGCAACCAAAAAAACTCTTCAACATCTTCAGGCCGTAACCAAACACAATTGGGCACTAGCTCATTACGCTGCTGATACTCAGTACAACGGCAATTATCATCCATATACCGGCAAACCACCTTGGTGTAATACACATCCCCGTTATCTGCATCTTCTAACTTATGCAGGCAGCATTTAGCGCAACCATCACAGAGAGATTCCCATTCACCTGTAGACATTTCATCCAATGTTTTAGTTTCCCAAAATCGGGGCTGCGAATCGCTCATGGTTACATCTTGCTGTTTTTTTCGTGCAGCTTTTGCATAACTTTATCGGGCTGCGGTGGCATTTGTAGGAAAAAACCCTGTTCTTCCAAACTCGCTAACACTTTAGCAATATCCACCCGTGCCAATTCCCGCTCAGGGGTCAATACCAAAGTCATCGCCTGCTCAGGCTTACCAAAACGTTTTAACAACGCAGCGGGAATACGCTCTAGATCTTCCTGTTTATCCACATAAAGATACATCCCTTCCTGCTTTGGGCTTCGATAAATAGTACAGATTTTTTTCATAAGCTTGGCGGTTACACGCCCTCTTTCGCTAATAGGGCTAACAAGTCATCACCGATAACCTTTTTACGCCAACCGGATAAGGTTTCTGGCAGTTGGTATTCACTGCCATGAAAACCCGAACGCAGCAGCGACTCGTAATCTTTTTTCTTGGCCAGTAATTCTGGTGCCATGTTTAATTGCTCAGCGCGTTTGGCCACATGGGCTTTTAAACGTTTCATAATGGTGCCGTTGGCGGGCGGCAAAGGTTTGGGCAACGCAGGTGGTAATTCTGATTGATCCAGTTCCTGCCCTTGCTTAATTAATACCAATAAATCATCACCATTATTACGCACAGTTTTATAGCCAATTTCATCAATACCGGATAAGGCTTTAATACTATTTGGCTGCAAACGGGCTATTTCAAAACAACTTCTATCTTTTAACACCCGACCACGGGGGCGGTCACGCTCGCGGGCTTTATTTTCTCGCCACTCAATCACTAACTGTAAAACACCCAGTTGAGCTTGGGATAACTTCCAAGCGGATTTAACTTTTAGATAATGCTGTCGAATCGCATTGGGGCCGCCATAGTTATTAATCAGCTTATCGCACTCTTCTTGCAACCAAGGCAAGCGATCATTTTCTATTAATGAATCGGTAAGCATAGTGTACATTTCTGGAAGATAGGCGACATCTAAAGCGGCGTAATGTATTTGGGAGTCGGTTAAGGGACGCTGCAACCAATTAGAACGGGTTTCACCTTTGGCTACGTGAATTTGCAGCAGCGCTTCAGTCATGGCCTGATAACCCAAACTAAAACCCAAACCATTCATGCCCGCTGCAATTTGGGTATCGATTAAGGGCGCTGGTAAAACACCCAATAAGCGATCAAATACTTCTAAATCTTCACTACAAGAGTGCAGCACCTTGGTAATATCCGGATTGGTCATTAAGCCCTTAAAGGCCGTAAAATCATCAATCGGTAAAGGGTCAATCAGAAAACAACCGGTGCTGTCAGATACCTGAATTAAAGCACCAATGGGGTAAAAGGTATCAGTACGAATAAACTCAGTATCTAGGGCTAATACACTAGCCTTGGCCCACTGTTCACAAAAACGCGCCAACTCTTCGTTGGTTTCAATATAAACAGGATGATCAATTTGACGTGTGAGCATTAAAACCTACTTGAATTAATCAACAGTACGACGACCGTTAAGGGCATGAGCTAAAGTACCCGCATCAACATATTCCAACTCACCACCCAAGGGAACACCATGGGCAATTCTTGAAACCTCTATACCTAAAGCTTTCACTTGATCGGTAATATAAAAAGCCGTGGCCTCGCCTTCTACTGTTGGGTTGGTAGCGAGGATAACTTCTTTAATCTCTTCATCCTGCAAACGCTGGAGTAAATCACTGACACCAATTTCAGCAGGACCAATACCATCAATGGGAGAAAGGTGCCCCATCAATACAAAATATAAACCGCGATAGATACCGGACTGCTCAAAGGCAAAGACATCGGCGGGGGTTTCTACTACGCAGATAATGGATCTATCACGCTTATCATTGGCACAAATGGAACATAGACTTTGTTCAGTCAATGTACGGCAACTACTGCAACGGGAAACACCGGACATCGCTTTTTCCAATTGCTCGGCCAGTTTAAACCCGCCCTCACGATCACGCTCCAATAAATGAAACGCCATGCGCTGGGCAGACTTAGGACCTACACCAGGCAAGCACCGTAAAGCTTCTACAAGCTGATCAATTAAAGGACTAAAAGCCATTTTAGAACGGCATCTTAAAGTTGGAAAGGTCAACGCCACCCGCTAAACCCGACATCGCATTACGGCTGGTTTCTTCCACTTTGCGCACTGCATCGTTAACCGCAGCGGCTAATAAATCTTCCAGCACCTCTTTATCTTCGCTCATCAAGCTCTGGTCAATGGTCACACGACGCACATCATGACGCCCTGTCATTACTACTTTAACCATCCCTGCACCGGACTCGCCGTCAACTTCTTTATTGGCCATGTCTTCCTGTGCTTTTTGCATTTGCTCCTGCATTTGCTGGGCCTGTTTCATAATATCGTTAATTTTCATTGCTTCCTCGCACCATGTAATACCGGCTCTACACTCTCCTCCACCAATACGGCAGAAAAGTCGTTAATTAAGGTTTGTACGTTGGGATCGTTTTGTAGATCAACAAAAGCTTGCTGCCTGCGCTCTTTGATGAGTCGCTGCTTTCTGCCCGAAGGGGTTTCTACCTGTACGGGCGTAACATTAATCTTGAGTTTAATCGGGGCATTTAAGGTGACGGATAAATGCTGCTGAATACGGGCAGTATAGCTATCGCTAAATAAAGTGGCGTTATTTTCATCCAGACCCAGAGTAATTGTATCGCCCTCAATTTGTTGCAAGACGCAGTGGGAAGCAATATTCCCCACCACACCGCCAAAGCCTAAACGATCAAATAACTGATTCCAGTTAGTGGGGTTTAGCTGATCAAGGCTAATGGGGGTAGCTGCAGGGGGTAGTTTGGATTCCGGCTCTTCAGCTACCGCAGAGGGCTGAGGGACCGGTTCAGGCTTTTTTACAGGTTCGGGCGCCTCCGCAGATGCCGCTGTGTTATTAGCTACCGGAGCAGAATTTTGCACACTACCTTGCGGTAGCTGGGCAATACCCGCCGGCATAAACGCCAACATCCGCAGCAAAACCATTTCAAAGCCACTACGAGGGTCAGGTGCCAAGGGCAAGTCACGACGACCATTTAAGCCCATCTGATAAAACAACTGCACATTCTCTGCCGCCAAACGACCCGCCAGGTCGGTAACCCGCTCTTTATCTCCAAAGCTATTATCCGTAGCTTCAGGCACCGCCTGAGTAATCGCAATACGATGTAATAAGGTTAACAATTCCTCAAGCGCCGCCACATAATCCGGGGCATGCTCCGATAGCTGATCAACCGCCGCTAACACTTGCGCACCGTCTGCTGCCGCCAGCGCTTCAATAATGTCATACACCGCTGTCTGGTCGATGGTGCCCAGCATATTGCGTACATCTGGCTCTAACAATTTACCTGAGCCGAAAGAAACCCCTTGGTCTGCCAAACTCATGGCATCACGCATACTGCCATCCGCTGAGCGGCCTAATAGCCACAAAGCAGCCTCGTCAAAGCCAACCATCTCCTGCTCTAACACATACTTTAAATGGTCAACGATACGCTCGGGACTCATATTCTTTAAATTAAACTGCAAGCAGCGTGACAGGACGGTTGCAGGCAGTTTTTGGGGGTCGGTAGTTGCTAACAGGAATTTTACGTGAGGTGGCGGTTCTTCCAGGGTTTTTAACAGCGCGTTAAAACTATGGGTAGAAAGCATATGCACCTCATCGATCAGGTACACTTTGTAACGGCCAACGGTAGGGGCATATTGCACGTTTTCTAATAACTCGCGGGTATCTTCAACTTTGGTCCGCGATGCTGCATCCACTTCTATCAGGTCTACAAAGCGGCCGTCGTTGATGGATACGCAGGCGCTACATTGCCCACAGGGCTCGGAACTCACACCAGCTTCACAATTAAGGCATTTAGCTAAAATACGAGCAATCGTGGTTTTACCAACGCCTCGCGTGCCTGTAAACAAATAGGCATGGTGCAGACGATTATGGTCCAGCGCATTAATCAGCGCCTTTAATACATGCTCCTGCCCTACCATTTCACGGAAGGTTTTCGGCCGCCATTTACGGGCCAGTACCTGATAGCTCATCGAAGGATTATCCCCTGTTAAATCAGGGAGGTAGGATACACTAGGTCAATGATGACATAAACCATAGTAGCGGGTTATTAGGAGAAGATTACTTCATTTTCAATTCCAGATAGCGCTCTTCCAGCTCGATGTGCTGGGTTTGGAGGCTAAGCAGCTCTTGTTGCATTTCTCCAAGCCTGGACTTCAGAGTTTCGACATTTTCAGTATCGCCACTACCACCGGATTCCAGCTGCTGTTTGAGGTCGCTATTTTCTTCTTCTAAAGCAGCAATGGTGCCAAGCATATCTTTGCTTTCGCTGGTAAGATCTTTAACCATGGCTTCAATACGTTCGACCTCTTCACCTGTCACTGCACTATCAACACTTCCCGCGCTTTTTAATTGGGCGCGCAGGTTTTCATTTTCGTCGATGGCACGAGTCAACTCATTTTCAACCAGCTGAATGCAAGTTTCTGCTTCCTGCATAAAACGCTGCTGCTGGCCTAACTGATCGCTTAAGTCGGTAACGATTCGTTGCTGGTCTTCCGGAGAGCTGGATGATAGAAGTTTTTTCTTGAGCTCAGTAATGACCTTATGTTGGTCAACAGCCATGTTTTTAAGCCGGAGAATCTCTTCCTGATTGGCAATAATAGTTTTGCCAGCACCACTATATTCAAGGTTTATCTCAGCACCAGCCTCATCTGAGCCCTCAGACTGTATTAAGTCGCCAATATCATTATAGGCATTGGCATACTTCTCCAGCAGGCTATCGAATTTTTCACCGCCCCCCAAGGACTTGCCCATTGCTATCAGCTGTTGATGATAGTCATCGGCCTGGGCTTTGCTGTGTTCCCATTTGCTCTCCATATCAAAGAACAATTTTTTAAAGCGCTCCAGATTTTGTATGCGGCTTTTATAGTTGGTTATTTCTTCAGTTAAAGCAGTGTCATCCGCTGGCTCTTGCTCTGCTGTTGGCGGGTTGGCGCTTTCATAAAACTGGATAATCGGCTGTAATTTTGCCTGCAGTACATCCCAGCTTGAGCTATCTTCATCGCCCGCGTAGCGAGCTTCTTTTTCCGCAATTAAAAAAGCATGGCGCAGTGCCGAAACCTGGCGCTCTATGGGAGCATCCGGTGCAATATCCAGAACAATATCCCGGCCGGGGTCCAGAGATTGGTGATGATCGCGAGTGCTATCAATTTCAGTATCGAGGTAGTCGAGAAAAGACAGGGAGGGAATGGTTTCCTTTTCTGCAAGTTGTTTTAAAGCTTTTTTGGTTTCATTGCGGGATTTGCCAATAGACTTTCGCAGGCTGACAATCTTGTCTTCCAGCTTAGCTATCAGTTTTTTCATCTTGCCAAGATGCATCATTAGGAAGATGCAGACAATCAGCAGCAATACCGCCAATTCAGCAGTGATATAAAAAAGAAGACTCGATTCTGGCATAAAAAGATTCCGCTAGCGTCACTTTTGGCAGGTATTCAACGACTGCGATAAAAATATTAGCTAAACCTATGAAAGTATGGATATTTATTAACGTAGAATTATGGTACAGCTAACGGGATTTAGCCATGAATCCAAGGGAAGTATTTAAGCAAATACCGGCCAAAATAAGGAGATATGGGCTTTATTTCAGTGATTACTGCCGATTCAGACGAATATTATCTGGAACGATAGGTTTATTAGAACGGAAGGGGTTGATATCCATACCGCCGCGACGAGTATACAGTGCCTTCACGGATAACTGTTTCGGCTGGCAACGAACACTGATATCGGTAAAGATACGCTCCACACACTGCTCGTGAAACTCCTGGTGCTGGCGGTAGCCGATGAGGTATTTAAGTAGGCCTTCATGATTAATTTGAGGGCCGGTATAACAAATCTCTACGCTCGCCCAATCAGGTTGGGCAGTTACTGGACATAAAGAACGTAATAAGTGGCTATATAAACTTTCCCCTGTATTGTGTTCACCTGTGGTCAGTAATGCTGGCTCTGGTGCATAGCTGGTCATACTGATATCAAGATTGTCCAGACAAATACCCTCTAATTGGCTAATTGCGTTACCGCTAGCAACATCCCTTATAAAAACTTCGACTGTGGCACCCACACAGGCTGACAGGTCTTCGGCCATTTGCTGCTGTAATGCTTGCTGATCAGTAAAAACAGTTTGGTTTAGGGAGTTTAAATACAACTTAAAAGACTTTGACTCAACAATAGAAACTGACTCGCAGGGAAAACGAAACTCCGCACAGGCCACCTGTGGCTTACCCTTGGTGTTCAGCCACGATAGTTCATAGGCATTCCAAATATCAACACCGGTAAAAGGCAGTTGCCCCAAAGCAACACCTAAATCATTACGCGATTGCTCCCTGGCAATGGGAAATAATAGTTTCGGGCTGTAAGTATCAACGTAGCCTACTTCTCTGCCTAGTGGGATCTTTACCATAGTTTCAACCTGTTATTGCCTTAAACTTTTGCCGGAATTGAGCAACCATAAACTATAAAACCAAGCGACTATTGTAAACACAGCAATCATAATAAAGGCCGAGTTTACATTGATATCACTAATACCCAAGACGCCGTAACGAAAAGCGTTGACGATATAAAGAATGGGATTGGCCTTTGATACAGCGGCCCAGAATTCTGGCAATAAAGCGGTTGAATAAAAGACTCCGCCCAAATAGATTAATGGCGTTAATAAAAAAGTGGGGATAATCGAAATATCATCAAAGGTATTGGCAAAAACGGCATTAATAAAACCGGCCATGGAAAAGAATACCGACGTAACGACCACAATAGAAATGGTGATTGGGTAGCTATGAATCTGTAGGTCGGTAAAATATAAGGCAACCAGGGTAACAATAAAACCAACCCCCAGGCCACGGGTCACACCACCCATCACAAAGCCTAACAAAATAATATAGTTGGGTGTTGGCGATACCAGCATCTCTTCTATAAAACGCTGGAATTTAGCACCAAAGAATGATGACACGACATTGGTATAGGAGCTGGTAATCACCGACATCATAATTAAACCGGGCACGACAAACTCCATATAATCGACACCAGCCATAGGCCCAATACGCTCGCCGATTAAAGTGCCAAAAATAATAAAATATAAAGTGATGGTGATTACCGGTGGCACCAGGGTTTGTGTCCATATCCGCATAAAGCGTTTAACTTCTTTGCGAACGATGGTCAAAAAGGCAATTAACTGTTCTTGAAAACTCATTACTTCTATTCCGTAGCTAACACAGTAATCAAGCTGCGCCGCTGTTGACTAAATTAACAAACAACTCTTCCAGACGATTGGCCTTATTACGCATACTGTTGATTTCTATGCCGGCCGCAGTCAACTCGGTAAATAGTGCATTGACCGTTTGGCCTTTTTCAATATCTACTTCAAGTGTGTGATCATCCACCAGGATGGCAGTAAAACCTGTTAACTCAGGTGCCGAGGCCAATGGGGCTTTGGTATCGAGAATAACTACCTCTTTGTGAAGTTGGGATAACAAGTTTTTCATACTACCATGCTCTACAATTTCACCGTGATTAATAATAGCAATATTGCGACACAAGCTTTCCGCTTCTTCCAAATAATGGGTGGTTAAAATAATGGTGGTGCCCTGCTCATTAAGCTCTTTTAGAAATACCCACATAGAGCGGCGCATTTCTATATCGACGCCGGCGGAAGGCTCATCGAGAATTAATAAGCGGGGCTCATGTACCAGCGCCCTGGCAATCATTAATCGGCGCTTCATGCCACCAGATAGGCTGCGGGGGGCATCAAAGCGTCTGTCCCATAGCCCCAGGGCTTTTAAATACTTTTCTGTACGCTGTACCGCCAGCTTTTTAGGCAAGCCATAATAACCAGCCTGATTTACCAAAATATCAAATACTTTTTCAAAGTTAGGGAAATTAAATTCCTGCGGCACAATACCAATCTGCTTTTTGGCTTGTGAAAAGTGGCTATCGATATCGTAGTCAAACACTCTCACCTTGCCAGCAGATTTTCTAATCAGTGAGCAAATAATACCGATGGTTGTCGACTTACCGGCACCGTTAGGACCTAACAAAGCAAAGAAGTCGCCCTCTTCAACCTGCAGGTCAATCCCTTTTAGGGCCTGAAAACCATTGTTATAAGCTTTGCTTAATTGTTTGATGGATAAAGCGGTGGTCATTGTTGGCGATCACTCAACAGAGGTTAAGGGTAAAAGGGAGATAATAACACGGAGAACGGTCTGCTGGCTTAATTAGATCGCTCTGATAAACTACGCCGCAATCCAACCCCCTACTACCCCGAGCAAACAGCCAATGAGCGATTCCAGTTACTTCAATCATCACCACAATCTGTTGCAAGCCCTATATCAGCACTGCGAGAAGCAACTGCCCTTCTGTGATGGGCGCGCCACCGAAGTTGACCTTGAGTTTATGGAGACTTTAAAGGCTCTAAGTGAAGCTACCGACTCCAGCGAAACCTTTGTGGAACAGGGGCAGTCGATTGTCTGCCGTATTGTGACGCATTATCAGCATATTACCCCCACGGTTAACCGTGATCTGTTTTGGTTTTTTGGCGGTGAATGCCTGCATTATATGGCTGATGAGGAGCTGGCGCTTTATCAGCAGCTAGATGAAAAGCTTCATGAGAACCCTGAAGAAAGTCTGGATTATACCGCGGTGAAGGCGAGTATTTTCCAGTTACACTAAGCTCGCTACATAAGGATTGACAGGGTAATGCAATTGCATTACCCTCCAGTTTAAGCAAGCTTAAAACTATGTCTTAACTATGTCTTAACTATGTCTTAACTATGTCTTAACCATGTCTTAACCATGACTTAACTATGGCTATGCTTTAACTATTTATTAACCATGGAGGCAAGCATGCCCCCCCCAATTCTGGTTACCGAATCTACTCTTACTGAGAGATATCAAACAACGGTACCAGACCCAATTAGAAAGGCGCTTGGCCTTAAAAAGCGCGAGAAAATCCGTTACACCGTTCAGGCTAACGGTGATGTCGTGTTATCCCGTGCCGAGAGCCATGAGGAGGACCCTGTTATGAGCTGTTTTTTAGATTTTATTGCATTAGATATTGCTAATAATCCATCTCGTATTAGCGTGGTGGGTGAAAGTCTGGCTAACCGCATTCAATCACTTGTTGCCGATGTTGAAATCGATCTGGATAGCCCCCTATCAGAGGAGGATGAATAGTATTGACTAACAAGCAATGGGTAATCAATGGATGGACTATCTTTGCGCATCCCCTCTTTCTTGACCAGTTAGAGGTATTAACTGATCAAGTTGAAAAGCTAAAGAAAAAAGATCCTGCAAATTTCAAAAAGAAGAATGCCACTAAGCGATTAGCGGCTATTAATAAGCTCGCGCTGGAAAAAATTCCCCAAGACCCCACACTACCAGAATACCGCCAAGGCGATACGCTGGGTGATAGTCGGAAGCACTGGTTTCGTGCAAAATTTTATCAGCAGTACCGGCTGTTTTTTCGCTTTCATAGTGAATCAAAAGTGATTATTTATGTGTGGGTAAATGATGATAAAACCAAGCGAGCCTATGGCAGCAGGACTGATGCTTATTCGATGTTTGAGAAGATGTTAGAGAATGGCAAGCCGCCAGACAGTTGGGAGAAGTTGCTGGAAGAGTCAGATTCTTTTTGAGTAGTCATTCGGGGATGACAAATGGTTTGCGGGAATGACGAAGTGGCGGGGGCTAATCGTAAATGGCCTTTTTCTTCCAGGAATCATCCGGTTTATCTAATTCATCCCACGCCGCTGCAGCTTCCTTTTTACTCTCTTTAGCAGAGGTCTCCAGACTAGAGGCCTGCTGTTCCAGTTCACTGATGCGGGCATCATGTATGGCGATGCGGTCACTGTAGAAACCATCGTCGTTTTCATTTTTCATTTTTTCATTGGTCATATGCAGGTAATGGATAGCCAAGCGGGGTTTATCCTGATGAATGGCTTCCTGAATGGGCCCTGCCAATGCATCGGTAGAAGTCTGGACCATTAGCCTGCGTACCTGCTTGCCGTATATCATCGCTTCTTTGCCGCTGATGCGCTGGCTGGCGGCAAGCTTGGAGATAAAGTTATAAAGCCCCTTGAGCATTTTCTGGATTTCTTGAATCTGTGCAACGTCAGTTAGGGTGATAGTGGCATTAGCGGCCGTTTTACCCCTGCACTGCGCCAGGCGCTCCCGGGCACTGGCCAACTTGCTCTTGTAGTCTTCAGTGGGGTTTATTTGTACCAATTGGGAGAATACTTCCACAAGGCAGGTGCAAACCAATACTTGCAGGTCCCGGCTTAGGAAGCCTTCGGGAAAACCATCCAGCATATAGCCGAAATTGCGGGAACGGGTATTAAGCGCAATTTCCAGACGGCGCTTTTCTTTGTTGTTCCTATCAATGGTCTGGATGGTAATGGCCACGGCCACAAGGATAAATAATCCAACCCCAATAGCGACGACAACAGCGGTAGCGGACATAATCTTGCTCTATATCATTAAGTACGGGAATTATCGCGAGAAACAGTATTTATAGCAATTGCTGCATTCTCATTGCCTAGTCTAGCTGGTTTTGCTGAGTTTTTAAGCAAATCCGTCATAAAAAACAGCAACTTAAGGTAAAAATTGAATTTTGGGGTTGACGTTTGCAACGAAGGTTCTTATTATGCGCGCCACTTCAACGGACACCGTCGAAGTAACCCAGCGTCCCCTTCGTCTAGAGGCCTAGGACACCGCCCTTTCACGGCGGTAACAGGGGTTCGAACCCCCTAGGGGACGCCATTTTTTACCTTGCTAACAGCTTTTGTCCTTTGTTAGTAGCTTTGTAACTTCTACCAAGATCTGCTGTTCAGATCCGGTTATTCAAGTCGGGTAAATCTATGGGCGGGAATAGCTCAGTGGTAGAGCTCCTCGTTGCCAACGAGGTGGTCGGGAGTTCGAATCTCCTTTCCCGCTCCATTCTTTCTCTTTATCTTTACCCCCCCCAAAAAAAACTAGTAATTAACCGTCATTGCCAGCAATCGACTGATTTGGCATAAGGGCCTTCCGCTCTGCTCTGCCCATTGATTAAATGCTGACTGAACTAGCTTCAGGTCCTTTTGGCTGGTTGGTTTTTTATCGACAACACCCTGAGCCTTTAGGGCTACGACTACATCTTCAGTTAGTACAAAGGTATCTTTGCCCACCATTCTGAGAAAATAAGGGCCTGAGTTACCACCCAGTTGAGCGCCCTCTTTTTTTAATAAGGCCCATAAACCAACTACATCATCAGCAGGCCATTGCGCCAACCAATTACCGATGCTGCCGTGCTCACCCATCATTTCAAGCATCAAACTGGCGTTATAACGCACTGACTTGATTTTATTCCAATGACGGATGATATCGGTATTGCCCATTAGGCTATCCATCTCCTCATCGCTCATCATCGCAACGCGGCGAGGGTTAAAGCCAAAGAACGCCTTTTCAAAGCCGGGCCATTTGTTATCCACTACGGAGTGTTTTAAACCGGCTCTAAACACCCTGCGGCACATGGTTGATAAATAGAAGGCATCGTCTTTAGCTCGCAACTGCCTGGTGGTGGCTGGCTTGGGCATATAGCTTTCTAATTCACGGGCACTGCCCAGGCGCTCCACTACATGCTGGTAAATCCAATCAAATTCTTTCATTCGCCGGTCTTATTCAACTTGAGTGAGGCGGAGTTTATGCAATAACGCATACCGGTTGGTTGGGGGCCATCATTAAAGACATGACCCAAATGTGAGCCACAGCGCTTGCACATTACCTCAACACGTACCATACCGTGGCTAACATCGCGGTCTTCTAAAATCACCTCATCCGCTAAAGGCTGATAGAAGCTAGGCCAACCTGAGCCAGAATCATATTTGGCTTCTGAATCAAATAAGGGCTCACCACAGCAGGTGCAGTTAAATTGCCCCTTGGCCTTTTCGTCATTGTACTTGCCTGTAAAAGCTCTCTCTGTGCCCTTTTGGCGGCAGATATAAAATTCTTCTTCTGTTAACTGTTGGCGCCACTCTTGTTCGGTTTTCTCGATATCGGCCATACTTTTCTCCTAATCGCTGATTAATCTGTTAATTATGCGCTATCTGACCGCCATAACGGGAAAACCTCATAGCATCAGCCGTTATTTTTTCTTAAAATACAAAATTATTACGAAAACCGGCCTACACTGGTTTACCTAACTTAAAGAATAACTCTAACTGTAAGGCGAGCACCGTTGAGCAAACCACATTTTCAAAAGTCCACCAAACTGGCTAATGTCTGCTATGACATCCGTGGACCCGTGCTGGTTGAAGCTAATCGGCTTGAGGAAGAAGGTCACCGCATACTTAAATTGAATGTTGGCAACCCTGCCCCGTTCGGCTTTGATGCCCCTGATGAAATTATCCAGGATGTTATTCGACTTTTACCCACCAGCCAGGGATATTGTGAATCCAAGGGACTTTACTCAGCCCGCAAAGCGGTTATGCAGCACTATCAGCAGCGCGGCATGCTCAATGTCGATATTGATGATATTTATCTGGGCAATGGTGTGAGCGAACTGATCACTATGGCCTTGCAAGCCTTGTTGAATAATGGCGACGAGGTGCTAATCCCGGCTCCTGACTACCCATTATGGACGGCATCGGCTTCACTGGCTGGCGGCACACCGGTTCACTATATCTGTGACGAGCAGGCGGACTGGTTTCCGGATATCGACGATATCAAAGCCAAGATCACTGATAAGACTAAGGCGATTGTGGTGATTAACCCGAATAACCCAACGGGTGCAGTTTATTCTAAAGAGCTATTGCAGCAAATTGTCGATTTGGCCGAGCAACACAATCTGATTATTTTGGCCGATGAGATTTACGATAAGATTTTATACGATGAGGCCCAACATATTCCTTTAGGCACGTTAACTAACGATGCACTTTGTGTAACCTTTAACGGCCTCTCAAAAGCTTATCGGTTAGCGGGCTTTCGCAGTGGCTGGATGATGCTAAGTGGCGCCAAGCATCGCGCTCAAGATTATATCGAAGGCCTGGATATCCTCGCCTCTATGCGCCTATGCGCTAACGTTCCTGCCCAGCATGCCATACAAACGTGTTTGGGTGGCTATCAAAGTATTAATGATCTGGTATTACCCGGTGGCCGCCTGCTTGAGCAAAGAGACCTGGCCTATAAATTATTAAATCAAATTCCCGGGGTTAGCTGCACCAAACCCAAAGGGGCAATTTATATGTTCCCTAAACTGGATGCCAAAAAGTTTAAAATTGATAACGATGAAAAGCTGGTACTGGATTTCTTGCAACAGGAGAAAATTCTGTTGGTGCAGGGTTCTGCCTTTAACTGGCCCTCCACTGATCATTTGCGCGTGGTATTCCTGCCACGCAAAGATGACCTCACCCATGCACTGGAGCGCTTTTCAGCCTTCCTATCCCGCTACTAGCTTTATTAAAGCGAAAAAAACGGCGCAACTTGCGCCGTTTTCGATTAATAATGACTTACTAGGCGATATCTTCGGCGAGCCAGACCAAGTCCGGTAATACCCAGACCTAATAGCGCTAGTGCACCAGGTTCCGGGACTGTAGTGTTGCAGTTGGGATCAGTGCTTACACAACCTTCCAATTCAAAACTGCCTTTGCCTGTTTGAAATTTTACGCCAAAGGTATCCAGATCAAAACTGGCTAGATAATTATTAGCAAAATCAAGGGTCAATGTGAAAGAGTCAGAGTCGCCTGCCGCCAATAAATTACCTTGTGCGCCTCCCTGACAGTTATTGGCAGCCCATATACAAACATCAATATTATTATCAATTGACGGTAGATTTTGCTGAACCCCGGTACTGTCAAATATCGAACCACCTGCAATGCTAGCCCCAGTTGCATCCGCATTAATATTGAAACCAAAAGACGCCAGACCTGCGTTGCCTAAGTCGCCCAGCGTAGTTGTATTCTCGATCGTAATAGCCATCACGAGTTGTGATATAGAAATACTGGTAATATCGAAAGTCGCTGTAGCACTAACCGTGCCCGTAGATGCGGGAACACTGTAGGCCCAGGCAGCTGAAAAGTCATCACTGACATCATCAATAATAACTCCCTGAACGTAACTCGAAAAAACAAATGCGATGGCTAGACTGGCCCTAACGACCCAAAGGTTATTCTTTTCCATGGTATATCCCTGCCCTGATAAGAAATATGATTTAGTAACCTGGTTATACGCATAGTTTATACCACTTTTAAATAACCTTTGTTTCTTAACTAGTTATGATTTGTTACTCGGAAAGCATCGTCTAAAAATGTAAACTATTTCGACACGCACTTGCTAAATTGGGATGATTTGCATCATACAAATAGCCTGACTTTTGGCGTCTTACTAATAGCAACCAGAAACCCTCTAAAGGGGTGATCAATAATACGGGCAAAAACCAATCTACACTGATAATACCTAAGCCCTCATAACATTGACCGGACCCATAGAAAAAACGGCCGGCATTAAGGTTACTTTCAGCAAGGCCCTGCTAAATAGCTTATATTACTCTTTCATTCACTATGTTTTTCAACGGATAAGCCAACAGGGTACATAATCGCATCATGATAACCAGTGATCACCTTGCGATAACCAGCAAGCTCTTGATCTAACGCCGGGTCATTACTATCCACCTGTAATGGGCGCCCCTGCAATTCGGTAATTTTGGTTTTTGTGGCTAAGATAATGACGTTATCTAAACCAGCGGCACGGATAGTACGAGGGCTTAATTGCTGGTTTCCCCGGCCAATAATATGCCCCTGACCGCCAATGGCAGTAATAATAATTTTAACGGCTAACTGGTGTTGCTGAACCAGCTTAAATAAAGCCTGCTCATCTAAATCTGTACCCACTGACTTGCTGTTTAAAAGAGCATCGAAGCCCAACAAGGTGTTTTCTAGACCCAACTCTTCCATTACTGCTCTTGGAGTAGTGCCGGGGCCGATAATATAAAGAAGGTCATCCTCCATCGACTCGACAATATCCGCCGCAATATCCTGCAAGACAATTGCTTCTACTTCTCGGCCTGAGGATTTGACCTGCTGAAGAAAACGTCCTTCCCTGGGCACTAATAACTCACCATAAAAATACGAGGTGACAATACCCTGCCGAAACCTTTCTTCATCAATATCTCGCACTTCAGCTAAACCGATATCGACTAATTGACCGCCGATCAGTAGCTTAACGATTTCACCGGCAGCTTGCGGGGATACCGCATAAACGCCGGAGTGCATTTTTACACCAGCTGGAATGCCCAAAACGGGGTAATCAGAGCCTACCGCCTCCAAGATATCCCTGGCCGTGCCGTCACCACCAGCAAACAGAATCAGGTCTACACCCTGCTCTTTCAGGCTTATAGCTGCGGCTTTGGTATCCTCTGCACTTGAGGGTGATGATGACTCACCGATAGCCTCGAAAGGTAAACCCACGGCTTGAGCTATATCGCCCCCCATGGCACCGGACAAGCCAAGAACTTTAACTTGAGAACCTATGGCCTTTAATGCCTCTATCGCACGCCCCGGTGAGCGGGGTTTAGCACCACGACTTAGGGCCTCAGCAACTATTGCTTTGCCATCACTGCCCTTCAGGGCCAGCGGGCCACCGATACCTGCCAGAGGATTAATAATCAACCCTAACTTAAACATCTAAAAAACCTTGAATTGTGTGCCTTGAATTGTAAATAAGCCCATTAATTAATGTGAAAAACGCCAGTTGTAGTGTCAAACAACGCACCTATACTGAATATCAAGCAGACGGCTTTGTCACTAATAAAATTAATAACAACTATAAAATCAATAAAGAACAAGCAATCTGTCATTAAAGTTTAACAGTATAACTATAAAAAACGACATGTTGTCAGAAGCGATAAAACCCGGACTTTATAGGAAAAGAATTATGGCTGAACTGTATGTTAATATCGATGAATACTTAGAACTAGACTCACCGCTATGTGACGAACCATTTATTGACGATGGTTACCATGGTGCCATCATAGATCCAGAGGGTAACGAACATCCTATTACTGAAAAGATGATTCTTGATGCCTGCGCAGCACTGGAACAAGAAATCACCTCTATCTATGGACCCAACTTTAGCGGCAAATAAAACCTAGCGCCTTAAGACCTGTTATCACCGCAGCATCCAACTCGTTGAGGTTGGCAATGCGGTATCGGGATAACTCTCTACGCACAGGATAGTTTTTGCGTAAACGATCAAATTCAACAGCTCGTTGCTGCGGCTCGCAATGCAGCAAGCTGCCCCTAAAGCGCTGGTCATCCTGTGCAATATCATAACAAGACAATACCGCCTCTCTCATTGCAGCGATAACATTGTAGTGCTCAGTCAGCTCTAAACTTAAATGATCATTTGTTTCTAACGGCGCTATAGTATCGGGCCGTTGCGAGAAAAAATCACAACTGGCTTGATAAATCATCTCTGTGCCGGCCAGCTTTCCATCATGGCTATAACCTGCGATATGAGGGCTAGCCAAATCTACGCTTTTGAGTAATTCCATATCAGGGTTTGGCTCGCCTTCCCAAACATCCAACACAGAGCAAAGGTCATCACGCTGGCTCAATAGTTCTTTTAAAGCCTTGTTATCTATAACAGCACCTCTGCCGGCATTAATGATAACGGTGCCAGGGTTAATATCCGCCAGGCGTTCGGCATCTAACAGGTGAAAGCTGGGGTGAGCACCAGTGCTGGTGAGTGGAGCGTGAAGACATATGACATCAGCCTTCAGTACCGCATCAAGGTCACCCAGAATGGGATAGCGTTTTGGGTCGATTAAGGGATCATAGGCGATGCAACGAATACCCAGATTACTTAAGCGTTGATAGAGACGATGACCTACATTGCCCATACCTACAATACCCACGGTACCGTCGGCGAGCAGCAATTCCAGCAAGCCTTGCAGCCGACAAAAGGCGCTAAGTACATAGTCGACTACTGAATTGGCATTGCAACCGGGGGCGCTGGCCCAGCCTATATTATTGGCCTCTAAATAATCGATATCCAAATGGTCAGTACCGATGGTGGCCGTGGCTACAAAACTTACCGGTGTTCCGGCTAGTAAATGCTGATCAACCTGAGTTACTGAGCGAACTAATAAAATATCGGCTTGCTGCAATTGTTGTGAACTCAGCTTGCGACCATTAACTGTAGTTACATCACCCAGTCCTGCAAAACGCTGCGCTACATTGGGGATATTCTCATCGGCAATAATGGTAAAACGTGTCATGGTTATTTCCAGCAGTAGCCATTATCCAGCTGACGCTGGAATCGTTGCCCTAAAGCATATTCATCGAGAAAAAAGGCTACGGTATCTTTTGAGGCCGGCTGCCAATTTAAAGAGGCATCGGCCAGCGCCGGCACATTATATTCCAAGCGGACCAAAGCTTGAGCCATTTTTATTTGCGAGCGATAGTCCAGCAACTTATCTGCAATAGCTTTAGCACCTCGCAGCCCTGAAGCCGCTACAGCGCTTAAATCCTTATGCATATTATCCAGGCTACCAAACTGCCTCAATAAAGCAGCGGCGGTTTTTTTACCAATACCGGGTACGCCGGGAATATCATCAATGGTATCCCCCACCAAAGCCAAAAAGTCAGTCATTTGCTGTGACTCCACAGCATAATGATCAATAAAATCACCCGTAGCGATACGTTTGTCAGCGGCATAATCCCACAATATATCGTTGGTTTGTTTTAGAATTTGTCCAAGGTCTTTATCCCGTGAAACGATGGTTACATCATCGCCGCGCTGTTGTGCTGAATGGGCAAGGGTAGCAATAATATCATCGGCTTCGTAACGGTCGCTGGCAAAGGTCGGTATGCCCATAATTTCTGTTAGGGCCTTGCAAGCCTCTAACTGAAAAGCCAGCTCCTCATCGGGCAGCATCCTACTGGCTTTATACCCTGGGTAAATATCATTACGAAAACAAGTGCCCAAGCTCTCATCGTAGGCAATGGCGATTTGTTGGGGTTTAACTTGCTGGAGAAATTTTAGTAAAAATTGGGTATAGCCATTTAGGGCATTAACGGAATAACCTTCTGGACTAAACCATTCATCGGGCATAGAAAAATAAGCGCGAAAAATATAGATCGAAGCGTCAATCAGATAAACCGGTTGTGATGGCATACTTCAACCCAGCTCTGCTAATTGAAAATGAGCGGCCGTGGGAATGGGCCTTTGGTAAAAGTCAGCCAAGGCGTCCACCAGGTGTTTGGCTCTTGCGGGCAAGCCCTGCTCACAAAAAAATAAAGTCTGCCGATAAACGGCCGCTTTGAACGGGCCAGCATCTGTCGCTTCACCACTCAAATTATCAACACTGATACGAAATTGTTTCTGACAAGCCTTGGAAAAAATCCATTCCAGAGCCTGGGGTTTAACTTCAACTTTTTCAAACTCAGCTTGTTGCTGTTGGTTACGACCATCAGGTGCGTACCAATAACCATAATCTAATTGCTGACGTCGCAATTCACCGGCAACACACCAGTGAGCGATTTCATGCAAGGCGCTGGAGAAAAAACCATGGGCAAAAATCACTTGATGAAAAGCCTGCTTATCATTGGCGGGAATATAGATAGGCTCCTGCTCACCTTTAATCAGGCGAGTATTTTCAGCGTCCGAAAAAAGCTCATCGAATAAGATTATTAAATCTTCGGCATTGTGAGTAATTAAAGCAGGCTGCATTGCAGGGCTAGACATTATAAATCAGTCCGTCGAGTTCTGAATCAGCATTATCGGATTCAATACAAATATGTTCACTAAGCCACTGATGATAAGTGTTAGAGTGCCACTGCTTGCCAGCTAATAAATGATTTAAGTAAGCACGCTCTGGTAACAAACCCTTTGCCAACATGGCTTTATTGGCCACATAAACCCAAGCATGAACAACACCTTCAGCGGTATTAACACAAAAGGCTTCACGACCGTAGCGTACCGGGTTGCCTTCAAAGGGATCCATAATAACAATATCTTCAGGCCGTTCTAATTGGTATAAAACGCCCTCTACACGGCCATCACGCTGATAGCCCACATTGGCATAGGCGACGCCGGTTTTTCCAGTAGCACGCTTATCAAAGCGCAAACTAAAACCCTCTAAGGTTCCCGCTAGCGCATTAATGGTAGACAGGCCTCTAGCTCCCATTCGGGCGGGATTCATATTGCTACCGTAGGCAAAGTAGTGACTTATCACGTAAGCACCTGATTTTGTTAGCTATTCGGGAAAAAGAAGCGGATAAGTATACAGTACTTTCGGTAACTTCTGAAACTATAGAAATCAATGGCTTAGCGCGCCATTTTTCCAGTGTTAGATCGACGTTAGAGCACCCTGCCTCATTACCCACTATCAACGCCTTACGTGCTTTTTTACGGAAGGGGTTTTGCCTGCTCTCGCCCCCCCTTCATTACTCAATGGAGGGCTGCCTGTGATCGAAGTTAATAGCTACTTTTCAGGCGGAGGCTTCTTCGATGGCGGCA
>NZ_JAQWFR010000029.1 GCF_029238675.1 Oceanicoccus sp. | reverse complement strand
AAGGCCTTGCACATATTTAATGTCTTGCTCCCAGTGTGATAGTGCTCTTGCATAACTATCGCGCGCATAAGCTCCTCTGTTTTTGACGCCTGAGGCCAAACCTTTGAGTGTCCTTAATAATTTTTCTTTGCGACTGACGCTATTTGGCAGCCCCCAGCTCTTTGTATAATCCTTATCAACTAAGGGAGGGATGGGCGCTTCAAGTACGTATTTAAGGATTAACTGGCGTTTTTCGGGTCTGGTTATTCCACCGTCCCCCACGTGGTAACCGAATGCGGATAAGGCGCCATCGCTGGGCATAACGTCAATGTCTTGGCCTGAGCAAAAGGCTTTATTGCGATTTGCCAGTTCTTGATAAAGGATTTTTTTTCTAGTTTCAGCTGCTGCTTTATCCCGGTGCTGCATAATGTTGTGTAGCATTACCATAAGTTGCTGATTCGACCGATTTTGAAGATTCAAACTAGGCATCGTCACTCGCTCCTTAACTATTTTTTTGGGGTTATTAGTCTGGCTACACAAGGCGCTTCGCCAAATGGAGAATACATTATACCACATAAAACTACATTTGTAAATATGTAGAGCACAGAATAATATATTTAGGGATTTATAGCTTATTTGTAGGCTGAGTTGCAATCTATACCAATACTTCTTTACGCGTTGGTAATAAGTATTGGTCAATCGCACGATATGCATACTTGGGTCTAAATTTGATTTTCCAACCTTTTAGTGCGCATGGTATTTTAAAAAGCATACCACAGGAGAAAACCATGAATGATTCTAGGCTTTTACTAACCCAACAGTTTAATGCTAACGAGCTGTTCGCTCAGTACCCTCCGGTTATCACTGATTTAAATAAATCGATAGTATTCAAGCTGGGTCTGAAAGAGCATTACACTGAATCACCTGTTATTGGTTATACGCGTTGGGCACAGATGGGATTGCCTGAGGATGTTTATAAAACTGACGTTAAGTTGGTTAAGCACAGCGGATATTTCTCATATCCTCCCTCATCGAACAACTGTGTTGAGTGGCATTTAAATTTTGCTCACGAAGATGTGTTCGGTTTTTATGGTGGACCCTTATTTGCTCAAGACGAAATGCAGGTAGTTGAGCACCCCATCCTAGCCTGTCTTCGCGAAGCAATCCTTGATTTAGAGCTTGAACGCACTACGGTAAAAAACGGTCAAGCCACACCAATTCTTATTACTGGTGTGGAACGTCGATGTGAAGTAGCTACTGACCCAAATGCTGCTTTGGAGAGGCCACATGGGTTATATGGCAACGAATTTCAGTTCGCTTCTGATAAGGCAATTAGGACAGCCACAACATTGCTTAGCCCTCCAACGAAGACTAATATCATTGCTATGGAGTCACCGCAGCCAGATTTTGGCTTATATACGCGAGACCAAATTAAATTCATTCTGGCTTCGGCAATCACCGGGTTTTCTGCAGCGGTAAAACTTAGTAAAGAAATAAACGAGGATGCCGAAGTCTCAATACATACGGGATATTGGGGATGTGGTGCATACGGTGGCAACCGTGAACTTATGCCGCTCCTACAAATTATTGCCGCCTATTGTGCCGATATTGATACTTTACACTTTCATACTGGCGGAGATCACAATGGTTATGATGCGGCACTTGCAACCCTTGATGACATTATGACTGAATGGGAAGGAATGTGTCTTGAGCAGTTAATTGATAATATTATGGCGCTACGTTATGACTGGGGGGTTAGTGATGGAAATTAAACATGCCAAAAGACAGTGCTAAATGATGAGTAAATATTTAAAACTAGTTATTACATTTGCAATTGTGGCTGCAATTGGCGTTCAGCTATACAGTAATACCAAGCCCAAGATAAATGTCATAGCCATTAACACGGGCCAAGATGGTATATCTGATAAACCATACCATTTAGCTTTGATTAGTGATCTCCATATCAAAACATCGCCCAATGCGATTAATGACTTATCTGATTTATGGAGTGACGTTATCAGTAAACGCCCCGACGTTATTATGCTTGCGGGTGACTACATTGATAACGGGGGTAATAATGATGCTATCGCCAAAATACGTCATCAAATATCGGACATCCTCGGGTCCTCAGGTGAGATACCCGTGGTCGCCATATTAGGCAATCATGACCATTGGTCAAATGGTGAGTTATGGCGTCAACATCTCAGCAATAAAGGCATTATCGTTTTGGAGAATCAAGTGTCTGTTTTGGATGATGTCGGTATTTGTATCAGAGGCCTCGGCGACGCATTCACTAATAACTTTAAATATGTTGAATTTCCGCCCGACTGCGCAGGCTTGCTCAAGTTAAGTTTGACGCATGATCCTGCCGCTGCATTCCATCCTAAGGTGGAAGGGCTAATATTTGCAGGGCATACCCACTGCGGTCAAATATCAATTCCTTGGTATGGCGGTATGTATGTGCCAACAACAGCACCAAGAGAGGCTCATTGTGGAATGTATGAAGATGACAAAATACAACTGTTCGTAAGCTCAGGTGTAGGGACAAGCGTCCTACCTTTTAGGTTCAACGCCCAAGCCGAGTGGGACTTCATTACACTTACTTATTAGGAGTAGCAAAAATTCTTGGATGGTTTAAAAAGATACCTCCTTAGCAAGGCCCTATCCATCCTTACACCAACAATCTATACTGACTGAAAAATAACCAACACTAGAATCGGCCCAATAGTTTTATGCTGTACTCTAGAACAAACGTTAATGAAACGACCAAAATAGATATCGTCGTTTGAGGAAAAAACAAAAGACGGTCTTATTGACGGTCTCATAGAAAAAAATGCAATAAAAAAGCCTAACTATCAACTAGTTAGGCTTAAATAATGGCAGAGAAGGAGCAAGTCATCTCCTGCTTTAGGCGCCATGTGCTCTGCTTGCTAACGTGTTTACTAGTGTTATAGTCCGAATGATTGGTTGTCAACGGATCAAAAATGTCTACGGTTTTTACTAACCCAAGCCACTTCAAAGCCTCCATAGCCATCAAACCCTCTATGCCCCTGGGTAAGTGGCCTAGGGGGGCTACGGGGTTATATAGGCGTTCTGATGAGCTTTGGAAGGTTTACGTGTCAACTAGATTGACGGCGCTTGAGAGCTGCTAAGCCTAGAGCTTATAAGCCAACAATGCGCCAATTAGGTAATGGCATCTAATTTTCCCTGTATATTTTTCCATAAATACCACATTCATCAGTGCATGATTTCCATGCGATCACAAAACCATCATCTTTAAGCTCTGTTATTGAAAAAGCAGGAGCTTTATCATGAACTATAAAAGCTGGCCTGACCTCAAATCTAGGATGACCCATGCAGACCGCGTAATAATACCTGCGGGGGCTGGAGTTACAGATAGGGGGCACTTATGGGGGCATAAATTATTTCTTTGTAAGTTAATCCCTATATTTATCAAAAGGATAAATCCATTAATCCGATCCTTCCGAGGCTCCATATACAAGTCCGACTGTATCGCCTGATAAGCGCTTCTTCCCAGCCTCCATGAAGTCTTTCGACCAGCGATAATACACATTGTGATTAATGCCTTCTTTGCGGCACAGCTCAGCGATAGGTTCCTCGCCGCGCAAGCCTTTAAGCACAATGCGAATCTTCTCTTCAGATGAGTATTTTTTACGGGTATGGCGGCGTATATCTCGTACCATTTTTTCAGCACTGCGTTTCTTTGTCATCATTAAGTCCTCTTAAGGTTAACGATGAACGAAAAGTATCTCTTAGGCAATCAGGCTATTTGGTCCACATGGTGCTGACGGGGTACAGATATTGATCGCTATGAGGTTAATCAACGAGTCCTCGGTAAGAGGGTGAAATCTTTAACCTTGCAATTTGGGAGTTTGGGTGCCAGAATGCAAGAATGATACCTCGTTCATTAGAAAGCAATATTGTTCAAGCCTTACATACCATGCCAGTCGTGGCCATATTGGGGCCGCGTCAGGTAGGGAAGACAACACTTGCGCTTGAGATTGCTAATAACCAGTTGGATAAAGAAGTCGCCTATTTGGATTTGGAGCTTGATTCTGATCTGGCAAAACTCAACGAGCCAGAAGACTATCTCAAGCGTTTTGAAAACAAATTGCTGATTATCGATGAGGTTCAGCGTAAGCCTGACCTGTTCAGGATACTGCGTAGCCTGGTCGATATGAGAAAGCGGGCAGGGGAGAAAGCAGGACATTTCCTGCTGCTTGGCTCCGCATCCCGTGACTTGCTCCAGCATTCAACCGAGACTTTGGCGGGTCGTATTCGCTATCTGGAACTCAGCCCTTTTTCTATCCCTGAAATCTATCAACATGCCCCAGACAGCTTTGACGTTGATAAACTCTGGTTCAGGGGCGGTTTCCCTGATAGCTATCTGGCAGGCGATGATGACGAAAGCTGGGATTGGCGCTCAGATTTTATTGCCTCCTATGTCGAACGGGACATACCGTTGATGGGGCCGAGAGTGCCAGCAGAACGAATGAAGCGGTTCTGGAGTATGCTGGCTCATTGGCATAGTCAGCAGGTTAACCTGTCATCGTTGGGTAAGAGCCTTGAGGTGGACCATAAAACCATCCGCTCTTATCTGGATATACTGACTGACTTTTATATGGTCAGGCAGTTGCAGCCTTGGTCAGGGAATACCAAAAAACGGCTGGTTAAGTCGCCCAAGGTGTATATCCGTGACAGTGGTATGCTGCATCGCTTGCTGAATATATCCGATCATGAGACTTTGTTAGGGCATCCCGTGCTAGGGGCCAGTTGGGAAGGGTTTGTACTGGAAAGCATTGTTTCCAGTCTATCCAGCAAGTGGCAATACAGCTATTACCGCACGTCTAGCCAAGCTGAGATAGATTTGGTGCTGGAAGGACCAAAGCAAGCCGTTATCGCTGTTGAGATTAAGCGATCCTCCTCTCCCAAGTTAACGAGAGGCTTTCATTTGGCAAGCGAAGATATTAAAGCCACGAAAAAATTTGTTATTTACTCGGGGCAGGACCGGTTTACACTGGCTGATAATACAGAGGCGATCAGCTTGACTGACTTTTTATCCGAAGTGGGTAAATAGGCCTTAGACGTTTTCGACCCAGTAGGGGGCTTACTTGTAAATGGCCTGGTTGTACTTGGTTTATTTAAGTGACACTAGTTTTCTCTGTATCAGCAAAGACAGTTCGTTTCCGCTCATTATTAATAAAAATAAGGTTGCTTTACGATTACCGTAATAACGAGCATTATTTGAGCTATTACGTTGAGGAGTCTCATAAATATCGTTGTGAAATACTTTCTCAAGAGTGTTTAACTTTTGTGTACTGTAAAGAAACTTGGGATTTTACTCTCTACAAAGAGGCTCAGCGTTTTGATAATGAGCTGGATAAAATAGAGGGCATAATCGACCGGTGTTACTTGTTATTAAAAAAAGAAATCATTGGATGAAGGCGTTAGATTTTTCAGTATCCATAAAATGTGGGAATAGTAGACGAAAAGTTGAAGATATAAATTTGTCTTTCGGGGGTATTAAGTGTTGTGGCGAAAAAGCAGAATGGAGTTATAGGGTTTTTGCTCTGGGAAATTTTTTGAAGAAATGGAAGGTGGATTGGAAGAGATGATTGAATGGGCAAAAGAAAACGGATTTAAATCTGAGTAACCAAAAATATTGGCTTCGCTTGAAAGGGAAAGAGAGGGAAGAATAGTGCCTGGTTTTGCATTGTGTCTTAAGCCGCTTCAGCATGGGACCAAACATCAATCTCCGCGTGGGAAATTGGTATGTTGGTTCACCGAGGTCGTCTAACGTTAAATATGGGTGTGGATTCATGGCTGACAGATGTTGATAAGATTCCTGCCGTCGATCTCTCCATCAGCTCGCGTCCCTGCGAGAATAGGGTTTCTGAATGAGTCTTATGAGGCAAATGCTGCCAGACGATTGCGGATGATATCTTCCGCGTCGTTGACAATACGCTCAACCAGCTCTTGACAGCTTGGTGTGTCAGAAATCAATCCGGCAACCATGCCACAGGACCAGGCGCCAATATCCATTTCACCTTCTTTCATAATTTTGGGGTAGACACCCACCACCTCATCCTGAATATCGGAAAACTGCACCTTGTCACCCAGGGCGGCTTCTTTTGCCACTATACGCTCCACCGCAGCATTGGTTAATACCCGTTCGGTATTTTTAAGACCGCGCATCACCAGCCGAGTATCCAGCTCGCTCGCCTGCACAATGGCCTGCTTCACATTCTCGTGAACGGGCGCTTCTTTGGTGGCAATAAAACGTGTGCCCATGTTGATGCCTTCGGCGCCCAAGGCCAGAGCCGCCACCAGTTGTTGTGCGTTGCCGATACCGCCGGAGGCAACAAAGGGAATTGATAATTCTTCGGCAGCTCGTGGTAACAGAATCATATTGGGAATATCATCTTCTCCTGGGTGACCACCACATTCGAAACCATCAACACTGACGGCGTCACAGCCAATTTTTTCTGCCTTTAGCGCATGTCGCACGGATGTGCATTTGTGAATCACCTTAATGCCCGCTTCTTTGAGATGGGGCATGTAAGCTTCAGGGCTGCGGCCTGCGGTTTCCACAATTTTGACACCGCCTTCAATGATGGCTTTTACATAGCCGGGGTAGTCCGGTGCGGTAAAAGCGGGTAAGAAGGTGAGGTTGACACCGAAAGGTTTGTTGGTCATTTCCTTGCAGCGGGCAATTTCATTGGCCAGGTCTTCAGGTGTTTTTTGCGTCAGGCCGGTGATAATGCCCAGGCCGCCCGCGTTGGAGACGGCAGCGGCCATCTCGGCAAAACCCACGTAGTGCATGCCGCCTTGAATAACGGGATGTTCGATATTAAATAGCTCTGTAATTTTGGTTTTCATAGTACCCCCTAAGGTGAATGGAGCCCCAGCAGTTTAGCCGCTTGTGCGTGTTTGTTCTGGCATAGACTGTGACATAAGTTGGCGGGGTAGTATAGTTAAAAATTAGTTGGAGCAACCTGCTGTTCTGTTGTCAGGCGCGCCATAGTTAGAGCTTTACCCTAAAAATGATATGTTATATCATGATTGAAATAACCCGTAATACAGGCCTTATATAGTTGGGGCTAGCCAATGATAAAACCTTATTCCCTAATTGCTGCTTTGCTACTTAGCTCAACGCTCCTAGCCGCCCCTCAGTCGCATGCTAGCCACAGCCATAGCGACAAGCATCCAGCGCCAGCACAGCAAGCTCATCTGCATGGTATTGCGCAATTGACCCTGGCACTGGAAGGCAATGTCCTTGAAATAAGCCTTGAATCACCGGCAATCAATATTGTCGGCTTTGAACACAGGGCTACATCTGAAAAGCATATAAAAGCCGTCGAGAAAGCCACGGCAAGCCTGCAAGCTGCTAAGCTGTTTTTATTCTCCGGCAGCGCTTGTCGTTTAAAACAAGCCCGGGTCGATATGTCTTCAGTTATCGAACAGGGTGGCCAACATAGCCATGGCCATAAAGACCGCGACAGCCATAGCGAGATCAACGCAAACTATAGTTATGAATGCATAAAGGGAGAAGAACTCGAGACAGTCTCGGCCAATCTGATCTCCCTGTTTCCAGCTATCGAAACACTGGAGGTGATGTGGTTGACGGAGAGCCAACAGGGTGCGATAACATTAACCGCACAATCCAATCTTATCCGTATCAGGTGATTTATGACTAAAGTACAAACCATCATTAACCATGCGGAACAAAGCTGCAAAGCCAATGGCAGTAAATTAACGGCTAAGCGCAAGCAGGTACTGTCAGGTTTATTACAATCCGATCGCGCTATGTCTGCTTATGAACTGGTCGATTACTGTAAAGAGACCTACGGTGTATCCCCGCCACCCATGTCGGTTTATCGCATTCTCGACTTTTTACAGCAAGAGCGTTTAGTTCATAAACTGAACCTGGCCAATAAATATATTGCCTGTGCCCATATCACCTGTGGTCACGATCATGGCGTGCCACAATTTTTAATCTGCGGTGACTGCCAACGGGTTGAAGAGATCACCGTTGGCAAGCCAACTATCAACACTCTGAAACGCAAGGTAGAGGAGGCCGGTTTTCAGTTGGCTAGCCCGCAATTGGAAATCAATTGTCTTTGCAATCAATGTAGTGATAAAGCCGCCTAAGACCGCCATTAAACTGAGTTACCATGAAACAATTACAAACTATTGCTGATAAAACGGCTATCAGCCTATCCTTTATTTGCACACTCCACTGCCTGGCAGTGCCCTTTGCCGTGGCGTTATTACCTACCTTCGCAGCCATCAATCTGGAAGACGAAGCCTTTCACCGGTGGATGATTGCCGCTGTTATCCCAACCAGTCTGCTGGCCCTAAGCATGGGCTGTAAAAAACATCGAGACTATAGAGTACTGTTACTGGGCATAGCCGGTTTAAGTCTGTTAATCTTCGCTGCCTTTTTTGGTCACGACTTATTGGGTGAGCGCGGTGAAACAGCCTTTACGGTATTCGGTGCCATTATTATCGCCACCGGTCATCTGTTAAATCATCGACTATGCCAGCACAGCCACTGCGAGTGTCATGCTGAGCGATAACCGCAAGGGCTTGCGATGACTCCCCCCAAAGAAAAATTAATCGCCATCCCTACTAATATTATTACTGGTTTTTTAGGGGTGGGTAAAACCTCGGCTATTTTGCATTTACTGGCATCCAAACCCAGTGATGAACGCTGGGCAGTACTGGTGAATGAATTTGGTGAAATCGGTGTCGATGGCAGTTTGTTTCAAGGCCGGCATAGTGAAGAGCAGCAGGTCTATATTCGCGAAGTCCCCGGCGGCTGTATGTGTTGCGCAGCGGGCCTGCCAATGCAAATTGCCCTTAATCAATTACTGAGCCGCGCCAGACCCCACCGTTTATTAATTGAACCTACCGGCTTGGGTCATCCGAGGGAAGTGATGGGAGTATTAACCGCCGACTATTATCGAGAGGTGCTTGCCATTGAAAAAACCATAACGCTAGTTGATGCCAGAAAACTGGATGATACACGCTATACAGAGCATCAAACCTTTAACCAGCAAATTGCTATTGCGGATACTGTTGTTGGCAATAAACAGGACCTTTATCAAGCAGGACACAAGGCGCAGCTTGAAGGCTATGCTAAAGCCAAGGCCTCACCCGAGGTAGACATTGTTTTTGCCGAACAGGGAAAAATATCGCTGGATTTATTAAAGGGCGCCACGGGTTTATCGGTTCACTCCCATCACCACCATCATCAAGAAAACACCACTGGCAACAACCTGAACGACGAGCCCATACCTGCCTGCGGTTATATCAGGGCGGTCAATCAAGGGGAGGGTTTTCACAGTATTGGCTGGCGCTTTGAGTCAACAAAAGTCTTTGACCACAATAAATTATTTGCTTTTTTAAATGGTATTGTCGCGGAAAGAATGAAAGCGGTATTTATTACTGAGAATGGTATTTATGGCTATAACCTGACCAGTGATGCACTCACCGAAATTGAACTGGACGACTGTATGGAAAGCCGTATTGAAATTATTGCCAGCGAGCTTTGCGGGCAGTGGGAAGAGCAGTTATTAGCCTGTATTAAACAGGCCGACTAACACACTACGGCTCGGCATACTCTTCCACCAGATGCACTTCCATCGCATAGGCCGCTGTTGCCATATCATTTTCTATTAGAGTGGTTTTTAACACACCGGATAGCCAAAACGGATTATACAAAGCCTCAAGCTTAAAGCCCTTGGGATATTTCACATGGATAATCTGGTTGGGTGGCGGTGGCGGCACATGGATACAGGCGCCAAAAAACGGCACAATAAAAAACTCGGTGATCACTTGGTCATCACTAAATTCCAACGGCACAATAAACCCCGGAATGCGGATACCCCGACCATTCATTTCCGGCCTGATATTGGTGGATACCAGGGCCTGCTGGTAGCGGTCATCCTTGGCGGCGGCAATAGAGCTACTAATCTGGCTGCTAATTTGATCTTCGGCTGAACCGTCTTCGATATTCGCCAGATATTCCGGTGGGTTTAACAGGGCATCCAGATCTGCCTGGGGCATTAGATCGGGCCATTGTATGGTTTTAAACTCAGTGGGTGTTGCCGGTTTTTTGGCAGGGGAGTTGGAAGCTTGTAGGGTGGTCGCGGCCAGCACGGATAATACGAAAAGCAAAACTACCGTTTTATAGAAGGATAACGCTTTCAAACTTTACACCAGTTAATTAACTTCGCATCACGGGATGATACTGGGTATCATTCCATGTTGACAAGCCATTACTGACTAAACCGTTTATGACCATTCAATTAAAGGATGTCTGTTACAGCTACCCCGACACGCCGGGGAAGAGGGTGTTGAATATCAATAGCTGGGCCGTTGCTGCTGGCGAGCAGGTTTTTGTCCACGGGCCTTCCGGCGGCGGGAAATCGACACTGCTTAATCTACTAAGCGGTATGTTACAGGCCGATACCGGCGAGGTCTCTGTGCTGGGCCAGCGTCTGGATAAAATAAGCAGCCGGCAACGGGATCGTTTTCGAGCCGACCATATTGGCTATATCTTCCAGCAATTTAATCTTATCCCCTATCTCGATGCGATGGATAATATTGCACTGGCCCACCAGTTTGCCAAAGAAAACCTATCGTCCTCATTAAAGGATGATATCAAGTCCTTATTATCCAGCTTTCATATTGCCCCATCCGATTGGCAAAAACCGGTGGCAAACCTTAGCATCGGCCAACAACAGCGTATCGCCATCGCAAGGGCGATGATCAATAAACCGGAACTGCTGATTGCCGACGAACCTACCTCTTCCCTTGACCAGGACAACCGCGATCATTTTATGTCCGAACTTATGGCCATGGTCGCGGAGCACAACACCACCTTGCTTTTCGTTAGCCATGATATGTCGCTGGCGAAATACTTTAATCGGATTGATGCCCTGGCAGAGATTAATACGGCAGGAGCTGGTCACTGATGTTTTTTCGCTTAGCCGCCAAAAGCTTACTCAATCGAAAGGGCTCGGTGGTGCTGACCATTCTGGCAATGAGTGTCAGTATTTTTGTACTGCTGGGTGTTGAGCATATCCGCACTCAAACTAAAGAGAGTTTTAACAGCACCGTTTCAGGTGTCGACCTGATTGTAGGTGCCAGGACCGGTAGCTTAAACCTATTGCTTTATTCGGTTTTTCGTATTGGCTCACCGACCAATAATATTGATTGGGAGACTTATCAAGCTATCGCCGATAACTCCAGGGTGGCATGGGCAATTCCTGTCTCACTGGGCGATTCCCACAAGGGTTATCGCGTGATGGGCACTTCCACGGATTATTTTAAACACTTTAGCTATGGCAATAAGCGCCAACTGGATTTTACCGAAGGCAAACCTTTTAGTGATTTGTTTGATGTTGTACTCGGCTCAGAAGTCGCCAGAAAGTTAGGCTATTCACTGGGCGATAAAATTGTACTGGCCCACGGCCTTGGTAAAACCAGCTTTAGCCTTCACGATGACCGGCCCTTTAAAATCACCGGTATTTTAGCCACTACCGGCACACCGGTAGACCAGACGGTTCATATTAGTTTACAAGGTATAGAAGCTATTCATATTGATTGGCAGCAGGGCGTAAAAATGCCCGGCAGCACTATCACTACCGACCAACTGGAATCGCTGGCCCTTCAGCCCAAAACCATTACCGCCTTTATGCTGGGCCTAAACTCCAGAATGGCGACATTTCGGGTGCAGCGTAATATTAATAATTATCGCAAAGAGCCGCTGTCGGCCATTCTTCCGGGGGTGGCTTTATCAGAGCTGTGGCAAATGATGGGCCTGATGGAAAATACCCTGCGTCTTATTTCCGGTCTTATTCTAATGGCTGCCTTGCTGGGTTTAAGCGCGATGATGTTAGCCTCGATCAGGGAGCGAGAGCATGAAATACATTTGCTGCGAGTTATTGGCGCATCACCTGTGTTTCTATTTTTAATCATTGAAATGGAAGCGTTGTTGATTAGCTTGTTGAGTATTTTATTGGCCGTTTCAGGCTTGTATTTAAGTTTGGGGCTAAGTAGCGACTTTCTGGCTGCAAACTTTAGCTTGCATATGGGGCGCTCACTATTGTCAGGGAATAAGCTGTTTTTTGTCCTGTTGATAATCGGCGCGACTATTATTGCCGCTGCTCTTCCTTCCTTCTTTGCCTATAAAAATGCGAGGTTAAGCCGTTAGCAACTTTTAAGGTTTTCTGACGGTTTATGCAAAGACAGTCTCTTGACTTATTAAAGCCAAGAGACCGTTTACGGGTTAAAAACTACCGCGAATACCAATCCGGAAATTGCGTCCGGGTCTTGGAGCCAGATCCTTTATAAAAGAGCTATGAACACGGGCTTCTTCGTCCGTTAAATTCTCAGCCTTTACAAATAGTGTTAGCTCAGTGCTGTTAAGCGCAATACGATAATTTATATTGGCATCGACCCAATCATAACCATCGGTTTCCGTTTCCAGTTCCGCCACATCGTCCTGATCGCTATAGCGTGTCCAGCTCAGGCCGGCGGATAGATTGTTGTAAACATAATCTACACTGGCACCAAAGCGCATCGGAGGAATACGTGGCAAGTCACCGCCATCATCCAGCTCGGCGCGAACATAATCAGCAAACAGGCTGGTTTTGAAATTGGAGTTTACTTGCCAGATACCCTGGGCTTCGAAACCGTAAAGAGAGACATCCTCACTCCGGAACACAAATACAGGTAGCTCGTCGGCGTGAGGATCGGGATCTGCTTCAGGTTCTTCGCCATGATCATGACCCACTTCGGCAAATAGTTCAGTATCAAACTCGGCATAGTAATTATCTACCTCGTTATAGAACGCATTAAGAATAATACCCACATCTCCTTCAAACTTACGGAAAGTAATATCGATATTGGTGGACTTTTCCATCTCAGGCTTGCTGCTGCCTGGCTCAAAATGCAGCTCATCATCTTCTTCATGAGCTTCGTATAAAGCACCAATTTCGAAGGTGCCGGTCGCAATATGCGGGCCAAAGGACAGCAGTTCGGCAGCGGAAGGTGCTCGCTCAGAATAGCTTATGGAAACACCCACATTGTAACCAGGCTTGAAATCCCAGACCGCACCGGCTGAAAGACTAAAGGGATTGTAGTCTTCATCAAATGAAAACACTTCATCCTCATGGTCTTCATGACCTGCCTCTTCAATGTGCTCCTCTTCCTCCTCATCGTGATGGTGGAACTCGACCTCGGCAATAGCGATATCATTGCTATTAATATTCACCTGCTCGAAACGTGCACCCAGTTGTAGCAGTACATTGCCAAAGCTACGCTCTTCAACCAGCGCAATGGCAAAAGTTTCTGTCTCGGAAGGTGGCGCAAAGGCCTCTTCCCCTACCGCAGAAAAATCACTGTTTTTGTAATCAAAGACAATGGCACCGCTCCAGCCAGATAGCGCTTGATGCAGCAGTTCAATCTTTACTTCTTCGGTTTCATTGCTAAAGGTGGTGCCAACAGAGCCATTTTCAAATTCGGTATGCTCGTAGTCGGTATAGCCCAGACGCGTGTTTAAGCCATTAAAAAAGGCTCCGTCAAAGCTCAGTTCACTGATTAGCTGATAGCGATCCTGTTTTAGTCCAAGAGTTACCGATTCCTCTTCGCCCTCATGATCATCGCCCTCATGATCATCGCCTTCATGCTCTTCTTCACCGTGGCCATGGCCTGGAATACCATGCTCCCGGTCAAGTTTGCCGTAAGACAGACCGACATAACCATTATCCAGAATATAGCTGGCACCTACAGTAAATCCCTCTGATTCCTCGGCGGTACTATCAACACTGCGCTCGCCATGATCTTCATCAATTTCGGGGGAGGTTGGCACCTCATAATCATTCGATTCACGCCAGAAAGCATCAAAATGCAATGCCACATTGCCAGCGCCGGTATTCAGATTAAAGGAAGCCAGTTCCTGGTCGTTGACCGAATCATGGCTTAGCAGCCACTCGCCCCGGGTTTCTGTATCGACCGGTACACGCTTATCGACAACATTAACGACCCCGCCGATGGCACCGCTGCCATAAAATAAGGTGGCGGGGCCCCTTAATATTTCTACTTGCTCTGCAGTAGACGCCTCGGAGGCAACCGTATGGTCGGGGCCAACGCGGGAGGCATCGCTGACATCCAGGCTATTTTGTGTGATCAATATGCGCGGGCCGCTTAAACCGCGGATAATCGGCGTACTGGCCACATTGCCGTGGAAACTGGTATGTACGCCCACTTCACCGCCCAGGGTATCACCCAGGGTGGCCGCCTGTTTATTGCGCAGCTCATCACCGGCTAGTACGGTAACGGGAATAGCCGACTCAAGATTAGAGGCATGTAGTGGGATGCCGACAACATCCATTTGTTCGATAACGCTTTGGGCTAACTCAATTTGCAGCGGCTTATCGGTCTCGCCGGCACCCAGCTGAAGGCTTTTGTGAACATAACCCGGCGCAATAATATGCAGCTGTGCCGCGCCTTCAGTATCCAGTTTAAAATTACCCTGCTCGTCTGTGGTGGTGGTCAGGGACTGGCCAACCACTTCAATGGATGCGCCACGAATGGCCTTGCCACTGGTATCCGAGATTTGGCCCTCCAGGGCATAGGCTGACGCCGGCAGCAGTGCCATCACTGCTGTTAGTGATATGAATTTCATAGATGCTCCAAATGATCTTAAAAATGCTGGTGACTAAAGAGAACACTCAATTTTTCTACCCGGAAATATCTATATTCGGGCTGTAGACCGATAGATAAGCCACGACTGGGGAGATTTATTGTTTGTCTGAGTATTTTTCCGCGTACTGGTGATATGTTATATCATATCTATTCTTGAGGTAAAGCTTACCGGGTATATAAATGAGATACCCCGGCCAAGTTTGCAAAAGCCAGTCAACGCCAAATGGCAGGCTTTATCAATGCCGGAGTAGGCGGATTTCCCGCCTGCATCCAAATATTAACGGATGGCGTATACTACTTATAAGGCTGGTTATTCAGGCTGGTTGTACCTGAATAGAAACCACTCAATGGAACGCCATTCCCGCGCAGGCGGGAATGACGTTCATTTTCGGGAATGACAATGGATAAGTTAGATATCAGAGTTGCTTTATCTGTGTTTGATAAAGTGATGACAAATGGCGAGCGTAAAGAGGATGCTTTTTTTCTTGACGGCCTCTACGCTACTCCCTCCTTTGATGGTTATACCGTCACCCTTAGTGATGAGAAAGTCACCTTATCGATTCTGTTTCATAATAAATTTAATATGGAATACGATTCAAGAAAATCACTGAATGAATTTATGCTTAAGCTTGATCGAATTGAGCAGGCTTATTGATATGGAGGCGTTATGAGTGACCATAAAGATGCACCTATTGTTATATATGGTGGTAATGGCTTTGTTGGCACGGCTATTTGTCAGTTACTAGCGGAGCAGGGTATTGCTTGTATCAGCGTTTCACGTCGCGGTACAGCTCCTGCTTATCTCAACAGCGCTCAACATCCCTGGTTGGACAAGGTGCGCTGGTTGCAGGGTGATGCCTTGTCGCCGGATATAGAGCTATTGCAAGGCGCGCGGGCGATTATTAGCCTGGTAGGTTCTCCTCCCGTGCCCACCTTTACCCAGGCAGCGTTTGACTACCAGTTGATGATGAATGGCACCAGCCAGGTCAGGGTTATCCATGCGGCCCAAGAGGCAGGGGTTAATCGATTGGTGCTAATGGGGGCGGATATTCCCTCGTTATTGCAGACAGAGTCTTTCGCTTATTACGTTGGCAAACAACAAACCCTGGACGCCGCACAAACCTTTGCAGCTTCATCAGCTAAACGTCAGGCGGCGGTGTTACAGCCGGCGGGTATTTATGGCACCCGACATACCGCCAATGGCATGGCGCTGCCTTTATCATGGTTTATGTCACCACTGTCTGGCTTACAGCGGCGTTTGCCACAGTCGGTGCAGAATAAGTTGCCAGCGGCTTTTATTGATGTAAAAAAAGTGGCGGCAGCGGCGATTGAGTGGGCAACCACCGAGCAGGGTTTTGAGGGAACTGAACAGGGGTTTATCCGGGTGACCAGCGAGCAATTACAAATTGCTTATCTTGCAGAGAAAGAGTGTTCACGATGAGCAGTATTAGTTTAATTGGGATGCCCGGTGCGGGAAAAAGTACCCTTGGTGTTCAGTTGGCCAAAGCCACCGCCAGAGATTTTGTCGATACCGACTTACTAATCCAGTTGCGCGAACACAAGCCCTTGCAGCAAATCATTGATGAAACAGATTACCTGAACCTGCGACGTATTGAAGAAGAGACGCTGTTAGCGGTCAATGATAACAATCATATTATTGCCACCGGTGGCAGTGCGGTCTATAGCGAAGCGGGTATGGCGGCATTAAAAAAACTGGGGCCTGTAGTCTTTTTAGATGTGGCTTTGGATGAGCTAAAACAGCGCATTAATAACTATGAGCAGCGAGGGATAGCCCGTCATCCCGAGCAAAACTTTGCGGATTTATTTGCTGAGCGCAATGCTTTATACCGGCGGCATGCCGATCATGTGATTGATTGTGCAGGGAAAACACAGGATGAGTTAGTGGCCATGATTGTTGAGGCTACTACTGCTGCATAAAGGCTACACGCTCGGCGGGGGAGAACTCTGTTGCGTCGTCGCCAAGGGCTTCTATTTGGCTTAATGGGTGAAGCAAGCCTTGATCACTGGCTAACTGGATCGCTAAGCCGGGCCGCGCATTAAGCTCCAGAATAACGGGGCCAATGGCTCTATCCAGTACAATGTCGCAACCCAAATAACCTAAATTAGTCATTTCATAGCAGCTTGCTGCCAGCTCTAAAATAGCCTGCCACTGCGGGATTTGTAATTCGGAAAAAGCTTTGCCGGTATCGGGGTGTTGTTTCAGTGGACGGTTATGTTGTACCGCAGTAATGCTTTTTCCGGTTAATAAATCCAGTCCCACACCAATAGCTCCTTGATGCAAATTAGCACGGCCATCGGATGAGTGAGTGGAACACCTCAACATAGCCATAACCGGGAAACCTTTGAAAATAATAATGCGGATATCTGGCACGCCTTCATAGGTGTAGCCGGTAAAAGCCGGGTCGTAGTCAATTAAGGCTTCTATCATCACCCGATCGGGCTTGCCACCCAGACTGTAAAGGCCGCTAAGAATATTATTAATATGGCGGCGAATATCTGAGAGTTCTAATTTGCGGCCATTGGACTTTACATAGTAATCGAAGTCCCGACCGGTAATTACTAATATGCCTTTTCCGCCGCTGCCGCGAGTGGGTTTGATCACAAACTTTTCACGTTGGCTGATTAGTTGTTTAAGTTGCCGTAGTTGCCATTGGCTTTCTATCACTCCTAGCAACTCTGGTACAGCGATACCTTTTTTCTGTGCTGCCTGCTTGGTATTAAGTTTGTCATCTACCAGTGGGTAGAGATGGCGGCAATTGTGGCGGGCAATATAATGAATATTGCGGCTATTCATGCCAAGCACACCTCTTTGCAATAATTGTTTCGGGCTAATAAACCAGCTCATTGCATTCTCATGTGACAAAAGCGCAACAACTCAGATAAACGAAAGCCGGTGTAATGCCCAAGAATAATAATCAAACCGAGCAGCACCAGTAATGATTCAGGAAAGTTAAACATCCAGTGTTCAATATAGTGATTGGTCATTACCAGATAGCATAAAATAGCGACTAACAGGCTACCGCTGGTTTGTACCAGTACTTCTATAGGCCCATCGTCTTCCCATAAGATCGACATATGCTCAATGGTCCAGGCAATAATAATCATCGGGAAAAAGGTAATGGTCAGGGCTTGCTCTACGCCTAGTTTATAACTGACGATGCTTATCATCGACATCATAGCCACAACAATGACCACCACGGCGGCAATCCGTGAGACCAATAATAAATCCAGCCGGCTTAAATAAGATCTAACCCATAAACCCACCGCTAGAATTAACAGAAAAATAGCCACACCATTGATTAAACTGGTTTGCACAAAAGCGATAGCTAATAGCACCGGCATAAAGGTGCCCGCTGTGCGGATGCCGATAACCAAACGCATAAAAATAACAACCAGGGCGCCGACAGGGACCAACAAAATAAATTTAAAAATACTTTGCTGCTCTATTGGCAGGCTGTAAATCGAGTAATCGAGAAGGGCAACTTGTTCGCTACCCATCTCTTTTAGGGCGACATCCCTGGCGGGTACATTATTAGTCAGGATGGAGAACCTAACGCGGGAGCGACTGCCTCCCTCTACATCCAGCAATGATTTATCGCCACGCTGCCAAATCAGAAAGTTTTTCGGCAATCCGCGGGCTGCGGTTTTTGGGTCAAAAACCAGCCATTGCTCACCATCAAAAATTTCTAACAATACAACCGGGGTCAGTCTACTGCGGTCATCTTCCAGATAAATACCACGAATAATATGGGCTGGAATATCTGCAGTGGCCAGCAGGTCGAGTGATAGCTGGGTGGTTGTTTGGTTGCTGAGGCTATTACGAATTAACAGATTTTCTTTGTTGTTGGGATCATTGACAGCTTTTAATAACTGTCCGACAAAGCTTTCGTTGTCTGAGGATTTTTGCCAGCTTTCAGCAATAATATTAGCGGCGGCCTCGCGCAGTGAGGCCCGTCGGGTGCCAGACCAGTCTGGTCGTTCTATCGTCGTGGAGAGCTCTAACGGTTCCAGAGTGCTGTTGTCTTCGGTTTGATAGACATCGAGTTTATAGTAGAGAGTTTGCTTGCCGTTGGCACGGCGCTTGGTCCAGGTAGCTCGACCATGGCCGTCAGTATTTTCTACGGTAAAGCCGTAACCAGAGGAACTGAATATTTCATCAAGAATTTCCATATTGGCCTGGCTTTTGGGGAGGGCCATAGAAGCTTTGACCGCATCACCCCTGGCAGTAAATTCCACCTTGGCCTCAATCGTCCATACAGTTTGGTATTCACCGGGGGTAATCGGCAGACTAAGCACCTGGCTTTTATAGGCTACTAGCCCAGCCCCCAGCAGAATAAAAAACAAACCTAAACAATAAACCTGGGCTCTGGGGGACATAATAAGCCTTAGCGCTGACGGGAGGGAATGGTGAACTTGGTACTGACATCGACCATAGCTCGGTCACGTAAAAAATTCCTGCCTACTAAAAGCGGGTAAAGGTATGCGCTGCGGTCTGCTAATGAGGCATCTGTTGGCTCTTCTATAGCGCCAAGCTTTAAACTGATTTCAACAATGGGCCGACGTTGAGATTCACCAGAATGCTGTTTGATATTAACATAGCGCTTCACCGGTTTTTCCAGGGTAACCACTTTACCCGCAACCTCTGTAGGTACCGAAAACCGAACCCATGAGGCACCATCTCTTTCAAAAAACACCAATGCCTGTGCATTGAGTGATGTTAAGCCGGCACCCGTATCGATTCTTGCTTTTAAGCGGGTATTGCCGGGTAGCAGGGTGACATTCTCCACTCGGCCAATCACTAATAAATCATTGATAATTTTCGCTTTGGAGGCTCCCGCTGTTGGCGTTCTCGAGGCGGTAGCCGCAGCGGGGCAAACAGGTGTTTTTGCAATGGTCTCATCGGGTTGCCGAACGACCAGGTCTGCACACTCACAACGGGTGTCAGCTATAACAGTTTCAGTATGCGGTGTTATCAAGGATTGGCAAGCGGCCAGGATCAATAAGGTGCAGATCAAGCCGATGCGTTTTATGGATGCAGTCACGGTCAAAACAATACCCGGATAGTATGTAAAGCAATAATAACGGATAACCATCGGTGAGCAATAGGTGCTGGTTCAAAATATCTATGTTTGCCGAAGTATTTATAGTGTGTGTTTATAGTATGTACTTATAGTATGGTTATGGTCTTCAATGACCCTCTGGCCCGATAATTTTGGAGTAAAGGCTTGGCAGAACTATTAACCTTAGAAGATAGCGAGGTTCATATTTGGTGTACAGATATTAGCCAGGTAAGCTCGGCCTTATTGCCATCCTATCTCGAGTTGATGTCGGATCAGGAAATAGAGCGCAATGGACGCTATCGATTTGAGCATCTGCGCGCCGCTGACAAAATTACCCGGGCCCTGGCCAGAACGGTACTATCGCGCTACGCCGATATTGACCCTGCCGATTGGTCATTTACCCAAGGTGAGCATGGTAAGCCTGAAGTGAGTAACCCGGGTATCAAGCTACGTTTTAATCTTAGCCATACTTCTCATATGGTTGCCTGTGTTGTAACACGGTGTCACGACATAGGTCTGGATATTGAGAATATCGAACGTGACAATGATGTGTTGGCGATTGCTGATCGCTATTTCTCCAAGCCGGAATTAAATCAGTTATTTTCTTTGCCTGCTGACCAACAGCAAGATCGTTTTTTTGATTACTGGACTTTAAAAGAAGCTTATATGAAAGCTGATGGTCGCGGTATTAGTCTGGGTTTAGGTAATTTCAGTTTTGAGATTGCTGATACTATTTCAATTAGTTTTTCAGAAAAAATACCACAAGATGCCGCTGCCTGGCGCTTTCAATTATTTCACCCTAACGATACTCATCGTATGGCAGTAGCTATTCGTACGGGGGCAGATAACCAGCAGGAACTGGTAGTGCGCCACTTCGAAATCATTCCCTTGCAGTTGCCATAAAAATTACATAGAACTATCACCGGCTTGTAACTTTCATTTTTTGTGGTGGCCCCTCTGGTAATGGTGATGATGGTATTCAGCTAACCGAACTGGGTACGGGTTTGATTACAGCCAGGTTACGACGTGTTAGTGCTATTGATAATGCCAAGTACGGAATAATAGGGGTTTTAATGAAAAAGTTGTTTTTCACCAGATTGGCCAGTATAGCGGTACTAACTACAGGGTTTGCAGCCCACGCCGCCAATGAGTTGGCCATTCAGACTAATCTATCGCAGGAAGATAATCGCAGCTATTCCATTATTGTTGACGGTAAAACTGAATCAGTACCGGCCAGTGGTGTTGTAACGTTTGATCTTGTTACCGGTGAATATGAGGTTCAGTTGCTAGCTGACGGTGCGCCATTGCATCAGTTTTATAGTGGCAAAAAAACTATGTCATTCCCGCGCAGGCGGGAATCCAGACTGCATGTTTATGCTGTTATTTCCGCCATGGCGGAAATCTACAGCACTGGATTCCCGCCTTCGCGGGAATGACGATAGTCATTTTCGTCGAAGCCTGCCCTCGAGTGGATTTGTCGGGGGCGGGAATGACGGGATTGGCTAGCTTGAAATTGGCAGGCAAAAAAATACCCGGTAAAGACCGGGTATTTTTTTATCGGTAAAACGCTTTTAAATAAAGGCACCCACTAACTGCCAACTGGTTTTCCCATCATGGGTTTTACTATAGTGGTACTGCACCACAGAACCTTCAGAAAGATTCTCAATCAAGGACCCTTTAGGCTGCTTAAATTCCAGGGTGCCATCAATAATGCAACGGGACTCTGGCTTATAGAGCTGTGCCTTATAGAAATCAATACGAACCACATTGCTGCCATTGCTGGCTTTATCGGCGACAACTTTTCCTTCCAGTAAACAATCCTGGAAAATAGTATCGGGTTCTGCTGCCTGCGCGACGGTGGCTAACACCAGTGTGGAAAAAAGGCTGGCAACTGTCAGCGAATGGATGACAGGGAATTTTTTCAAAGGTGGAAATGGAATACGTTTTTTCATACAGGACGCCCTAATGATTTAATACTTAAAATTGAATGGAATACCCAGGCGTTAGAATTGTTATTTTTTTCCGGAATACTGAATACCCACTGGATAATAGTAGGTGAGAGCCCCAGAGATACCCAGCAGCTCTCAGTTAATCATTTGTGAATTTTTTATGACAGTCTGCCTAGGGTAAATACTCTTCCCAATCAAATGCTTAGAAGCCCAAACCACATTTTCCGTTGGGGTCTATACCACTAAACCAGATTATTCAGTGAGTATTCACTAAAGCCTTGGTAGGATAAAGGTAATAGTGGAAACAAGCGGAGTTCAATGATGGAAACGTACGAGACATTATTAGCCACTTTGGCACTGACTATGGGAGCTTCCTGGGCCAGTGGTATTAACCTCTATGCGGCATTACTTGTGCTGGGTATTGGTGGTGCCACAGGTAATATTGACCTGCCCGCCGAGTTACAAATTCTGCAAGACCCTATGGTCGTAGGTGCGGCTGGTATTATGTATGCGGTGGAGTTCTTTGCCGATAAAACCCCCGGTGTTGATACCGGCTGGGACACCATTCATACCTTTATTCGTATTCCCGCCGGGGCACTATTGGCGGCTGGCGCTGTCGGCGAGGTTTCTCCGGCGATGGAAATAGCCGCCGGTATTATGGGAGGCTCTTTAGCAGCCACTTCCCATTTCACTAAAGCCGGTACTCGTCTATTAATTAATACGTCACCCGAACCTGTCAGTAATTGGGCGGCGTCTTTCTCAGAAGATATTTTGGTGATTGGTGGATTGTGGGCGGCTTTAAATCACCCCGTTCTATTTTTAATTTTATTGCTTGTTTTTATTGCTGTGGTGATTTGGCTAATGCCGAAAGTTTGGGGTTTATTAAAAGCTGTCGTGAATAAAGTTGGTATGTTTCTGGGCCTGATTGAGAAACCGGTAAAGCCTGCGCCAACGCCAGACGATACTTTTTCCGGCAAAGCTCTGGGGGCTGGTTTGGCACAGGGTGATGGAGAAAGAAAAGGCTAGTCATTCCCGTACGATCGTCATTCCCGCGAAGGCGGGAACCCAGACTGCATGCTGTTATTTCCGCCAATGCGGAAATAACCAGTGCTGGATTCCCGCCTTCGCGGGAATGACGGTTATGTGGGAATGACAGGAGTCTTATGCCTGTTAATTCCTTCAGCAATCTCTTCAGGCCATTTCAGCCGCTTAACCTCTTCAAACAAAACCTCAGCCATAGGATACTGCCGCCGCAAATATCCCAGCCATTGTTTTACTCGGTTGCCGACATACTTAGGTTCATACTCCTCTTCCGTTACCACACAAAACTGCGCTAACAGCTCAACAATATCTGGCCACTGCATCACCGTAGTGTTTTGCTGCAACTGTTCTGCATTAATCTGCCGCGCTAAATCCGGGCAAGCCAAAATACCGCGCCCCAGCATAATATCGGCGCAACTACTTTCCTTAATGCACTGGTGATAATCCTTAACCGACCAAATTTCACCGTTGGCGATAATGGGAATAGGGCTATTGGCATTAATATCGGCAATCGCATCCCAATAAGCTGGAGGTTTATAACCGTCTTCTTTAGTGCGCGCATGAATCGTTAGCTCACTGGCATTGGCGGCAAAAACTGCCTGGCTAACATCGCCCAATAAACTTCGGTCTTCAAATCCCAGCCGGATTTTCGCAGTTACAGGAATTTCATCGGGCACTGCTTTTCTAACCGCATCAATAATCTTATAGACCCGGTCTGGTTCTTTCAGTAGTACCGAGCCCCCGTCACTGCGATTAACTTGCTTGGCGGGACAGCCGAAGTTGATATCAATACCGGGTGCACCTAATGCCGCTGCTCGTTCTGCATTGATAGCCATAGGCTCAGGCTGGCCACCTAACAGTTGTATATAAACCGGCACACCGCTTGGGGTTAGGCCATCATTATGTAGCTCTGGGCAGTAACGATAAAAAGTACGCGTGGGGAGGCGGGCGGTGGTAACCCGAACAAATTCGGTGACGCAGCGGTCAATGCCACCGACTGCTGTCAACATGGTGCGCATGGTGTGATCAACGACGCCTTCCATGGGGGCTAACATAATTCGCATAGCTGAGACTTTTAAGTTTTAGACCCTCTAATCAGGGCGGCCGCAGGATTATACGTATCTGCGAGCTTTTAGCGAAGGCTTGTGTGTGAGGCGGCATAATCATAATGTTTCTTATTGCCTAAAGGCAGGATACCCTGTAAATTAATCGTCCATTTTGGCCACATTTACCGGTAGTTGTGGCCTTTATTACTTATTAAAAACGGATTAAAGACAGAGACAGGGGTGGGCAATGGAGGACAACTTAATGCAGCAAGGCATTGAGCTAATGCTTTATGGTATGGGCACGGTATTTACCTTTTTAGTACTGTTGATTGCTACCACTACTTTAATGTCTGCTTTGTTGCAGCGCTTCGCCAAACCAGAGCCAACGGCACCAGCAGGCAAGCCCGCTGCCGTGGCCAACGATGACCAGCTAGTGGCCATAATCAGTGCCGCTATCCATAAGTATCGTTCTCGCAATAAGTAAACGTTGTATTGCGCATCAAGCATCAAACATCAATCCCAAGTACTAATTTCCACACTAAAGGTTTATGGCCATGAGTGACATCAAAAAGCCCCTGGGTATTACCGACGTTGTCCTTCGCGACGCGCATCAATCCCTGTTTGCAACCCGTCTGCGTTTGGACGATATGCTACCCATTGCTGAAAAGCTGGACCAGGTCGGTTTCTGGTCGCTGGAATCCTGGGGTGGCGCCACCTTTGATGCCTGTATTCGCTATTTGGGTGAAGACCCCTGGGAGCGTATTCGCGAACTAAAGAAGGCGATGCCCAATACGCCGCAGCAGATGTTATTCCGCGGCCAGAATATTTTGGGTTACCGTCACTATGCCGACGATGTTGTAGAGCGCTTTGTAGAGCGTGCAGCGGTAAACGGTGTTGATGTATTTCGGGTCTTTGATGCGATGAATGACCCGCGCAATCTTGAGACGGCGATTAAGGCGGTGCGTAAAGTGGGCAAGCATGCCCAGGGTACTATCTCCTATACCCTGAGCCCTGTTCACGATATAGATCTATGGGTGAATTTAGCCAAACAGATTGAGTCCATGGGTGCCGACTCGATTGCCATTAAAGATATGGCGGGTTTGTTAAAGCCCTATGTGGCCTATGAATTGGTTGGTCGCCTGAAAAAAGAACTGGATATCCCTATTCATATGCAGTGCCATGCCACTACAGGCTTATCCACAGCCACGGCATTAAAAGCGATTGAAGCGGGTATTGATAATGTCGATACCTCTATTTCTTCCATGAGTATGACCTATGGTCACTCGCCCACCGAATCCGTAGTGGCCATGCTGGAGGGTACTGATCGCGATACGGGTTTGGATATTACCCTGCTGGAAGAAATTGCCGCTTACTTTCGTGAAGTGCGAAAGAAATACGCCAAATTTGAAGGGTCTTTAAAGGGGGTAGACTCCCGTATTCTGGTGGCACAGGTGCCCGGTGGCATGCTGACCAATATGGAAAGCCAGCTAAAAGACCAGGGCGCTGCCGATAAGTTAGATGATGTACTGGCTGAAATTCCTAAAGTCCGTAAAGACCTGGGTTATATCGCACTGGTAACGCCAACGTCGCAAATTGTTGGTACCCAGGCCGTGATGAATGTGATGTTTGGCGAGCGTTATAAGTCTATCTCCAAAGAAACAGCAGGTGTATTAAAGGGCGAATATGGTTCAACACCAGCGCCAGTGAATGCTGAACTACAAGCCCGTGTATTAGACGGTGCAGAGGCTATTACTTGTCGCCCTGCGGATTTAATTGAAGCGGAAGTTGATAAGCTGACCGGTGATCTGCAGGGTATCGCTAAAGAGAAGGGCATTAAGCTGGCCGCTGGCGGGAATGAAATCGACGACGTGCTGACCTACGCCTTATTCCCTGAAATTGGCCTGAAATTTTTACAAAACCGCGGCAATCCAGATGCCTTTGAACCCGTGCCTACCGGTGAAGAAGTGGCTCCAGCTGCGGCGGCTGCCGCTGCTACTCCGGGTGATGCAGAAGTGTATACCGTTGCAGTGGGTGGCCAGAGTTATGTGGTTCAGGTCGCTGAAGGTGGTGATATTTCTAATATTGCCGCCGCTGCCGCTCCAGCTGTTGCTGTACCCGCTGCGCCTGCCGGTGCTGGCGACCCCGTTGTTGCTCCGTTGGCCGGTAATATCTTTAAGGTCAATGTCGCCGTTGGCGAACATGTGCAACAAGGTGATGTGATTATTATTCTGGAAGCCATGAAAATGGAAACCGAAGTCCGTGCGGCCACTTCAGGTGCCGTGGTTAGTGTTAGTGTCAAAGAGGGTGATTCAGTCGCCGTTGGCGACGTGTTGTTAAGCATCGCGTAATTGGGATTATCAACCTATGGAAAAGTTATTATCCCTTTGGTACGACTCGGGCATCTATCAAATAGCTCCCGGCCAGTTTGTGATGATTCTGGTGGGCTTGCTGCTGTTATATCTCGCGATCAAGCGTGGCTTTGAACCTTTATTACTAGTACCTATTGGCTTTGGTGGTATCCTGGCCAACATCCCCGGTGCTGGCCTGGCCTTTTCCGGTGTCGAGAATGCACTGTATTCTGCTAACCCTGAGGTGTTGCAAGCCATGGCAACGGCTTTGCAGTTGGCCAGCTGGGAAACCGGTAAAGATATCTTCAACGCCTATGAAGCCTCCAGTGCCAGTATGCATGTGTTAGCCGTGCAAACCGCTGCCGATTTGGGCTTTAGCAATGGCATGCTCTACAACTTCTATACCGTGGCGATTGCCAGCGGTGTTGCCCCGTTGATTATCTTTATGGGGGTGGGTTCAATGACAGACTTTGGTCCATTGCTCGCCAACCCTAAAACCTTGCTGCTAGGTGCTGCAGCGCAATTTGGCATCTTCGCTACCGTACTGGGTGCGGTGGGTTTAACGGCCCTTGGCCTGATGGATTTCTCCCTCGCTGATGCTGCGGCTATCGGTATTATCGGTGGTGCTGATGGTCCAACGGCTATCTATGTGGCCAGCTTGTTGGCCCCTGATCTGCTGGGTGCCATTGCGGTGGCGGCCTATTCCTATATGGCGCTGGTGCCCATGATCCAGCCACCCATTATGAAGGCGTTGACTACCGAAGAAGAACGCAAGATTGAAATGGTGCAATTAAGGCCTATTTCCAAGGCTGAAAAGATTTGCTTTCCCTTGGTTCTGCTGATTCTGGTGGCCCTGGTATTACCTTCTGCAGCGCCATTATTGGGAATGTTTTGTCTGGGTAACCTGATGCGTGAATGTGGTGTGGTAGACCGCCTAAGTGATACCACCCAGAATGCACTGATCAATATCACCACTATCTTCCTGGGTCTGTCGGTGGGCTCTAAATTGAGTTCAGATAAATTCCTGGACTTTAATACCCTGGGTATTTTGCTGCTAGGTATGGTGGCCTTTGGTATTGGTACGGCCTGTGGCGTATTGATGGCAAAATTGATGAACCGTTTTTCCAGTACGCCTATCAATCCTTTGATTGGCTCTGCCGGTGTTTCTGCGGTGCCAATGGCCGCACGGGTATCCAACAAAGTAGGGTTGGACGCCAATCCGCAAAACTTCCTGCTGATGCATGCTATGGGGCCCAATGTGGCTGGGGTTATTGGCTCTGCGGTTGCTGCGGGTGTGATGATTAGTTTGGTGGGTGGCTAATAGAGATTAGTGCTTGTCGGGGCTGCTTAGGCTGCCCCGGCTAAAATAATTATTCGACGCATAAAAGTCCCCAGCATCTGAACGCTCCAAATCCCGTCGCTCATCAGACTTCCTTCTGCGCTTATGGCTGAGGTCCAGTCTTGGGTTTTGACGTTGCTCTTTGCCCTGACGGCGATCAAGGCCGGTACGTCTGTTAAAGAAAAATCGGTTAGTCATTGTTTTTTAAGCTGTTTATAGCAAGTTTTCCTAGGCTTTTCCGGTGTGTGTACTAGCTTTAAAGTGCACTTTACAGTGCTGCCCCAGCGTCATATTACAGTCATGTTACCGTGATACTGTGGTTCTCCGTTGGTGATTTGGGCAGAGCACTTTTTGCTAGGGGTAGGAACAATTCTAGGCCATGAGCCGCAGTTTTCCAGTGAGTTGTGAATATGCCACAGACTTAGGGCGTATTGATCTTATTATTAGGGTTCCTATCACCTTGTATGCCCCATATAATGCGCTATTAATGATAAAAATATGAGGTGATAGATTGACTGCGGAGCAGGTAACAGCACGGGTTGCACAGATTGGGCAACAGCTGATCGATGTGGCGAAAGCCCTGCCTGTGCAATCTATAAATAAGGCAGTCAGCGGTGCGCTTATTGTTTGGCTGTTAATTGCCCTGGCCCAGCTGGCGAGTGTCTTTATTAGCGATGATGCTGTTCCTGCCGCTACACCTGCCGCTACAGATACCACTACAGATACCACTTCGGCTACCCAAACCCAAGCCGCTAGTAAAACAGATATTGCCCAACTGCAATCTATTAACCTGTTTGGTGCTGTCGGTGCAGTACCGGTACTTCAGACTGAGACAGCGGTAGTTGCTGATAACGCGGCCTTAAATGCCACTAAGACCAAATTGAAATTGAGCCTGGAGGGTATTGTCCATACCCCCGATGATGATGAATCGCTGGCGGTTATCGTCTACCAAAATAAACAGGATCAATATTATATTGGCGACAAATTGCCAGCGGGTAATAATGTCACCCTGGCCCGGGTGATGACAGATCATGTGATCCTGGATAACAGCGGTCGTTATGAATCCCTATGGCTATACGACGACGAAAAGAAAGCCTCTGGCCCCAGGCAGGCAGTATCCCCCCCTCAATCAAACACAACAGCGGTGACCGATAAGCGCGGCAATGCAGATGCGACCAATCTTGCTAAGGGGTATCGCGATCGCCTCTATAAAAACCCAAGTTCCCTGGCACAAGTGTTGCGGATATCACCCGCACAAAAAGATGGCCAGATGTTGGGGTACCGAGTCAGTCCTGGCCGTGACAGGCAGCAGTTTACCCAATTAGGTTTTAAAACTAACGACATTGTTACCAGTATCAATGGCATTGAATTAGATGAACCTTCCAAGGCATTGGAGATTTATAAGCTGATGCGCACGGCATCAGAAGCAAGCTTTACTGTGGATCGCAATGGCGCCCCGGTTGAAGTGTTGGTGTCTTTGGGTGAATAAAAAAGAACAGTGCCACAAAACAACGTCATCCCCGCCCCCGACAAATGCACTCGAGGGCAGGCTTCGACGAAAATGACTATCGTCATTCCCGCGAAGGCGGGAATCCAGTGCTGTAGATTTCCGCCTTCGCGGAAATAACAGCATAAGCATGCAGGCTGGATTCCCGCCTTCGCGGGAATGACGAGAGTTTTTTTTTGGAATGACGAGAGTTTTTTTTGGGAATGGCAGTATAAATTTAATAATTAGGTATAGGTTTTATGGTTTTATTTCAACGGGGATTGAAGGCGGCAATGCTGGCACTATTGGTGGGCATCAGCCCCATAGCCACCGCACAAACGGCGACTGATGCTGCAGCCCAAGAGGGGCAAACCTGGACGGTTAACTTTAAAGAGACCGATATCCAGGAATTAATTCGTTTTGTTGCCAAAGCATCGAAAAAAACCATAATTATCGACCCCAAGGTCAAAGGTAAGGTTCAGGTTATTTCCGCCAAGCCAGTTACCAGTGAAGAGCTGTATGAATTGTTTTTATCGATTCTTGAAGTACAGGGTTTTGCTGCAGTAGAGTCCGGCAACGTTACGCGTATCATCCCCGCCAAAAGCGCCAGAACAGCGCCAGTAGAAGTTAAAACCGGTGAATACCTAAAAACCAGCAGCGGTATTGTTACTCAGGTTATCCAATTACAAAATATTTCAGCGGCAAAGTTAATTCCGGTGCTTCGCCCGCTAGCACCACAGCAAGCTCATATGGCCGCTTATACACCCAGTAATGCCATTATCATTTCTGATACTGCAGCCAATATTAACCGCATCAAAAAAGTGATCAGCAGTATTGATCTGTCCGCCGTGCAAAAAACCGATATTGTGCCGCTTGAACATGCTTCCGCCGAAGAAGTAGTAAGAATGTTAGAGCAGTTAAAAAAATCGGCATCGGCAAAAGGGCAGGCTGAAACTAAAAAATTAATCTTGGTGGCAGATAAGCGCACCAATAGCGTTCTGGTAACGGGCGATGAGCTGGAGCGTCAGCGCGTTAAATCGTTAATTCAGTACCTTGATACTCCGCTGGCACAAAGCGGCAATGTAAAAGTTGTTTACCTTGAATACGCGGTGGCAAAGGACCTTGCCGGCGTGTTAACCAAGGTTGTGCAGAATATGGAGCGAATGAATCAGCAAAACGATAAAGCCAAGGGCAATAAAAAAGCCACCGCAACCATTGAGGCGGATGAAGGCACCAACTCACTGATTGTCACGGCAGAAGCTGACATCATGCAGTCGCTATTATCGGTGGTTCAGCGTTTGGATATTCGCCGGGCGCAGGTATTAGTAGAAGCCATTATTGTAGAAATGACCGATGACGATGGTCGCGATCTGGGTATCGAGTGGTTATTTCTTAACGATAGCGGTTCCTATGGTTCATCCGGTAACCAGGGTTTGGGTGGCGCTATAGCCGCCGCTGCTTTTGAAACAGACGAGAACGGTGACCCCGTTGATTCCCGTGCAAGTATTGCACAAGTGTTAGGTGGTGCAGCTGGCCAGGTTTTGGGTATAGGACAGTTAGATGATGATCTAAGTTTTAATGTAGTCATTAATGCATTACAGGGTAATCGTGAAGCCAATATTTTATCCACACCTTCACTGTTAACACTGGACAATGAAGAGGCATCCATTACCGTGGGTGAGAATATTCCTTTTGTTACCGGTTCATATACCTCGACCGGTGTCTCCTCTAACCCCAACAGCCCGTTCCAAACTGTGGAGCGTGAGAATGTAGGTATTACCTTGAAAATTACCCCGCAGATTAATGAAGGGGACTCACTGGTATTGGCAATCTCCCAGGAGGTGTCCAACGTTATCGAAGGCAGCGCAACACTAAACAGCAACGTTATCACCAGTGAAAGAAAGATCGATACCAAGGTATTGGCAGATGATGGCCAGATTATTGTTCTCGGTGGTTTGATTGAAGATGATGTTACTGAGCAAGTTCAGAAAGTCCCTTTGTTAGGTGATCTGCCTGTTATTGGCGCTCTGTTTAGAAGTACTTCAACCCGCGTTGGCAAAAAACACTTGTTGATCTTTATCCGTCCTACTATCGTGCGTGATAAACGAATAATGGATGATGTAACAGGGCAAAAATATGGACTGATCCGCTCTCAGCAGTTGAGAGAAATTGAAGAAGGTATAAACCTGATTGATGATGAGTCCTTGCCATTGTTACCACAGTGGCGTGAAGAGTTGGAAGAGTTGCAGGACATTCAGGACAAGCGAGCGGCAGAGGAGAAAAAAATCGAGGCAGCAGAGCAATGAGATTAATGGCTTCTGTTAGCAAGGGTGCGCGTAATGGATAATGCTGAGACTATTATTCAAAATGAAGACCTGGCCGAGACCGATGCAAGAGTTGAGCGGTTGCCGTTTACCTTTGCCCAGGCCCATGGCGTGTTGTTGCAGTACGATAATGAGCAGCCGCATATTTTTTATCGACCGGGTCTAAAGGTTGCTACCTTACTTGAACTGCGTCGCTCACTAGGCCAGTCATTTACTAGCACCGAACTCTCCGAAGGCGCTTTTCAACAACGACTAACCCAAGCCTATCAAAAAGATAATAACGAAGCCGTGCAAGTGGCCGAAGATATGGGGTCGGATATTGACCTGACTCGCCTGGCCGATGAAATTCCCGATACTGCCGACTTGATGGATGCCGATGATGATGCACCGGTTATTCGTCTTATTAATGCGGTGCTATCACAGGCGGTGCGAGAGCAGGCTTCTGATATTCATATTGAAACCTTTGAAGATAAACTAACAGTACGTTTTCGTATCGATGGTATTTTAACGGAAGTACTGTCACCAAAACGAATGCTAGCTCCGCTGTTGGTGTCACGTTTAAAAGTGATGGCTAAATTAGATATCGCCGAAAAACGTGTGCCGCAAGATGGCCGTATCTCCATTCGCCTGGCGGGGCATGCCGTCGATATTCGTGTATCAACCATTCCTTCCGCCCATGGTGAGCGCGTTGTACTGCGCCTGTTAGATAAGCAAGCCGGGCAGTTGCATCTCGACCAGTTGCAAATGAATCAACAGGTACACGAGGCTTATACTAAGGCATTGCATACCCCTCACGGTATTATTTTGGTGACGGGCCCAACAGGTTCCGGTAAAACCACAACACTTTACGCTGGCTTAACCCATATAAACCAAAGCAGTCGCAATATTCTAACCATCGAAGACCCAGTGGAATATTTATTGCCGGGCATTGGCCAGACACAAGTCAATTCCAAAGTAGATATGACCTTTGCCAGAGGCCTGCGGGCAATCCTGCGGCAGGATCCCGATGTAGTCATGGTCGGTGAGATTCGCGATACCGAAACAGCAGAAATTGCCGTGCAGGCGAGTTTAACCGGTCACCTGGTTTTATCTACCTTGCACACCAATACGGCTGTTGGTGCCATAACGCGTTTGCAGGATATGGGTGTTGAGCCTTTCTTATTATCCTCAAGTATTATCGGTGTGTTAGCCCAGCGTTTGGTCAGGGTTTTGTGCGATCACTGTAAAGAAGAGCATGGGGCCAGTGAAGGTGAATTGGCTCTGTTGGGTATGTCCGGCAGCACCGAAGAGGTCACCATTTATCGTGCCGTCGGTTGTGACCATTGTAATCAGAGTGGTTATAAAGGCCGTACTGGCATTTACGAAATGATAGAGATTGATGATGACTTACGGGTCATGATCCATGAAGGTGTCGGCGAACAGGAAATGCTAACCGAAGCCCGCAAACGCGCCGGGGGAATATTGGATGATGGCCGCCGCCGGGTATTGGCCGGTGAAACAACCGTTGAAGAGGTGTTGCGGGTAACCGCAGCCTAGGGCTCACCATGTCGGCATTTAGCTATAAAGCATTTGATAGCAATGGCAAAATGGTCAAAGGCGTTATTGAGGGTGACTCAGAGCGTCAGGTCAGAAGCCAGCTACGCCTGCAGCAATTAAAACCTGTCGCCGTTACCGAATCCGCAGAAAAAATTGCCAAGCCTCGCTCGGGTTTTAATTTAGAAGGTTTATTTAAACCTCGCATCAGTCAGGCTGACCTGTGTTTAATCACACGACAAATGGCGACCCTGGTGCAATCCAATATGCCGTTGGATGAAGTACTGACCGCAACAGCCCAGCAAGCCAGAAAGCCGCGAATCAAAAGTTTAATGTTACAAGTACGCGCCCGAGTATTAGAAGGGCATAGTCTGGCCTATGCCTTGGGCGACTTTCCGCAAATTTTTAACGAAATGTATTGCTCCATGGTTAAGGCTGGTGAGACGGCTGGGTTTTTAGGTACGGTATTAGAGCAGTTAGCCGATTACACCGAAAACAGTCAGCATACTGCGCAAAAATTAAAAGGCGCGATGATTTACCCGATTATTTTAACGCTGCTCTCGGTAGCGGTTATCGGTGTATTAATGATTTTTGTCGTCCCTGATTTGGTCAGCATGTTTAACCATACCAAACAGGAATTGCCTGCTTTAACTAAAATAGTAATCGCCACCAGTGAATTCTTTTCTGAGAAATGGTGGACACTGATTGTCGGACTGATTGTTGTCATAGTCGGTTGGCGGCAATTATTAAAAAGCCCTGAACGTCGCAAGGTCTGGCATCGTATTGTGCTGAAACTGCCGTTTATCTCCGGCTTTGTCGTTGCCATGGATACCGCTCGCTTTGCTTCTACCCTAAGCATTTTAACGTCCAGTGGCGTGCCGTTGTTAGATGGTCTGCGAATAGCGGGAGAAGTCTTAACCAATCTGCGTTTGCGAGAAGCGAGCAAAGAGGTTGCTATTACTGTACAGGAGGGTGGAAGTTTGCATCGGGCATTGGATCAGGCGGAGGTTTTTCCGCCTATGATGGTGCATATGGTCGCCAGCGGTGAGGCCAGTGGCGAGCTGGAGAATATGCTGGCACGATCAGCGCTGACCCAGCAACGTGAACTGGATATGAGCTTGGATAATTTAATGGGCGTGTTTGAACCCATGATGATTTTGGTAATGGCCGCAGTGGTATGCACGATTGTGTTTTCTATTTTGATGCCCATTATCCAAATGAATAATTTAGTGGCTTAGTTTTAAAAAAGCCAAATGTAGCAAGTTAATAGGAAAAAATGATGAAGAAGCAGTCCGGTTTTAGTTTGATCGAAATAATGGTGGTATTGGTCATTATTGGTTTACTAGTCAGTATCGTAGCACCCAACGTATTGGACCAGGCCGATGATGCCCGGGTACAAAAGGTAAAGGCAGATTTTAGCGCGATTGATACGTCTTTAAGTATGTACCGTCTAAATAACTTTAGCTACCCAACCAGTGAGCAGGGTCTGGAAGCCTTAGTGGAAAAACCCACTATCGACCCCGTTCCCAATAATTGGAAAAAAGGCGGCTACTTAAAAAATCTACCGCTTGACCCATGGGGGCGTGCTTATTTATACCTAAGCCCCGCTGAGTTCAGCGATGATGATTATGATATTTATAGTCTGGGTGCCGATGGCGTTACTGGTGGTGAAGACCAAAATGCAGATATTGGTAGTTGGATGAAAAAAGGCGGTGAAGGCGAATAAGTTGAGTAGAATTATTTCAGCACGGGGCTTTAGCTTAGTCGAGCTATTGGTCGTTCTGCTGATTATTGGTTTGGGTTTCAGCTTGGCCAATTTTAACGTGGGTGGTAATGAAAGCTACCGCTTGCTAAGTGAGGCAAAACAGTTCGCCAATAGCTCAGCCTTGATTGCTGAAGAGGCTATTCTTAGCAATACCCAGTGGGGGGTGGATATATACCGTCAACCTGCTGATAACAATGATGGTTACAACTTAGAGCAGTATGGTTACCGCTGGTTAGTTCGCAATAAAGAAGGCGACTGGGAATTAGCCAGCAGCAGCAACGGTGAAGTAGATTTTTTATTTTCTCCTGGCATCAGTGTCAGGTTGGAGTTGGAAGGCTCTGAAGAAGAAGTTGAGATTTTATTAAAGCGGACGGTTAATGAGCAGTCCAGTGTCTTTGACCAGCAAGAGGGCATAGCCGAGCAGTTAAGCGGTACTGAAGAAGAACAACAAGAACCACTGCTGCCGGCTTTATGGTTATTATCCAGTGGTGAAATCAGTGCCTTTAGTATGACGTTATATGATGCGCAAAGTCCCGATAATCAGGTTGAGATTAAAGGGGATGAACTCGGCCGAATTAAGGTGCTTACGGGGTTAGAGGACGATGAAGAAAATTAGCACGCAATCGTCGGGCTTTACTTTAGTGGAAGTGATGGTGGCGCTAATGATTGTTGCTGTCGCCGTTTCGTCATTGCTGTTCCAAATGATGAGCACCATCAATAATACCGCCTATTTACGTGAGCAAACTATTGCCCATTGGGTAGCATTAAATCAGCTGGAACTGATTTATATAGAAAACAGAAAAAACAACCAGTTAATCGATCGTGAACGCTCGGGTGTTGAAGAAATGGCTGGCAAGGAATGGTTCTGGACTATTAAGCCGGTAAAAACCGAGAATGATAATTTTAGTCAGCTAGTGGTGTCCGTTTATGCCGATCAAGATGATCAGGAGTCATCGGTGGTGAGCGTAACGGGTTTAATTGATCGGTTTCATAAAAAATTATGAAGCGGGCGATACTAGTCAGATTGTCTGCGGGTTTTACTTTAATTGAAGTGATGCTGGCGATGTTAATCACCGCCTTTGTCGCGATGTTAGCCTACAGTGGTCTGAGTACCTCGATAATCGCCGCCGAAGGGCATGAGGAGCAGGCTCAGCAAATTGCTGATATCCAGTTGCCCTTAACCATACTAGAGCGAGATATTCGCAATGCGGTGGCAAGGCCGATTAACAACGAGTATGGCGATGTTGAAGCTGCCTTAGTCGGCGGCGCTTTAAGTGACTACCCTTTGAGCTTAACGCGAAGGGGTTGGCACAACCCACGGGAATTGCCCCGTGGAGAATTGCAGCGAGTGCGTTATGTGCTGGAAGATGATGAACTCTGGCGTGAAAGTTGGTCTGTATTGGATCGCAATTCAGAGTACGAAGGTCAGCAGCGAACCCTGGTATTAAAGGGCGTGATTAATCTGGAGTTGGCATTTTTAAATGGCAATTCTGCTGGTGCATCTTCGAGTGTGCTGGGCGGTGAGTGGGTCGATATTTGGGATGATCCTGATAACTTACCCCTGGCAGTGGATATAAAATTTGAGCTGGAAAATTTTGGTGAGGTGAGACGTGTCTTTAGTATCGCCCAGCCTTAAAGCCAGGCAGCAAGGTGCCGCGTTGATCCTTGCCTTAGTAGTTTTGATGATGGTAACGCTATTGGCCACCACGCTCAAAAGTGATTTTCTGGTGACCTTGAAACGGGTAGAAAACCAGTTGCTGGGTAAACAGGCCTTCGCTTATATGGCCGGGGTAGAAGGTATCGCCCGCGAAGTTTTACAAACTGATTTGACAGCCAGCCCCGATAAAGACCATCGCAGCGAGGGCTGGTTATACAACACAATTGAATATCCGATGGAGTGGGGTGCAATAGCGGGAACCCTGTGTGATTTGCAGGGGCGTTTTAACCTTAATAGCTTATCGGGTAGTGGCAAAGGGACTGCGAGTTTTACCCCTGGCCAGGAAATATTTATCCGCCTGTTACAGGCCTTGAAGCTGGAAGAGACTATCGACCAGCCACAGGCGGAAACTATCACCAATGCGGTTTCGGACTGGGTAGATAAAGATAGTAATACCCGCCCAGAGGGCGGCGCAGAAAACGGTTACTATGGGGATTTAGAGGTGCCCTACAAGGCGGCTAACCGACCTTTTACTAGCGTCTCTGAATTGCGTTGGGTAAAAGGTATAACACCACAAATCTATAGAGCGTTACAGCCCTATGTGATTGCGTTAGATGGTAGTGCACTGCTTAATGTTAATACCGCTGAAGCTATGGTACTTCGTGCTATTAACGATACGGGGGTGCGCCGGCCTTTATCAGAGTCTGAAGCCGACTCCCTGATAGCGCAGCGCGATGGTGATATTACCGCAGAGCTTACGCAACAGAATACGGGTTATGACAAGCTGGAAGATTTTGCCAGTAAGCATCCAGCCTCAAAACTGGATACCAGTCGTTTTACGGTAAAAAGCGAATATTTTTTACTGAGAACAGACAGTCTATTTTTAGATAGAGAATTTACTTTGTACAGTGTGTTACATCGCAGTACCGGTGGCGAGATAAAAACCATCGCCAGGGGCCAGTCAGGGTTTGGTGAATGTGAGGCCGGGCCTGCTAGTAATGCGGACAGTAATGCAAACAATGAAAGTTAAACCATAGATAACCATAAAACAGGCAAGCGTTAATCGTGAACTCGATAATAGTAATAAAACCGTGTGGCATTGATAACTACGAGTGGTTGGTAGCCCAGAAAAAATCAGCGGCTGCCCCTCAGTTAATAGTAGGTGATGGTGAGCGCCTACAAGCGCAGTGCGAGCAAGCCGCCAATGTCACCCTATTAGCTAATGCTGAAAATATCACATTAAAAACCGTAGCCTTTGAAAGCCACGAACGTAAATTACTGCGTCAGACCATTCCCTATTCATTGGAAGACGATTGCATAGACGATATTGAAGAGCAGCATATTGCCTTGGGCGATATTGCTGGCAACTCTGTATCTCTGGCCATTATCAAGCGCGATACTTTGGACGAGAGTTTAATCGATGCCGTACCTGAAACCGTTGAAATTAATCAGTTGGTTTCAGAGTTATTGTATATCCCTCTACAGAGTGAACGTTGGAGCATCGTCGTTGATGGTGATCGCTGGTTGGTGCGTTCAGCAGCCTATGAGGGTTTTGCTCTGGAAGCGGATGCAGCCCCGTTTGCTTTGCAGTTAATGCTGGATGAAGCGGAGCAACTGCCCGAGGGGCTAACGGTTTATTGTAACGAAGAACAACAGTCAGCCATCAACGCACAACTACCGGAACTATTAAGAGGTATTGCTGACTGGCAGTATCAGGATTATTGGTCAGTGATGGCAACAGGTTTAAGCCAACAACAAGTTACAGCGACTACTATCAATTTACTTCAGGGTGATTACGCCCCAAGCCTGCCATGGAAAAAATGGTGGCAAACCTGGAAAGTGGCCGCGTTGCTATTAGCTACCGCCGTTATCTTTCAAGTGGCGGTATCGTATACCCAGCTTTCTGTACTGGAAAAGAATAACCTTGAGCTGCGTGCTGAAATAGAACGGGCCTACCGAACTGCTGTGCCTCGCGGTGCAGTGATGGATCCAGAAAGACAACTACGTCGCAAAGTCGGCGCGATGAAAGGTACATCAGGCGAAGGCTTTGTTTCTATTCTGAGCCAGATAGGCCCAGTATTGAATGCGGTGAATGGCTTAAGTGTGCAAAGCTTAAACTACAATGAAAAACAGTCGGAAGTTCGCATGACTATCCTGGCGTCGGGTTTTAATGATGTAGAAACCGCCCGCGCCAATTTAGAAAAACTAGGCTTAAAAGCGGAGTTAACCGGCAGCAACGCCGAGGGTGATAAAACCCGAGCCAGGCTACGGGTGAGAGGTTAAGACGATGCAGCAATGGTTTAATAATTTACGTCGCCAGGAACAGTTGATGCTGTTGTTCGGTTCTTTTGTGGTTTTGGCCTATCTATTATTTGTAGTGATTCTTGCGCCGATGTCTGCCTCGGTCACCCGTTTAGAACAGCAAAATAAGCAGGCGGTGGAGAGTTTAGTAGCGGTTAAAGAACTGGCCAAAGAATATAACGCACTGCAAAAATCTGGCGCGGGGAAATCAGGTTCTAAACAAAACCTTGCTCGCCTGATAGACACAACGGTAAAAGCCAGCGGCCTAACCATGAATCGTTTTCAGCCCTCCTCATCGGGTGATGTACAAGTACGATTTGAAAATGCGGTATTTAATGATGTGATCGCCTGGATTGGTGCGCTGGAAAATGACCACGGTGTGTTAGTTAAAGATCTGTCCATCAGCAATGGCGCGGCCACAGGTTTAGTCAATGTTTCTGTGCGCTTACGTCAGGGGGGCTAATTGGTGAAGGCTATTTTAATTGCCGTTGTCCTACTCTTAGTCGTCGCTGTGCTGGCGATTGCCAATGCTCCCGCCTCACTAGTACCGATGGCATTGGAAGAGTTAGAGAAACGTCAATTACTGGATCCCAAAGCACCAGCTATCACTTTGGCTAAGCTTGAGGGCACCGTCTGGGAAGGGCGGGCCAATGAAGCCATAATGACTATCGATGGTGAAGCTGTGTCCTTAGGTGTGTTGTCATGGCAGCTTGAACCTATGTCACTGCTAGACCGCACTCCTATTATTCATCTCACCAGCAATGCCCCGGAGCTTCGTCTACAAGGGACTGTTGTTGCCAATGAGAAAGGCGATATAAGCATTAACAATGTCGAAGGTCGCCTACCGATTAGTTTATTAGAGCCTTGGTTCCCGATGCTGGTCAAAGGTGATATCGCTTTTGTGTTTGATCATATTATTGTTAACCCAAAACAATTACTCGCCATTGATGGCGTACTCAATGTGGAATATGTGGATTGGCTTGGGGGCGATTATGCTATGCCGTTAGGTAGCTATATGGCGCAGATCACACTGCAGGATAATCTGGTTCATGTTGATATCAATGATTTTAGTGCCAGCTTGGGGATGATGGGTTTATTAACCATAAACCCGGTCAATGGCGTTTATCAATTTGATGCCACCTTACAAGCAAGGCCGGAATTGGCTCCAGAAGTGACTGAATCAATAGCGTGGTTGGGCAAACGTAATAGTCAGGGTGATATTGTATTGAAAAGTCGTGGCCGGTTTTAAGCGTGCTTGCTTATGTAGTTAAAGTTACGTTTATTTTTTTACTGTTACTGCCCAGTACCCATGCCGAATTAATAACTGCGCTTAGCAATCAGTTCTGTTAGTGCTGTCCAAATCTGTTCTGGTAAAAACGATTCCATGCAATCAGACATCTCCGTGTCTCCGCCATCTTTAGTGCAGCTTCTGCCATAACAGGGCGCACAGCTAAAGTCTTCACTGCTGGCTATAATATGCTGCTGATTTAGACCCGTAGCGCCAACTAGCTGGTCGCTGGTAGGGCCGTAAAAACTCACCGAAGGCAGATCTAACATTCCCGCTAAGTGGCAAAGGCCGGTATCACAGGTCACCACGCCTTCAGCTTTATCCATAATGCCGCCAATATGGGATAGAGATAATTTTGGCAGTGCTATTGCATTGCTATGTTGTTCGGCAAGACGTTGAGCTCTGGCTAGTTCTTCATCATTGCCGCAGGGTAGTAGAACTTCGTAGCCAGCGTCCCCTGCTTGTTCAATCAGCTTATGCCAGTGTGACTCTGGCCATAGCTTGGTGGTCCAGCTGGCGTTATGCACAAAAAAAAGAAAACGCTCAGGAAGCTTGATGTCTGGCAGTTGCATCATGCTGCGGTCAATGCCGTAATCCGGTGCGGTTTGCGGCAAGTCATAACCAATAGCTTCAGAAAATAATAAGCGCTGTCTGGCGATAGCATGTTGGGATTTATCGGCATTATGTTGGTAGCGGTAAGCCCAGTGGGCCGGTGTTTCTCGAATACTGTCTTTGCTGAGGCCATGTATTTTGCCGCGGCGCAGGGTAGAAATAACAGCACTTTTAATATTGTTTTGCGCGTCTAATATCACGTCATAGTCGGCATGATTTAACTGGCTGTAGAAGTTGGCTAACTGCCCGCCAAAAATGGACTGGCTAAGATCTTTTTTCCAACGCCGGTGGGCGCTGCGGATAATCTGGTTGACGGCGGGGTGCCAGCTGGGCACTTCGGCAAAGGCTTCATCCACCACCCAGTCGAATTCAATCCCGGGAATGGCAGTGGCGGCATCGGTAAGTGCGGGCAGGGCGTGCATTAAGTCGCCCATAGAAGTCAGCTTGATTAATAAAACCCGTTTACTCATTGCCCGTTTATACCGTTATAAAAAAGGGGACTGAAAGTCCCCTGTAGATGCGTTAAGTATAACCTGATCTTAGCCCTGACTAAATAGCTTCTTGAGTTTGGCGGTAAAGCCATGGCGATTATGGTGCTTTTTAACCGCGGCCTCATCCGCCACAAAGTTAATTTGGATGGAGCGACGGCTGCCTTCAAAAGGAGGGTAGCCATGCCAGCAGTTTTCAGTGACTCGAAAGGCGAACAGGGTGCCGGCATTGGGCACCACTTCAGCATGCATATCGTCCATATCATGGCTGTTTAAGACTCTTAGCTTGCCAGTCTCTGCGGTCCAATCGTCGTTAAAGTAGATCAGGATAGTGGCGATTTTGGACACGGAATCGGTATGGACTCGACCATCCTTTGCCCTGGAAATACCTCTCAGGGTAACAATCATAGGCAGTGTGTTGAGGTCCAGCCCCAGTTTATCGGTGATTTGCTGACGAAATTCAGGGCCGTTGAGCTCTTCAATCAGGGCTTCAAAGCTTGGGCCTGACTCCAGGTCTTCCATTGTATAGCTGCCGCCACCGGTAATTTCCGGGAAGTCCTGCATCACTTGCGCAACTTTATCGCTGTTTAGAGACTGCTCAAGCATGAAATAGGGGTAGGGTCGTGAGTGTACTTCGGTGTTTTTTAGGGCTTCAATATTTAGTAGCTCGGGCATGGTGGCGTCTCAGTGATACTGTTTACGGGGATTATTCACTGGTTGTGGGATGGGTGCAAGTTTGGTTTGTCCTCTTCCTTCTCGGCTACCCCCTATTACCCCCCCTGAGTGATCTATTTAATATCCCTTCGCGTAATTACTAGCAAACACATTAATCAAAAAACTAATGCCAGGAGCTGCCAGAGGCTTAACCAATGATTGAACGTAATTTGGGAAACGTTGAGCGTATTATCCGTTTACTAATGGGTGTTTTGTTTTCATCCTGGGCTATAAGCCAGCCTGAAATGAATGGTATCGAATGGTTTGTTGTTGTTATATCCGTGCTGCTAATGCTCAATGGTATTTTTTCACGTTGCTACCTTTGGTTTGTAATTGATCTGAATACTTCTGAGAAAGGCGAACGCCGCTGTGATGCTAAAGGTTCCACTCTGTAAATAACACCACATTGACCTAGCGCCACTGTCCCAGTAAGGTTGTGTTCTTACTATTCCCGGTATCAAAAAAATGTCAGATGATCAAAAAGACGATGATCTTTTTCTTCAGGAAATGGGTGATGTTAAGCCTATCAAGGTGGAGAAAAAAGTCTCCCTAAAGCGCAGTGGTGATTCAGAGTTGGCAAAGGAAGCGCGGCGCAAGGCGGCCACCCAGGAATCAGGCAAAGATGAAAATCACCTCGCCAGCGACTTTGTTGATCTGTTAGATCCTTATTACCCTCTTGAGTTTAAACGCCCCGGTGTGCAGAACGGCGTATTTAAAAAATTAAAACAAGGCAAATATCCACAGGAAGGCCGGCTGGACTTACATCGTATGACGGTGGAAAAGGCCCGTACTGAGGTTTATAACTTTATTAAAGAAGGGGCGGCCTATGATTTGCGCTCCCTGATTATTGTGCATGGCAAGGGCAGTCATAGTAAAAAGGACGAAGCGCTGTTAAAAAGCTATGTTAATAAATGGTTGCCCGATATGGATGAAGTGCAGGCCTTTTGTAGTGCCCGACCCCAGCATGGTGGTTTGGGGGCGGCCTATGTATTACTAGGAAAGAGCGAGAGGAAAAAGCAGGAGAATAGAGATCGTTTAAGCCGAGGTAGAACCATTGCTGGTTGAAGTTTGGGTTGGTGGATTATAATCCACCCTACAATGCTGTCGTAGGGTGGATTGCAATCCACCGTTATTTACGCAGCGCCGTTGGCGCTAAGTACTTCGGCATAGTCTGCAGAGGCGCGATGCTGTTTAACAATCGACAGTACCGTTTCGCCTTTAGGATTGGTGGCGTTGATATTGCGATCCTGCGCAGTAAAAAAGCCAACAAACTCTGCAAAGTTTTCCAGGCGCATAGATTGATACGCTTTTAATAAAACATGAAAGTCCGCTTCAATATCTTCGGCGGGTTTAACGTCCAGAAAATCTTTAACGCGCTCTTCTGTCCAAACTTCATCCAGAACCTTTTCTTTATCTTTCTTCAGTGACATAAATCTCTACCTGTTTTGAAAATTGTGTTGTCAGCCGTTTAACTTGGCCATAAGAATTTTGTTAACCATGCCCGGGTTGGCCTGGCCTTTAGAGGCTTTCATAATTTGCCCAACAAAAAAGCCGGTCATTTTTTTGCGTTTGCCCTCATCGGCATTGCGGAAGTTTTCCACCTGCTCTGGGTTATTGGCAATCACCTCGTCAACCATAGCTTCCAGTGCTCCGGTATCGGAAACCTGCTTTAAGCCCTTGGCTTCGATTACCGTATCAGCATCACCTTCACCGGCCCACATAGCTTCAAAAACCTGCTTGGCGATTTTACCGGAGATGGTGTTGTCTTTAATGCGTGCAATTAACTGCCCTAATTGAGCTGCAGCTATAGGGCATTGCTTAATAGTCAGTTCATCGTTATTAAGTTTTGCTGAAACATCACCCATCAACCAGTTGGCGGCTAATTTGGCGTCGTCACAGGCAGCGGCTGTTTCTTCAAAAAAGCTGGCCATAGTGGCATCGCCACTTAAAATGCCGGCGTCATAGCTGGACAGATTATAGCTTTCAACGAAGCGTGCCTGGCGAGCATCCGGTAGTTCAGGCAATGTATCTTTCAGTGCTTGAATATAATCATCATCAATTTCAACCGGTAGTAGATCAGGGCAGGGGAAGTAGCGATAGTCATTGGCTTCTTCTTTACTGCGCATCGCTTTGGCGGTTTTGTTTTCGCTATTGTAGAGGCGGGTTTCCTGGGTAATGCTGCCGCCGTCTTCCAGAATATCGATTTGACGTTCTACCTCTAGTGCAATGGCCTCTTCCATAAACTTAAAAGAGTTCAGGTTTTTGGTTTCCGTCCGAGTACCCAATTCCTCTTCGCCTTTTAAGCGCACAGAAATATTTACATCAAAGCGCATAGAGCCCTGCGACATATCGCCATCGGATATACCCAGGGAGGTTACAATACCATGGAGTTTTCTAGCGAATTCAACGGCTTCTTCTGAACTGCGCATATCTGGCTCGGAAACGATTTCGATCAGCGGTGTACCCGCTCGGTTTAAATCGATTCCTGAATTGTTCTGCAAACCTTCGTGCACTGATTTGCCCGCATCTTCTTCAAGGTGAGCATGGTGAATGCGAATTTTTTTGCTTTCACCATTTTGCAGTTGAATTTCAATTGAGCCAGCACCAACAATAGGATAATCCATTTGCGTGGTTTGGTAGCCCTTAGGCGAATCTGGATAGAAATAATTTTTCCGATCGAATACCGAACGCTTATTGATCTCGGCACCAATGCCTAAACCAAACATAATAGCATTGCGCAGAGCACCTTCATTTAACACGGGCAATGTGCCTGGCATGGCTAAATCAACCGCATTAGCCTGGGTGTTGGGTTCAGAACCAAAGGCGGTGCTGGAGCCTGAAAATATTTTGGAGGCTGTGGCCAATTGTACGTGGACTTCAAGCCCTATGACGGTTTCCCATTCCATAACTTAGCCCTCCGCCTTGATCGCCGGCATTTGCTGGTGCCAGTCGGTCGCTTGTTGAAATTGATGGGCGGCGTTAAGTAGCTTGGCCTCGGCAAAATAATTGCCGGTTAGCTGTAAGCCTGCGGGTTTACCATCTACTAAACCAGCGGGGATGGACATACCGGGCAGTCCTGCCAGATTGGTGGAGATGGTGTAGATATCTTCTAAATACATAGCAACAGGATCGTTAGACTTTTCACCTAACGCAAAGGCTGTGTTGGGCACGGTTGGGCCCATAATCACATCAACGCTGTTAAAGGCTTTTACAAAATCGTTTTTAATTAAACGGCGGATTTGTTGCGCCTTGCGGTAGTAAGCATCGTAAAAACCGGCAGACAGGGCATAAGTGCCTACCAAAATACGGCGCTTAACTTCTTCGCCAAAACCTTCTTCACGGGTGCGGGTGTAGAGGTCTTGTAAATCTTCCGGGTTTTCGCAGCGGTAACCATAACGCACACCATCAAAGCGCGATAAATTGGCCGAGGCTTCTGAAGGGGCGATCACGTAATAGCAGGGCACAGCCAGGTGGGTATTCGGTAAAGAAATTTCTTTTACCGACGCGCCCATCTTTTCGTATTCTTTAATGGCGGCTTGTACCGCTTGCTCGATAGCGGGTGTTAAACCTTCACCAAAATATTCTTTCGGTAAACCAATGGTTAAGCCTGATAAGTTATCGTTTAGTGTGGCGGTGTAGTCGGGGACTGCTTTATCCATACTGGTTGAGTCTTTGGCATCGAAGCCCGCCATCACATTAAGCATCAGTGCGGCATCTTCAGCGCTGCGTGTCATTGGGCCACCCTGGTCAAGGCTGGAGGCAAAGGCAATCATGCCGTAGCGGGAAACACGGCCATAGGTGGGTTTTAGCCCTGTAATACCGCATAAAGCAGCGGGTTGGCGAATCGAGCCGCCGGTATCGGTACCAGTACTGGCTGGCGCTAATTGCGCAGCAACCGCAGCGGCACTGCCGCCGGATGAGCCGCCGGGTACGCAGTCAGTATTCCAGGGATTTTTAACCGCGCCATAAAAGCTGGATTCATTAGAGGAGCCCATAGCGAACTCATCCATATTGGTTTTGCCCAGGGAAACGGCACCGGCCTGATTAAATTTTTCGATCACGGTGGCGTTGTAAGGCGGAATAAAATTATCCAGCATTTTTGAACCACAACTGGTCTTTACTCCTTCAGTACAGAAAATATCTTTATGAGCTAAAGGGATGCCCGTTAATGCTGAGGCATCGCCGCTGGCGATTTTTGCATCGGCGGCTTTGGCCTGACTCAAGGCCTGTTCTTCGGTCACGGTGATAAAACTATTGTAATCTGCATCCAGTGTTTTGATACGCCCTAAAAAGTGCTGGGTAAGCTCTTCACTGGAAAACGTTTTATTGGATAAGCCTTCACTCAGCTCAGCCAGTGTTTTGTTATGCATGGAAAATCCTGTGTGTTACGGGTCAAATCTCAAGGGTTCGGGATTTTGGAAATATTGCGATGGGCGTTATTCAATAACCTTGGGGACAAGGTATAGGCCTTCATCGGCGTCCGGGGCAATGGCTTGAAAGCTGTCGCGCTGGTTGGTCTCGGTGACCATATCATCACGCAGGCGTTGCACCGCATCTAAGGGGTTGGCCATAGGCTCAACATCGGCGGTATCCACTGCCTGCATGTTGTCGACCATGGCCAGGATATCGTTAATCCGGTCGGCCACTTCGGGAATATCATTTTCTGCCACCCGGATACGGGACAGGATAGCGATCTTTTCAATATCGGATTGTTCTACGGACATTGCTGTTTACTCAATTGGCGCGGCGGATAAGTCGTTATAAACCCTAAACTTATCACATTTCCGCCTTGCTCTAAATGCCTGCCGTTGTTAGAGTGGCAAATTTATTGCAGGGCAGGCTTTGATATAGCAGTATGGCGTCAAAAATAGGCTAAACTTTCTTCAAAACAAACAAGTTAGAACAAAGAAGCCAAAGCAAAGACATATGGCGCCATCAAGCGGGATCTATTCCCGTAGCTGCCTTTAAGACCTGTGCCAAAACCTTTAAGGTGAAATAACTCAATGTTTAAAAGAATAAGAGGCATTTTCTCCAACGATCTGTCCATTGATCTTGGGACTGCAAACACCCTCATTTATGTGCGCGAAGAGGGCATTGTTCTGGATGAACCCTCAGTGGTCGCGATTCGTGTCCACAATGGTCAAAAGACCATCGAAGCTGTAGGCGCTGACGCCAAGCGTATGTTGGGTCGTACACCGGGCAATATCACAGCCATTAGACCTTTGAAAGACGGCGTTATCGCCGATTTTCAGGTCACTGAGAAGATGCTACAGCACTTTATATCCAAAGTTCACCAAAACAGCTTTATCCGCCCCAGCCCCCGTGTATTGATCTGCGTACCCTGTAAGTCTACCCAGGTAGAGCGCCGGGCTATCCGTGAATCTGCCCTGAGTGCCGGTTCCCGCGAGGTGCGATTAATCGAGGAACCCATGGCCGCCGCGATTGGTGCCGGGCTATCGGTTGAGGAAGCCACCGGCTCCATGGTGGTTGATATCGGTGGTGGTACCACTGAGATTGCTATTATCTCCCTTAATGGTGTGGTGTACTCAGATTCTGTACGGGTCGGTGGTGACCGCTTTGACGAGTCCATCGTTTCCCATGTTCGCCGTAAATATGGCAGCCTGATTGGCGATGCCACGGCGGAGCGTATTAAACAAGAGATAGGTTGTGCTCACACTGAAAGTGAGCTGTGTGAAATTGATGTGCGCGGCCGCAACCTGGCTGAGGGTGTACCCCGCAGCTTTACTCTTAATAGTGATGAAATTCTTGAAGCTTTACAGGAGCCGTTAACGGCTATTGTGCAATCGGTTAAACGTGCATTGGAACAAGCCCCCCCGGAATTGGCCGCAGATATTGCAGAAACCGGCATTGTGCTTACCGGTGGTGGCGCCATGCTACGTGATCTCAATCGTTTAATCTCTGATGAAACTGGCTTGCCGGTACTGGTGGCGGATGATCCGTTGACCTGTGTTGCCCGCGGCGGTGGTAAGGCATTGGAGATTATGGATCGTCACAGTATTGATCTTTTATCGACGGAATAGCGATAACAGCTCAACCGGTAAATCTGACGGAATATAGAGTAAAGTATCTGTTCTCTTAATGCCCGACATTCCCGCCTACGCGGGAATGACAGGTGTGTTATGGGGCTTTGATACTGCATTCACCCTGACAGCAAAACAATATGGGTTAGGCTCATCAAACCGTTATTTGTAAAAGGCCCTTCTATTGGTGCTCGGTTTTTAATACTGAGCACTATTGCCCTTGTGCTTATCTTTGCCGGCCAGCGTTTTGGCTGGGTTAAAGACCTGCAAGCCAATCTCTCTATTGTCGCCACGCCGTTCTATTGGGTTGGGGATATCCCCAGCAAAATTTCCGAGTGGAGCGATGAAAATATCCGCAGTCGCAAAACCCTGATTGCCGACAATGAACGGTTTACCGCTGAATCCTTGCTACTCAAAGCCCAAGTGCAAAAGTTAGCCTCACTGGAAGCTGAGAATGTTCGGCTGCGAGAGCTGCTTAATTCCTCCGCTATTCTCGATGACAGTGTGTTGGTAGCGGAAATGGTAGGTGTGTCGCCGGACCCTTTACACCACCAGATTATTGTTAACAAGGGTAAAAAAGATGGTTTATATGTGGGCCAGCCGGTAACCGATGCCCTGGGCTTGATGGGGCAAATTATTGAGGTTGGCCCTTTGCAAAGCCGGGTATTGCTTATTACCGATGCCTCCCACGCCCTGCCAGTCCAGATAAATCGCAATGGTGTTAGAAGTGTGGCTGAGGGAGTTGGGCTGTTCCATGAGCTTATTTTGCAACATGTGGCGGCAACCACGGATATTAAAGTGGGTGATTTACTAGTGAGTTCCGGCCTTGGCCAGCGTTTTCCGGTGGGTTACCCGGTGGCCGTAGTGACCGAAGTCACCATTGACCCCGGCCAGGCCTTTGCCATTGTTAAAGCCAAACCCAGTGCTGCCCTGAACAGAAGCCGGCATGTCTTGCTGGTGTTTAGTAACCGGCGTGAAGGGAGTGCAGCCGTTGAGCCCGAGTAATGGTCACTGGGTTATCGCGCTAACCCTGCTAATGGCTCTTTGGTTGGCTATTGTGCCGTTGCCGGTATGGGCGCAATGGGGCCGCCCTGAATTAGTCGCTATGGTATTGGTTTATTGGGTGATTGCTTTGCCGGAACGAGTGGGTATTGGCATAGCCTGGGTCGTTGGCCTGCTACAGGATATTATGCAGGGCAGCCCCCTTGGGCAGCATGCTTTTGCCCTGGCGGTGCTGGCCTACGTGTCCCTGATTCTCTATCAGCGGTTACGGATGTATCCCCCAATCCAGCAGGCAGGGGTTATTTTTGTCTTGATCGGCCTTAACCAGTTGCTATGTCATTGGGTTGAAACCCTAACGGGTACAGTTTCTCCTAATCTTCTCTTTTTATTACCCGCTTTAGTGAGTGCGCTGTTGTGGCCCTTATTGTCGGTGTTTTTACGGGTGTTACGTCGAGCCTACTATGTCACTTAAACCGTCACCTGAAGCGAAGCGTTCTGCTCGTTTATATCTGGCGTCACAGTCTCCACGCAGAGCAGAGCTGTTAGAACAGATTGGCGTAACGTTTGAGAAACTCTCAGTGGAAACCGATGAAACGGTTTTAGCGGGCGAGCTTCCCGCAGCGTATGTACAGCGGGTAGCCATTGCCAAAGCTCAGGCAGGCTTGGCGGTAGTCAAACAACAAGGTTTAAAACCTTTGCCGGTGCTAGGTGCAGATACTGCCGTGATAATTGCCGACCAGATTATGGGCAAGCCCCGTGACCGCGATCACGCCTTGGCCATGCTGGGGCAATTGTCGGGCAAAACCCATCGGGTGATGAGCGCAATCTGTCTATGCTATCAACAGCATCAGGAGCTTGCCCTCAGTATTACCGAGGTCAGTTTCCGCGAGATCACAGCGGCGGAGCTAGAGCAATACTGGCTCAGTGGTGAACCTCTGGGCAAGGCTGGTGCCTATGCTATACAGGGGCTTGGTGCTGTATTTGTAGAAAAGATTAACGGCAGCTATTCGGCAGTAGTGGGTTTGCCCCTGCTGGAAACTCAACAACTGCTGCAAAGCATTGAACAGATGGACGCCCATGAGTGAAGAAATTTTAGCCAATGTCACCCCCACCGAAACCCGGGTAGCGGTGGTTGAAAACGGCATGTTGCAAGAAGTGTATATCGAGCGCAGTGCGTCAAAAGGTATTGTCGGCAATATCTATAAAGGCAAAGTGGTGCGAGTACTACCCGGTATGCAGGCCGCCTTTGTCGAGATTGGATTGGAGCGAACCAGCTTTATCCATGTATCCGATATTGCGGTGCTTGACCAAAACGGCGTTGAAAAGCGCAGTAGCGAAGAGCCGGATATTCGCACCATGGTCCGCGAGGGGCAGAGCCTTATTGTGCAAGTGGTTAAGGACCCCATCGGTACCAAGGGCGCGCGCTTAACCACGCACTTGTCCGTCCCTTCCAGATACCTGGTTTATATGCCCCATCATCAGCATATTGGTATTTCCCAGCGCCTGGAGGATGAAGAAGAGCGAAACCGTTTACGTGATCTGGTGGAGAAATGTATTGCGGCGGAGCAAATGGAAAATCCTGGTGGCTTTATTGTTCGTACTGCGGCCGAGGGTGCCGGTGAAGATGAGCTACTAGCGGATATAAAATATTTTAAACGCCTGTGGGCTGCGCTCGAGCGCAAAATGAAAGAGCGTCAGGCGCCGGCTATTATTTATGAGGATCTGCCCTTATATATGCGCACTATGCGCGATTTGGTAAAGCCCGAGATAGAAAAAATTCGTATCGATTCTAACGAAAGCTTCCAGAATATGCGGCAGTTTGCCGAAGATTATATTCCCGAGCTAAAGAATCGTATTGAATATTACCCTGGAGAACGCCCCATCTTTGACCTCTACAGCGTTGAAGATGAAATACAAAAAGCATTGGGCCGTAAAGTTGCCTTGAAATCCGGTGGCTATTTAATTATCGATCAAACTGAAGCCATGACCACCATTGATGTTAATACCGGTGGTTTTGTTGGACACCGAAATTTGGAAGAAACCATTTTCAAAACCAACCTGGAAGCGGCAACTTCCTTGGCCAGACAGCTGCGAGTACGTAACCTTGGCGGCATAATTATTGTTGATTTTATTGATATGAAAGATGCTGAACACCGTCGCCAGGTTCACCGCACCCTGGAAAAAGCGATGGAAAATGATCACGCCAAAAATATTATTACCGGTGTTTCTGAATTGGGTTTGGTAGAAATGACCCGCAAGCGTACCCGCGAAAGCCTTGAACATGTAATGTGCGAAGATTGCCCGGTCTGTGATGCCAGGGGTTCGGTCAAAACCGCTGAAACTATTTGTTATGAAGTCTTTCGTGAAATACTGCGTGAAGCCAGAGCCTATGAAAATGACAAATTATTAGTACTGGCCTCTCAATCAGTGGTTGATCGTCTACTGGACGAAGAGTCTGCCAGTGTGGCGGATCTGGAAGAATTTATTGGCAAGAGTATTCAGTTTCAAGTAGAAACGGTTTATAACCAGGAACAGTTTGATGTCATTTTGCTGTGACCTTTGTATTGTTGAATCAATTAGGTAAATAGAAGCCTTGTTAAAAAAGAGTGCTATCTGGGTTAATCGTTTGCTATGGGCAACTTTGTTCATGGCATTAATCCTTGTTGCCAGTTATGTCAGTGTCGGTCGTTACTATATTGATTATGTAGAGCAGTACCAAAAGCCGCTAGTAGCGCGATTTAATCAATTCACCAACCTGCCCCTCAATATCGACCGTCTTTATGGCCGCTGGTCAAGACTTTCCCCGATACTCACCGTGGAGCGGCTAGTACTTTATGCACCGGATGATCCCGGCCAAACCGTATTAAGTATTGACAAGCTTAGTTTGCAGTTAGACCCCCTTAGCAGCTTACTAAATGGCTCGTGGCAAATTAAACGCCTGCTAATCGATGGTGTTGAATGTGCCCTGGAAGAAACCAGCCCCGGTAAATGGCAGTTAAAGGGCTACCCGATTAACACCGGTGGCAGCACTAACTTTGATAACCTGATTGATTTAGTGCTCTCTGTCGAAGTGGCTGATTTATTAGGCGCCAATATGGCGGTTAGCTTTGCCAAAGGTAGTGATGCCTTGCTGGCGGTTAAAGAATTGTCCTTTAAGCGGGCAGGGGACTTCAGGCGTTTTCGGGTTGAGGCCAATTTTGATCAATCAGCAGAACCTGTGCTGGGGATCATTGAATCGCAAGGCGACCCCCGCGAGCAGGATGAGTTTTCTGCCAAAGCTTATTTGACGTTTAATGACGTCGATTTTTCAGCCCAGCTGCCGGCTATCAGCGCCCTGGGTATAGATCTGGAAGATGCCCGTATTGATGGGCAGTTATGGCTGGATTGGAAGCCACAAACGGTGATTGAGTTGCAGGGGTCTATTACTACACCCCTAATAGATATTGCGGCTTTAAGTGGTCGTCAGCTTGCCCCTTTAAAAGATCTGGAAATTAATTTTAGAGCCGAGAAAAGTGCCGATAATAACTGGCAAGGGTGGGTACCTCTACTGGCGATGAATTGGCAGCAACAGGCCTTTAAATTTGAACAGCTGAAAGTTGATATTAAAAACAAGCGGCTGGAAATATCCATCCCTACCCTGGATTTGGCACAAACCACCCGGCAACTGGTGGCGATTGATTTACTGGAAGATAGATTAAAAGAGACGGTTAACACGCTTTCCCTTGCGGGTAATTTACAACAGGTTTCCCTGAATTTATCCCGCAACCCCACCCCGGGAAAAACGCCTCGCTTTATTTTGCAAGCTAATCTGGACAATGTTTCTGTCGCCCCCTGGAAGGGCGCGCCCGGTGCCACTGGTGTTAACGGTTATATTGAACTAAACCCTGTTAATGGTTTTGTGGAGTTGAAAACGCAAGATTTCTCCATGGAATTTCCGTCGGTCTATCGCCAGCCTTTAGCGTTTAAATCTGCCGAAGGTAAAGTGAGTTGGCAGATTACTGAGGACAGGGTCTATGTCGAGAGCGAGCCATTGTATTTATCCGCTGATCACGGCCCTGCCACTGCGTTACTGAATTTGGACTTGCCGACAAAAGCCGGCAGTCTAATACCGCCCGAAATGACATTAACCATAGGTTTGATTGATACCGCAGCCAGCCACCGGGATAAATTTATTCCCTATACCTTGAACCAGGATTTTCTCGACTGGATGGCGACTAGCGTTCCACAGGGACGAGTGATTGATGGTGGTTTTATTTACCACGGCTCACTGCGCAAAGGCGATGTAAGTGATCGAACGGTACAGCTCTATTTAAACGTTGAAGATGTCACCCTGAATTATCACCCTGACTGGCCACAATTGACGGGTATTACGGGTCTGGTTGAAGTGGATGATAACAATGCCAGGGTCAATACCACTGAAGCCAAAATATATGATATGGATGTTCTCGAAGCCAGGGTTGCCACCACCACCGTAGAGGGAGGAGGCATCTGGTTGACGGTTGATGCAAAAGCCGCCGGCCGGTCCAGTGATGCGATCAGGCTGGTTAATGAAAGCGCCCTACAAAAAATCGTGGGCGATGTCTTTGAACAGTGGCAACTGCAAGGCCAGGCCAGTGCCGAAGTTAGCCTTGGCTTAGCCCTTGCCGGTGCCAATAAGCCTGCGGATATTGAAGTGGCGGTGCAGTTGGCGGATAACGACGTCGCGATTCCACAATACCGGTTACAGTTTACCGATGTAGGTGGCCCGTTAAATTACAGTAGCCAGCAAGGCTTCTATTCACCGGGCCTGAATGCCAACTTATATAACAAACCCTTTGTGGTTAAGGTTGGCACGGATGAAGATAGCGGTGTGTTGGTAGATTTTGCCGGCCGCGCGGATATTCGGGATGTGCTGAATTGGAGTCAGCAGCCGGCACTGGCCTTTGCCCGTGGCGAAACGGATGTAGTTGCACAGATTGTGGTTAACGGTAAGGACGGTAGTGAATTTACTGCAGCGTCAAATTTGTTGGGTGTTGAAATTAACTTGCCGGAGCCTTATGCCAAACAAGCGGATGATAAGCGTGAATTTTGGCTAAAGCTGCCACTGACAGGTGATAAGCCTCTATTGCGTATGGGGGTGGTTGATATTGCCGAACTGCAATTGCGTTTAGATAAGGGGCAGGTAGAAAGTGGTTTGGCTATTCTTGATGGCGCAAAGAATATACAGCATCAGCCGGACTTTTTAGTGGTAACGGGTGCGGTTGATAACTTTGTTTTGGATGAATGGCAGAAGGTGCTTGCCCAGTACAATGAGGCCAGCTTGCAACTGCACAATCAAAAAGCGGATAGCAGTGAAGAAAAAGAGCAGGGTTTGCGGATCAAAGTCAGAGAGCTATTGATAAAAGATTTTTCCGGCTTTGACCAGCGTTATGAAAACTCTACTGTAGGTCTGCAACGTTGGCAGGATGCCTGGTGGCTTACCGCCAGCAACAGTATTTTTTCCGGTGAATTATTTATTGCCGATGATGCCGCATTGCCACTGATCACCAGGTTGCAGTGGCTTAAATTACCCAAGTCTTCTGTGTCGGATGATCTGTCCCCCTCAGACTTTGATTCCCTGCGTAAGCTGAATCTGGATTTTTCTGTTGAGCAATTATTTTTAGGGGATGAACTCTTTGGCAATCTTGGTTTTGAGCTACGCAGCCAGGAAGATGGTCTGGTGTTCAATAATATCTCAGGTGACTTACGCGGTCTTAGAATTAATAAAGAGAATCCAGCCACACTGGAATGGCTGCAAACAGAGCGCGGTGAAGAGACCCGTTTGTATGGCCAGTTTGAGTTTACTGATTTAGGCGATGTGTTAGAAAACTGGCATTACGAGAGAATGATAGAAAGCCGGGAGGGTAATGTATCCCTGGATTTAACCTGGCCCGGCACACCTAACCAATGGGCGCTGGCAATATCCTCCGGCCCTCTGTATTTAAAGGTTAAAGAGGGGCGTTTTTTAAAGGCTTCAGATACAGCTGCAGGCACATTGAAAGTGGTGGGTATTGTTAACCTCGCCAATATCGTTAGACGCTTGCAGTTAGACTTCTCTGATCTTTATGAAAGCGGTATCAGTTATGACCGTATTGAAGGTGAGCTATTATTTGAAGATTCCCTATTAAAAATTGTTGAAGACTTAACGGTGAAAGCACCCTCAAGCCGCTTCAGCCTGCGTGGCGATGCTAATTTACAGACTAAGGAATTGGATATGCAGTTAATTGCCACTTTGCCAGTGACTAATAATTTACCCTGGATTGCGGGCCTGGCAGGGGGTTTGCCAACGGCTGCCGGTGTCTATGTGGCCAGTAAAATTTTTGAAGACCAGTTTGACCGAATCGCCAGCGCTGTTTACAGTATTGAAGGAGATTGGAATGATCCCCGGCTGTCCTTTGTTAAAGTCTTTGATAGTGGCAAAAAAAATAAATCCGGGGAGCCCTCCCCGTTAGCGGAAGATAGCCAGCCAGTGACGGCAGAGCCATGAACCCGTTCCAGCTTGCAGCCATCCAGATGGTGAGCAACAATGACCTCGATGGTAATCTCGCCGAGGCAGAGCGTTTGATTGTAGAAGCCGCTTCGGCAGGTGCTCAATTAATCGTGCTCCCTGAAACCTTTGCCATGTTTAGTACCCGCGCGCAGCGCTCATTGGGTTTGCAGGAGGCTTCCGATAAAGCGGTTATCAGGCCTTTTATTAGCGCCCTGGCTAAACGCCTGGGTATTTGGATCGTAGCGGGCACAATACCGCTTGCGGTTGAAAATAGTGAGCAGGTATTAGCGTCCTGTTTTGTGTTTGATGATAAGGGCGACGAGCAAGGCTGTTATCACAAAATCCATTTGTTTGATGTGGATGTGGCTGATGCCCAGGGCAGTTATCGCGAGTCAGATACGTTTTTAGCGGGCGACAAAGTCGTAGTAATCGATACCCCTTTTGGCCGTTTGGGTTTGGCTGTGTGCTATGACCTGCGTTTTCCGGAATTTTTTCGGGCTATGTTTGCCGAAGATGTAGATATTATTGCGGTGCCTGCAGCCTTTACCTTCCTGACAGGCAAAGCTCATTGGCTACCGTTGTTACAGGCCCGCGCCATTGAAAACCAGTGTTATGTTATTGGCGCTAACCAAGGTGGGCAGCATACTCCTTCCCGCAAAACTTCCGGTGAATCGGTTATTTTCGATAGCTGGGGAAAACAGCTGGCCAGCAAAGAGCAAGGTGCCGGCTATGTGATTGCCACTATTGACCTGGATGAAGCGGCAAAACATCGTCGCGCTATGCCGATTAAACAGCACCAGCGTTTTACCGTTAGCACCAAAAAATAACTGGCATATTCTAGCTGTCGCTTAATTCCCGCAAATAACGAAATAACTTACGACTGGCGGCGGGGGGCTTTTTGTTTTTGATTTCTTTATTGGCTTGCATTACCAGTTGCCTCAAGTGCTGGCGGTCAGCATTCGGGTACTGGGTCATCACTTCTTCAATGGATTTGGGGCCACTGGCAATCAGGCGGTCCCGCCACTGTTCCAGTTCATGGAATTCCCTGGCTTCTTCTTTACGGCCATCCTGAAGCTTTTTGTAGGCGGCCTCGATGGCTTCAGTATCGGTTTTGCGCATCAGTTTGCCAATATACTGCATCTGCCGGCGCAGGCCTTCCCGGTGTTTGATTCTGCGGGCGGTATAAATGGCTTCGGCCAGGGTTTCATCTTCAAGGGGGATGGTTTCCAGCTGCCCTTTGCTGAGTTTTACAATGGCTTCACCTAATGCTTGCAGCTCTAGCATATCCCGCTTCATTTCCGAGCGGCTTACATAGATGATTTCTTCATCATCATCTTCATCAAAATTGTGTTCGTCGTTCATCATTTGCTCATCAATAGAACTATACATATAAAGCTTACATATAAAATAAGGTGGCCAGACCAAGGAATGACATAAACCCAACCACATCGGTCACTGTGGTAAGCACCACACCGCCAGCCAGCGCAGGGTCGATATTCATACGGCGTAAGGCGATGGGGATGATAGCACCTGCAAGGCCAGCGGTGATTAAATTAATCACCATGGCACAGGCGATAATGATCCCGATTAATGGGTCGTCAAACCAGAGGGTGGCTGCTGCTGCAACCACCAGTGACCAGCAAAGGCCATTAATAACACCTACCAGAAATTCTTTGTTAATAAGCCAGCCGCTGTTATTGCTACCCACTTGCCCAAGGGCCATACCGCGTATCACCACGGTAAGTGCCTGTGTGCCCGCGATGCCGCCCATGCTGGCGACAATGGGCATTAGAATGGCCAGGGCGACTACCTTATCAATAGTGCCTTCAAAAAGATTGATCACGGCCGAGGCTAAAAAGGCGGTAACCAGGTTGATACCCAGCCACATAGCCCGGCGGGGCGCTGTTTGAAACACCGGGGCGAAGGTATCTTCATCTTCGTCCAGACCGGCCAGGCTCATCAGGGAGTGGTCGGCGTCTTCCCGGATAACATCTACCACATCATCGATGGTGATACGTCCAACCAGTTTGCCGGTTTCATCAATGACCGGTGCTGATACCCAGTCATTACGTTCAAATAATGTGGCCACCTCGCCATCGTCCATAGTGGCAGGTATGGCATCAATATCCGTGACCATAATTTCACGGACGGTAATACCGGGGTCTGATACCAATAGTTTTCTAAGGGGAAGTTGGCCTATATATTCATCGCGACGGTTAACCACAATCAGGTTATCGGTCATTTCTGGCAGTTCTTCGTGGCGGCGTAAATAACGTAATACTACGTCCAGTGGCGTTTTCGCCCGCACCGTGATGGCATCGGTATTCATCATGCCGCCAGCAGTATCTTCCGGGTAGGAGAGTACTTGTTCAACCCGCTGCCGGTCTTGTTGATCCATCAGTTGCAGTACTTCACGGATAACCCGGTCCGGCAGTTGCTGCAAAATATCGGCGACATCATCCGCCTCAAGACCTTCGGTAATGGTCAGTAGCTCTTTGCTGTCCATAGCCCGCAGGAATTGACTTTCAATTTCATCGTTCAGGTAGGGGAGTACTTCACCTTCACGCTCCACATCAATTAAGCGCCAAATAACCGCACGGGTTTTTGGCGGTGATGATTCAATAATATGAGCCACATCCGGCGCAGGCAGGCTATTAAGCATGCGTTGTACCTGAATAAAGGCGCCGCTATCCAGAGCTTGATTTAGCTGATCAAGGTGGCCGTGGCTTTGAATAGTCTCTGCTGTTGCTGGCATTGTTGCTCCACCGGGGAAAGAAACGCTATTGGCAGTTTAGGTGAACGCGGTGAATTATCCAGAAAAGTAGGGAAATCAACAAGATAAGCTGGTGAAATAATAGAAAAATCGTTGGGTGGGTTACTCGCCTTCGTCGAAGCGGTTGTTGATCAGGGTGGTCAAGGCATTATAGGCTTTTTGCTCGTCACTGCCATCAAATTCCAGTTCAAGCTCGGTGCCCTTGCTGGCGGCAAGCATCATCACTGACATAATACTTTTGCCGTCGACCATCTTGCCGCCTCTACCGGCTTTAATATCGCAGCCAAAGGCTGAGGCGGTGGTGACAAACTTGGAGGCGGCTCTGGCGTGCAGTCCGAGTTTGTTAATAATGGTAATGGTCGTTTTAATCATACTTTTTTATTGCTGTTTGTAGTTGGTGATAGTTAGTTGGTGATAGTTAGTCGGTGATAATTAGTTATTGTTAAGGAGTAAGGCGGTCCAGCTCGCGGTGGCGAATTTGCACGTTGTTATAGTTGGCCTGAAAGTATTTGCCTAGTCGCTCGGCCATATATACTGAGCGATGTTGTCCACCGGTGCAACCAATGCTTACGGTGATATAGCTGCGGTTATTGTGTTCAAACAAGGGTAGCCATTTTACCAGATAGTCCTTGATGTCTTTATACATCTCATTCACTTCATCCTGCTGATCCAGAAAATCAATCACTGGCTGGTCTTTGCCAGTTAGCGCGCGCAGCGAAGGGTCCCAGTGAGGATTGGGCAAAATGCGGATGTCATAAACCATATCGGCATCCACAGGCACACCCTGTTTAAAACCGAAGGATTGAAACAAAATAGAAATACCGGTGCTGTCTTTTTCCACTAACCTGGATTTAATCATGGTGCGAAGTTCGTGCAAGCTCATGCTACTGGTATCAATAGTCAGTGTAGCGATATCGGCAATGGGTTCCAGCAGCTTACGCTCGTTGATAATCGCTTCGGTAAGTGCTGTCTGCTTGTTGCTGAGTGGGTGGCGCCGGCGGGTTTCACTAAAGCGGATGATCAATTTTTCACTGTCGGCATCGAGAAATAAAATATCGATATCCAGGTTGTCGGGCTTGTCCTGGACCAGACCTACCAGATTAGATAAGTCCTGGCTGGCATTGCGGGCGTCAATACAAATAGCAACTTTGTTGTGCTCCTGGGCATCGCTGCTTTGCAGGTGTTTGACGGTTGGCGGTATTAATACGACGGGCAGGTTATCAATGCAGTAATAGCCTTCGTCCTCCAGCAGGTTGAGAGCAGTACTTTTGCCGGAGCCGGAGCGTCCGCTGATAATAACAAGTTTCATTGGCCAGGCCTCTGGCTGTTGTTAGTGTCTTATTGGTACGTTTTATAAACGGTTTTAGTTCGCAGTCGCCAGACGATAAAGACTCTCATTATCGGTAGCGCTGCGTAACCGTTGACAAAATCCCTGGTCGCTAAAACGTTCGGCCAGAGTCGCTAAAACATTGAGATGTTCATCGTGGGCCTGCTCGGGAACCAGAAGAACAAATATCAGGTCGACCGGCTTGCCATCGATGGCATCAAAATCTACCGCTTCGTCCAACTTGATCAAAGTCCCGATCACGGACTGGCATTGAGTGATGCGACAATGGGGAATAGCAATGCCATTGCCCAGACCTGTGCTGCCAAGTTTTTCCCTGGCCAGCAAATTGTCAAAGAGTTGATTGGGGTTAAATTCCGACAAATCCTGGCAAATAAATTGGGATATAGTGTCTAGTACTCGTTTCTTACTGCTGCCCGGTGCACCGCAGAGGGTACGGTCGGGACTTAGGATGCTATCGAGTTTCATGGTTTACAGTATGGTTTTCCGTTCTTTGTAGTTAGGTAATGTAGTTAGGTAATGTAGTTATGCAATATCGCTGAATAGTAAAGCTAAAGAGTGTCAAAGCTTTACTCTTAACGAGAGGCCACCCCTTGTTTGCGGTGGGTATTTTTTTCTTTATGTTTAATAAGCTGGCGATCAAGCTTATCAATTAACTGGTCAATAGCAGCATACATATCGTCTGACTCACAGGCGGCAAATAAATCTGCGCCAGCTACGTGTACAGAGGCCTCTGCCTTTTGTACCAACTTTTCTACGGTGAGGGTCACATCGGTTTTGGTGATGTTATCGAAATGTCGCTGAAGCTTGGAGAGTTTGGCGTTTACGTATTCGCGGAGTGGGGGGGTGACTTCTACGTGGTGTCCACTAACATTAATTTGCATAAGCTGCTCCTTCTAGTTGTGGTATTTAAGTTACTCTTTGAGTAACAATCTGTCGAGTATAAACATCAAATTGCGGGCAGATTTTTATTCGAATGACCGCAATTGTAACAATTGCTATATCTAGACTAGCCGCTTTCGTTCATTTGAGGGAGGGATCATCAGTGACTCGCGGTATTTGGCGATGGTGCGCCGGGCCACTTTGATACCCTGGTCGCCCAGCTCTACAGTGATTTTGCTGTCGCTTAAGGGCTTTTTCGGGTTTTCTGTGGCAATTAATTTTTTGATCAGGGCTCTAATGGCAGTCGATGAGCACTCGCCGCCAGAGTCGGTACTGACGTGGCTGGAGAAGAAATACTTAAGCTCGAAGATGCCTCTGGGAGTGTGCATATACTTTTGCGTAGTCACCCTGGAGATGGTCGACTCATGCATTTCAACCGCCTCGGCAATATCGTGCAACACCAGGGGCTTCATAGCTTCTTCGCCATATTCCAAAAAGCCACGCTGGTGTTCGACAATCCGAGTGGCGACTTTCATCAGTGTTTCGTTGCGGCTTTGCAGGCTTTTAAGAAACCAGCGTGCTTCCTGCAAATTGTCGCGTAGGAAATTGTTGTCATCGCTATTATCTGCCCGTTTGACCAACGAGGCATAGTCGCTGTTAATTTTTAATTTGGGAGCAATATCGGGATTGAGTTCAACGATCCAGCGGCCTTTGACCTTTTTTACATAGACGTCGGGCACAATATACTGGGTGGTGTCCGGTGCAACCATTTCACCCGGGTTGGGGTTCAGGGTTTGTATCAGGTTAAGCACTTCACGTAGCTCGGGTTCTTTGAGTTTGCTGCGGCGCATCAATTGTGCGTAATCACGGTTGCCCAGTAGCGATAGGTGGCGGTTAATAACTACCTTGGTTTCCTTCAACCAGGGCGTATCCGGGGAAAGTTGATTGAGTTGAATCAGCAGGCACTCCTGTAAATCCAGTGCTGCTACCCCCGGGGGGTCAAACTGCTGAACACCGTGCAATACGGCTACCACTTCATCGAGCTCGATATCGGGATTGTCTTTAATAAAGCTGTTGTGTAGCTGCTCTGCTGATAGGGTTAGGCGACCATTGTCATCAACGGCATCAATAATTGCCATGGCAATACTGCGATCAATATCAGACATGCGGGTCAGGTTAAGCTGCCATAACAGGTGATCCTGCAGGGACTCGGTCACGCTGTTGCGGGAATCAAAGTCGAAGTCTTCGTTGCTTGAGGTGGCCTGTGATGAGTTGGGCGTGGACGGTGTGCTGGATTGGTAGACATCGTCCCACTGGGTATCGACAGGCAAGTCTTCCGGAATGTTTTCCTGCCACTCACTGTCAGCGTTGGGGCCTTCCACCTCAACCGTCTCGGTTTTGGCTTCTACATTGTTACTGAAATCGACTTCCTCGGTTTTGACTTTTTCCTGTTCGCTATCAGCTTTGCGCTCGGCTTCCTGCTCCTCATTAACATCCAGCATGGGATTGCTTTCCAGCGCTTGCTGGATTTCCTGTTGCAGGTCGAGGGTGGATAATTGAAGTAGTTTGATCGCCTGTTGTAGCTGAGGCGTCATTGTCAGTTGTTGACCGATTTTAAGCTGTAGCGATTGTTTCATAGGCTATCGTGTTACCCATACTGCATATCTCTGGCGGGGTTTTGCTGGTAAGTGCGCACTACTGTGCCGCTTCGAGATATGGGATGCTTAGTGTCTTACATGGTTGAAAAATAACAAATATATGGATTTCTTATTTGTTTGACTTAGGGACAGTTTAGCGGTGGTTTTCGCTACTAGCAATGCTACTAGCAATAGTTATACCGATTTTGCGAAAAACTCCCACTTTTTTACAATACAAATTGGTGCCCCAGGTAAGTATCGCGGACTTTTTTGTTGTTAAGGACGGTGTCGGCATCTCCTTCAGAGATAATATGGCCTTCGCCGACAATGTAGGCCTTCTCGCAAATATCCAGTGTCTCGCGGACATTGTGGTCAGTAATCAGTACGCCAATTCCTATATCTTTCAGGTGGGTAATGATCTGTTTGATATCTCCCACGGAAATAGGGTCAACCCCTGCGAAAGGCTCATCCAGTAAAATAAACGAGGGCTCAGTGGCAAGGGCGCGGGCAATTTCCACTCGGCGGCGCTCCCCCCCCGACAGGGCCATACCCAGGCTGTCGCGGATATGAGTGATATGAAATTCCTGTAGCAGGCTTTCCAGTTTGTCGTTGCGCTGTTGTTTATTCAGGTCGCTGCGGGTTTCGAGGATGGCAGAAATATTGTCTGCCACGGTGAGTTTGCGGAAGATCGACGCCTCCTGGGGTAAGTAACCAATACCCTGGCGAGCACGGCCATGCATGGATAGGCCGGTCAGGTCTTCGCCATTGAGGGCAATAGTGCCCTGGTCGGCGGTGACAATACCGACAATCATATAGAAGCAGGTGGTTTTACCGGCACCGTTAGGGCCTAGCAGTCCCACAATCTGTCCGCTGTGGACTTCCAGTGACACATCTTTGACCACCTTACGACCTTTATAGGCTTTGGCCAGGTGATTGGCTGTCAGTACAGGCATTGTGTTCCTTATTCTTTAATCTTTATTTTCGGGGGATGTTGAAGATTCGGTTTCGCTGTTACCTTCCGGGATTAGTACCATCTTAACGCGGTCGGAATTGTCCTTGCCGCCGATTGCTTTCACTTGCTCGGAGGCAATATTGTACTCAATTCTTTTGCCCGAGACCGTTGTGCCATTTTGCTCGATGGAGGCATTCTCACTTAAGATAACCGTATCTTGTTTCAGGCGGTAATGCAGTTTGTTGGCATCGGCTTTGATGGGCGCTTTGCCGGGATCTGACTGCTGTTCAAAATGCGCGGGCTTGCCCAACGCCACGATAGAAATCACTTTTCTGTCTTTGCTGCGGACAATAATATGGTCACCGGAAATTTTTAACGAGCCCTGGGTCATCAGTACATTGCCAAAGTACTCGGTTTTCTCGCCATTTTTAAGCGCCTTTTGGCTAGCCCTGTCGGACTGTATATTGATCGGTAATGCGCTGTCTTCCGGCAGCGCAAGAGCAGCCGGACTTAATAGGGCCAGGGAGAAAAGCAATGCGCTGGAAAATAAGTTATTGAGCATCTTCTGGTGCCGCCGTTGGTTCATACTGGCCTCTGACTTGATCAAGTAACGCAATATGTTTTTTTTCTAAATCCGCTTTCATGCCAATAGCGCGAGTAAAGCCGTTATCATTGCGCAGGGTAACGGGCTTGTCGGTGCTGGCGCGTTTTTTATTGGGATAAACAAAAAGTTGTGGTGTAGTTAACGATGTCCGTTTGTTGTCATTAATAATTTCAACACGTTGTTCCAGGTCGATTTTACTACCGCTGTTATAAGCTGTGCCAGAAAGTGCCTTTATTCGCCAGCTTGCAATACCGTTTTGATAAACCTGAAAATAAGGCTTTTGCAGGCTAATGCTATCATCTTTGGGGTTATGCTGAAGAGATTCGCTGTTCATAACGATATCCAGCTTGCCGGTCTCATCATATTCTTTGGTGGAGCTTTTGATCAGGTAAAAATCCGGCTGTAGCTTCACTTGTGTATTGCCGGTTAGGGCTGGCGGGGTACCTGTTTCAGCATAAAACAACAAAAACACCAGCAATACCAAACCGGCCACTACGGCGATACTAGTATTGATATTGCGGGTGCTAAATAGTTTCATTTCGGTCAAGCAACGCCAGCGTTCAGCAAGTCATGTAGGTGCACGGCGCCAATAGGTTGGTTGCTTTCATTAATCACTGCCAATACGCTTATTTTGCCGTTGTCCATAATGGCTAATGCTTCAGCGGCTAACATATTAGCTGTGGCGGTCTTACAGTTAATCGTCATCACATCGTTGATAGCGGTATTATGAATATCAATGCTTTGGTCCAGGGTGCGGCGCAAATCACCATCAGTAAAAATCCCAAGTAGTGATTGCTGGTCATCAATAATAGTGGTCATGCCCAGCCCCTTGCTAGTGACTTCCAGCAGGGCATCGCTGAGTTTGGTACCGCTGTTGACTATCGGTATTAATTGCCCCGTATGCATAACGTCTTCGACTTTGAGTAACAGCCTGCGACCCAGTGCGCCGCCGGGATGAGAGAAGGCAAAATCTTCAGCGCTAAATCCCTTGGCTTCCAATAGTGCAATGGCCAGGGCATCACCCATAACCAATGAAGCAGTAGTGCTGGAAGTTGGCGCAAGATCCAGTGGGCAGGCCTCTTCGGATACAGAGACGTTTAAATTAACATTGGCAGCGGTTGAAAGCGTTGAGCCCGGGTTGCCGGTCATGCTAATCAAAGGGGTGCCCATTCGTTTTAACAGCGGTAATAAGGTGACTACTTCAGCGGTATTCCCCGAATTTGATAAAGCCAGTACTACATCGTTAGGGGTGATCATACCCATATCCCCATGGCTGGCTTCACCGGGGTGAACAAATATGGCGGGGGTGCCGGTGCTGGCCAGCGTTGCCGCTATTTTGGTGCCAATATGGCCGGATTTCCCCATTCCGGTAACGACCACGCGGCCGCTGCAGGTCATCATTAATTCACAGGCCTGGTCAAAACTCTGATCAATATGCTGGATCAGTTCATTGACGGCATCGCGCTCCATAGCAATGGTGCGAAGGGCAGAGGTTTTATAGAGACTGTCGGTATTTTCAGTCATAACTCAATCAATTTTCCCGTACATGGTTAAGGGCTGTCTAAGGGTGTGCCGCCGTGGCCGGCTAGGCACCAATCGGAAACAGTAAATAATAATAAGCGCCATAACACAACAATAATAAAAGACCATCGCCTCGGCTGATGGTAGCAGTCCCCGGCGATTTTTTATTGGCCCACCAGTGGCGTCCATATATTAATAAGACTAACACCAGGGTAAGGCCAGTCATGGATAAATAATCCCGGTTAAATACAGCGGGCTCCAGAGCGGCGGGGGCAATCAGTGCAGGCATAGCCATCACAGCTAACAGATTAAATAAGTTGGAGCCGACCACATTGCCAATAGCAATATCATGGTGGCCCTTAAGGGCACTGGCGGCACTAGCGGCGAGTTCCGGCAAGCTGGTGCCAACGGCAACCACGGTCAGGCCAATAATCAGCTCACTGACACCAAAGGCCAACGCCACTTCCCGGGCGCCCCAGACCAGCAATCTTGAGCTGACAATCAGCAAAACTAAGCCGAGGAAGAATAGCCACCAGGCTTTGCCCTGCGATAGCTCGGGGATATGTTCAATATCGGCTTCGTGCTCGGCATCGGGTTGGTGAGACTTGCTATTGACCAGATAATAGAAGATGCCTGCCAGTATCAGTAAAAAAGCAATACCATCCATCCTGCCCAGCTGGTGGTCATAGAGAAAGAATAATACGGCCAATGTTGCCCCAAGCAACAAGGGTATTTCTCTTCTTAGTAAGGTTTTGGCGATAGGAATCGGTGAGATGATCGCGGTGATACCAAGCACAAGGCCAATATTGGCCAGATTTGATCCCAGTGCATTGCCAACAGCCAGACCGCCGGCATTATCCATGGCGGCATTGATGGCGACGATAATCTCGGGAGCGGAGGTGCCCAGCGCCACGATCGTGAGGCCGATCATAATCGGTGCCATACCGAGGTTGCGGGCAATACCCGCAGCCCCGGCCACAAAACGGTCCGCGCTCCAGATTAGGCCAATAAACCCGATAATAATGGCAACGCTGGTTATGATCATAGATTCGCTGAGTTTTGGTAGTTAATGGCTGGGGTCGTTTCGACGGTGGCTGCATTATATAGAGCTTGAGCAGAAAGGGTATGTTTTACAGCCTGAAATACCTCATTTCTCCTTTGGGTACTGTTACCGCTGAAGGTTTTTGGTTACATTAGGCTAGTATTCAAATTGACCGTAACTATCAACAGAAGCTATTAACAGAAACTATTGATAAAAACTATCGATAAAAACATGGGAACAGATTTATGAAGGATTTTCGCTCGGTGGCAGCCTTGGTGGCTTATTCAGCTAAAACGTTTTTAGCCGCAGCTATCTTATGTGTTTGGGCTGTGGCAGTAGCTGCCCAGGATGTAGAGAAAGCATCCCCGGTCAGCGCCAACGATGTGGTTAAGGGTACAACAGAGAGAGTGATGAAAATCATCACTGATGCCCAGGGTTACTACGAAACTGACCCAGACCGCTTTTACTATGAAATAGAGTTGATATTATCCGATGTGGTTGATTTTAATAGTTTTTCCCGTGGTGTAATGGGCCCCTATGCTAGCAAAAAACAGTATATGACGCTGAAAACCGCTGCAGAGAAGGCCGCTTTCAAAGCTCGCATGAAGCGCTTTGCCGATACCTTTAAAGATGGCTTGGTACAGACCTATGCTAAGGGTTTGCTCGCTTTTAATGGCAATAGAATTGAAGTATTGCCACCTGCTGAGGGCGCGCCAACCGAGGGTAGCGTGACTGTTATCCAGCATATTTATGGCGATAGTGAAAAACCCTACGTGGTGCAGTACAAAATGCGTAAAAACCGGGCCGGTGATTGGAAGTTGCGTAATGTCACCATTGAAGCCATTAATTTGGGCAAGGTTTACCAGAGCCAATTTCGTTCTGCGGCCAGGCAATACAAAGGCGATATTGATGCTGTGATCGATAATTGGAGTGTGGACCCTACCAATAAGGGCGCCGACGCTTAATCTAACGTCATTCCCGCCCTCCCGTCATTCCCGCGAAGGCGGGAATCCAATGCTGTAGATTTCCGCTTGAGCGGAAATAACAGCATAAGCATGCACTCTGGATTCCCGCCTTCGCGGGAATGACGTTGCTTTACGGGAATGACAGCTCGCAATTAATCCCCAGATTCCGTACAATCCCCGCCTTTTTCCCGTTGCCGGTTTTGCTTTATGTAATCACTCGGTAGCTCAATAAATAGTCTGCTAATCTGTCAGTAGCCCCTACCTTGGCTGCGGAGCTTTTAATATGGAACCTGAAAACGTTAAACAACTGCTGCAAACACATCTTACCGATTGTGATATTGAAGTAGCAGGGGATGGTCGTCACTTCGATATCACCGTGGTGGGGGATGTTTTTGAAGGTTTAAATGCGGTCAAAAAACAGCAGCTGGTGTATGCGGCGCTAAACCCGCAAATTGCTGATGGCAGCATCCATGCTGTTAATATGAAGACATATACCCGTGCCGAAATGGCAGCTAAATCCCAATCCTTTTAAATAACGGGCTTTTTTGATGGATAAATTACTGATCAGTGGTGGCGCAACCTTAAATGGTGAGATTCGGATTTCCGGCTCTAAGAACTCAGCCCTGCCTATCTTAGCGGCAACCTTGTTATGTGATGAAATTGTCACTATTCGCAACCTGCCTCACCTGCACGATATTACTACCATGATTGCGCTGCTGCGCTGTATGGGGGTTGATGTGGTGATTGATGAGATGTTGGGTATCGAAGTTAATGCCAACACCATTGAAGATTTAACTGCGCCTTATGAATTGGTTAAAACCATGCGCGCCTCAATCTTAGTGTTAGGCCCAATGCTGGCGCACTTTGGTGAAGCCAATGTATCTTTCCCCGGTGGTTGTGCCATTGGTAGCCGTCCCGTAGATTTGCATCTGCGCGGCCTCGAAGCGTTGGGTGCAACGGTTGATGTGGATGAAGGTTATATTCGCGCCAAGGTTGATGGTCGTCTTAAAGGCGCATATATCTTAATGGATACTGTAACCGTGGGTGGCACCGAGAATATCATGATGGCCGCAGCCTTAGCCGAAGGGACAACGGTGATTGAAAACGCCGCCCGTGAGCCGGAAGTGGTTGATTTGGCAGAATGTCTAAACGCAATGGGTGCCAAGGTCAGTGGTCATGGTTCGCCCACTATTACGATTGAAGGTGTAGAGCGTTTGCATGGCTGTGAATATTCAGTGATGCCCGATAGAATTGAAACCGGTACCTATTTGGTGGCTGCCGCTGCAACCGGCGGACGCGTTAAATTAAAAGATACCCGCTCCGATATTTTGGAAGCGGTACTGGTTAAGCTGGAAGAGGCAGGAGCCAAAATCACCACCGGTGATGATTGGATTGAATTGGATATGGAGGGGCGCAGGCCTCAGGCGGTTAATATTAAAACTGCCCCTTATCCTGCTTTCCCTACGGATATGCAGGCGCAATTTACCGCCATGAATGCGATTTCGGAAGGCACTAGTCGAGTCACAGAAACCGTCTTTGAAAACCGCCTGAACCAGACCCAGGAAATGAATCGTATGGGTGCTAAGATTTCTATTGAAGGCAATACTGCCATCATAGAGGGGACGGATACCTTGCAGTCAGCACCGGTTATGGCTTCTGATCTCAGGGCGTCAGCCAGTTTGGTTATTGCAGGTTTACTGGCTGAAGGTGATACGGTGATTGATCGTATTTACCATATTGACCGCGGCTACGAATGTATTGAAGAGAAACTACAGCTGCTGGGCGCGAATATTCGTCGTTTGGCGAAGTAAATCACGAGCTACTAAAGAAGCACTATGGACCAACAAGTCATTATCGCCTTAACTAAAGGCCGTATCCTCAAAGAGACACTGCCCTTGTTAGCAGCGGCAGGCATTGAGCCGATTGAAGATATTAGCAAGAGCCGCAAGCTGATTTTTGATACCAACCAGCCGGATATCCGTTTGCTAGTTATTCGTGGTTCGGATGTGCCGACCTATGTACAACATGGTGCGGCTGATATGGGCGTGTCTGGTAAAGATATGTTGCTAGAGGCCGGCGGTGCTGACTTATATGAATCGTTAGATTTAAATATTTCCAAATGCCGTTTAATGACAGCGGGTCTGGTGGGTAAAGAATTACCTCAAGGTCGTGTTCGTATCGCTACAAAATTCACCAATGTGGCAAAACACTATTGCGCGGAAAAAGGTATTCAAGCCGATATTATTAAGCTCTATGGTGCAATGGAGTTGGCGCCTTTAATGGATTTGGCCGATATGATTGTCGATATTGTGGATACCGGTAATACCTTAAAGGCCAATGGTATGGAGCCGCAGGATTTAATTGCGGATATCAGTTCCCGTCTGGTGGTGAACCGTGCCGCCATGAAGCGCAAGCACCAGCGTATTTCACAAATTATTGAGCAACTGCGCGCAGCGGTGGAGGCGGCTTAAATGTCAGCGTCTATTACCCGCCTCAATGCCAATCAAGCCGACTTTGAGCAGCGCCTAAGCCAGTTACTGGCCTGGGATTCTGTGTCTGACGACTCTGTTGTGGGGGTGGTTAATGATGTGATTGCCGCGATTAAAGCGCGTGGTGATGAAGCCTTGTTAGAGTACACCAATCGCTTTGATCGTATGAGTGCAAAGTCTATGACCGAACTGGTGATGGATAAAGCGCAAATTAAACAATCCCTGACGATGATTTCTGCAGCAGAGCGCACGGCGCTGGAAACAGCCGCCAATCGAATTCGCTCTTATCACCAGCATCAAAAACAAGATTCCTGGTCTTATCAAGAAGCCGATGGCACCGTGTTGGGCCAACAGATTACTGCCCTGGAAAAAGTGGGTGTGTATGTCCCCGGTGGTAAAGCGGCTTATCCATCCACCGTTTTGATGGATGTGATTCCTGCGAAGGTGGCAGGGGTTGAAGAAATTGTGATGACCAGTCCCACGCCCGATGGTGAAATCAATCATATTGTACTGGCAGCGGCAGCCATTGCCGGTGTTGATAAGGTCATCACCGTTGGTGGCGCGCAAGCCGTCGCAGCATTGGCCTACGGTACTGAAACCATTCCACAAGTTGATAAAATTGTTGGGCCGGGCAATATTTTTGTAGCCACAGCAAAGCGGCAGGTCTTTGGCCAGGTGGGGCTGGATATGATTGCCGGACCGTCAGAGATTTTAGTGATCTGCGATGGTCAAACCGATCCCGATTGGATTGCCATGGATTTGTTTTCTCAGGCTGAGCACGACGAAAACGCGCAATCTATTCTGGTTTGTCCCGATGCTGCGTTTATCGATAAGGTTGAAGCCAGTATTAAAAAGTTGCTACCCACCCTGGAGCGCGAAGCTATTGCTACAGCGTCTTTGTATAACCGTGGGGCGTTAATTCAGGTGAGTGATATAGAGCAGGCGATTGCGGTCTGTAATCGTATTGCCCCCGAGCACCTGGAATTATCCGTTGAAGACCCTGAAGCATTATTGCCGCAAATTAAACATGCCGGTGCCATCTTTATGGGACGTTATACCTCAGAAGCATTGGGTGATTATTGCGCTGGCCCTAACCACGTTTTACCCACCTCGGGTACGGTGCGTTTTTCTTCGCCGTTGGGTGTTTATGATTTCCAAAAGCGCAGCTCGATTATCCACTGCTCGGCGGAAGGTGCTTCGGAGTTGGGTAAAGTGGCTTCTGTTTTGGCACGAGGTGAGTCCTTAACGGCTCACGCCCGCTCTGCTGAATACCGTATCAAGAAATAACGCCATTACCCGCCCCCTGTCATTCCCGCGAAGGTGGGAATGACAGGGGGGGAATGACGGTGCGATTTACTCCCTGGCGTTTGGCCGGCTGCCCACCACTGCATTCACATTCATTATTTGTCCTTCCCTGACAATTTCAATAGCCACTTCTTCACCGGGTCTGGTGGCGGCAATAAAGTTCATGCCCGCGTGACCATCACCCACCGGTTGCCCGTTAATACTGGTAATAATATCCCCACCCACTAAACCACTGTCATCCGCCGGGCCACCCCGATAGGTACCGGTGATAATAACGCCGTTGTTAAACGGCAAATTATAAGATTGCGCAATAGCGGCAGGTATTGCTTGCACCTCAATACCCAGCCAGCCCCTGATCACTTTGCCGTACTGGATAAGGTCCGACATAATTCTCAAGGCGAGATCGGAAGGGGTAGCAAGACCTATACCCTGTGAGCCACCGGAGTTACTTTGAATGGCAGTATTAATACCCAGTAGTTTGCCCTGGGCATCAACCAGTGCGCCGCCGGAGTTACCCGGGTTAATAGCCGCATCGGTTTGAATAAAGTTTTCATAGGTGGTCAGTCTTAAACCGTAGCGGCCAGTAGCGCTGATAATACCTTGGGTGACGGTATGGCCAAAACCATAGGGGTTGCCAATCGCTAACACCACATCACCCACCATGGCTTGGGATGGATCGCCGATAGTAATAGTCTCAAGGTCACTTAAGTCAATTTTTAGTACCGCTAAGTCGGTCTCCGGGTCAGTGCCAATCACTGTTGCCAAAGCTTCCCGGCCATCTTGTAGCAAGACTAAAATCTCATCGGCCTCTTTGATGACGTGATTGTTCGTCAGGATATAGCCGTTAGGGTTGATGATAATACCCGAGCCCAGGCTGCGTTCTACCCGTTCTTTTTGCTGGATATTATTGCGCTGTAAAAAAAAGCGGAAAAAGGGATCTCTATATCGGCGTGGCAGTTCCTGCTTAACGGTTTTGCTGGTGTAGATATTAACCACAGCAGGGGCTGCCTGTTTTACCGCTTGGGAATAGGAGTAGGGACCTTGCAGACTGGCTGGCGCAGCAATTTGCTGGCTTTGGCCATTGCTGGTGGAGTTATCCAAACCCAAAAAATTGGGGAAGTGATCCAGAATAATAATGGCGGCTAATAAGCCACAGACAACGGGCCAGCGCAAAAATTGGAAAAACTCTTTCATAAGGGTGTTAGCCACACTTGAGATTTACGTTTGATGCTGTAGCCTAACATGAGTTTTGCTGCGGTGGCAGATCTATATCTATTCTACAAGTACTGAGCGAATAACGATGTCTGTAAGCCTGAAAGAGTTCTTAAACTGTACTAATGAATTATTAAAGCCGGAAGCCTTTAATGATTATTGCCCTAATGGTTTGCAGGTGCAGGGCAGTGAAACCATCAATACTTTAATAGCCGGTGTGACTGCCAGCCAGGCTTTGATTGATCGTGCGATTGAAGAAAACGCGGATGCGATTTTGGTACATCACGGTTATTTTTGGAAAGGGGAAGATCCCTGTATTGTGGGTATAAAACATCGCCGTATAGAGGCTTTGTTAAAACATAATATCAGTTTGATTGCTTACCACCTGCCGCTGGATGCTCATCCGGTAATGGGTAATAACGCCCAGCTTGCCAAGTTGCTTGACCTAACCGTGACCGATGGCCTGGAACCCGGCAATCCCCATTCGGTGGGTAATATTGGCCGTCTGGCGGCGCCTTTGTCGGCAGAACAATTTTGCCAGCATGTGAATGCCGCCCTGGGACGAGAGCCCTTATTCATTAAAGGTGGGGATCAACTGATAGAGACTATTGGTTGGTGTACCGGCGGCGCACAGGGTTATATTGACCAGGCGGCATCGCTGGGTGTGGATGCTTATCTTTCCGGTGAGATTTCTGAGCCTACTGTGCATAGCGCAAGGGAATTGGGTATTCACTATATAGCGGCGGGGCATCACGCAACGGAGCGCTATGGTGTGCAGGCAGTGGGTGAGTTTGTCGCTGAGAAGTTTGGTTTGGATTACCAATTTATTGATATTGATAATCCGGCTTAGCTCTTGGCATCACGTTTACGTATACGAACTGTCATTCCCGCGCAGGCGGGAATGACGTTGTTACATTCTGTCTTCAGCAGCCAACACACCTTCGATTTCCTGCTGGCGTTGCTCTTTATCAAGACCAAACTCTTCGTTTAGCATGCCAGGCTCATTGGGAGCCGTTTTAGGCGCGTAGTCTAACGGTGGAGTAATGGTATCCCCTTCGTTAACAATCGCTGGTGTCTCAGTGTCTCCAGCTTCCAGGGCTTCAAGTGTTTCTTTGGCATTGTCTCCCGCTAACAACTGCGCCCCTTTCGCCAAATGATTATGGACATCGCGGTAGCTGGTGGTTAGCTGGTTTAAAAGACCTGCGGTTTCTACAAAGTGTTCAGACACTTCGTGTTGGTAGCTTTCCTGTTGCTCTTTCATCTCATTAAGCTGGTCTTTCAGCAGGCGTTGTGATTGCTGCGAGGCGCCAGTCTTCAGAGCGATTAGATAGCCAGCGGCCAAGCCGATAATTGTCATAGCAAAAACAACAGTAATAACTAATTCCAGAGAGTACACAAATCTATCCTTCAATATAATTGGGTTTGGGGGGGCTAGTATAACGTTTAAATCGGCGCGCGTCAGAGCCCTGTTGCAACTGATCATAGGTTGATACTGTTTGTTTATCTCGGTAAAGTTGCCCGCCCTAAGGCGCAGAGCCATTTTAGTTAATGATGATTTCAATAGTATGACTCCTACAGAGCGTTATCAATCGGACCTTAAACAGCCGGATTTTTCTTATGATCCCGCCCAAGAGCAGGCCGTGGCTTATTTGCAGGATTTATATAGTCGCTTACTAGCGGCGGAGGCTGAAACTACGAGTGATGGTTTCATTTCTCGTTGGTTAGGTCGTTTTAAGACTCCGGAAACAGCTGAGCCTGTCAAAGGCTTGTATTTCTGGGGCGGGGTTGGTCGAGGCAAAACCTATCTGATGGACGCCTTTTATGATGCTTTGCCTTTTGAACGTAAAATGCGCGTTCACTTTCACCGTTTTATGCAGCGTGTTCATAAAGAGCTGGCCAAGCTTGAGGGTGAGAAAAACCCTTTAAACCTGATTGCCGACCAGTTGGCCGCTGAAGCCAAAGTGATTTGTTTTGATGAGTTTTTTGTGTCGGATATAACCGATGCCATGATTCTCGGGGGGCTGTTCGAGCAGCTATTTGGTCGCGGTGTTACCCTGGTAGCTACCTCCAATATTGTCCCTGATGGTCTCTATAAAGACGGTCTGCAACGCAGCCGCTTCCTGCCAGCCATTGCCTTGGTCAAGCAGCATACAGAGGTGGTGAATGTTGATGGCGGTATTGATTATCGCCTGAGAGCACTGGAACAAGCAGAGCTTTACCATTATCCCCTGGATGATGGGGCCGATAAAAGTCTTGACCGCTCCTTTACCAGTCTGAACCCCGATGCCGAGCATATTCAGCGCAATGAGCCCCTGGATATAGAAGGTCGGCCGGTTATTGCCCGCTGTGTCTCTGATGATGTGGCCTGGTTTGACTTTAAAGAACTCTGCGACGGCCCCCGCAGCCAGAATGACTATATTGAGCTGGCCCGGGAGTTTCATGCGGTTTTGGTCAGCGATGTGCCGCAAATGGGCACTAGCAAAGATGACCAGGCGCGCCGGTTTATCAATCTGGTGGATGAGTTTTACGACCGCAATGTGAAGCTGGTGCTATCCGCAGAAGTGTCCCTCGAGCAGCTCTATACCGGCGGCAGGCTGAGCTTTGAGTTTGAACGCACCCAGAGCCGATTGTTAGAAATGCAGTCCCATGACTACCTCGCCCTTGAGCATCGACCCTAAGTCATTGGAATATTGGGAATAAGCCACTTATTCCCCCCTAATTAACTCGCCAAAAGCCTTGATCTACCTGCCTCATCTCTGTACAATCCGCGCTCTTCGTAAATACGAGTCCCTGCTCTCAAGTTAGTAGCACCTCTACAATATAGGTTGTTAAAAAGATGAAAACCTTCAGTGCAAAGCCGGATTCTGTTCAGCGAGATTGGTTCTTGGTAGATGCCGATGGCAAAACCCTGGGTCGATTAGCGACAGAAATCGCACACCGCTTGCGTGGCAAGCATAAAGCCGAATACACCCCGCACGTTGATACTGGCGATTATATCGTCGTTGTTAATGCTGAGAAAATCCAGGTTACTGGTAATAAAGCAAAAGACAAAATCTATTACCGTCACACAGGTTATGTGGGTAACTTAAAGTCAATCAGCTTCGAGAAGCTTATTGATAAAGCCCCGGAGCGCGCTATCCAGAATGCGGTTAAAGGCATGTTGCCTCGCAATCCACTGGGTCGCACAATGTTCAGAAAGCTGAAAGTCTACGCTGGTACTGAACATCCCCATGCTGCCCAACAGCCTCAAACACTTAACCTATAACGGACGGAACTATGTCAGCTACTCAATATTACGGTACCGGCCGTCGTAAAACTTCAACAGCCAGAGTTTTCTTAAAATCTGGCTCCGGTGAAATCACTATCAATAAGCGCTCTATCGACACGTACTTCGGTCGTGAAGTTGCTCGTATGATTGTTCGTCAGCCTCTGGAACTTGTAGAAATGGCTGATAAGTTTGACCTTAACATCACTGTTGCCGGTGGTGGCAGCTTTGGTCAGGCTGGTGCAATTCGTCACGGCATTACTCGCGCTCTTATGGAATATGACGAAGGTCTTCGTCCAGCACTACGTGCAGAGGGTTATGTAACCCGCGATGCGCGTGAAGTTGAGCGTAAGAAAGTTGGCCTGCGTAAAGCACGTAAGAAGCCGCAGTTCTCGAAACGTTAATTGTTGGTTGTATTTCGCGCCTGGCAAAGTCTTTAAACAGATTGCCAGGCCACGCAAAAAAACGTCCACGATTGCTAAAGTCTGGGCGTTTTTTTATGACTGTTGATAGGGTTTTCGCTATCAACTGGAAAAACAGCAGATTTTGACTGTTTACTTTTTAGTTTTGACTGTTATGCAGGGGGAAGTCCTTGAATTATCTAGGGTTCATTCTTGTAAGCAGGGGCCAACTTCTTTACTATTTGGCCCCATTCGAAGCAGATATCTGCGGTTTTAGAGAAATTTTTCAAAAATCCGTGCTGAGAGTGGCTACTTTAAGGGTAGTAAAACTCGGTTTGGTTTAAAACTTGTTAGCCTGTAGGGGGATTACGTCATGAGTAATGACGGCGTTAATACTACGCGGCGACGCTTTTTGACAGGAGCTACCTCCGTGGTAGGTGCTGCAGGAGCTGTCGGTATCGCTGTTCCGTTTGTTGGTTCCTGGAACCCAAGTGCCAAGGCGAAAGCCGCCGGTGCACCTGTTAAATTTGATGTCAGTAAGCTTGAGCCTGGCGAAATGAAGGTCGTTGAATGGCGCGGTAAGCCCGTTTACGTCGTTCGTCGTAATGCTGAGTCAGTGGCTGAGTTAAACAGCCTTGAAGGCTCTCTGAAAGATCCCGCCTCGGATACGGCTGACCAGCCTGAGTATATTGAAGGTGCAGCGCGTGCTATCAACCCCGAATATATGGTGCTAGTCGGTTTATGTACTCACCTGGGTTGCGCACCTAAATATCGCCCTGAAGTGGGTTCAATTCCAACCAGTGATGGCAGCGATTGGGTCGGCGGTTTCTTCTGCCCCTGTCACGGTTCAATGTTCGACTTGTCCGGGCGTGTTTACAAAGGTGTACCAGCATCCGCTAACCTTGTAGTACCCCCTTATTCTTTTGAAACCGATACCGTGATGGTGATCGGTGTGGATCAGGAGGCAGCCTAATGATCAATATGCTAGTAGGATTGAGAGATTGGGTTGACGATCGTCTGCCAATTATGCGCGCCTGGAACACCCATATGGGTAAGTACTACGCGCCAAAAAACTTTAACTTTTGGTACTTCTTTGGTGTTCTATCCCTTGTTGTATTAGTTAACCAGTTATTGACCGGTGTTTGGCTCACCATGAGCTTTACCCCTAGTTCTGAAGAAGCGTTTAAGTCGGTTGAATACATCATGCGTGATGTCGATTACGGCTGGATTATCCGCTATATGCACTCCACCGGTGCCTCGGCGTTCTTCGTGGTGGTTTATCTGCATATGTTCCGCGCCTTGATTTACGGTTCGTACAAAAAACCACGCGAGTTGGTTTGGTTGTTCGGTATGGTGATCTTTGTTGCGCTGATGGCTGAAGCCTTTGTAGGTTACGTACTACCTTGGGGCCAGATGTCTTACTGGGGCGCACAGGTAATCATCTCCTTGTTCGGTGCTATCCCGGTTGTGGGTGAAGATATCGTACAGTGGATTCGTGGTGACTTCCTGATCTCGGGTATTACCCTAAACCGTTTCTTCGCACTACACGTTGTTGCACTGCCTATTGTTCTATTAGGTTTGATTGTGATGCACTTGTTAGCTCTTCACGAAGTGGGTTCTAACAACCCGGACGGCGTAGACATCAAGAAAAACAAAGATGAAAACGGCGTACCTTTAGACGGCGTTGCTTTCCATCCTTATTACACGGTGCACGACCTGCAAGCGATTGCTGTGTTCCTGTTTGCCTTCTGTGCGATTCTTTTCTTCGCGCCGGAAATGGGCGGTTACTTTATTGAGTATGCAAACTTTGAAATTGCTAACTCACTGAAAACCCCTGAGCATATTGCGCCGGTCTGGTACTTCACGCCGTTCTACTCAGTATTGCGTGCGGTTCCTGATAAGTTGTTAGGCTTTATCGCCTTCGCAGCCTCGGTAGCGATTCTATTTATCCTGCCATGGATTGATCACAGTAAAGCCAAGTCATTCCGTTATAAAGGTAAAGTACCTACCATTATGATTGGTGTGTTTGCTGCTGCGTTTATTATCCTGGGTGTGTTGGGTGTTAAGTCTCCGACTCCAGGCAGAACTATTTTGGCGCAGGTAACCACTATCGTTTACTTCGCGTTCTTCCTGACCATGCCGTTCTGGACCAATAAAGCGTTTGCCGCTTTACGTTTTGGCAGCATGTGGTTCACCGGCTTGTTCCTGCTGTTTATTGGCTTGGACGGTTTTGATCCTTCGTCACAGGAACCATTGTATTCAGCGCGTATCTACGCAATTCTTAATGCACTACTGTTCTTTGCCTTGCCCTTTATGGTTGCTAAAAACCAGGAATTACCAGAGCCTGAGCGTGTAACGATGAATGGTGGTATGGGCTTCTGGAAAACACTGGGTTCTTTAATCGCGATTGCACTACTGTGTCTCGTTCCCCTGACTGCCGTTGGCGCATCAGCCAAGGTTGATTTGGATCATATTGAAGTAGATGCCACTGACAAGGCTTCACTGCAAAAAGGTGCCCAGCTTTATATGAACTACTGCATAGGGTGTCACTCTATGCAGTATGCGCGTTATGAGCGTACCGCTAACGATATTGGTGTGCCGGTTGAGTTGTTTGAAGGCAACCTGAAGTTTGAAGGTATGTCCGGTGAAATTGAGGGCGCTGCCAAAATCGGTGACCTGATGGAAAACGCCATGCCAAAGCCTATGGCAAAAAAATGGTTTGGCGCAGCGCCACCGGATTTAACACTGGTAGCCCGCTCTCGCGGTGCTGACTGGCTATACACTTACTTGCGTACCTTTCACGCTGACCCAAGCCGTCCTTATGGCGTGAATAACAAAACTTTTAAAGATGTGGGCATGCCCCACGTTTTGCTTGAACTGCAAGGTATGACTGAATGTGCTCCTGGCACGGCTAAAGCAGCTAACGGTGGCATTAAGCGTGATGAGCTAACCGGTGAAGAAGTTTTATTTGCCGAAGACGGCTCTGCTTTAAACCCTTGTGGACGTCTTGTTGTTACCGAGCCAGGCCTGTTGACGCCTGAAGAGTATGATCAAGCAATTTATGACTTGGTTAACTTTATGGCCTATGTAGCTGAGCCTATGGTAGAAGACCGCAAGCGCATTGGTATCTATGTGTTGTTATTTATCACGCTGTTCTTTGTCTTTGCCTATTTGCTAAACCGCGAATATTGGAAGGATATACACTAACAGTGTATTAATGGCGGATGCTGATTTTGGAACAATCGATCCACCGTTTTTTTGAAAATTATTTTTTGTTAAAGAGCTGAATTCAGCTAAGGAAAACCAAATGGGTGTTGTTGCAAAACGGTCTTCAATGACTTTCTTCTCCGATGCAAATAGCCACTATAGCCACCGTGTGCGTATTGTATTAGCCGAGAAGGGTGTTACCGTTGATGTCATCGAAGCGGATGCGAATAATATCCCTGCCGAACTAACGGATATGAACCCTTATAACAGTCTGCCAACCTTGCTGGACCGTGACTTGGTGTTATACGAATCCAAAGTGATGATGGAATATCTTGATGAGCGTTTTCCACATCCTCCACTATTACCTGTTTATCCGGTAGCTCGCGGTGCAAGCCGTCAGTATATCTACCGTATTGAGCGTGACTGGTGTGTATTGGTTGATAGCCTGGTTGAAGGTACAGCCAATGCCAAGACCTTGGAAAAACAGCGTAAAGAATTGAAAGAAAGTTTGATGGCGATTGCGCCTATCTTTACTGAAAAGCCTTATTTTATGAATGAAGAATTTACTTTGGTAGATTGCTGTTTGGCTCCAATTCTTTGGCGCTTACCCGCTTTAGGGATTGAAATGCCCAACAACAAGCAGACCAAGCCGCTATTGGCCTATATGGATTCTTTATTTGAACGTGAGTCCTTCCAGGCCAGCTTGTCAGAAATGGAAAAAGAAATGCGTAGTCCTCAAGTGGCGTCATAATGACCTCAGCTACGGTTTTAAAAAAGGGATGATTTGTCATCCCTTTTTTGTTCTTGGCTTTTTATTGGTAGCTCGGCACAAACGGTAATTTATCTATGACCATGACATCAAGTCGTCCTTATATAGTCAAAGCCCTCTACGAGTGGATTTTGGAAAACGACTGCACACCTTATGTGCTGGTTAATGCTATGGCTGATGATGTTCAGGTGCCACAGGAGTTTGTTAAAAACGGACAGATTGTGTTGAATGTATCGCCAGTTGCCGTTATGGACTTACTACTGACTAATGAAACCATGGAATTTAATGGACGTTTTGGTGGTGTGCCCATGAATATCTATGTGCCAATGACGGCGGTGATGGGTATCTATGCCCGTGAAAATGGGCAGGGGATGATTTTTGATTTGGATGATTCTAATCCGGAGCCGCCATTGCCGGTAGGTCCCAAACCTACTGGTGTTAAATCTTCAGGCCCCAAGCCCGACGATAGCAATAAGAAAAAACCTGGGTTACGAGTCGTTAAGTAAGTTTAAACACCCCATCCCCGTCATTCCCGCGCAGGTGGGAATCCAGTGCTGTCAATTTCCGCTTTAGCGGAAATAACAGCATAAACATGCAGTCTGGATTCCCGCCTTCGCGGGAATGACATAGCGGTTAAATATATTCAAAAATCCTAACGACTTTTTGTACGCCACCGGTTTTTCTGGCCACCTCAGCAGCGCGGGTGGCTTCATCCCTGGTAACCAATCCCATTAAATAGACCACGCCGTTTTCGGTAACGACTTTAATTCGCCCACCTTCCACCGCATCGTCGGCCAGCAGCTTGGTTTTTACCTTGGTGGTAATCCACGAGTCATTAGAGCGAGCGACCATGGAAGTTTTGCCCGCCACAGTGATTTCGTTATGGACACTGCGTACCTTGCCAATTTTGGCCACTGTTTGTGCGGCGAGAATACGTTGCTCTGCGGTATTTACCTGGCCTGCCAGTAACACCACACCATTAAAGCTCACTACCACTATATGCGCCTGTGCTAATTCCTCATGGGCTTTGTCAATATTTACCAGGGCAATGGTTTCAATCACTTCATCGTCCAGCGCTGAGCCCGTTGTGCGCTCGTCTTCTTCGCTTTCAATGGGGTCGGCAGTGGTGGCGGATAAAATAGAACTACAGCCCTGTATAGTGAGTATTAGCAGGCTTAAAAAAAACAGGTTTAAAAAAGGTTTTGCAGTACAGGTCTTCATGGGTATTAGTGGCTCCCAAATAATTGTTGGTCAATTAGCTCAGACAGATAATTGATAATTTGTAACTGTGACTCCATTACCCTGGCATTATTATCGCTGGGTATAGGTAATTCAATATCCTCAGGCTGTAATAAAGCCTTAATGTCACTGCTTTGCTGGTGGCTTAAACAGATCACAACCATTTCTCTATCATGAGCTGCTTTAATGGCTTCCAGGGTGGTGCCAGAATCATTGGCATTGGAAATAATAAACAGAATATCTCCGGCTTGCCCAAGAGCACGAATCTGGCTACCAAAGATATTTTTAAAATTACCATCGGCGGAAAGAGCGGTAATCGTTGTTGCATCGCTGCTTAAATTAATCGCTGGCAGGCTGGGGCGCTCATAATCAAAACGGTTGAGCAGATGAGCAGAAAATACTTGTGCCAGGGCGCCATTGGTGGCTTCCCCGCAACAGAGGATTTTATTTTCACTCAGTAAGCACTGCACCATCAGCATGGCGCAATCGCTTACCCTGGCAGATTGCTCATCCAGTGTGCGCATGGTGGTATCAATACTGCTGTGAAAAAGCTCTATAACGTGCTGGTCTAAATCCATAATGTTTATTACTGTCTCATTGATTCTTAAACCGTGAATGCATCTTTTATCCATGTCCAGTGCAACGTGGCATGGCCGTCGGGTCTTGCTGCTATAACATCAAACCGGCAGGGCAGGTTGTTATACTGCGGATGCTCCAATAAATAAAAAGCCGCCGCTTTACTAAGTTTCTTTTGCTTGCGCCAATCGACGCTGTCTAAACCGTCGCCAAAGCTATTTTGCCTGCGGTAGCGTACTTCAACAAACACCAGGTGTTCATTGTCACGCATAATAATATCAATTTCACCGGCCTTGCAGTGATAGTTAGCTGCTATAAACTTCAGCCCTTGCTGTTGCAACCATTGGCTGGCTTTTTGCTCAACCGCTGCTCCCGTGTTGTTGCTATTGCTGTTAGTTGGCCATTTCCCAATCATTAGTGACGCCTTCCCTGTCGTTTAAAATTAAATCAATAGTTTCTGTGGCCGTTGGAATAATCGTGGCCTTATTGCGTTTAAACCGGGCAAATAACATTTGCCGTTCAATCTCGTTGCGCTCATTTAATTTCAATCTGCCGGTATGGCCATAAACACGGCTGTTGGCGGTTTCCTGTAGCTGGCGCAACCTGGGGTGTAGCTGGAAACTATCAATACCCAGTGCGTACATACGCTGGTATTGCTTACTCTGTTTGATTTCTGTGTTGATGGTTTGTTGCATGGCCGAAGGCTTCCTAAGCACCCAGGGCATATCGGTAAATCTTATACCGTTAATATCACGGTCTTTGCGGGTATCTTCATAGCCGGCATACAGGCGGGAGGTACCGTATATAGGTAAGTCACCTGCATAATGGTATTCCAGTAACGGTTTTAGTGAGCGGGCCTGTTGCGGTCTGGCTAACATAAACACCATATCAATATCCTGGCGCCTTCTTGGTAGAAATTCTATCGGTTCACCGATTAAGCGCCGGATGCGTTTTGAGCGGTCTTCACTTTCTTGCAGTAATAAAGAGTCTTTCAATGAGTTGGAGTAATCTGCCTGGCCGGTATATAAGCTGCGCTTTATCGTTTTGCCCCCCAGGGCTTCCCAGCGCTCGCTAAAGGCCTGGCTAACCTTGTCACCCCAATCGCCTTTTGGGGCAATAATTAATGCCTGCCGGTGATTTTCAAGAAAGGCGATATCGGCCACCTGGCTGGCTTCATCCTGCGGTACCAGGCCAAACTGGAACAGCTGTTCCGGGGCGTCACCATAATCAGTAATACGGTTAAGGCCCAGTGTTGGCACGGGTAAATCACCGGCATCGAATAATAAGCTGAGTCGATGCTTTTCCAAAGGCCCGATAATCATCTCAGCGCCTTCAGTAATGGCCTGTTGGTAAAGGGCCATAAAGTCACTGTGGTTTTCGGTATTGTAAATTTTCAGGTTGGGTACTTTGCCGCCACGGTTGCGAGTTTCATACAGTGCGGCGATAAAGCCATCCCGTACCGCTTTGCCAAACGGTGCCAGTTTACCGGTGAGTGGTAAGAGTAAGGCGACCTGTTGTGGTCTATTGGCTGCCAGTTCTTTGATCAGTTGAAGGCCGCCGGGCAGCTCTTGGTTGGCGGGGTGATCCTGCCATTGTTGTTGCCAGCTTTGGAGTTGGGCCAGCTGTTGTTCCAGGTCTCCCTGGTTGTCTTTGGCAATAACCGCAAGTTCCAGCCAGCCTTGGTACTCGCCACCAAAGCTGGTTTTTTGGTAATGGAGCAGGTCAGCGGTGGAAACATACATCAGCGAATTCCAGATAGCTTCACGGTTGCTGCGCTGGTTTTTGGAGTTGAGTAGGGGGTTGATATAAATACGCTGTTGGGCGCTGGCGATATGGCTGCCTAGTAGCGCAAAGACTTCAGCCCTTAATAAGGCGTGGGTGAGTTGTCGGGTTTGTGAAAGGGTATCGAGGTTTTCCAGCAGGCGAGGGGTTTCCAGTAGCAGCCTGGCTTCCTGATACTCTCCCCGCTGAATCAGTAGCTCACTGCTGACCTCAACATAGCGGGCATAGTCCCTTAGCGGCAGTAAATCGGGTTGCAGTTGGTTGATAATTTGCTGGGCCAGGTGGCGCTGTTCTTCCTCTAGCAGCAGAGTAGCCGCTTTAAGTTGCATGCGCTCTTTAGCAGGGGACAGGCTACCGTGTGCTTCAGTCAGTAGCCCTTGAATACGCTCAGCCTTGGATAGGGCTTGCTGTTCAGGAGAGCTGGGCCTGGTCGACAGGCCGCCACAGGCCACCAGCATGCTGCTTAATAGTATTAATAAAAGAGTTGTTCTCATTGTCTCTGCATTGTTAGGCTAGCGTCTTTAATATCCAATCAGCGGGAATTATTTGTGACAGTTAGCTCAGGCCCTAATTCATGTCTTTCTTCATGTCTCTACGTAGTAGCAACACCCATCGGTAATCTGGGTGACATGGTACCGCGAGCAGTAGAGGTACTACAATCGGTAGATGTGATTGCCGCTGAAGATACTCGTCATAGCAAGCGATTAATGCAGCATTTTAATATTGCTACCCCACTGGTGGCATATCACGATCATACCGGTGCCAATATCATCGACGCATTGGTAGAAAAATTAGCCAATGGTCAATCCATCGCCCTGATTTCTGATGCGGGTACCCCCTTAATATCAGACCCCGGCTACCGTTTGGTGGACGCTGCCCTGGCGGCCGGTATCCAGGTTGTACCTATTCCCGGTGCCAGTGCCGCCATTGCTGCACTCAGTGCTGCGGGTCTTCCCTCTGACCGATTTATGTTTGAGGGGTTCCTCAATGCCCGGCAGCAAGCTAGAACTAAACAGCTTGAGGCTCTTAAAGGTGAAACCTGCACGCTGATCTTCTATGAGGCCCCCCATCGTGTATTGGCCTGCTTAAGGGATATGTCGGCTGTATTGGGTGCTGATAGACAGGTTGTAATGGCGCGTGAGTTGACCAAGACTTTTGAAACTATTAAACGTGCGCCTGTGGCTGAACTGGCGGATTGGGTTGAGGCTGACCATAACCAGCAAAAAGGGGAGTGTGTATTGCTGGTTCATGGTGCCGATAAGGCAGATGGCTCAGATTCTGAAGGTCATCGAGTGTTTGATATTCTCGTTAAAGAGCTTCCTCTAAAGCAGGCCGCCGCTTTGGCTGCTAAAATTTCCGGCGGCAAAAAAAATCAGCTCTATCAGTATGGCCTCGATCAACAAAAGGATTAAACCTTAGTCCGCTTGTTATTCCCCCTAAAGCATGGCAATCTCCCGCCCGAGCCAGCCAGGCAGTCGCTGGGCCTTTTTCTCTATTCTTTCACTTGTGGTTGAACGGGGTTGGGGCCGAGAGGAAAGTCCGGGCTCCATAGGGTAGAACGCCAGGTAACACCTGGGGGGTGCAAGCCTACGGAAAGTGCAGCAGAGAGCAGACCGCCTAAGCTTCCTCGGAAGCCGGTAAGGGTGAAAGGGTGGGGTAAGAGCCCACCGCGTAGCTGGTAACAGTCTACGGCATGGTAAACCCCGTTCGGAGCAAGACCAAATAGGCCCACTATAGGCGTGTACCCGCGCTGTGGGCGGGTAGGTTGCTAAAGATTTATGGCGACGTAAATCGTAGATGAATGACTGTCCACGACAGAACCCGGCTTATCGGCTGGCTCACTTTTTTTGATCTGGCGCGTTTGAGTTGCTGGCTTTTTAGATAGATCGGTTGCCGGGTTCTGTCATGGACAGGGTCCACTGCGCT
>NZ_JAQWFR010000017.1 GCF_029238675.1 Oceanicoccus sp. | reverse complement strand
ACCAATTCAATTAATGTAAAACCTGATTGTTGCTTCTTCATTACCTTTACCTCTTTTAACATTTTTAAAAATTTAACAAAGTTTTCTTTTGAACTACTTAGGGAATCGTCAGAGTTACAGTGCCGTTGACAACGTTATAGTCAAAGAAGTGCGTATCTGATGCGCCGTTAATAATTAATCCATAACGGCAGGCGCTGGTATTCGGTGCGGATATTTGGTAACGCTCATTATCAATAGTTCCACCGCTTAATAGAGAAGTAGGCGCACTTTGCAACACGCCATTCCATACTTCCTGACATTCAGCCTCGGTCTGGTTGGTTGTAGTAGCATTACCTGCGTCACCGGTATTGGCGGGCCAACCATTCTCGTTGACAAAAACAGACTGGCCATCAATGACTACCTCTATGCCCGCCGCACTGGGCAAACTATTACCATCTGCCACCCACTGGGTGCGTACCAGTAATAACCCCGTGGTAAAACCACCAGCAACACCTTCAAGGGAGGCGATCTGTGCATCTGCAGTGACATTTAAAAATCGTGGTAATGCCGTAGCGGCTAATAAACCCAATAGGACAATAACGATAACCAACTCAACTAAAGTAAAACCTGTTTGTTTTTGCTGAAGCTGTTCTTGCTGAAGCCGTTCTTGCTGAAACATAGCCAATACCTTTTCCGAAAATTTAATTCTGCTCTGGATAAATCACGGTAACCTGACCATCCACCAGGTCATAGTCAAAGTAATGTGTCTGCGCTGCGGTGGCATTACTACTTAAAATCAACTCATAGCGACAAACATCACCCGTCTCACCGGCAAGGTCACCACCAGCACCCGCAATCACGGAAACAAAGTAGCGGTTGTTGCCGCGGCTGCCAGAATCTATGGTGGATGATGGTGAGCTTTGCAGCACATTATCAAACACCTGTTTACATTCATTGGCCGTTTGCCCATTTGCGGCGGCGTCATCGCCACTATTTACATTGGCTGGCCAGCCATACTCATTGATATAGAAGACTTTGCCATCCAGGTTAATGGCTATCTTGGACGCTGAAGAAGTATTGCCTCCTGCTACATTGCCATCGGTAGCCCACTGAGCATGGGCAATGGAGACACCGGTACTAAAGCCACCTGCCACACCCTCAAGGCTGGCTATTTCGGCTTCATCGGTGGCGCTTAATAAACGGGGTAATGCTGCCGCCGCCAGCAAGCCTAAGAGGATAATAACGATAACCAGCTCAATCAGGGTAAAACCCCGGGCCTGGTGGTAGTTCTGCCCCGGTGAGCGACCTATTAAAAGCGTTAGATTGTTAGCATTCATAGTTATATGTCCAATATATACAATAATTTAGTCCCTACTTTTGATATTGATCATTAGGCGTTATTGCCACCGTTTAATCACCAAAAGTTAACCTTGCATCACATTCATCATGTCCCACATTGGCAGGAATATGCCTAATGCCAGAATCATTACCAGGCCTGCAATACAGGCGATTAAAATCGGCTCGATATAACTGGAGAGGTTTTTCAGGTCATAATCGACCTCCTGCTCATAAAAATCAGCAACCTCATTCAGCATTTCATCGACCTGCCCGGTCTCTTCACCCACCTGGATCATCTGTAATACCAGCGGAGTAAACATTTCGCTTTGGACGCCACTGCGTAACAAGCTTTCACCGCGCTGGATACCTTCTCGCATGCCGCGAATATTTTTTGCCATAAAGCTATTTCCGACGGCCTGGGATGACAGCTCAAGGGCCTGGATAAGCGGCACACCGGAGTTAAGCATCAGGGCAAAGCTGCGACTAAATCTTGCGAGTATTGCACGCTCTAAAATGGAACCGATTAATGGAATACATAATTTAAAACGGTCGAGCTTAAATCTGCCGGCTTCGGTATTGATGTAGTAGCGAATACCAATAACAGCACCTAAAGAAAAAATAATAATAAAAGGCCATTCCTCCAAAAAGAAATTGGAGGTGCCAATCAATATTTTGGTGGCCCAGGGCAAGTCGGCGCCAAACTTGGAAAATAAATCGGCAAAGACGGGTATAACAAAAATATTAAGCACTACTATCGCAATACTAATGGCGGTTAATACAAAAACCGGATAACGCACTGCGCTGGAAATTCTACGGCGGGTATCTTTTTCCAACTCCATATAGCCAGACAATTGTTGGAAGGCGATTTCAAGTCGACCCGAGCTTTCACCAACATTAACAATATTAATAAATAAGCTATCAAAAATATCGGGGTGCTTGCTTAATGCGGAAGATAGATTGACACCGGAATTTAAGCTAGCTTCAACATCCAGCAATACTTTGGTGAAACGCTCATTGCGCAGCGATTCTGCCAAACCTCTTATGGCGCGGGTTAACACCACGCCGGAACGGGTCAGGCTATACATTTGCCGGCAAAACATACTTAATTCTTCCAGCGTAACTTTTTGCTGGAAAAAATCTGGTAATTCTATTTCCCGGGCAGCAATATTTTCAGTAATAGCTACAGGGGTAACGCCATTACCACTAAGTTGGGAGGCCACACCATCGGCGGAACCGGCCTCGATAACGCCAGAGACCAACCCCCCTTTGTCATCCCTGCCGCGATAGCTAAACCTGGCCATGCTTATGCTTCCTCAGCCGCTAGAGTTTTAGGAGTTTCAAGAGTTTCAAGGGTTTCCTCTGCCAATTGCTCAGACACCCTGAATACCTCATCCAATGTTGTAATACCTTCTACCGCATAATCTAACGCACACTGGCTAAGGGTTTTAAAATCCTCTTGTTCTCTTGCTGCTTTACCAAAAGCCAGGGGATCGGCGGAGCGCAGTGTATCGGCAAGGTCATTATTAATTTCTAAAAACTCGAAAATACCAATACGGCCTCGGTAGCCGGTATTATTACAGTGAGAACACCCCCTGCCCCGGGAAAAGGTGAGTGCGGGAATATCGGCACGGGGATTGATCGATTTTAGCCAAATGCTTTCTTGCTCATCAGGCTGGCATTGCTCTTTGCAACTATTGCAAATTCTTCTTACCAAACGCTGGGCAACAACGGCACGCAAAGCGCTGGCGACCAGATAACCTTCCAGACCGACATCAATAAGACGCATGGCACTAGTAATAGCATCATTGGTGTGCAAGGTAGATAAAACCAGATGACCGGTTAGGGAAGCGCGCACAGCAATTTCTGCAGTTTCCTGATCACGAATCTCACCTACCAGAAGAATATCCGGATCCTGTCGCAGGGAAGAACGCAGTACCGAACCAAAGTCAAAACCGATTTTATCGTGCACCTGCACCTGGGTAATACGCGGTAGGGTATATTCCACCGGATCTTCCACGGTAATTATTTTTTTCTCGGCACTATTTAATTCTTGCAGTGCGCCATACAGGGAGGTGGTTTTACCACTACCAGTCGGGCCTGTTACCAGTATCAAACCATGGGGACGTTTAATCTGCTGGCGGAAGCGTTGCAGAATATGCGCCGGCATACCGACATTATTAAGGTCCGCCATACCCTGGCTTTGATCCAGCAAGCGCATAACCACGGACTCGCCATGCTGCGCAGGCAGGGTTGATATACGCACATCAATAGGACGACTTTTAATATTGATATGAAAACGGCCATCTTGCGGCAGGCGCTTTTCTGAAATATTTAACCCGGACATCAGTTTTAAACGCAACACCACCGCTGAGGCAATACGTTTTTCGTTCATTACATGCTCTTGCAATACACCATCAACACGCTGGCGAATACGCAAGACGCTTTTATCGGGTTCAATATGAATATCCGAAGCATTAACCTGTACCGCATCTTCAAAGATGGACTGCAGTAATTTAACGACCGGGGCATCCTCTGCGCCGGTCGCTTCCAGCAGATCAAGCTCTATGGACTGGTCGCCCAGTTCATCACTTAGCTCTTCTGCAAAAGAGGCAATCTCACTGGTACGCCGATAGAGCATATCCAGCGCTTCAAGTAATTCATTTTCACGAACTACTGCTAGCGCCAATGGCTGTTGTAAAATTCTTGATAATTCATCAAAGCCAAAGATATCGGTAGGGTCTGCCATGCCGACAATCAGCGTATCATTTTCTTCGTTGAGTACAACGGCCCTAAAACGGCGAGCATAAGACTCCGGTAGGCGCTGGGTAACTTCTGGCTTGAAATTAAAGTTTCTTAACTGGATAAAGGGTACATCTAATTGCTGGGATAACAGATTTAATAACTGATCTTCTTCCACCATACCCAAGTCTATTAAAGCGCGACCGAGTTTTTTACCGCTTTGTTTTTGCGAACCCAGCGCCTCTCCCAACTGCTCATCGGTAATCAGGTTATTTTGGACCAGCAAGTCGCCAAGTCGTATTTTCTTTCGTTCTGTATTTGGCAACGCTCTCACCCTTTCACTGTACTGTGTTCACTAATATTGTTGGGCACTATCATAATGATGGAATGCGTTTGCGCGCATAGTCACTTAATGACTGGCTAATACGGCCTGACTCTATACCACGCCGGTAAGCTTCTTTCGCCAGTTTATTTTTACCTTGCAGATCTAACGCTATAGCCATACCTACCCACCAGTCACCGCGACTGGCATCATATTCAAGCAGAGTGCGATAGGACTGCACCGAGTAATCGTATTGTTGATTGCTTCTGGCAACATAGCCCAGCAATTCATAATAATCAGTGTGTTTGCTTACAGCAGGTCTTTCAGACAACAGTAAATTCATGGACTGGTCTAACTGCTTAAGCGAAAAATATAATCGCGCCTGAATAATAATCAGCTCAATATCCCTTGGGGCTACATCACCCAATGGAATTAATAACTGCTCCGCCTGCCGGTAGTTTTTCTGCGATAACCAAATTGTTGCCAACACTTTACCGGAGCGAATAGCAAGGGGGTTGTCCCTCATAAATGCGATCAGTTCTTCTTCAGCTTTTAGTGGTTGGTTATTACGCAATAATTTTTTCGCCTGCTGGCTTGCGATAAGGTCACGCTGGGCAAGGGTTAAAGGCTTGGGAGTTTTAACTGGCTGCGCGACCTTTGTGACTGGCGTTTTTTTCTCAGGCGCGGGCTTTACGGTCTCGATATTGTCGATAGGCGTTTTAGCTTCTGCCAGAGCTTCGGTAACTGGAACTACTTGTTGAACGGGCGCCGCTTTTTTTACCACGGGGTTTTCAGCTAGCTTTACAGCAAGCTCTGATACTGGCTGCAGCTGCTGTTTTGGCGCAATAGCTGCCAACTTATCCATAGCTTCTTGGTTGGCGGTATTTTGGTAACGAAAGACAGCAACCGCTATCGCTACAAAAATGGCAATCACCACAAAAGACATTAACGGCATTAACCATTTATTTTTACTGGTTTGTTTCTGCCCGGTCATCCAGTCAAGATTAACTTCTTCACGGGCCTTCTGACTGCGACGATCATCAAGATCGTTCAGCATATCGTTAACCAAGCTCATCTAAAGCCACCCGGCATGGTAAAAAACACACCTAACACCACACCTAAACCTACAGCAACTGAGGCGGCAAATAACCAACCGGTCATTTGGCCCGGTATATCAACACCTTCAGTATCCTTAATCGCGGAGGCTACATGGGCCTTTGTCACTTGTTGATTACCTTTACCATAGGCGGCCATCAGGGCTTTATGGCAAAGAATATTCACCAACCGCGGCACGCCTTTGCTGGCTTTATAGAGATATTGTAAAGCACTGTTATTAAATAATTGCGCGCCGTTATAACCTGCGGTGGCAACACGGTGCTGTATATAGTTACTGGTGCCTTCCATATCCAGAGGTGGCAAGTCATAAGAAAACGTAACTCGCTGCAGTAATTGCCTAAGACTGTCATGGGCCAATAGGCGATCTAACTCTGGCTGGCCAAATAACACTATATGAATCAACTTGGTGGTTTCTGTTTCTAAATTGGAGATCAGCCGTAAAGCTTCCAGTGATTTTGGTGGCATGGCCTGGGCTTCATCGACAACCAATACAACCTGCTTTCCTTCGGCGACTAACTCGACCAGGCGTTCATTAATTCCGTTTTGATATTCATTAATCCCATCACGTGATTTACATTTTATACCCAGCTCTCCAGCAATAGCGCGATAAAGGGCTGTAGGATTTAGAAAAGGGTTGGGGATATAAGCGGTGTAATAATTATCATCCAGGGTGTTTAGCAATTTCCGGCAAAGCATCGTTTTTCCGGTGCCAACTTCACCCACCACTTTGATAAAGCCTTCACCATTGGCCAGGGCCACTTGCAGCAGATTAAAGGCTTCACGGTGACCCTGGGCATTAAGAAAAAATGCCGTATTAGGCGTCAGCCCAAAGGGCTGGTCTCTAAGGCCAAAATGCTCTTTATACATTATAAAAAGCTCGCTTCAGGCTTGGTCTGGCAGTTACTCACTGTCAGTACCTTCTTTATCGCCATTTTCATTACTATAGGAGTTATCCAGTACATGACGGAATTGATCAAAACGCTGCTGCGAACGACTGGTCGCCTCAGGCAATCCATCTGGCCCCATGATCATCGGTTTTAATAAAATAACTAACTCATTTTTAACCGTGGTATTTCGCTGCTGGCTAAACAGATGACCTACAAATGGCATATCGCCAAATACTGGTGTGCCAGAATTATTATCCAGTGAGCGGTTTTGCATTAAACCACCTAGTACTACCACCTGGCCGCTGCGAGCATAAACCACACTGTCGGTTTCGCGAATAGTACTTAACGCCAGCGGCAGTTCAACCACCTGATCACCCAGGGTAATAATTTTTGTTTGGTCTTCTACTTCACTGATTGAGGGGTGAATATGCAAAATAATTTCATCGTCTTCACTAATTTGCGGTGTTACATCTAAAGCAATACCGGAGAAGAAAGGCGTTAATTCAATTTCCGGATTATTGGTGGTTGTGCCTGTTGAAGTGGTGGTGGTATTGGAAATCTCGGTAACGAAGAATTCATCCTGTCCTACTTTAATGACAGCCTTCTGGTTATTGACAGTTGAAATTCTTGGGCTGGAAAGCACTTGCACACTACCCTGGGTTTCTAATAACTGAATCACACCGGTAAAGTCATCGGAAGTAAAGGCTCCGCTAAATGCACCTCCGATACCACTTGGGCTAATCACGGGGGAGCCACCCACGCCAAAGGAAAAATCATTGCCGTTAATATCGGTAACCGCGTTCCAGTCGATACCGGTCTGGTAGCTATCGCTTAACTGTACTTCCAGAATTTTAGCTTCCAGCACTACCTGGCGGCGCATAATTATTTCGGCACGGGTTAAAAAGTCTTTCGCGGTATCAATTTCATCGGGCATGGCGCGAATAACAATAATACCCGCCTGCGGAGTAACAATGACTCGTCTACCCTCGCCGTCACCAATCAATACTGTTAGGGTTTGTTGTAATTCAGCCCAGAAATCTGATTTGGTTTCCGTTTTTATTTGTGCACCAATATTGCCGCCGCCATTATTGCCGCCATTGTTTCGGTTGCGGTCATTATTACTATCATTGCTGCTACCACCGCTATTGCTGGTACCTGCATCACTGACCTCACCATTGGTGATCTGTGTTTCGGAAATACCGGTACGCTTTAAACTCAGGTAGTCAATATGAAAAACTTCTGAGCGCATACCTCCGGGGAGTATTTGGTAAAGGTTGCCGCGCTTTTTATAGGAATAGCCATAGACTTCGTTAACAACAGTCATCACTTCTTCAATATTGACATTTTGCAGCTCAAGACTGATGGTGCCCTGCACATCGGGGTGAACAACCATATTGTAGGGCGTGCCTTTTACCAGGCCCATAAAGAAGTCCCGGGCATTGGCTTCATCTACAGAGACATCAAATAAGTCTTCACTAGCCGCCAAACTACCACCACCCATTAGCGGTGGCAGCAAGGCTTCATCAACCTGTGGCGGTGGTGCTATGTCCTCGCTTTGGGGATTGTCCTCAATCGCTGCCAATTCCTCCTGTATCATTTCGATACCGGAATTATCGCGGGTCTCCCGCGGTGTTATGGCACAGGAAGCGATAAAAATTACCGCTAAGGCAAGAGTGATTAGCTGTTGATAACGCATTTATTTTTCCTGCCTGATTGCTGTACGGCTCAGTTTCAGTGTGATTTTTTTACCGTTGTCGCTGACCAATACACTGTTTTTACTGATACGAATAATTTTTCTGCTACCCATAACATCTCCCTCTGCCAGCACCTTGCCATTAATCATGGCTACCTTGCGGGCTTTACTAAATAAAATACTTTCCAACCTAAGGCCATCGCTCTGTTTGCCTACAGATCGATAACTGGATGGTTTAGTAGGATCATCAAGAGACCAGGCCAAGGGCGATATAGCCAGCGCCGTTATCAGTAACGCGCCGCCATACCATTTAAAAAATGTTTTAAACACCAATCCACTCCTCGGCCATACTGACGGTATGCACTTCTAAAGTAATAATGGCATTGGGATATTGTTCGACCCGGTAACGTAAATCATGCCACTGAAAGCGCCAGGGCAATTGGGATAATTTTTCAAAGTAGGTAATGGCTTCCATATAGTTGCCTTTTAAACGCAACACAAAGCCGTGGTTATAGAGTGTCTGGTTGCCAGCCGCAGTGTTACCGCCGGCGGCTTCCATTGCAGGCTTTTGTCGCACCATGGCTACAACCGGTTTATTTTCAATACTTAATAGTTTCAGACCTTTGGTTTCCGCCAGGACTCTCTCCAAAACTTCTGGCATTAGCCGGGGCGGTATCATTGCCACCAGGGACTGTTCAATCTTTTGGTTAAGCTGGTCACGCTGGGATTTTAATTGATTGCGGCGTTTAATTTTATCGCGGTTAATCCCGGCTGTTAGCTGCGCTTCCAAAATCATTTTTTCATTATTTTTCTGCTGCATTTCAGCATTAATACTTTTAATACTGCTATTTAATTGCTCTCTTTTGCTTAACAGGGGGTCAAGCAGTGCAACCTGAAGAATCATCAGCAAAAAAACGATAGCGGTAAGTAGCACTAACACTCGCTCACGTTGATTTAATGCATCAATTTTTTGTTGCATGGCAACTATATGTTCATTCATTGGCTGAGTTGCCCATTAGTTTTGACGCTGTGCATCACTGGATTCGGTGGCACGCAATTCAAAATCCAGAAGATTATTTTCACCTTCGGGTATATTCATTTTAAATACCCGAAACTGGCGGCCGGAGAAAATGGTTTCAGTAGCTAAATTTTGTAAATAGCGCGGCACAAATTCCGGCGCCCGGGTACGACCCATTAAAGCCAGTTGCTGACCACCCTGCTGCAACTGAATTTCGGTTAACCACATACCGTCGATATTCTGCCGCGCCAAGCCTTCAAGGTGACTGGCAAAGCCCGCTTCAACTTGCTCGCTATTGGGGGGGTCAATACTGGCTAACAACTGACGGCGAAACTGAATATCATTTTGTAATGAAGCGATTTCACCATCGAGATTATTTTCCCGTTCGAGTTTGGATTTTTTCGCTTTTAAGGTATCCAGCTGTTCTGTCATCGTTTGCTGTCGTGCTGCCAGCTCGGCAAGTTCACTTTCCATTAATTGGCTGCCGATAAGTAACACGCCATAGGCCAGCATCATTACCACAAAAACAGCGCAGACAATCCACAGTTGTTGCCGCCCGGAAAAGGGAGGTTCGACCACACGATCAAGTTCGCTATAAAGATTAAGATGCTGCACGAATAGTCTCCTGCGGCGGATGATAGGGACCGAGCGCTGCACCTAGCGCACTGGCTGAACGAATAATGTGCTCGCCATCTGCACCAACATCTTCAGTCATTTCAAGCATGGGCAATTCCAGCGGGGCAACATTTAAGCCAAGCTGGGTGGATAAAAAATCACCTATGGCAACGGTATTGGCCAAGCCGGGAGAATAAAATAAACGCGTGATAATCCCTTTTCCGAGTTGGCTTTCGTAATAATCCAGTGAGCGCTGAATCTCCAAAAATAAAGAATCGAAAAAGCGCGTATTGTCGACACTGGCATTAAATGTATCTAAGCCAATATCCAAACGGCGCGTTAAGTACACAGCGCCATCTTCAACCAGATTGATAAAGCCCTCGCCTTCATGCAATTGCACCACGGCAATACCACCGCTCTTTTGCGGCAGGCGCGAAACAATATTGTGCATAGCCAATTCGGCAATCTCGACACAATCGACTTGCAGGCCACTGGCCTCAATGGGGGTAATTAAACTCTGTAGGGTGGATTTTCTCAGCGCTGCGGCATACAGCATTTTTTGGCGACCGCGGTAGGCATCTTCTGGCAGCTCAAAGTGGGCAATGGCGGCCTCTTCCACAGGGAAATCAATAAATTCTTTAACCTTCCAGCGCACCGCCGATGACATTTCATCGCTTTCCACCGGAGGCTTTTCGGTTAGCAGCAACTGGTAATAAACGGGATGCAAGACGAGGGAGCAAGGCATCTTCTCCCAGCCTTTCTCAGCCACTATATTGGCCAGTAGCTGGGAGCTATCACCTTCTGGGTCGTGGAATTGGCAGTACTGAACAGCACCGAGGGCATTAACCATGACAATAGCCAGACCATCCGGGCCCACTGCCAAACCTACCCGGCCTGCACCGGTATGGCTTTTATTCAGCCATCTACTATACCAAGGAATCGATATCGCCATTGGCGTTTTTGTCACTCCCAAGAAGTCCAATTTCGTTGAGTTATTAATTACGAGTGATCAGGGGTTTAACGTTAGAATAGCGTTATCGTCCCACAACCCATCGAACAAAAATGCAGCACTTAAGAAACTACTTTGCCTTGGTTTTGTAAGTCCATGCTTTTGTTTACAAATTATAGACGCTTTTAAATAAAGCACAGTTTTATTTTTCGGATTAAAATAACCTTCAAACTGATAGGAAACTTTAAGACCATGCTTCATATAGTCCTCTACCAACCTGAAATACCACCCAACACAGGTAACGTTATTCGGCTCTGTGCTAACACGGGCTTTAAGCTGCACCTGATTGAGCCATTGGGCTTCGATATGGACGATAAAAAACTGCGCCGAGCAGGACTGGATTACTCTGAGTGGGCAGCATTGGAAACTCACGCCTCATTGGCAGAATTTCTAGAAAAAATTCAGCCAAAACAATTGTATGCATGCACGACCAAAGGCATAAATAACCACACTGAAGCGCGGTTTGAAGAGGGAGATGCCCTGGTGTTTGGGCCGGAAACTCGCGGGCTCCCCGACGAGGTTTTAAATCAGATGGCAAAAGAACAGTTGCTGCGCCTGCCGATGCAGGCCCAAAGCCGCAGCTTAAACCTTTCTAACAGTGTGGCTATATTTGTCTACGAAGCCTGGCGGCAGTTGGGCTTTAAGGGCGGGCAATAAAAAACCGCAACAGCCTGGCTGTTGCGGTTTTCAAACAAGTTGAGCTTGGCAGCTTAGTGAGATTCTGAAGACATCTCATTGACCGATTGCTGAGTAGCCTGCTGAGCCGCCTGACGATACAGTGCTTCAAAGTTAATGGGCTGTAAGCTAATAGCAGGGAAGCCGCCTTTAATAGCCAGGCTATCAATAGCTTCACGAATATAGGGGAATAGCAAATTAGGCGCCATAATTCCCAGGGCCTGACGCAAAGACTCGCCCTCTATACCCTTGGCCAAAAACAGCCCCGCTTGCTGCACTTCAATCAATAGAGCGGTCTGTTCATCTAAAGTCGCTGTTACCGTGATAGTCAAAACCACTTCAAAGTTTTCGTCATTCACCTTGCTGTTTTTGGTGTTCATATCAACATTAACTTTTGGCTGCCACTGCTTGGCAAACACCGTCGCACCCAAAGGAGCTTCAAAGGATACATCTTTAACGTAAATTTTCTGGATGCCAAACTGCTGCTTTGGAGTTGCTTCACTCTCGGCCATGATCTTTCCTCTATAATCCTAATCTAATCAATGTTGTGGTTTCAGGTATTCGTTATTACTACTTTAAACCCGCTCGATTCAGGCCTTCGGCCTCTACCAGACTATCTAATTTGCCCGAACGCTCCAGCGCCCATAAATCATCACAACCGCCAACATGGGTTTCGCCGACCCAGATTTGCGGCACGGTGCGGCGACCACTGAGGTTCATCATTTCCAAACGCAGCTCAGGGTCACCATCCACTGAAATCTCACTATAGGCCAGACTTTTAGAATCTAGTAATTGCTTTGCCTGTACACAGAACGGACAAAAACGGGTGGTATAAAGATAAATATCTGACATACGACTCACAATCTCTGTTGCTAGCCAGCCTCTTATAATGAGGCTGAATTACTTGGTTACAAGTGGCAGCTGCATATTTTGCCACTCCATCATACCGCCACTAAGGCGCGACACCTGGTTAAAGCCATCGGCAGCCAGGGTTTTACCAGCAGCACCTGAATGCTGGCCCATTTTACACACCAGGATAATGGGTTTGTCTTTAGAGGACTCCAGTTCGACTTTCCGTGTCGCCAATTTGGCATGAGGTATATTGATCGCATCGACAATATGGCCCTGGTCGAACTCTTTGCTATCTCTTAAATCAACCACCAATGCCTGCTTTTGGTTAACTTCTGTGATTAGCTGTTGTGGGCTGAGGGTTGGGCCACCCTTGGCTGACTCATGGCGAATTAATAGACCAACACACACCATTAATGCTGATGCAACGATCCACTGCTCAGCCAAAAATTCTAAAAATAGAGCCATTGCCCTGACTTACCTCACACCTTTAAACAGCGCCACTGGCACCGCAGTTACAAATTAAGGGCGCAAGTATACACACCGACAAGGCCTGTTGACACTGTGAATATCTCCAGTAAACGCCAATGCCATGGCGAACTGCAGCCGGAATCGGTAGAATTAGGCCCGCAAAAACATTCGAACGAGAAGACAGACCGAGCTATGACAAACAGTACTGGCAAAAAAACCGTTGTTTTATTGATTCTTGATGGCTGGGGCCACCGGGAAGCACCGGAAGACAACGCTATCCATAATGCCAACACCCCCACCTGGGACAAACTGTGGCAGCAGCAGCCAAAAACCCTGATTTCCAGTTCAGGCCTAAACGTAGGTCTGCCGGAGGGCCAGATGGGCAACTCTGAAGTGGGCCATATGAGCCTTGGGGCCGGGCGTATTGTTTACCAGAATATCAGCCGTATCGATAAAGCCATCGCCGATGGTGACTTTTTTGAAAACAGTACCTATATAGAAGCTATTGATAAAGCCGTCAGCGCGGATAAGGCGATACACCTGTTTGGCCTGGTATCCCCCGGCGGGGTTCACAGCCATGAGAACCATATTCTGGCGATGATCGATATGGCTGCCCAGCGTGGTGCCAGGCAGGTTTACCTACACGCATTTCTGGATGGCCGCGATACCCCACCTCGCAGCGCTGAAGCTTCCCTGCAAAAAATGAATGACAAATTTGCCGAGCACGGCTGTGGCCGCGTCGCTTCTTTAGTCGGCCGCTATTACGCCATGGACAGAGATAACCGCTGGGAGCGAGTTCAGCTAGCTTATGATCTGCTAACCGAGGCCAAGGCTGACTACCGCTTTGATAATGCCATTGACGGGCTCAATGCCGCTTACCAACGTGACGAAAACGACGAGTTTGTTAGCGCCACTATTATTCAAACAGAAGACCAGCCAAGCGCCATCATTAATGAGGGCGACGCCGTTATCTTTATGAACTTCCGCGCTGACCGAGCCCGAGAAATAACCCGTGCTTTTGTTGAACCAGCGTTCGACGGATTTACTCGCAGCAAAACACCCAAGCTGGCAAGTTTTGTAACGACTACAGAATACGCCGCCGATATCAAAGCACCCAGTGCCTTCCCCCCTGAAAAAGTGACTAATAGCTTTGGCGAACTCATGGAAGCCAATAATAAAAAACAGCTGCGTATTGCAGAAACAGAAAAATACGCCCATGTTACTTTTTTCTTTAGTGGCGGCAGAGAAGAGTTATATAAAGGCGAAGATAGAATTCTGATTCCCTCACCCGATGTAGCTACCTACGACCTGCAACCGGAAATGAGCGCGCCGGAAGTAACCGATAAACTGGTAGCCGCCATTACCAGCGGCGAGTACGACACCATTATCTGCAACTACGCCAATGGCGATATGGTTGGCCACACCGGCAGTTACCAGGCTGCATTAAAAGCCGCTGAAGCGATTGATGAAAGTGTGCGCAGAGTTAGTGAAGCGGTACTCAGTGTCGATGGTGATTGCCTGATCACCGCTGACCATGGCAACTGCGAGCAAATGCTCGACTATGTTTCCGGCCAGGCCCATACCCAGCACACCACTGAACTGGTGCCCTTTATTTATGTGGGCAATAAATCCGTTAGCATGCAGCAGGAAGGAGGCAAGCTAGCCGATGTTGCACCAACCCTGTTGGCGTTAATGAATATAGAGCAGCCTGTAGAAATGACGGGGAATTCACTGGTTTCGGTGAATTAGTCTACACTTGCACCAAACCGTCATTCCCGCGTAGGCGGGAATCCAGTGCTGTAGATTTCCGCTTTCGCGGAAATAACAGCATAAGCATGCAGGCTGGATTCCCCCCTACGCGGGAATGACAACAGATTATGAGGCACACCTTAAATGGGCGAGCGTTTTACCTTTAGAAAAAAGCCGGCACTACTGCGCTTTTTTCTCGCTGCTGCCCTAACCCTGTTACTCCCCCTGCAAAGCATCACCGCCGACGACGACACGAAAACCCGCCAGCAAATCCAGCAGCTCAATAAAGAGATGTCATCCCTGCGCAAGCTGCTCTCTGAATTTAAGGGCCAGCGTTCCGAGCTGCAGAACTCACTACAAAAATCTGAAGTAGATATTGGCGCCGTACAAAAGCAAATTCGCGGTATTCAACAACAGCTAAACCAGGAGCAAGCTGAATTACAATCCCTGCAGATCAGACGCAAAGACCTTAATACAGCGAAACGGGACCAGCAAAAATTTATTGAGCAACAAGTACTGGCGGCCTATCAGGTTGGCCAAGAGAAAAAAATTAAAGTGCTGCTCAATCAAGAACAGCCGGATAAAATCAGTCGAGCTCTTACCTACTACGATTATTTCAATCAAGCCCGCAGCGAGCAGATTGAAAATTACATCAATATTATTAGCGAGCTCAACTCTATCGAGCCACGCATTGTTGAAAAGACTCAAACCCTAACCAGCGCAAAAGCAAAACTTGGCAGAGCCCACCAAAGCCTGCTTGCCAGCAAACAATCCCGGCAAAACAATCTCGCCAAAATCAATTCAGCGATTAAAAATAACGACCAGCGTTTAAAGAAGGCGGCTAAAGACCGCAGCGAACTAGAACGCATTTTAGCCGCCGTCGAGCAAACCCTCGCCAATATCAGTATCCCCAGCGACTACAGCCCTTTTGGCAAATTAAAAGGCAAGCTGCCCTGGCCGGTGGCGGGCAAACCTAGCAATCGCTTTGGCTATAAACGTAATGGCACCTCCCTGCGCTGGCAGGGTTTGGCTATTCCCGCCACTGAAGGCAGCAAAGTGGAGGCCATTCATTCTGGCCGAGTGGTCTTCGCCGACTGGCTGCGGGGCTCAGGTTTGCTGGTTATTATTGACCACGGCGATGGTTATATGAGCCTGTATGCACATAATCAAAGCTTGCTAAAAGAGACCGGCGACTGGGTAAACCCCGGCGATATGATTGCCACGGTGGGCAATAGCGGTGGCCAGCAGCGGGCCGGGCTATACTTTGAGATCCGTCACAATGGCAAGCCAACAGACCCACGCCGATGGTGTAAACGGGCATAATGGAGCACGCCAGGCGGTTGTATTACCTAACACCCCCCCTTAAAAGCAAGGTACAATCAAACCGAGACAAAAGAATAAGTAGCGCTATTTAATGAGCATCACTATGAAGTCAGCTTTTACAACGCAAACGAGAACCGGTCTGCTATTCAGTCTGGTACTGGTCATGTCCCTTGTCTCTAATGCACAAGCCCAACAGGCCGATGACACCGAGGAAGTACCCGCATCCCAACAAGCCGCCAGCATTAATGAGGGTAAACTCCCGCTGGATGAGCTTCGCTCCTTTGCCGATGTGTTTAATCATATCCGCCTTAGTTATGTTGAAGAGATTGACGATAAAACCCTGCTGGAAAATGCCATTCGCGGTATGCTATCCGGCCTTGACCCCCACTCCAGCTATTTAGACGCAAAATCCTTTGATGACCTGCAAGTCAGCACCTCCGGTGAGTTTGGTGGCTTAGGTCTGGAAGTCGGTCTGGAAAATGGCTATGTCAAAGTGATCTCCCCTATTGATGATACCCCTGCCGAAAAAGCCGGTATTGAAAGTGGTGACCTGATTATCCAGCTGGACAACAAGCCGGTTAAAGGTATGTCCCTGAATGAAGCCGTTAAGCTCATGCGCGGCAAAAAAGGCAGCGATATTGAACTGACCATCGTTCGTGAAGGTATTCGCCAACCCTTTGATGTCACTGTCACCCGGGACATTATCAAAGTGGTTAGCGTACGCAGCAAAACCTTGGAAGAGGGCTTTGGCTATGTGCGTATTGCCCAGTTCCAAAGTAAAACCGGCAGTGAATTTCGCAAAGCCATTGAGAAGCTAAAGACGAAAGATACCCCAATGAAAGGGCTGGTGGTTGACCTGCGCAATAACCCCGGTGGTATTTTGCAGTCCTCCGTTGAGGTGGCAGATACCCTACTGGAAGAAGGCCTGATTGTTTACACCGAAGGGCGGCTGAATGATTCTCACTCGGAATATTCCGCCACTCCCAATGACTTGACCGATGGAGCTCCCGTGGTGGTATTGATTAATGGCGGCTCAGCTTCAGCCTCGGAAATTGTGGCCGGTGCGCTGCAAGATCATCACCGCGCGGTTATTATGGGAACCGATAGTTTTGGCAAAGGCTCGGTACAAACCGTCGTGCCCTTATCTGAAAAGCATGCGATCAAATTAACCACTGCCCGTTATTTTACCCCCAACGGACGCTCCATCCAGGCTCAGGGCATTGTTCCAGATATCGTAGTAGAGCGGGCTAAAATTGAAACCATCAAAACCCGCGAGCGTATTACCGAAGCGGACTTGCAGGGACATCTAAGCAGCACCAATGGCGATGAAAGTGATCGTGAAAAGCGCCAGGACAAGGCTAAAGACGGCCTGTTTAATAGTGATAACCAATTGTATGAAGCCTTGAATTTGCTGAAGGGCTTAAACATTCTGGGCCTTAACGAAAAAGCCACTCAAGTAGCCAGCAAACCAGAACACCAGGAAGTTCCTAAAGCTCTGTAATCAAAGCCCTGTAATCAAAGCTATATAGTTAATTCATGAAGATACTCGCTCTATTTCTTTGCCTTGGCCTGGCCAGCAGCTGTTTGGCAGACATAGCAGAATCCCGAATTGTTCTAATTATTGATGATATGGGTAATAGCCTTGAACTGGGACAACGGGCCATTGCTCTACCCGGCGCTGTTAACTATGCCTTCCTGCCACATAGCCCCTATAGCAAAACGTTGGCGAATGAAGCCAACCGGCGGCAAAAAGAAGTTCTGCTCCATGCGCCCATGAGCAATCTGCACGACTACCCGACCGGACCAGGCACACTAACCCCAAGAATGAATCAACAGCAATTTCGGCAAACCCTGGTGGATAATATCTATTCCATCCCCCATGCCAAAGGCGTTAACAATCATATGGGCAGCCTGCTCACCCAGCTTAAGCAACCCATGGCATGGCTGATGCAGGAGCTAAAACAACAAAACCTCTATTTTGTCGATAGCCGCACCAGCCCGCTTACCGTGGCTGAAAGCACCGCTCGAGAGCTACAGCTACCCACCCTGAGACGCGATGTATTTCTGGACAACGAACCCACCATAGCCGCTATTGCCAGGCAGTTTGATCAACTGCTCCGCTTATCCAAACAACAGGGGGAGGCTGTCGCTATTGGCCATCCCTACCCTGAAACACTGGAGTTTTTAGAACAACAACTGCCGTTACTCAAAGAAAAGGGCGTGGTGTTAATCAAAGCCTCTGGCAGCCGATCGGTTAGTCAATTTGAACTTCACCGCCAGAGCACAAAACTAAGCATTGAAAAACCTTTCAATATAGGGAAATAACGCTAAACTGTTAAAAACTTACGACAGAGCCTATCCACGACAGGGCCTATCAGATGAGAAGTATGACCCTTAGAGCCGGCGAAACGGGCAGCACTCTTCCCGTACGTTCTGAGCGTTTTTTCGCCGCACAAGGAGAGTGGTTTTTCTCAACCCGGGAAGGGGCGCCTATCGGTCCTTTTGGTGATAAGAAAGAAGCCATCAAAGGGCTGAATGATTTTATTGAGTTTATGTCCCTGGCTGAGCCGAAAACCTTAACTAGACTCTATGCTGCACTAACTACAGCCTGACTTCTATTCCCTGCTGCGCCATAAACTGTTTTGCCTCCGGCACGGTGTGTTCGCCAAAGTGAAAGATACTGGCCGCTAATACGGCATCAACACCACCTTGCTTAACACCATCCACCAAATGCTGTAATTCACCAACGCCACCTGAAGCAATAACCGGTACCGATACCGCATCGCTAATCGCTTTATTTAATGGCAGATCATAACCCTTTTTGGTGCCATCGCCATCCATGCTGGTCAGCAAAATTTCTCCGGCGCCGTTGGCCACCATTTTTACCGCCCACTCTACCGCATTAATACCCGTTGGCTTGCGGCCACCATGGGTAAAAATGTCCCAACGTAAAGGCTCCCCCTCAGTACTGACTTGCTTTGCATCAATCGCTACTACAATACACTGCGAACCAAAACGCTCGGCAGCCTCTTTAACAAAATCAGGATTGTGAATAGCGGCGGAATTTATTGCTACCTTATCAGCACCGGCATTTAGCATGGTGCGAATATCATCAACAGTTCGAATACCGCCACCCACGGTTAAGGGAATAAAAACTTCCGCAGCAATTTTTTCTACGGTATGTACGGTGGTATCGCGGCCTTCATGGGTGGCGGTAATATCTAGGAAAGTAATTTCATCGGCGCCCTGCTCGTTATAACGCTTGGCAATTTCTACCGGGTCACCCGCATCACGAATATCAACAAAGTTAACGCCTTTGACTACGCGACCATTTTCAACATCAAGACAAGGAATAATTCTTTTTGCTAAAGCCATAATTTATCCACATTGGTTTAAGAACGTCATTACCGCGAAGGCAGTAATCCAGCTACGGCTATGCCGTAGCACTGGGCCCCCGCCTTCGCGGGGGCGACGATTCTGTTACGCTTGATCGCAGAATGTTTGTGCCACGGCAACATCCAGCGTGCCTTCGTAAATAGCGCGCCCTGTAATGGCTCCCAAAATACCTTCGCCAGCGACAGCTTGCAGGGCTTTAATATCATCCATATTAGTCACACCACCGGAAGCAATAACTTGAATGCTGGAAGCTTGAGCCATCGCTACTGTTTGCTCAACGTTAACGCCCTGCATCATACCATCGCGACTAATATCGGTATAAACAATCGATTCAACGCCATCCTGCTCAAAACGTTTGGCTAACTCGGTAGCTTTAATATCAGAAACCTCTGCCCAGCCGTCAGTAGCCACCAAACCATCTTTGGCATCAAGGCCCACAATAATATGGCCGGGAAAAGCTTTGCAAGCCTCCGTAACAAACTCAGGCTCTTTAACCGCCTTGGTACCAATAATTAAATAATTTACGCCAGCATTAATATAGTGCTCGATAGTATCGAGGTTACGAATGCCACCGCCAATTTGAATCGGCAGGTCTGGATAGGCTTTAGCGATAGAGGTAACGGCTTCGCCGTTAATAGGCTTGCCATCAAAGGCGCCATTTAAATCTACCAAATGTAAGCGGCGACAACCGGCATCTACCCAGCGGCTTGCCATCTGCACCGGGTCGTCGCCATAAACGGTAGAGTCATCCATCAAGCCCTGACGCAAACGAACGCAAGCACCATCTTTTAAATCAATTGCAGGAATAATTAACATGTTTTAAAAACCGTCTTAAAAAATAAATTAGCTTTGGCCATCCCAGCGCAAAAAATTGTCCAGCAGTTGCAAGCCTGCTGTGCTGCTTTTTTCCGGGTGGCATTGCGCCGCGAAAACATTATCGCGGTAAAGGGCAGCATGAATATTAACGCCGTAATCAGTGGTTGCCGCCACCAGAGCTGGGTCAGTAGTATGAACGTAATAACTGTGCACAAAATAAAAGCGGCTATCTTGTTCGATACCCGACCACAAAGGATGATCAATCGTTTGGTGTAATTGATTCCAACCCATATGGGGCACTTTTAATTTTTCGTTGTCGGGCCCAATTAAAGGGTCACCGAAAAACTTAACTTCACCGGGAAACAAACCCAGGCAATTAACACCGTTATTTTCTTCGCTGCTATTCATCAATGCTTGCATGCCCACACAAATAGCCAGCATAGGTTTGGTGGCAGCCACTTCTGCCACCACCTGATCAACACCTAAACGAAGAATTTCTGCCATGCAATCGCGAATAGCGCCAACACCGGGAAAGATCACCCGATCGGCAGCGATAATTTTTTCGGCATCACCGGTAACAATAACATTCACATTATCGCCAACGTGCTGCAACGCACTGGCAACAGAATGCAAATTACCCATGCCGTAATCGATTACAGCAACGGTACTTTTAGCCATAACGCTAATCCTGACTTTTAAGAAAATAAACGGTGATGGTTACAGCGTGCCTTTAGTGGATGGCATAACACCTTCCATACGCTTATCAGCGGTCAGGGCCATACGCAGGGCGCGGCCAAAAGCTTTGAACACTGTTTCCGCCTGGTGGTGAGTATTTTTGCCACGCAGGTTATCAACGTGCAAGGTCACTTTGGCGTGGTTGATAAAGCCCTGGAAAAACTCGATAAACAGGTCCACATCAAAACCACCGACAGAACCGCGAGTAAAAGGCACATGCCACTCAAGGCCCGGGCGACCAGAAAAATCAATCACAACGCGAGATAGCGCTTCATCTAATGGCACATAGGAGTGGCCATAACGGACGATACCTTTTTTATCACCTACAGCCTCATTAAAGGCCTGGCCCAAAGTGATGCCGATATCTTCCACGGTGTGGTGGGCATCAATATGCAAGTCACCTTTGGCCTGGATGTCCAGGTCAATCAAACCGTGGCGGGCAATCTGGTCCATCATATGATCGAGAAAGGGAACGCCGGTATCAAATTTGGCTTCGCCGGTACCGTCCAGATTGATCGATACGGTGATCTGGGTTTCCAGGGTATTACGACTGATGGTGGCTTTACGATCCGCCATGAAAGATTCTCCAAAAGGTCTCTTATAAACCCAAGTATAAACCCAGGCATGAACATAAGTATAAACATAGGGCAAGCCGCAGCTTTTCTGCGACCAATTGGGTATTATAAAAAAAGCGCACCAGCATTACATCTATTGTTATGCTCATTGGGTAAAAAATCGGTAATAAAACCCATAAGTAACGCTATTCACCGCGACTATCGACCTAACAGACTCCATTAATGACTAAAGCCAGAGATTCCATCAATATCAGCAAGCGGGTATTGCAGTGGTTCGACCATTCCGGCCGCAAAGACCTGCCCTGGCAACAGGATATCAACCCCTACCGGGTCTGGGTGTCAGAGATTATGCTGCAACAGACTCAGGTCAGCACGGTTATCCCTTATTTTCTGCGCTTTATGGAAGAGTTGCCCACCGTTACAGCCCTCGCTGCAGCCAGCGAAGATCAGGTGCTACACCTATGGACCGGGCTTGGCTATTATTCCCGTGCCCGCAATCTCCATAAAACCGCCCGATTAGTGTGTGACGAATATCAGGGGGAATTTCCCAATACCGTTGAACAGCTGAGTGATCTACCCGGTATTGGCCGCTCTACCGCTGGTGCTATTGTATCGATTGCCTTCCAGCTGCCCGCCGCTATTCTGGACGGCAATGTTAAACGGGTATTGGCCCGCTTCCATGCGATTGAAGGCTGGCCCGGGCAAACCGCCGTATTAAAAAACCTATGGCAAGTAGCTGAAGCCCACGCACCCACACAAAGAGTAGCCGACTACAGTCAGGCGATGATGGATTTAGGAGCAACCTTGTGTACCCGCTCCAAGCCTGCCTGCCCGCTATGCCCACTGAATAAAGACTGCTCCGCCCATAAACTGGGTACCCAATTAGAGCTTCCCGGCAAAAAACCCAGGAAAAAGCTGCCGGTCAAAACTACGCAAATGCTTATTATTAAAAATGCCGATGACGAGCTACTGCTGGAAAAAAGACCGCCTACCGGCATTTGGGGCGGCTTATGGGTTTTTCCTCAAATCGCCACAGAGGAGAATGCCAGCCAATACTGTGAGGACACATTGGGACAGGCACCTCTAACCATAGATCGCTGGGATAACTACCGCCATACCTTCAGCCACTACCATCTGGAGATCAGCCCCGTTGTCATTACCCTGAAGACAGCACCATCGATAGTCATGGAAGCTGATCAACAGCTCTGGTATAACCTGCATCAACCGGCCACCATTGGCCTTGCGGCCCCCATCAAAAAGCTGATGGCCAGACTTATTTAACAAGTGGAATAACCATGTCACGCACTGTTTTTTGCAAGAAATACCAACAGGACCTCGAGGGCCTGAATACCCCACCCTACCCCGGCGCCAAGGGGCAGGAGATCTTTGACACGATCTCTAAACAGGCCTGGGAAGAATGGCTAGCTCACCAAACCATGCTGATCAATGAACGCCAGCTCAATATGATTGACCCCCAGGACCGTCAATTTCTGCAGCAGCAGATGGATAAGTTTATGGCGGGTGGCGACTATGCCAAAGCTACTGGTTATGTACCGGAAGCCGATGATAAATAAGAGGAATAGTCGCCCTTGACTCAGGGACTGCTTCCCTGTTTAATACGCGCCTCTTGTGATTTGGCGCACTGTTCAAATAGTGGCCAATCCGCAGAGATAGCAAAAAGAGTTTGCCCGGTTAGCTCAGTTGGTAGAGCAGGGGATTGAAAATCCCCGTGTCCGTGGTTCGATTCCGCGACCGGGCACCATTATTTTTAAGTAAGCCTCCACTTGGCAACGAGTGGGGGCTTTCTTTTTTCTACCTCAGGGATTCGAACCCAATTAACCTATCGCAAAGCTGGTGTCCTGCTTCTAAACATTCTCGGTGTCATACCAGCCTGACGTTTGAAGAAATTTGAAAACGCCGCAGTATCCGTAAAGTGAAGACGCTCGGCAATGGCGCTTATTGTAAGCTCGGAATGGAGTAAGTAATGTCTGGCCAGCTCCAGCCGCGATTCATTATAGATGCTTTGGTAGCTGGTGTTTTTTTGCTTAAGTCGATAGCGCAAAGTGCGAGCGGGCAACCCCAGTTCGTGAGCGACGACTTCGGCTGTGCAGCCCTCTTGATCTGACAATGCTCGGATGATGCGACGCACACGCTCTACAAATGTCGTATTGTATACCGTACGCAATTCGCTCTCGCGCTTCACCAACGCAAGGCCATCCTCAGATATTGCACGTGCCGGGGCACGGAAGTTAGGTTTGTCAAAATCTTCATTGGTGATGTGAACAGCATTCACGTCCTGATTGAAAAAAAGGCGGTCACCAAAAACGTCTCTTAATGGCTCCATATCATCGGGCGCGGCGTGCATAAACTGGACGTAGTCAGGCTGCCAGCCCTTACCGAGCGATCGGCGCAATTCACTTACGATTGTGCCAAAAAACATTTCAACCACCTGAACCTGGCGAATGTGTTGCCTGGCAGCCATAGATTTGATGGTAGCCGATGCGTAGAAATCCACGGTGATCAGCTTTCCGGCTAAGTTTTCGGAAGAAATACTGATGCTCACCAAACCCGTATGGAGCGCCATGTTCTCGGCTAACAGTTCCAACTCTTCGCCAACGGTGCGCGCAGTACGGGCCAAAAGCCACAGGTTTCCCGTGACATCCAGGCCCAGGGTTCTGCTTGCTTTCAGCCCAAAGAAACGTTCCTCAAGTTCTTCCGCGGCTACTTCAAGCAAGCGGTTAACGGCACTTGACTTAATGAGCAGATGGGGGGTATGTAATGCCTCCACTGGCAGACCAGCTTTTTCTGCGTAGATTGCAGGATCCTGACCCGCTTGCCTGATCAGCTCTAAGGGACTCTCCAGCAAAGCGCTGGGAACAAGATCATCCAAATGTATTCCCCCTTTTTCTTTAAATAAGTTGCCTGCATAGCGCGAAATGCGAACCGGGCACAGATAAAGCTGCCATATATTACAACCAGATTGCCAAATAACACAACTAGTGCCCCCCTCTTCCAGTAAACTTTCCCATGCTTTTTACTCTACCTGGAAACTATTGAATGAAGAATGAAGATGACCCCTACTGGGAGCCGGTGAACCAATGGCAAGTCGCCGGCAAAAAAGCCTATTTTGAAAACAACCAAGTGTGCTTTGATTACCAGACTGCGATGAATAACTATTGCTCTACCTGTATGTCGGTTTGCCCCTGGAGTAAGCAAGACACCACTTTGCTACATGATGCGGCGCGTATTGCCGGGTCGCAAATGCCGTTTTTGAGTAAGTATATTGTTTATATGGATGATCTGTTCGGCTACGGTCTTATTGAAGATAAAGAAGGAATGGAAGAGTGGTGGTCAGAAGAGGCGCCGGTTCGCGGCGTCGATTCGCGTCAGGGCAGGAAACCATGAGCAAACTTTTCAGGCAAGCTGATGTAGCTTGCGCCCCCTTAAAAAATACAGGTTTTTGAGGAACCCGAGATAAGGGTAATCCAGATGACCTAAAAGGCTGTATATACCTAAAAGAGGTCAGACAATTGATATTTTTGCGTAAAGACATCGACCTGATGAGTAAGACTTACCGGGGCCATTTTATTAATGGCTTATCCGGCTATAAGAGTAGCAACTTGTTAGGTACAGTGAATGCAACGGGGCAAACCAATCTTGCAATTATCAGCTCGGCGTTTCATCTGGGAGCCGATCCACCCTTAATGGGGTTTATTAATCGTCCAGATAGTGTTGAGCGTCATAGTTTAAGCAATATTCTGGAGACCGGAAGCTATACCCTGAATCATGTGCACACAGCCATGATTGATCAAGCTCACCAGACATCTGCCCGCTACCCCGAAGAGCAGTCTGAATTTGATGCCTGCGGTTTTAAGCCCCAATGGCAAGCAGGTGTTACTGCCCCCTTTGTTAGTGAAAGCCTGATTAAAATCGGCTTGCGCTATGTTGAACACCACCGCATGCTGAATGACACACTGATGGTGATTGGCGAGGTGGTGAGCGTTGAGCTTCCCGAAGAGGTGATCAATGCTGAAGGCGTTATGGATATCAGCCTGGCAAATACTATTGCCTCAGGGGGGCTCGACACTTACTACAGTGCGAAAAAAGTTAAGCGCCTGAGTTATGCTAAACCTGATCGCGTTCCCCTAACACTGGATGACTGATATTACTTCTATGCCAACATCAAATACCAACTCCCGCACTCTTATTTGGTTTCGGTCAGACTTACGAGTTGAAGATAATACCGCATTACAGGCAGCGGCTGCTTTTAGCAATCCGGTGGTCGCCTGCTTTGTTATAACACCAGAACAATGGCGCGAACATGACATGTCACCCATTAAGGCGCGCTTTATTTATGAAAACCTTATCTGCTTACAGCAAAGTTTGCTGGATAAGTGCATACCATTAAAAATTATAACTGTGGCAACTTTTGATCTATTGCCCAAGACACTATTGTCCCTATGTCAGTCCTGTGAAGTAACGCAGCTATTTGCTAACCATGAGTATGGTGTGAATGAAAAACAGCGTGACTATCAATGCGAGCGACTATTATCAGATAGCGGCATTGGCTGTCACTTTTTTCATGACCAGACTGTTATGGCACCGGGTGCTGTCACTAAATCTGATAGCACTCCCTATAAAGTGTTTACCCCTTTTAGCAAACAATGGCGCAAGCTTACTCATTGGCCGCCGGGCGTTGCTGCTAACATTAAACCTCAGGTGATGCCGGCTATTAAGCCGGATAAAATTGATAAACAATTATTTAATCTAGGCCCTCACCCCGCTATCGCCTGGCAAGCCGGTGAGGAAGCCGCCCATAAAAAACTACAGGCCTTTGCAACGCAAGCAATGGGGGATTATCGACAACACCGTGACTTGCCCGCTCTGGAAGGAACCAGTTCCTTATCGCCATATTTGGCGATTGGTGTGCTATCCCCCCGGCAGTGCTTAAAGGTTGCCTATGACAGCTTACAAGGTGCTAATCCGTTGGCAGAAGAGGGAATACAGTGCTGGATAAATGAAATTATCTGGCGTGATTTTTATATTCATATTCTCGATTTTTTCCCGCATGTCAGTCGACATCAAGCCTTTAAAATCAAAACAGAAAATTTACCATGGCGCTATGATGAAAAAGATTTTCAGCGTTGGTGTAGCGGGCAAACGGGTATTCCTATTATCGATGCAGCCATGCGACAGTTGGTAGAAACAGGCTGGATGCACAACCGTTTGCGAATGGTAACAGCCATGTTTCTCAGTAAAAATTTATTTATCGATTGGCGATGGGGTGAGCGGTTTTTTATGCAGCATTTAATCGATGGCTTTTTAGCCTCGAATAACGGCGGATGGCAATGGTCTGCCTCTACAGGTACTGATTCGGTGCCTTATTTTCGTGTGTTTAACCCTACAACCCAGGGGCAGCGCTTTGATACAGAGGGTGAATTTATCCGCCGCTTTGTTCCTGAAATTCAGCATCTTAATAATAAGGAAATCCATGAACCTCCCTTGGATCTTTTCTCTAGTGCAAGCTATCCAACACCGATGGTTGACTTAAGCCTGAGTAGAAAAACCGCCATACAACATTTTAAATCGCTAGAGTAGTCAGGCCCTGGTATTGAAGTTATACACATTGGTAGAGTGATAAGAAATCATACGTTTTACCGTCAGCATTTGGTAAAGATAAGCTGGCAATTTTTTATTAACACTATTACGAAGGCGCTGTTTGGTCATGCCTCTTTCTATGCTGGATTGCTTTACCGGCCAGCGCTGTTTAGCCAGGGTATCTTCACCCTGGACAAGTTCAAGTTCCAGTGAACCTCGAATCCACCACCAACCCTGCTTTTTCTGCAATGGTTCAGTATCAAGTTTGCTGCTTAATTGGTAGTGGGAGTCGGCTACTATTTGGATGCCGAGGCTGGCGACAGCATTTTCCAATTCGCTCTGCATCTGTGGGTCATCAGTAACAATAGTGAACTTTAAGGCCGACAAGGCATTACGAATCAGGGCTGCAATATCACTGCTACTATAGCGACTATTAATCCCTTTGCCGGCAGTCACCACAAGATTGCGATGACTGTTGTCACGTTCAAGCTGGCTAAGACGAGCTTCTTCTAATGCACGTAGTGCAGCCACCGGGCTTGGCGCCTGATGACGGGCATACTCAACTAACTCATGGGTTTTTCTATCCGCAGCGCGAATGCTTTCCCTAAAGCGTCGGCTTGCCATTGTTTTATCAAGCACCACCAGGCTAAAAATCTTGCCCTCTGGCGACTGCCAATAACTAACAATATCGCTGCCTTCTAATACCTGCTGCGCCTCTGTATTAACAAAACGGGCCACCCGCACTTGGTTATCTGTGCTCTGCTGCCCTGCGGAACTATTTACGATTGCCTGTGAAAAATCCTGCTGACTATCTTTAATCGCCACCTGAAAAATTTGCGCCAGGTTGGCCCGGGCACGACTAGCGGCGGTTTCGCGATTGCCCGCTTCACCGATGGCGCTTAGGTACTTGTCCGCCGGGTGTTCAACCGCTGCATTATCAATCCATTGCGGTTGTTTTTCACTACTGCTGCATGCAGCAAGCATTGCAATACAACATAAAATAATCGTTAGTCTATTCATAGTAAATGCCTTTTTTTAGTGCCCAACACTATTGGCCAACAGCAACAAAGTATTACCCTGGTTAAACTTCAGTAATTCACTGGCGTTAAGACCATTGGTTAAATCCATTGCCTCCACATCAATATCAGCAGCGATACGGATCCTGGCAACCTGTATTGATGAAGGCAGCATATTCCAACTGCGCAAATCCGCCTGCTCTGCAATGGTGGAGGCAAGATTAAGCAGTGCCGCCATTGAATCACCCCGCTCCCTGCGCATTTTCTCGACTAACTGATATTTAGCCACTACCCGCGCTGTAGCGGCGGCGGTAATAGCAGGAATTTCATCGTTAAAATCGTTGCGGGCCAGAATTTCTAAATCCTCAATCAGTCCGGTTCGAAGACTTTGCCCGGCCACTGACAGCGTTAGCGGCCGTGGGTAATAATTAGCCGAAGAATTGTGAGGAGCATAATAAGGAACTGATAAACTGATTTGTTGCTTTAGCTCAAAACTATAGATCGATAATGTTTGCTGGCGCTTATGACTGACAGTACCGTCAAAGTAAAATACGATCAGTTCTTTTTCACCCTGCGCCAATGGCTGGGCTGTTTTTGCAAATCGCTGACTGTAACGCTGGTACTCTTCCTTTAGCCCCTGGCGCAAACTGGTTTGCAATAAACTTTTCTGCACCGCATCGGGAATAGGCTGGCCTCGCTGGTCAAGAATATCTGCACTACTGCGATAGCTGATCATGGCATTGTCCCATTCGCCGTTAAGCTCATAAATCAGCCCCGCCAGAAAATGGCTGGAGGCTAATTGCCCGCGCAGTGTATCGCCATCGGCCACTTCCCGCATGGTGATATCCGCCTGTAGCATTTCTACTCTTGCGCTCGCCAGGTCACTTTGTTGCAGGTAGTTATAGGCAAGTACGGTATGGACTAACACTCGTTCGCTGGCGGTACCTGCATAGCTGCGCAGGGTTTCATTAATGGTCAGCGCTGCAAAATTTTCGCTCAGGCTACTAGCCTGTAAGCTATGCATAATGCTCTTGGCCGCTTCCAAATCCTCGGTGCTGGCATCAATATTGCCATTAAGGCGATAAAGCGTGCCGCGGTTTAATAAGTATTGCGCTCGATCCCTATTATTGGGATTTATTTTTTCTAATGCCGCCAAGGTGCTATCCGCACCGGCGACTTGCAGGCTTTCAGCCAGCGAATTGACTTTGTGCTGGGCAACGCAGCCGCTGAGCAACGCCAACACCAGTAGCAAAGTCACTTTTACTGAACGGAGAACAGCTACCACAGTGTATGAATCCTTCCAGGATCAGCGATTTTCTAGAATCGCATTTTGCCGTTTTTTACCAGCTTTTTGATTTTCTTTTGCCCCAGCCATACCTTGCGATTGTTCGCCATGCTCACCATAGTCAGGTCGATCTGGTAGTAACGCACCTGCTCTTTGCCTTCAACATCAATAATGGTGTTGATCTGGCCGGTCAGCATAAAGTCAGCACCCTGCTCCTGGCCCGCGGCATTGCGAGTGTCTTCAGTCGCATTAAGGTCCTGGTCTTTGCGCTCTTCGCGAATTTCATTGCGCTCGTTACTGGAAGCTACAAAATCAACCTGGCCGGAATTCACCAATGACCGACTCATATCCGCGACAAAGGTATTTACATTAATATGTTCATGGCTGAGGTTGCGAACAGTGCCGACAATCACCGCCGGCGGACGGCCCGATGAGGCGGTAAATTGTGATATCCAGACTCTTGAAAGTGAGTCCTGAATCATTTCTTCGGCAACCATTCGTGAGTCGCTATCGTTCCAGACACCACTAAGGTCAACGGTTTCATTAGCATCGATACGTTTAACGGTAGTGCCGCAGGCGCTTAGCAAGATAGCGGCGCCGATGATCAATCCATATTTAATGCGGTTTAGCATAATTTATCCCCTGGGAATTATTTGGCTGATGTGGTCGTTTCAATAAAACGGTCAAAGTTGGCTTTGTTATTGTCACCGTAAAATTGTTTAAAAGAACTGCTGAGGTTATCAGCCTTGGCAATCAATTCATCCATGGCTTCAATACTCAGTTCGGCAAAGGCGTAGATATCGCCGGTTTCTTCATGTTTCCAATGGCCTAAAATACGAGAGCCACTTAGGGCCAATTGGGTAGCTGTACGAATCTCACGCTCAATATTCATATCGGCGCTATCGCCAACACTGGCGGTGTAATCATTGAGAGTACTATCGACATAGGTCTGAAGAATGCGGGCAATCTCAGCACGGGCGCGGTTGTCGGCGGTACTTTTTTGCAGGGAGGTATCACCCATTGGCGGCGCCATGCCGACACCATGCAGTAATTGGCCGTCGTCATTATCAACCGCCTGGGTACCTTCGTTAACCCAGCCAGGGGCGCCATCGATACCGAGGTCACTTTCAATAGTGGTATTGCTGCTACAGGCAGCTAGAAATATGACAGCCAGAAAAAAAATAGAGGATCTAAAGATGGGGACAAAACGTTGCATAACCTTACTCCCTGATTATTGTCAGAACAATAACAGTGTGCCATAGATGCCGGGGGGAAATCATCTTATTAAATCATCTTATTGGACAGATGTTTTTAGCACGGGTTCAAGTTGGCTCCGCCGCCAAGACTACTGGACGCAGAGATGTCTCTGCTGAATCAAAAAGGGGACACAACTAAGAATAGCTATCGTTTAAATGACTTAAGATAGTTTAACAGGCCATTGGTTGAGCTTTCATATTCGCTGATTTTATCTTTAGACTGAACATCGTAAAGTAGCTTGCCAGCAAGTAATTTCCCCAGCTGAACGCCCCACTGGTCGAAAGAATAAATTTCCCAAATAATCCCCTGGACAAAGACTTTGTGCTCATATAACGCGACCAGAGCGCCCAGGTGATAAGCATCCAGCCTATCCATAATCAAGGTATTGCTGGGGCGATTACCAGCATGAACTTTATGGGGCAGCAGTTGCTCTATTTGATCAGCTGTCATGCCATGGCTTTCTAAATCTTTGTTAATTTCTGCGGCATTAACACCATTCATTAGTGCCTGGGATTGTGCAAGACAATTTGCCAGCAAGGTCTCATGATGGATCTCGCTTTTGCCATAACTGTTAGCAGAGGCAATAAAGTCCGCCGCTACCTCATGAGTACCCTGATGTAAAAGCTGGTAAAAAGCATGCTGACCGTTAATGCCGGTCTGCCCCCAGAGTATTGGACAGGTTTTATAGGTCAGCGCTTCGCCCCGCCAATTCACCGACTTACCATTACTCTCCATCTCCGCCTGCTGCAAATAGGCAGGCAGGTGATGCAGGTTTTGGTCATAAGGAAGAATGGCCAGGGTATCGATATTCAGGAAAGTTGAATTCCAAACCCCTATTAAAGCCATCATCATAGGCATGTTTTGTTCTATGGGGGCACTGCGAAAATGGTCATCCATCGCGCCGGCACCCTGCAGCAATGACTCAAAGGTATCAAAGCCCCTGGCAATAGCGATAGGTAAGCCAATGGCTGACCATAATGAAAACCGCCCACCGACCCAATCCCAAATTTTGAAGCAGTACGCTAGCGCCACGCCAAATGACAAGGCTTTTTCTACGTCCTCGGTTACTGCAACAAAGTGTTTTGCCACCGCAGATGCCGGCGCCCTGCTGAGCAGCCAGCGCTTGCCAGCTTCTGCATTCAACAAAGTCTCAGTAGTAGTAAAGGTTTTTGAAGAGATAATAAACAGTGTTGTCTCTGCATTAAGACCAGCTAATAGGGTCTCCAGAGGGACGGCATCAACACTGGAAATATAATGCATATTTAACAAGTCAGCGGGCTGTGCTGGCAATGCATCAGTAATCATTTCAGGGCCGAGATTAGAGCCTCCAACCCCCAGGCACACCACATCAGTTATTGCCAGGCCACTATAGCCTTGCAACTTTCCGGCACGTAACCGCGTAGAGAATGAGGCAATATGCTCCAATTCCTGCTGGACTTGCCGATTAATCCCTTCATCGGGGCAGTGCTTACTACGTAAAGCAGTGTGGAGAACTGAGCGACCTTCCGTTCGATTAATTTTATCGCCATTAAACATGGCATCACGCCAACGCTCCACCTCACAGTCTTCAGCCAATTGCAGCAAGGTTTTTTTAATGTCATCAGAAAGGCGATTCTTGGAGTAATCAAACAGCAGGCCATTGCCCGGGATATGATATTTTGAAAACCGCTCGGGGTCCTGGGCAAAAAAATGTTTAATCGACTGGCCATCAATAGCAACAGCCATAGCTTCCAACTGCTGCCAACTTTCAAGACTATTGCGACTCATTCAAACCCCAACCCTAAAGCTATTATAGCTAACAGTCTAACGTATCGACTGTGGCTAAATATAGCTGATATTAACAATTCAATAGCGAAATAGTAAGGTAGAGAGCTTAGTGACAGCTCTGGCTTTTTTATATCTGCTTATTAGCGCCGCATCGAGGCTTATCAGTTGCCACATTAGCCCGCGCTGGTTACTATCACCTCCTATCAATACAGCCCACTGCAACCAAGGAAACCCTATGCCCGCCCACGCTGCACTTGCCGACATGATAGGCAATACTCCCCTGGTTTACCTGCGTGAGATTTCAGAAGCCACCGGTTGCGAAATCTATGGCAAAGCGGAGTTTCTTAACCCTGGCGGCTCCATCAAAGATCGTACTGCATTAGGTATCATCCGCGACGCAGAAGCCAAAGGTAACTTACAGTCCGGCGGTACTATCGTTGAAGGCACCGCAGGTAATACCGGTATTGGCCTAACTATGATCGCCAATGCCCTGGGCTACAAAAGTGTTGTAGTGATGCCACAAACCCAAAGCAAAGAAAAAATTGAATTGCTGGACTTATATGGCGCCGATTTACGCCTGGTCAAAGCCACCAGCTACAACGATCCTAATCACTATGTGCATCAAGCCGATCGACTGGCCGAAAAACTCAATGACCAACTGGACAGCGGTGCAATCTGGGCTCGACAGTTTGATAATCTTGCCAATATGGAAATCCATAACCGCACTACCGGTGAAGAAATTTGGCAACAAACCGACGGCAAAGTGGATGGCTTCATTTGTGCAGTAGGTACTGGCGGTACATTAGCCGGTGTCAGCACCGCACTGAAGGCACACAATCCCGATATTAAAATTGGCATTGCTGACCCCATGGGCTCGGCGCTTTACAACTATTTTAAAGACGGTGAATTAAAAGCTGATGGTCGCTCTATCGCCGAAGGCATTGGCATTAGCATACTGACAGACAATATCCGCGAAGCCATTATTGATATGGCCTATCAAATTAGTGATGAAGAAGCCCTGCCCTATATTTATGACCTGCTGAAACACGAGGGACTCTGCCTGGGTGGATCATCAGCGATTAATATTGCTGGTGCTGTCCATCTGGCAAAAGAAATGGGTCCGGGGCACACCATTGTAACGATACTGTGTGATTATGGTCATCGCTATCAAAGCAAGCTGTTTAACCCGGCCTTTTTGCGCCGTATGAAATTACCGGTTCCCGACTGGATTGACTGATAAAGCCCGGGGGCAATCAGGCTATCGCCATGCCGCTCTCAAAAGTGCTTGATAATTTTATTCTGTCGCGCTGAATACGCATAATCGAACGCTCAAGTACTCGCTGATCAATTGATGGCAAGTCAACAAACTCTGCACCAATCAGAACATGGCTCTGGTCGTGTTCGTCCACCTCAATACTTCGCACTGAAGCTTCGCAGTGAATATTCACTCCGGCAAAATCAAAGGCTAACTCGTCTAACATATCGTTAGGGTGAAAATTATTCGCCGCCTCACCATCTAGCAAGACCTCAACGGCGATTCCCGTGCTGGAGACATTCCGTAAAGAGCCTTGATAGCTCTGTCCTTCAGGGCCAATAAAATGAGAATCGATTGCCATGGTATCGGCAATCGGCAACCGGTAGGCATTGCGGCGCTGGCTGGTTTCTATATCCTGGGGCATTGCCAATACGTAGATAGGGGCTTCATCGTAACTGTGTTGCTCGAGGATGGAGCTCTCAAACTTGATTTTCCTGCCGCCCTTCTGGCGCACAGCCAAATGGACCTTTTGGCCAGGTAAGCCCAAAAAGCCGGTGGGAAACAACTCATCAATCAGGATTGTGCGCTCGGTGGGGTCTGATTCGAGGATCATGCTCTGGTACACAACCTCATCACCCTCAATCATCACCTCCAGAAAATCACGATTTCTTTGGGCCTGGTGCAGGCTTAAGTAGGTGTAATTCAAAGCATTATCAGTTTTAACTGCCGGCTTGCTGCGAAAGCGATCTATAAAGGATGTGATCATAGCCAAATTACCGAGGATAAATTCTCTATTCAATACGTATAAGATCGGCGCCTGGGACCAGATCTTTAGCCATGTACTCATTCGGGTAGGAATCCAGACTTAATATATACCTGATATTCTAGCCAAAGAAACGCTAAAGATACTTAGCCCGGTAACAATCACAACTAAGATTAACAATAAGCGCAACGGGCGAAAGGGTTTTCGCTCTACCGAGTTAACGCCTTTTTTCAGGAACTCGTCCACCTTTGCTTGATCTTCAGGGAATAACTTATTTTCTTTAACCATGGCGAGAGACCTACGTCGATGCTTGGAATCATTGAGTTCTGTAGGGTGGATTATCTCTCAGAAGAGGCAGGTATGCCAATATGGATGGGTTTTAAAATAAATTCAGTCCGTTAGACCGTGACAAATCACGCTGTAATATCCAGCAAAGTGCCTAGAACCTCATCGGCGGTTTTTACTACCGCAGCGGAAGCCTGCACCTGCTGTTCACCCCGCCTTAATGACACCGCCGCCTCAGTAATATTGGCTAGAGCATCATCACCAGAGGCCGTTTCCGGGTCTGCTTCAAGGCCTGCTTCAGGGCCTATGGTGGTGGCACTAACAATATCCTCGGCTGCCCGCTGCACAGTATCTACACCGGATTGAACCCCTTGCAGACCTGTCGATAAGATTGAATTGACCAAACCACTAACCTCTTGATTAATATTGCTTATAATTTAAGCAGAGAGTCGGGCTAAAAACCATGTTCCATGTCTCATAGGGCCGTATTAGCCAAGATGATGTGGCTATAAAAATCAGCGGTTTATAACTGGATCTAATGTTAAAAAGGGGCTGACATCAGCCGCTGTGGGCTTATCTAACACAGGGACTTCACCCAGGCAGGGGGCATTGATCAGTGACTTTAGTGTTTGGATATTCTCTTCATAACAGGGCATACCGGCGTCAAGACGGTTTGCTACCCAGCCGGCCAACGTTAAACCATCGTTAGCAATAGCCTCTGCGGTAAGCAGGGCATGATTGATACAACCCAGCTTTACCCCGACCACAAGAATAACGGGCAGATTCAATTCTTTGACCAGGCCTGCCAGTGTTTCAACATGATTGAGTGGCACTCGCCAACCACCGGCACCTTCAATCACCGCGAGATCTGATCGCTGCATTAATGTGCCACGGCAATAGCCTGCTAATTGCGACACCATCAAACGCTTGCCGATTTGCTGCGCGGCTATATGCGGGGCGATGGCAGGCTTTAAGGCGACAGGGTTTACCTGTTCATAAGGCAACTCGACTGACATGGTTTCCCGCAGTAGCAGCGCGTCTTCATTGCGCAAGCCTTCAGGGGTTTCTTCACAACCGGCGGCAACAGGTTTTATCGCCAGAGTCGATAGACCTTGCTCGTTAGCTGCGGCAAGAATACCTGTAGCAATTAAGGTTTTACCTACATCGGTATCTGTACCTGCTATAAAAAATTGTTGCCCCATACTATCTCAACCCTTGCCGTTGAACCGTTTGAGCCAGCGCCGGCTTTTCTAAAACACCAAACCAAGCTTGATAAGTTGCTGGTAAAGCACCCTGCGGATTTCGTTGCTGATCATAGGCAGCCATTAATCCGCGAATTCTTTGCTTACCGGTTAAACCGGTTGGGCGGCCACTATTAACATTATGAGCACCTAATGCTTTTAATTCTTTGGTGAGTTGTTTAAGTGTGTCGTACTGCAGCACAATATTTTCTTCAACCGTTTGGTAAGCCGATAAAAAACCTGCACTGTTGATTGCTGTATCAATCACCTCTCGCTCAGTAAAACGATTGACATGAACATAATTATCCACCTGATGCCAGGCCCGACGTAATTCATGTAGGGTATTAGGGCCAAGAGTGGCAAAGACAAAACTTCCCGAAGGTTTTAAGACTCTAAACACCTCCGCAAATAAAGCCTGGCTATCCTCGCACCATTGAATCGCCAAGCTAGAAAAAATAATATCTACGGAATTATCAGCCAGCGGTAAATTTTCTGCATCACCGCAAAGCCATTGGCAGCCTGGTTGATGTTTTGAAGCATGATCGACCATACCTTCGGCAAGATCCAAACCAATCACCTGGCCATCGGGGTAGGCCTCTTGTAATGGCTTGGCAAAAAAACCCGTGCCGCAACCTAAATCTAAAACCACTTCTGCAGGAACTGGCGGTAAAAAACTGATCAGGCGATTACCGATACGACGCTGCAAGTTAGCAACACTGTCGTAAGTCTCTGCGGCGCGACTAAAAGACCGTGCTACCTGTTGTTTATCCAGTACGCGTTTTTTTGGTGATAGTTCAATAGCGTTATCCAGCCAACTATCAATAACAGCCCAACAAGTTTCTGGTTTATCCAAAAACAGAGCGTGGCAAGTATCGGGAATAATATTAACGGAATCTCCAAGCCTGTCTTTTAAGGCATTGGCAGCACTTAGTGGCACTAGATTGTCGTTTTCACCATAAAGATAAAGTGCAGGAACTTTTAGTGTATCGATTAGCTGTGTATTGTTGATTATCGCTAACAGATCCAGTGAATTTTTTAGTACATCATCGGCTACTGTTTCTTTTTTTGCCCTAAGCGTTTTTACCAACGCTTTTTCCTGACCTGAACCATAGGCCTGCAAACCGGCAAAGCGTTTTTTAGCCATGGCCGCATTGCTTGCCACCAGTGAATAAAAATCATCAAAAACTTTTTTATCCATAGCATGGGGCCACTGGTCATCAGCGATAAATTGTAAGTTGCTGGCCAAGGTCACTAACGCGATTACCCGCTCGGGAAAATGGCTGGCAATGGTGGTGGCTAACATACCGCCTAAGGAATAACCCAGATAAATAGCTTTGTCGGGAAGGTCAGCCAGAAGTTCAGTGATTAAGGTGTCAACATCTTCATAACGTCCTGTATCACTTAAGCCATAACCGGGCAGGTCAATCTGGATCACCGTAAAATGCTCACCTAAGGTTGGCAGCCACTCCTGCCATACCAGACTCGACATACCCCAGCCATGAAGTAGAACTAAGGCAGGCCTCACAGCATCACCTCAGCTAAGGCCTTTAATAAGCTGTCTACCTGATCTTCGCTATGTGCTGCACTTAAGGTAATACGTAAGCGCGCTGAATTAGCAGGTACCGTTGGTGGGCGAATAGCGCTGATTAAAAAACCTTTTTCCAATAAGGCATCACTGATTGCTATCGCCTTTTCATTACTGCCTATCATCAATGGCTGGATAGCGGTTATTGAAGGCATCAGTTCTAAACCGAGCTGTTCAGCACCTTGCCTAAAGTGAGTGATCAAGGAATATAAATGCTGGCGACGGTCTGCATCCTCACGCACAATCTTTAAACTGGCCAAACTGGCGGCGGCTACAGCTGGAGGTAAGGCGGTGGTATAAATATAGGAACGGGAAAATTGAATTAAGGTTTCAGCCAGATCTTCACTACCAGCAACAAAAGCACCAAAACTACCCAAGCCTTTGCCTAGCGTTCCCATTAATACCGGAAGCTGTTGTTGATCTAAATTAAAATGGTCAGCGCAGCCGGCACCGGCGTTACCTAACACACCGAAACCGTGAGCATCATCGGCCATTAATCCGGCATTATACTTTTTGGCTAACGCAGCCAAATTATCCAGCGGTGCCAGATCTCCATCCATACTAAAAACGCTATCAACAACGATAAGTTTTTTATTGTCGGTTGATTTTTTAAGGCGGGACTCAAGATTATCTAAATCATTATGCAAAAAGCGCTGGAAGCGCGCGCCGGATAATAAACCGGCATCCAATAGAGATGCATGATTAAGCTTATCTTCAAACACTGCATCTTGCTTACCCATCAGGGCATTGACGACACCCAAATTTGCCATATAGCCGGTGGAAAATAATACCGCGCGATCACGCCCCACAAAATCAGCCAGCTCTTCTTCTAACTGATGATGTAGGCTGCTATGGCCACACACCAAATGCGAAGCGCCGCTTCCCACACCAAAGTCGTTAGCCGAAGAAGTAAATGCGGCAATCACATCGGGGTGATTAGCCAAACCCAAATAATCGTTACTGCAGAAGTTTAAATAAGGTTTGCCGTCCACAATCACTTCAGCGCCCTGAGCACTTTCCAGTATTCGCCGCTGTCGATATAAATGGTTGGACTTACGCTCGTCGAGCGCTGCAGTCAGTTTAAAAGGGTCTGACATAGGGTTGCCGCTTGGGCGCAGGTTTAGGCCTGCGCTGCGTCGTAGAAAAACTTATCGTTTTCAGCTTGTTGAATTTGCTCGCGGATACGATCTTCTTCACCGTCATCGCAGCGCTCAACCGTACGATCTTCTGGCTGAATGCCCAAGCGATCAAATAACTGCAAATCTTTATTTGCTTCAGGGTTGGCGGTGGTTAATAACTTCTCACCGTAAAAAATAGAATTGGCACCGGCAAAATAAGCCAAGGCATGCATTTCTTCATTCATTGCTTCACGGCCAGCCGACAAACGCACATGAGACTCTGGCATTAAAATACGCGCAACCGCGATAGTGCGAATAAAATCAAAATTATCCAAATCGGCTTCTTGCGCCAAGGGCGTGCCTTCAACACGCACCAACATATTAATGGGCACACTTTCAGGGTGCTGCGGCATATTGGATAACTGAATTAACAAACCGGCGCGGTCTTTAACCGTTTCACCCATACCGACAATACCGCCACTGCAGACTTTAATACCGGCATCGCGAACATTAGAGATAGTCGTTAGACGATCTGAATAAGTACGGGTGGTAATCACTTCACCGTAAAACTCCGGTGAGGTATCTAAATTATGGTTGTAATAATCAAGGCCTGCTTCCGATAACTCAGCCGCCTGATCCGCCGTTAACATACCCAGCGTCATACAGCTTTCCAAACCCATTTCCTTCACGCCTTTAACCATGGCGGTGACATAGGGCATATCTTTAGCCTTAGGTGAACGCCAGGCGGCACCCATACAGAAGCGAGTTGCGCCAGTGGCTTTGGCTTCTGCCGCCTCCTGTAATACCTTTTCAACTTCCATTAATTTTTCTTTTTCCAGACCAGTGTCATAGCGATTGCTCTGGGGGCAATACTTACAGTCTTCAGGGCAGGCACCGGTTTTGATCGACAATAACGTGCTGACCTGCACCTCATTAGGATTAAAGTACTGGCGGTGAACCGCCTGGGCTTTAAATAGCAAATCATTAAAGGGCAGCTCGAATAAAGACTGAACTTCCTGTGGCGTCCAATCGTGGCGAACCAGGCTATTTGCGGCGGTCATAGGGCAATCCTGCAAGGTTAAAATAAGGTCTGGAACAGGGGCACAATATCCCCTAAAGTGGGCGCTAATGATAAGGATTATCACCCACCTGTCAACCTACAAGGATAGTTATGGTTAACAGCTTTTTCCAGCCAGGACTTTCTGTTTTTCAAGCCTTTAAGGGCTTGAGCCTGACTGGGCGCTGTATTCTCTGTGATGCCATTGGCCAGCCTGGGCTGGATATATGCCAAGGCTGTGAGGCCGAGCTGCCAGGATTAGGCCCTCATTGCCGCCATTGCGCCTTACCGTTGCCCAGCTTGGATCAGACGCTTTGCGGCCAATGCCAGCTAATGCCACCACCCTTTGAACGGACGGTGGCTAGCTATTTATATCAGTACCCTGTGGCGGAGCTGATTGGTGGATTTAAGTACAACCGGCATCTTAGTTATGGAAAAGTCTTAACACTGGCCGGCCTTAATAGGTTTGTCAGTGCTTACAATCACGATCTGCCCGATATCATTACCCCCATTCCCCTGCATTGGCGCAGGCGGCTTAAGCGTGGCTTTAACCAGAGTGAGCATATCGCCGGTTATCTCTCTAAAGGGTTAGGTATACCTTTATTAACCCTGCTGAAACGCAGCCAATTTACGCCTCCCCAGCAACAACTCGATGCTCAACAGCGACGGCAAAATCTGAAGGGGGCTTTTGAGGCGACGCAGGTTTTAGAGGGGCAATGTGTGGCAGTGGTTGATGATGTGATGACAACAGGGGCGACGGCTACTGAAGTGACTAAGCAGCTATTGGACGCAGGGGCTGGTGAAGTCCATATCTGGGTATTGGCGAGGACGCCCTGATGCCAGCATATTATCTTATATTGCTAGCAATGATAGCATGCGCTATCATTGCAGCATCACGCCCCTTTTGGAGAGCCATAATGCCAAGCCTAAGCGTAAGAAAAATAGACGAGGACACCATGCATCGCTTACGGATTCAGGCCGCCATGCATGGCACCTCCATGGAGGAGGAAGTTCGCCAGATCCTAAAGCGAGCAGTGGCCGCGCCGGAAAGTCTGGGAGATCTCGCCGTTAAGTTATTCAGCCCGGCTTACGGCAGCGAAGCACTGGAATTACCCGAACGTGAAACCTTTCAACCGCTGAGTTTTGAATGATTATTCTGGATACCAATATAGTCTCGGAATTTATGACCTCACCACCGGCCAGTCAGGTTCTAAACTGGCTAAACGCCCAGCATGTCGCCTCACTCTATATATCGACTATCACCCTCGCTGAAATTAACTACGGCCTAAGCGTGATGCCAACAGGAAAACGCCGCCAACTATTAAGCAAACGATTTACGCAGTTTGTTGATGAAGCCTTTACCCAGCGTGTACTCTCCTTTGACGAGGCCGCTGCAAAGACTTATGGCGAGTTGATGGGCCACCGCAAGGAAATAGGACGACCCATGAGCAGCATGGATGGTCAGATTGCAGCCATAGCCCGAGCCAAAGGGTTTAGCGTTGCCACAAGAAATATTAAAGACTTTGAGCACTGCCAAATAGACCTGATCAACCCTTTTGATTAAGCCGGTTTACAGAGACGCCACCATGCAGAAACTGCTTATAGTAATCAGCCTATCTCTGGCAATAACCCATGCTGCGTATGCCGACTCCGCCACCATCGCCGTGGCAACAAATTTTAAAACAGCCATGACCCAGCTGATTGCACAATTCCACCAGCAATACCCACAACATCAAATCAAACAAAGCAACGCCTCCAGTGGCTCTATTGTTAATCAGGTACAACAAGGCGCACCCTTCACCGCTTTTTTATCCGCCGATAGCCGCTACCCGCAATCATTAGAAAGCCAAGGGCTAGCCATTGCCAATACCCGAACCACCTACGCCGAAGGCCAACTGGTGGTGGTAGCGCCCGGACAAATCATCAGCGACCCACAAACACTGAGCAAAGCTATTAAGGCCACCATTGAACAGCAACATAAAATCGCTATCGCCAACCCCGCCATTGCCCCTTATGGTATGGCCGCCCAACAAAGCCTGAACCACCTTAAGCTCTGGCAAAGCGCCCAAGCGCATTTAGTCAAAGGCAGTAATGTAGGGCAGACCTTTCAATATGTGGCCACGGGTAATGCGCCCATCGCCTTTGTTGCCCTATCCCAAGTCAAACACCTAAACCCCGCCATGGCGTACTGGCCCATTCCGCAAGACTGGTATCAACCGATACGCCAGCAAGCTATCCTGTTACAATCCGGCCAGACTAATCAGGCGGCGATTCAGTTTTTAGCGTTTTTACACACTGAACCTGCCAAAGCAACGATTCGCCAACAGGGCTATCGGATTTAACGAGACACCTATGCTGCCAGAGCAAGACCTGACTGCCATTGTGCTGACCATTAAACTGGCGGCAGTCACTACGGTGATTTTATTAGCGATAGGCACACCCTTAGCCTGGTGGCTGGCCCATACTCGCAACCGTGGCAAAGCTTTATTTGAAGCGATTGTTGCACTGCCCTTAGTACTGCCCCCTACCGTACTCGGTTTTTATTTATTGCTGGCATTTTCTCCCACCAGCCCCTTCGGGCAATTTTGGTTAGGTGCCACTGGTACACCGCTAGCGTTTAGTTTTAGTGCCTTGGTGATTGGCTCGGTACTGTATTCCTTACCCTTTGTAATCCAGCCCCTGCAAACCAGCTTTGAACAACTGCCCAAAAAATTATTTGAAGCTGCCTCTACTATGGGAGCCTCCTTTAAAGATCAATTTATTTCTTTAGTTTTACCACTGTGCAAACGCAGTTTTATTACCGCCGCCAGTTTAGGCTTTGCCCATACCATTGGTGAGTTTGGTGTAGTACTGATGATAGGCGGCAATATTCCGGGAGAGACACAGGTTCTCTCCATTAGCCTTTATGACAAAGTCGAAAACTTACAGTACAGCGAAGCCCATTGGCTGGCGGGCGGGCTAGTGATTTTTTCTTTGCTGTTATTAGCGTTTATTTATAGTTTAAAACGCGGCGATGCTAAATCAACAAGGGTAGGCCTGCTATGAGCCTGTCGATTAAACTTAAGCTGGAGCGGGAAAACTTTTCACTGGCGATAGATACCGTCTTGGAGGCCAAAGGATTTACCGCTGTCTATGGCCCTAGCGGTGCCGGTAAAACCACGTTGTTACGTTGGATAGCTGGGTTGGAACCAGCAACCCAAGGGGAACTCTCCTTTCAGCAAACCGTTTGGCAAGATAAAGAAAAAACATTGCCACCCCAACAACGTCAAATCGGCTATGTCTTTCAAGAGCCCCGTTTATTTCCACACTTAACCGTTGAAGGCAATCTTAATTACGCCTACCAAAGGCGCTTTAATAATAACGGCCCCTCACTAAACCAAGTCTGCGAATGGCTGGAAATAAAACATCTATTGATGCAAGGCAGCGAACAACTGTCCGGCGGCGAACAACAACGGGTAGCCATTGCCAGGGCCTTATTAAGCAGCCCGCAATTAATCCTGATGGATGAACCCTTAGCCTCCCTCGATAAACCCAGCAAGCAACGCATTATTAAACATTTGCAAACCCTGCAAGCCAATATGGCAACACCAATACTGTACGTCAGTCATGACTTTGAAGAAGTCAGTCAACTGGCAGACCAGCTACTACTGATTGACCAGGGGAAAATCACCGCCCAAGGTCCACTGCTGGAACTCAGCCATCGTATTGACTTACCGTTAAGCCATGAAGAAAATGCCGCCAGTATTATTGATGCCACTATCGAGCAACACGACAGAAGCAATCATCTAACGGAATTATTAATCGACAACCATCTATCCCTGTGGATTACTGCCATAGAAGGCCGTGAAGATGAACCTGTCCGTATTCGTATCCCCGCCAGGGATGTGAGTATTAATTTAGAGCGGGCAGAACATAGCAGTATCCTGAATATTCTACCGGCCACCATTGCCGAAATTGAACAAAGCGATAGCAGCGCCAGAGTGTTAATTAAACTTAAGGTAGCCCACCAATATATCTTAGTCCGGCTAACCCATAAATCCGTGACCCGACTGGAACTCACCGTTGGCCAACAAGTCTACGCCCAAATTAAAACCGTCGCGCTACTCAGCGATCAACGAGAACACTAATGCCAAACCCCCACCCCTACGACAGACTAACACCGGAACTCGTGATTGATGCCGTAGAAAGCACAGGCCGCTTAACTGACCTGCGTATCTTCCCGTTGAACAGTTATGAAAACCGCGTCTATCAAGTGGGCATGGATGAAGGCGACCCGGTGATTGTAAAATTCTATCGCCCTGAACGCTGGACTGAAGCGCAGATTTTAGAAGAGCATGAATTTAGCTATGAACTGTTTGATGCTGAAATTCCTGTGGTGCCGCCGCTGAAAAACGAGGCTGGTAAAACTTTATTGGATTATGAAGGCTATCAATTTTCTGTTTATCAACGCAAAGGTGGCCACGCCCCGGAGCTGGATGATTTAGATAATTTATTAATCCTTGGCCGCCTAACCGGAAGGATTCATGCCATTGGTGCACAAAAAGATTTTCAACACCGGCCCACCTTGGATATTGAGTCCTTTGGTGAAAACAGTTTTCAGCTGATCAGTGAGAAGTTTATCCCCAGTGATTTACGCACAGCCTATGTGAGCTTATGCGAAGACTTACTTAAAACTATTAAGCAACAATTTTCCCAAACCACCTTTACCAATATTCGCGTTCACGGTGATTGCCATTCCGGTAATATTTTATGGCGCGGTGAGTCACCGCATTTTGTGGATTTGGATGATAGTCGGATGGCACCGGCTATTCAGGATCTATGGATGTTTATGTCGGGGGACAGGCCCAATCAAACCGCACAGATTAGTGAGTTGGTGGAAGGTTATAACGAGTTTTTTGATTTTGATCCGCGGCAGTTGCATTTGATTGAAGCGTTGCGGACGTTAAGGATTATTCATTACAGCGCCTGGCTGGCCAGACGCTGGGAAGATCCTGCGTTCCCGCATAATTTTCCGTGGTTTAATACGCAGCGGTATTGGTCGGATCATATTTTGGAATTAAGGGAACAGTTTGCTTTGATTAATGAGCCATCGTTGCAATTGTTTTAACTCAACCCCTGCCTTCGCGGGAGTGACAATTTCGAACTCTTGTTGTACCCGCCACTTAATCATCCACGCCACCTGCCGCACTGGAATTAAAACCCACCGCAATCGCCCAAAATAAAAGAAAGGCTTGGCCAACCCAAAGGCCGGGCGGGGTTTGGTTGGAGGTCATAGGTTAGCCTTGTGTAGGTGAGTGATTAGGTGTTGCTGATGGTTTTACGATTAAACATTCAAAGACAAAAGGCAAGGCGTGCCCACTTCCTGCCCGCCTTATTTGCTAATAATTCATTAAATAGTCATTTATTTGATAATACTTCGCTAAAAACGCTCTTATTTGCTAATATTTCTCCAAATAGCCACCTTATTTGGTGATAATTCGCCTATTAGCAGGCATAACAATGAATAACTTATATTTTCCAGCCAGCGCCAATGATGCCAAACAACTCTCAAAGCGAGTCAGCAGCGGGGAGTTAAAGCGCATTCGTCAGGGCATCTATACCGACGCACCCTGGGAGCAGGTGCCCGCCCTAGTGCAAAGCCGCTGGTATGACATTGTTGACTACCTGTTTGAGAATGGCATTGCCTCGCACGTTACTGCAGCCGAACTCAGGCCGGTTGATGGGCGCGTGTTTATTAGTGCGGATATCAAGCACCGAAAAAAAATTACCATTGCCAACACATTAACGATTGATGCATACCCTGGCGACACACAGTTATTAACCGAGTCTTTTGTCCCCAACCTTCGACGCAGTGCACCAGCGCGCTATTTACTGGAAAATCTCCAAGCCACCAGAAAAAGAGCAGGCGACATCCAAAGTAAAGCGCAGGGCAAGGCATGGGTAGAAGGTGAGCTATGTAAAATACTGGAACGCCGTGGTGAAGATGAGCTTAACCGTATTAGAGATCTCGCCCGTGAACATGCTAGTGCGTTATCGCTGGAAAAAGAGTTTGAGCAATTAGACAAACTGATTGGCGCCGTCTTATCAACCAAGCCCGCAGGGCACTTAACGACGCCACAAGCTTTGGCAATGGCACGCCAGCAACCTTTTGATGCCAACCGTGTACAGGCCTTTGAGCAACTGGCCGACTACCTAAGTCGGTGCAACCTAAAACCAAAAGACTATCAATATTCTGCAAGCACTTGGCGCAACCTGTCTTTTTATGAGAGTTATTTCTCAAACTATATTGAAGGGACTGAATTTTTAATTGATGAGGCTGAAGATATTATCTTTTCAAAAAATATTATTGAGCAGCGTCAACAGGATAGTCATGATGTATTGTCGGTGTTTGATGTAGTTCAAGACTATCAGGAAATGACGACAACACCTTCATCAGCAGAAGAACTGCTGTCGCTATTAAGCGAGCGACACAAACTGATTATGCATCAACGCCCTGAAATACATCCCGGGCAATTCAAAAGCAAAGCCAATAAAGCGGGCGATAGCTTATTTGTTCTGCCGGAACAGGTAGAAGGCACATTAGCCCAAACCTTTGGTTTTTATACGGCGCTTCCAGCAGGCCTGCACCGTGCTATTTATATGCATTATCTTATCGCAGAAGTTCACCCGTTTGATGATGGCAACGGGCGACTGGCCAGAATTATGATGAATGCCGAATTAGCCAACGCCGAGCAATTCAAAATCATCGTACCTACCGTCCATAGAGACAGCTATTTAAACGGCCTGAGAGATGCAACCCGCCGCCATAAATTCAGAACAATGACCAAGGTTTTTTCTGATTTACAAGCCTACACCGCCTCCATTGAATGGGGTGATTACGGGGAGGCAAGGTCAACACTGGAAGCCCATTATGCCGACAAACTGCCTGATCAGGGGGTGCCTATCTTTAATCGGCAGATTTCAACATTCAAAATAGAGTTGCCAGTAGATTAAGTAGAGGGGAGAGATGGGAGAGACATCCAAAAAAAGCTTAAATAGTTAAACTGCTAATGAGTTTCTGTCCCATTAAATTCGTGATTAAATTCCTGCGATCAGCCCCAATGTAGTCGGGTTTTGGGTCGGGGGAGAAATTAATCACCTTTTCGGGGGAGAAGAAGCGCACGCAACCAATTTAAAACGGTATTTTCTTTCAACACTTCCCGATCAACACTATCAAAGAATTTCTCCTGCCCAATAGGATCGGCAAAATACTCTTTGCGCGTCATCATGTCATGCTCAGCATCCAGCTCTTTAACTACTATGGCAGGGTTACCCGCCACAACAACATTGGCAGGCACATCTTTAGTCACTATCGCTCCGGCAGCAACAATACTGTTCTCGCCAATAGTTACGCCCTTTAAAACTTTACTACCATCACCCAGCCACACATTATCCTTAATCACCACCGGCGCCACCTCATCCGTGCGATGTGCACGGTCATAAATCCCGTGCCAATCCGAATCCGTAATATAAACACCATTGGCGATCATCACACTGTCGCCAATAATAATTTGATCACCCGCCGAAATCCGACACCCCGGACTAATCAACACATAGTCACCAATATGCAACTCACCCTCATCAGGCTCACGGCCCCACACCCCCAACTTCACCCGACCACCAGGCTCCCCAATGATCGTCGCGCACTTCCCTATTGAAATATTCGGCCCCGAAATATCCACATACCAAGGCTTCATAATCGTATGGTGGTCACCCAGCTCATCACAGGCAGGGCGCAAAAAATGATTGGCATACCAACGACGGAAGCTTAAGTAGTTTTTTTTGACCCAATAAGGGCGGCGGTCTTGTCTCATAGTGGTCTCGTGCGTGTATTTCAAAGAGCAGTCTGCCAGCACACTTCTAAAATCGCAATGACTGAACCCCTATCCCTGTTATAATCAGCGCCATATTCATTTAACGATAGTCACTGTGTCTAACTCCCGCATTATCACCAGCAGCCAAACCGGTATCCACGACAATCTGGAGCCAGTGGTACGCCGGCATTTACACTCGCGCTTTCAACGCCCCTACCCGAATTACAGCAGAGATGTTTTTGAGCAGGCCGCACAGCGGGTAAGCCAACATCATGGCGATCTGATTCTCGACTCCTACTGCGGAGTCGGTGAAAGCACTGTCAGTCTGGCTAAACAATACCCCGGCGCTTTGATCATCGGTATTGATAAATCCGTGGTCAGGCTAACCAAACACAATGAACACTACCGACAATCCGGCGTGGATAACTACCTGCTACTGCGGGCCGATGTGGATGACTTTTGGCGTTTAGCGGTTGAGGCTAATTGGCAATTAGCCAGGCATTGCGTGTTTTATCCCAACCCTTGGCCTAAATCCTCCCAGTTGAAACGTCGAGTGCATGGCTCCCCTCTATTCTCCAGCCTATTGGCGCTGGGTGGCGAGGTGGAACTTCGCAGTAATTGGCCTATCTATGTACAGGAGTTTGCTGCTGCATTAGCGGTGGCAAACTATAGCGCCAAGGCTGAGCCATTTACCCCAGAGCCCGTGATTACACCCTTTGAGCGTAAATATAGTGAGTCTGGGCAGCCGCTCTGGCGCTGTCTTTGTGACCTTAATAGGCAATCCGCCACTTGATTAAGCATTAATCAGCCCCCACAATTACTAACTAGCAATAAACAACCGATATACGGGCACTTCGTCATGGCTACACAACCGATTTCAATCACCAGTGATAACGACAGTATTTGGCTCGCTATTCGCGAGGAAACTGAGAAGACGCTAAGCAAAGAGCCGGTGCTGACCAGCTTTTTGCACTCGACCATTCTTAACCACCAGTCGCTGGAATGTGCTTTGAGTTTTCACCTGGCCCACAAACTCGATAGCCCCACCGCTTCAGCCCTGTTGTTACGGGAAGTGATTGAGCAAGCATTAAAAGAAGACCCGTCCATTGGTAAAGCGATTCGCTGTGATTTGCGCGCCGTGCTGGAACGTGACTCGGCCTGTAATAGTTATTCGATTCCGTTTTTATATTTTAAAGGCTTTCACGCTTTGCAGGCTTATCGTGTGGGCCACTGGTTGTGGACTCAAGGCCGTGAAGAGCTGGCGTTGTTTTTACAAAACTGTGTCTCTACAGAATTTGGTGTAGATATTCACCCCGCCGCTAAAATTGGCCACGGCATTTTGATGGATCACGGCACCGGTGTGGTTATTGGTGAAACGGCGGTGGTTGGTAATAACGTTTCTATATTGCAGTCGGTAACACTGGGCGGTACCGGTAAAGAAGAAGGTGACCGTCACCCGAAAGTGGGCGACGGCGTGTTAATCAGTGCCGGTGCAAAAATTCTGGGCAATATTAAGATTGGCAGTGGCGCTAAAATTGGTGCGGGCAGCGTGGTATTGCAGGATGTTGAAGCGCATACCACGGTAGTGGGTGTGCCAGCCAAGGAAATTGGTCGCCCAACCTCAGACCAGCCAGCACTGGAAATGAATCACGGCTTTACTTGTGATATGGATTGCGATAAATAAGGATTATTGGCAGCGGGGCTTTTTGCCCTGCTGGCGTGCTGCAGCGTACAAATCAAAAGCCACCTCCATATTTGCTTCTAAGCCTTTTATACGGCTTTGATTGGATGGGTGCGTCGACATAAATTCCGGCGGCGCACCATTCGAATTGGCTGCCATATTATGCCAAAGGGTCACGCTGGCACGGGGATCAAAACCGGCTTTTGCCATTAGTTTTAAGCCTATAATATCCGCTTCGGTTTCGTGGGAACGACTAAACGGTAGTGCTACGCCGTATTGCGCGCCAACACCCATTGCTGCCATGACCATTGCCCCCCTTTCTGTTCCCTCCAACAGCGTACCCAGTAATTGCTGAGTAGTTTGTGAAGCATACTGAATCGACACCCGCTCGTTACCGTGCTGGGCTAGTACATGGCCGATCTCATGGCCAACAATGGTGGCTAGTTGGTTTTGGTCATTGGCGACTTTTAAGATACCGGTATGAATACCAATTTTATTGCCGGGTAAGGCGAAGGCGTTGGCGCTGTCGTCTTTAAAGACGACGACTTCCCAGTTACGTTTTTGAGCGCTGGGGAGTGCTGCGATTACACCATTGGCAACGCAGTCTACATATTGATTGGTGGCGACGGCTTTTTCGACTTCGGTAGTTTTTTTCATTTCCGTGAAAGCGGCGACACCCATTTGGTCCATTTCGGATTCTGGCATTAACAGTAATTGTGAGCGACCGGTTGGGGAGGTGGCACAGGCGGCGGTGGCCAAGGCTAAAACAAGGGTGACAATACGTTTCATAAGAGTTGTCCTGTGACCGTAAAATAGTCTGAAGGTTTATCTAACTAAATTTTATAGCGATAGCCGGGAAACAACAATTTTCTTGTTAAAAAATAAGCTGTCATTCCCGCGAAGGCGGGAATCCAGTGCTGTAGATTTTCGCGGCAGCGGAAATAACAGCATAAGCATGCAGTCTGGATTCCCGCCTTCGCGGGAATGACGGAGGTGGGGTTAGGCGGCACTCTCTTGCAGAAAACGCTGCAGGGCTTCAAAGCCACCGATATGATCCTGGCCGTGGAAGACCTGAGGCACCGTGGTTACTGGGCCGCCTACGGTTTTTTCAAGGTCAGCCTGACTAATACCCTCTTTCTCAATATCCACATAGCGGTAGGCCAGCCCTTTAATCTCGCAAAGCTCTTTAGCCCGACGGCAAAAGCCACAGCTCTCTTTTCCGAATATGGTGAATCTTTGCATGGTGGTGCTCCTCTTTAAATGATAGTGAGAGTATGCAGCCGAGATTGTGATTAGAGAAGTTGATTATAATTATGGAATTGATAAATTTTGACTATATAGAAATCTCAGGCTCATCGACTACGATAAGCCACTATGCACCTATTATCGGTAGTGCTTGTGGAAGTGCTTGTGGTACTACTTGTGATAAGGCGCTGACAGCTCATGCACAGATTCGATAAAGGCTCTGGCATGTTCTGGATCCACTTCCGGGGTAATGCCGTGACCCAGGTTAAAGACATGACCGCTACCGTTACCAAAACCTGCCAGAATGGTTTTTACTTCTTCCTGAATGCGACCCGGTGATGCATAGAGCATGGTGGGGTCCATATTGCCCTGTAGTGCTACCTTGTCCCCTACCCGCGCGCGGGCATTGCCAATATCAGTAGTCCAATCCAAACCTAAAGCTGTGGCACCGGTATTGGCCATGGTTTCTAACCACTGGCCACCGTTTTTGGTAAAGAGAATCACAGGGACTTCGCGGCCTTCATGTTCACGGATTAAACCGTTAACAATTTTCTGCATATAGTCTAAAGAAAATTCTTTATAGGCATTGTGGCTCAGCGCCCCACCCCAGGTATCAAAAATTTGTACAGCTTGCGCGCCGGCTTTGATCTGACCATTTAGGTAGGCGGTTACACTTTGGGCTAGTTTATCCAGCAGTGCATGCATGGTTTGAGGTTCGTTAAAGGCCAGGGCTTTAGCTAAACGATGATCTTTTGAGGAACCACCTTCAACCATATAAGTGGCCAAGGTCCACGGGCTACCGGAGAAACCGATTAGTGGCACACGACCATTTAGTTCTTTACGAATGGTGCTAACTGCATCCATCACATAGCCCAAATCTTTTTCTGCATCAGGAATCGGTAAAGCTTCTACTTCGGCAGCTGTTGTTACGGTCTTTTTAAAACGTGGACCTTCGCCGGTTTCAAAATATAAACCCAGACCCATAGCATCGGGGATGGTTAAGATATCGGAAAATAAAATCGCCGCATCTAATGAAGGGTAACGGTCCAAAGGCTGCATGGTCACTTCACAGGCAAACTCGGGATTCATACACAGCGACATAAAGTCACCGGCCTTGGCGCGGCTGGCGCGGTACTCTGGTAAATAACGACCTGCCTGGCGCATCATCCAGACCGGGGTAAAGTCAACGGGTTGTTTTAATAGGGCACGTAGAAAGCGATCGTTTTTTAACTCGGACATACGGTCTTTACCTATCGACATAAAAAAGGCACGAGAGCCGTGCCTTTTAAGAATAAAATAATTACCTGACTATTTAAACTTCTAAATAATCCAGGATGCCTTCTGCGGCCTGGCGGCCTTCCCAGATAGCGGTCACTACCAGATCAGAGCCACGCACCATATCACCACCGGCAAAGATTTTTGGATTGGCAGTTTGGAATTTGTAGGCTTGCTCTTCTTCAGCAATAACACCATCCCAATCGTTAGTGGTAACTTCAAAGTCTTTCAACCACTCCGGTGGGTTGGGTTGGAAACCGAAAGCAACCAGAACGACATCCGCATCAACTATTTCTTCACTGCCTGGAATCGGCTCAGGGCGACGACGACCATTTTCATCGGGCTCGCCTAAACGTGTGGTGACCATTTTAATACCTTCAACTTTGTCGTTGCCGACAATAGCGATAGGCTGGCGATTAAATAAGAACTCTACGCCCTCTTCTCGCGCATTGGCCACTTCGCGGCGTGAGCCTGGCATATTCTCTTCATCACGACGGTAGGCACAAATAACATGGCTGGCCGCTTGACGGATAGAAGTACGGTTACAGTCCATCGCGGTATCGCCACCACCAAGCACTACAACTTTTTTGCCTTTCACACTGATGTAATCGGCGGGGTCTTTTTCAAAACCTAAATTACGATTTACGTTGGAGACCAGGAATGGCAGTGCATCATAAACACCATTCAAATCTTCACCGGGGAAACCGCCCTTCATATATTTATAAGTACCCATACCCATAAAGACGGCATCGTAGTCATCCATTAACGATTGCATGCTAACGTCTTTGCCAACCTCTGTGTTTAAACGGAACTCAATGCCCATTTCTTCAAACACTTCACGGCGACGCGACAGTACGGTTTTTTCTAATTTAAATTCGGGGATACCAAAAGTTAATAGACCACCGATTTCCGGGTAAGCGTCAAATACGACAGGTTTAACACCAGCGCGCACTAAAACATCTGCACAACCTAAACCAGCAGGACCCGCGCCGATAATAGCAACTTTCTTATCAGTCCAAACACGCTTGGACATATCCGGGCGCCAGCCCATCGCCAAAGCGGTATCGGTAATATATTTCTCAGTGGAACCAATGGTTACTGCACCAAAACCATCATTCAGTGTACAGGCACCTTCACATAAGCGATCCTGCGGACAAACACGGCCACAGACCTCAGGTAGGGTGTTAGTTTGATGGGACAGTTCTGCCGCTTCAAACAGGTTGCCTTCAGACACTAACTTTAACCAGTTAGGGATAAAGTTGTGTACTGGACACTTCCACTCACAATAAGGGTTACCACACTCTAAACAACGATGTGCTTGATCTTGTACTTCTTCTTTTTGGTAAGGCTCGTATATCTCTACATACTCTTTGGTGCGAGCATGCATCGTTTTTTTCGCTGGGTCTTGACGACCCACCTCAACAAATTGGAAGTTATTACTTAAACGTTCAGCCATAAAAAAGTCTCGTCGCTTACTCTGGGCGTTGTTTGATGGTATCTAAAAGCGTATCTACGCTGGCAGCTTTTGGTTTAACCAACCAAAACTTACCGACAAAATCAGCCCAATGATCGAGAATATGCTGCCCCCATTGGGAGCCAGTCTCATTAATAAAAGTTTGAATATTGCTACGCAAGTGATTGCGGTAGGCTTCTAAAGATTCGCTATTGATACGCTGAATTTCTACCAGCTCGTTATTGTAACGATCTACAAAACGATTACCCTGATCCAATACATAGGCAAAGCCACCGGTCATACCTGCGCCAAAGTTAACGCCGGTATCACCCAGTACGGTGATATTACCGCCGGTCATATATTCACAGCAGTGGTCGCCTGCGCCTTCAACAACAGCAAAAGCACCGGAGTTACGAACACCAAAACGTTCACCAGCCGTACCGGCTGCAAACAGTTGCCCGCCGGTCGCTCCGTATAAACAGGTGTTACCAATAATGGAGGTTTCCTGTGAGGCAAACTCACTGACCTTAGGCGGATAGATAACCAGCTTACCTCCGGCCATACCTTTACCAACGTAATCGTTGGCATCACCTTCCAGGTACATATTTAAACCGCCGGCATTCCAAACACCAAAACTTTGGCCCGCTGTGCCGGTCAGGTTTAATTTGATAGGGCTTTCTGCCATACCCTGGTTACCATAGCGTCTGGCAATTTCACCGGACAAACGTGCGCCGATAGAACGATCACAGTTAGTCACAGCAAAATCGAATTCGCCGCCGGCTTTATTTTCGATAGCATCAATAGTGCCGGCTACCATGGCTTCCGCTTTCTCGCCTTTATCAAAAGGATCATTAGATGCAGCGCCACAAAACTCTGGCTGGTCTGCCGCATCTGGGTCTTTATAAAGAATCGGTGCAAGGTCCAGGTTGCCCTGTTTTTCGGTAAAGCCTTCAAGGGTTTCTAATAAATCAGCACGGCCGATTAATTCTTCAATCGAACGTACACCGATCTGCGCCATCCACTCGCGAGTTTCCATCGCCAGGAAGCGGAAGAAGTTCATTACCATTTCTACGTTGCCGATAAAATGCTCATCACGTAGATAATCATTTTGCGTGGCTACACCTGTGGCACAGTTATTTAGATGACAGATACGAAGATATTTACAACCCAAGGCCACCATTGGTGTAGTTCCAAAACCAAAACTTTCTGCACCAAGAATAGCGGCTTTAATAACATCTAAACCAGTTTTTAAACCACCATCGGTTTGTACTTTAACCAAACCACGTAAGCCGTTTGAACGCAGAGCCTGTTGTGCTTCTGATAAACCCAGCTCCCATGGAGAACCAGCATAACGAATAGAGGTTAAAGGACTTGCCGCAGTACCACCGTCATAACCGGAGATGGTAATTAAATCCGCATAGGCTTTTGCCACACCGGCAGCGATAGTACCAACGCCGGGCTCTGATACTAATTTAACGGAGACTTGTGCACTGGGGTTAACCTGCTTTAAGTCATAAATTAGCTGGGCTAAATCTTCGATAGAATAAATATCGTGGTGCGGTGGCGGTGAAATCAAGGTAACACCAGGCACCGCATAACGTAGACGGGCGATAAGTTTATTCACTTTGCCGCCAGGTAACTGACCGCCTTCACCGGGCTTGGCGCCCTGGGCTACCTTAATCTGTAGTACTTCAGCGTTTACCAAATAATGTGGCGTAACACCAAACCGACCAGAAGCTACCTGCTTAATTTTTGAGGTGCGCTCTGTACCATAGCGAGCAGGATCTTCACCCCCTTCACCAGAGTTTGAACGACCCCCTAAACGATTCATCGCTGTTGCTAAAGCTTCGTGAGCTTCCGGGCTTAATGCACCCAGTGACATACCAGCGGAATCAAAACGCGGAAGAATTGACTCAATAGGTTCAACTTCATCTAAAGGAATCGGTTTAATATCTTTTTTCAGTGATAATAAATCACGTAGTGAAGCTACCGGGCGATCATTAACTAACGCTGCATAGTCTTTCCACTTGGCGTAGTCATCGGTAGAAACGGCGTCTTGCAAACCTTTAATCACATCCGGGTTAAAGGCATGGTATTCCTTACCGTGAACATATTTCAGCAAACCGCCCTGATCAATTTCTTTACGGGCAATCCAGGCTGATTTAGCTAACTGTGCTTGCTCGCCCTGCAGGTTATTAAAGCTACTGCCTTCAATACGACTGGCAACACCTTTAAAACAAAGGTCAACAACATCACTGCTTAAACCAACAGCTTCAAATAATTGCGCACCGCGATAGGAAGCAATGGTAGAGATACCCATCTTCGACATAATTTTTAGCAGGCCCTTGTTAAGACCTTTGCGGTAGTTGATATGGGCTTGTACCGGGTCACCTAATAATTCACCGACGCGAATCATATCGTCTAATACGCTATAGGCTACATACGGGTAAACCGCTGTCGCACCAAAACCAAACAGACAGGCAAACTGGTGAGAATCGCGAGCAGAGCCACTTTCAACAATGATATTGGTATCACAGCGTAAACCTTCGGCGATTAAACGGTGATGTACCGCCCCGGTAGCTAATAAACTGTGTACAGGTAGTGAACCTTTTTCAAGATTGCGATCAGAGAGTACTAATAAGACAGCACCAGCGCGAACAGCGGTTACCGCTTGCTCGGCAATATCTTCAACGGCTTGCTGTAAGTTTTTCTGCGCAGGGTCAAAGCTGAGTTCGATAGTTTGGCTATCGTAACCGGCTTTATCCAGTGACATTAGACGCTGGAATTTATCCGGCGATAATACGGGTGTAGTAAGAATAATACGGTCCGCGTGATCAGCGGTTTCTTCAAAGATATTTTTCTCAGCACCCAAACAAGTTTCCAAACTCATGACGATAGATTCCCGTAAAGGATCGATCGGTGGATTGGTAACCTGGGCAAATTTCTGGCGGAAGTAATCGTAAATAGAACGCTGTTGGCGTGACAGCACAGCCATTGGGGTATCGTCACCCATAGAGCCTACGGCTTCGTTGCCACCTTCAGCAAGAGGGCGCAGCACTTGCTCGCGCTCTTCAAAGCTAACCTGAAACATTTTTTGGTAAACAGGTATATCTTCGGCGTTGATCAGGTCAGGCTTTTGTACCGGTTCAAAGGTCGACTCTATACGCGTGGCGTTTTCTTTCATCCACTGTTTATAGGGGTGACGGGTTTTAAGTTGCTGATCAATATCTTTGGTGTGTAGCAATTCACCGGTCTTGGTATCAACCGCAAGAATTTGTCCCGGGCCAACACGGCCTTTGGCGACAACATCTTCAGGCTTGTAATCGTAGGTGCCGATTTCTGAAGCCAAAGTGATAAAACCGTTTTTGGTGATGACATAACGGGCTGGACGCAAACCGTTTCTATCCAGCATACATACCGCGTGTCGACCGTCGGTCATGACAATACCGGCTGGGCCATCCCAGGGCTCCATATGCATGGAGTTATATTCGTAGAAAGCTCTTAAGTCGGCATCCATATGTTCCATATTTTGCCAGGCGGGTGGCACTAGCATACGAACAGCGCGGAATAAATCCATACCACCGGCGAGCAGCACCTCTAACATATTGTCCATGCTGGAAGAGTCGGAACCGGTGCGGTTAACTAATGGGCTTATGCCTTCTATATCGGGTAGCAACTCCGTTTCAAACTTGCTGGCACGGGCATCAGCCCAATTACGGTTGCCTTCTATCGTATTGATCTCACCATTGTGAGCCAACATACGGAAAGGCTGGGCCAGAGGCCAGCGAGGTAATGTGTTAGTCGAGAAACGCTGGTGGAAAACACAGATGGCTGTTTCTAAACGCTCATCACCCAGGTCCAGATAGAACTTGGGGAGATCCACCGGCATTACCAGGCCTTTATAGGAAATAACAGACGCTGAAAAACTGCAGATATAAAAGTCTTCATCGCCGGCCAGGGCCAATTCGATTTTACGACGAGCGATATAGAGCTTGGTCGCCAAGGCCTGTTCGTCGGTTTCTTCGGTGTTAATAAATAGCTGTTCGATGCTCGGCAAGCTGCTAAGTGCAATCTCACCACAGTAAGCGGGATCCGTTGGCACTATGCGCCAACCCGCTGAGCTTAAACCCTGCTCTGCCAAAATGCCGTCTACGGTTTTGCGCGCAGCGGCAGCAACTGTTTCATCTTTGCTTAAGAAAATCTGTGCCACACCATACTGTGCGGACAACTCGGCGCCACAGCTTTCTTTCGCCACGGTGCGAAGGAAGCTATCTGGCTTCTTGATTAATAAACCACAACCGTCACCGGTTTTACCATCCGCAGCAATACCGCCGCGGTGGGTCATGCAAGTTAATGACTCAATCGCGGTGCGTAGTAATTCATAGCTGGACTTGCCCGCCATATCGGCGATAAGGCCAAAGCCACAGTTGTCACGGACGTCTTCAGGTCTGTAAAGGCCTGTACTCATATAACGAATCTCGCTAAAAAATCTTTTGTAAAATCAAAAAGATACAACGATCACAGCACAAAATTCTGCCATGCGCAGGAAAAAAGGGAGGACATTCTACACGTATGGCCCTAACGGGACAAATTTGAAGGGGAAATGGCTGTTTTTTGACCAAAAAAAATAAGCAGGGGAAAACTCTGACTATTGACGATTTTCCCGGATATCCTTCTGCACACCAGCAATACTGCGGGCCCAGGGGCGCTGTTTCTGTAGCTCTTGAGGAAGTACTTTGATACCAGCGAGGGCTGCGGGCTTTTCATTATAGGGGCCTGTAACGACCACAAACCAGGGCTTACCCTTTAAGCGGGTTTCAAAATATGTGACTGGCATGCGGTTTATATAGCGCTTAACGAACTCTCTGGCACGGGCCTCATCAACTGAGCCAATTAGCTGTAGCACGTAGTTTGTTTCCGGATAGGCCAATAAGCGCTGTTCTCGCACGGGTATGATGGGCTTGGTCTCAGCTGCTGGTTTAGGCTCAGCTTTTTTGGCTGGTACGGCTGGGGCTGGAGGGACTGGAGGGACTGAGAGTGCAGAAATCACTTTTTCTGGCTCAGGCTCAACCTTTGCCGGAGCAGAGTAATCAATCGACTCGGTATTCACTTCTTCTATGGAGGGCACATTAGTGGGCTCAACACTAGCTACCGATTCTTGCTGTTCAGGCTCTGGAACAACGTGTGCTTCTTTAATCAGGGCAATTGATGGCGGCTCGACCCTTTCAACGCTAACAGGCTGCTGACTTGTCGCCACCTCAACGGGTTGATCATCACGCCCCTGGTATAACCATGACACAATTAACGCCCCAGCGAGAATACCAATAGCCGCCACATGGGCAATAGGAATACCAAAGCGAAACGTTGAGGGCGTAGCTATCGCTTTAACATCTAATAGAGAAGGAACTAACTGATTGACCTCAAATAAATTACCCCCGGAGCGTTCATATAAAACCGCAAGCTGGTCATTGCTTAACGGTAAATCACCGGCATAACCCACCGAACGAAGCAGACCTAAAATATAGTCACCGGTTTCTGTTTCGGTAAGTGGTTCCAACTCAACTAGTTTGATGTGCTCATCGTTAAACGAGGCCAGCTTTGCTAATTGCTCAACCTGGTACTCACCGGCAATTAACAAGCAGATATTACCCTCTCCCAAATCAACCATTTGATGGAGCAGCTTATAAGCGTCAATTGAAAGATAATGGGCCTGGTCAACCGCCAACATAATGGGCTCTGGTTCACCGTCGATAATTAAGCCTGATCGTAAGGCAGCGAGAAAGTCCACCTGACTAATTGGGGAGGGTAGTTGAAAATTAAGCTGTTCGTTAAGGGACTCTAGTAGCTGCTCAGGTGAAGTAGACTCTTCGGCATTGATAAAGCAGCAGTCCATGGCATCTTCAATCAGCTCATAGGCTTGATCAAGCAAGGTTGAAGTACCGGAACCGGTAGCTCCTACTAACAGAACTGTTTGGCCACCGAAGCGGCTAAAGTGAACCAGTTGATCTAGTAGCTGGCGACGCATGCCTCCGGCATAAAAATAATCAGACTCAAAATCAACAGCAAAGGGGTCTTCCCCGAGATCGAGGCGCTGCACATAATGCTCAGCGTCATAACTGGCTGCTTCAGTCATTAGGCATTCCTATTGCTGCTCTTTGATAAAGGTAGTCACTGTTAAGCTGAGACGCCGGCATCGGTTAGGGTATCGCGCACATCTTGCTCCGCAATATCGCTGGTAACAATAGCCTCGCCCACTTTCTTTAACAATACTAAGCGCAAGCGCCCGTCTAATACTTTTTTATCTACGGCCATTAACGATAAAAATTGGTCGCAGGTCATTGCTGGTGGTGCTACAGGTAGTTCCGCCCGCAATAAAATGCTGCGAACACTTTCAACATCTTCAGCGCTGATCCACTGCTTTTTTTCTGATAGCTGGGCAGCTAGTTGCATACCGGCTGCCACAGCTTCCCCATGCAGCCAATTACCATAGCCTTGCGCCGTTTCTATCGCATGACCAAAGGTATGACCTAAATTAAGGATAGCCCGAATACCCGCTTCACGCTCGTCACTGGCTACGACTTTGGCTTTATTTTCGCAGGAGCGGTAAATAGCCTCTGCCAGCTTAGTCTGGTTGCAGGCTAACAGTTCTTCTATATGCTGCTCTAGCCATTGGTAAAAGTCAGCATCGCATATCAAACCGTATTTGATGACCTCGGCAATACCCGCCGATAGTTCGCGCTGGGGCAAAGTCGTTAGGGTGTTGGTATCGGCAATAACACATTGTGGCTGGTGAAAAGCCCCAATCATATTTTTACCTAAGGGGTGGTTAACACCGGTTTTGCCGCCAACAGAAGAGTCTACCTGGGATAATAAAGTAGTGGGAATCTGGATAAAGTTAACGCCGCGTTGGTAGCTCGCCGCCGCATAGCCAGTCATATCACCGATCACACCGCCACCCAAGGCCACTAATGTAGTGGTGCGATTATGCTTATCTTCCAGTAGTTTATCGTAAATAGCACTCAACACTTCCAGTGATTTATGCTGCTCACCGTCCGGCAATATCACTTCTGAATATTGTAAACCTGACAGACTCTCTCTAATTTTGGCAAGGTAGATGGGAGCTACAGTTTCATTACTCACCACCAGCACCTGGCGACCCGTAATATGGTTAAGGAGTAATTCTGGCTGGCTCAATAAGCCTTCGCCGATATAGATCGGGTAGCTTCTATCACCTAAGTCGACACTGAGCGTTTGCATGATATGGCTTAACTTGATTAACTTGAGGGTGTTATGTGAATGCGATATTAGAACACATTCGCTCTTATAAGATAAACCGCTGTCCCGGATTTTGAGTCAGCTTTTACGACGAAAGCATCCGGGTCAGTTCTTGTGCAACAGATTTTGGACTGCGACCATCGGTATCAATCACATAGTCCGCGATTTCTTCGTATAAAGGATGGCGAAGGTTCATCAAGTCGGTCAATACCTTACGAGGCTCCTCGGTATTAAGCAAAGGGCGCTTTTTATCTCTGGCAGTTCTGCGTACTTGTTCGTCGATGGAGGTCATCAGATAAACTACTCTCCCTCGGCCAGCCATAGCTTTGCGGTTTTCCGGCTTAAGGATTACGCCGCCGCCAGTTGCCAACAAGGTTTTATCCAGCTGGGTTAATTCATCCAGCATCGCCGCTTCACGATCACGAAAACCCGCCTCCCCTTCCATATCAAAAATCCAGGGAATATCGACGCCACTGCGGTCTTCAATTTCTTTATCAGTATCTTTAAAGTCTAAACGAAGATCGGCGGCTAATAGCCGCCCGATGGTAGATTTGCCGGCCCCCATAGGACCGACAAGAAAAACGTTGGAAGAAGATTTCATGCTGTTTTCAGGTGTATTGTTGTAAGGTGTATTATTGTCAATTTTATTTTAGTCGATAAGCGTATCAGCCAGAATTCTTGGCGTGATAAAAATTAATGTCTCAGTCTTTTCTTGCGTCACTGAGGTGTTAGTAAACAAACGGCCCAGATAAGGAATATCACCTAATACCGGGACTTTAGATTCTGACTCAACATCAACGGTACGGAACACACCGCCCAGTACAACGGTTTCGCCATTACCCACAAGAACTTGCGTGGTGAGTTCAGTAGTATCTATAGTCGGCACAACGCCACCATTGCCTGATGGTACTAAGTCACCGATGGAATCCTGATTAATTTCCAACGTCATAATGATGCGATCATCAGGAGTAATACTTGGGGTTACCTGTAATTTCAATACCGCCTCTTTAAACGAGATGGTGGTTTCACCGTTGGCTGAAGATTCCTGGTAAGGAACTTCAGAACCAGACTTGATAACCGCTTCTTGCTTATCACCGGTAATGACTTTTGGCTGTGAAACAATTTCACCGCGACCTTGTGATTCCAGTGCATTTAATTCCATCTGTAAAATAACATCCTGATTAACAAAGCCTACCGCCACACTACCTGTTGGGTTGGCAACACCCAAGTCGACGTTCAGTGCATCCGGCGCAAGTACAGGTTCTGACAAATCATTACCTTGGGCAAGGTCCAGGGCAGCCTGGGCAACCGAGTTACGACTGCTAATAATCGATTCAGTATTACCACCAAAGAATAACGAATCATCACCGTTAATCTCATTGATACCTGAAGCACCCCACTGCACACCTAGCTCTTCATCAAAACTGGAGTTGGCAATAACGATTCGGGCTTCAACCAATACCTGTCTAACAGGTACATCCAGCAAGCGAACTACGCGACGAAATTCCTGAAGCTTCTGGGCCGTCTCTGTCACTAATAGTGAGTTAGTGCGCTCATCAACAATCACGCTGCCACGAGGCGACAACAAACTTGTGGTTGCTACTTCATCACCGCCACCGCTGCCTTCGCTACCAAATAACTTATACATTTCACGGGCATCCGCATAACGAATACGGATATATTCTGTTTGCAGTGGCGCCAACTCTTCTATCTGTTTGTTATTCTCAATTTCCTGACGCTCTCTCTCGGCAATTTCTGCCGCAGGAGCCACCATCAATACATTGCCGTTTTGGCGCTTATCCAGACCTTTGGTTTTTAGTACTAAATCCAGAGCCTGGTCCCAAGGTACATTCTGAAGTCTTAAAGTAATACGACCAGAAACCGTATCACTGGCCACCAGGTTAAGGCTGGTAAAGTCAGCAATTAACTGCAGTACGGCACGAACTTCAATATCCTGGAAATTTAGCGATAACTTGTCACCCACATAGGCGAACTCTTTTTTCTTCAACTCAAGTTCTTCAACGGTAAGAGGCTTAACACTGACTACATACTCGTTATCGGTCTGGTAGGCCAGGTAATCGTAATCACCACCGGCTTTCAAAGAGAATAATGCACCACCTTCGCTAGGCTGGGCTTCAACCGACTGAACCGGAGTAGCAAAATCGCTAACATCATAACGACGCTGAAAACGCTCGGGCAGACTGACATCATCAAAGTCAACTTTGATAAAGCCGCCTTCAACAAAAACATTAATACCAGCTTTAGGATTAGCCAGGTTAATTACTAAGCGGCCTTCACCTTGATCACCACGCTTGAAATCAACATCAACGATTTCATTACCCACCGTGGCAGGCTTTGCAGAGGCCACTGATAAAACAGGATTTTCTTTGGTAGGTTTTAAGTATTCACGAACACCGGAATCACCCACATCAACATACAGGCTATTGCCCTCAATGCGGGTTTGATAAGGTGCCAACTCCACTAAATTTAAGATCATTCGCGTGCGACCACCGGCTTCTAAAATTACCGCGCTGCTAGCGTTACCATACGAGAGTGGGAATTTTTTCTGCTCCAGCTTGCTAGAGACGCCGGCGAAGTCGAGGGCAATTCTTGCTGGCTTTTCAATATTGTAGCCTTTGGGCTTTGGTGGCGTACCATCAAAATCCAGGCGCACTTCAAAGCGACCGCCAGGCTGAGAACTAAATTTAACATCCGTTAAGTTGACGGCACTAAAAGCCGTACCAGCAAACAATGCGCATAGTAATAGCGAAAGAGTCCTTAATATAGGCAGTGACCTGAAAAAACAGCCCCCAGTATTTGAACTCAAATGTTTGTTTACAATATCCATGGAAATCTCCGCTCTTACTCTTCTTCTATTGTCTTTAACTGAATGGTTCTTGGTCTTTCTATCCAACCGTCCACACCATTAGGTACTATTTCAATTACCGAAACATAGGTCTCCGTTGATTCAACAATACGGCCATGATTGCGCCCTACATAGTCGCCCAATTTAATGCGATGGACACCGCCTGTTTCATCTTGCATCAGGGCCCATAAAGCATCCCCTTGCTGCAAAGTCCCCACCATAGATAAAGAATCCAGGGGAAACTGCTCCAGATATTCTTTAGTACGATTGGGATCAGGTTTAACATTGCTGGCCATACGTAAGCGCGTAATCTCTGTCACTTCTACGGGCCTTTCAAAAGGACTACGCAGAGCTGATGCGCTATAGGTAAAAGCTTTATAAGCTTTAAAGACTGGAATAGGCTTGATCAGACCGGCAGGGCGGGACTTTTTCTCCGCCATAAAATCATCGAGATCCTCATAACCGCCGCCACCACAGGCAGTAAGGGTGATAACAGAAACTACTAATAAAATTTTTGAAAAGACATTAGGCATCGTCCACCTCCAAATCCTTATAGCGATAGGTCTTGGCTGTGATTTTCATAGTCAGTGCGGAAGAGTCTTTTTGTTTAGCAATTTGAAAGTCATGCAGTGTGACAATTCGAGGAAGGCCGGCAATACCGCTAACAAAGGAGCCCAGATCATGATAATTGCCACTGACTTCAATCTGGATCGGCAACTCAATATAGAATTCTTCAGCCCGCTCATTACCCAAGGTAATGCTGCTAATTTCCAAGCCGCTGGCCAGACCTTTGTTGGTAATATCTTCCAGTAGCCCAGGGACTTCAGTATCACTAGGTAGCTGGCTAATTAGTGCGCCAAATGATTCTTCCATTTCTTCCATTTGTTTGCGGTAAGCCTTCAGGTTTGCCGCCTGAAAAGCCTTGCGTTCAAATTGTGATTTAAGATCTTGTTCTTTCTTTTCAGATTTGGCTAACTCATTTTGCAGATCGGCAACATCGTAAAAATAGCCTGCCGCTAATACCCCGATAAAAACCGCAACCCAAACAATCGTTTTTATCATGATTGGCCATGAGCCAACATTCTCCAGATCTAAATCATTAACATCAAAGTCTTTGAGTTCTTGTATTGCATCGTTAAATGACATCAATTATTTCTCCCCTTCTTCGTTGCCGGAAGGAGTGCTAATGTTAAATGACATTGAAAATTCACTCGCCTGCTCGCCAAATTGCGGGTTGGCGGTTACCGCAGTTAAATTCGGGTCATCAAACCACTCGGACTTATCAACCTTACGCATCAGGCTTGAAATTCGGTTATTGGACTCAGCAATACCCATCAAATTAATCGCATTTGCACTGCGGGATAATTGATTGTAAAAAACGCCATCAGGCAAGCTTCTTACCATTTCATCGAAAATTCTAACGATAATGGGTCTGTTGCCCTGTAGCTCCTGGATAACTTTCATACGGTCCAAAAGCTCTTGCTTTTTCTTTTTCAGCTCGCGAATTTCTTTAACTTGCAGCTCTAATTCGCTGATTTGTTTTTCCAGGTATTTATTTCTGGAGTCCTGGTGATCGATAGCACTATTTACGATCATATCCGCCAACATCACCAAGGCGAAACCAAGCGCTGCAATCACACCCAGAACAACCAAAAAGGCTTGTTTTAGTTCCTGGCGTCGCTCTTCGCGCCAGGGAAGTAAATTGATATTAGCCATTAATCGAAACTCCTTAGCGCCAAACCGCAGGCGACCATCAGTGAAGGAGCATCATTACTTAATGACATGGCATCAACCCTAGATGCCACCGACATATTGGTAAAAGGGTTCGCCAATGTGGTGGGAGTACCTAATTTATCCTGAACAATGTCAGCTAAGCCGGTCATTGAAGCTACGCCGCCAGCTAACACGATATGATCAACATCATTGTACTGACTGGAAGAGAAGAAAAACTGCAAGGAGCGAGTCACTTGCTGTACGACTGCATCCTTAAACGGCTCAAGTACTTCAGGCTCATAGTCGTCGGGTAATCCGCCTTGCTTCTTGGCCAGGCCTGCCTCATCTAAAGAAAGACCGTAACGACGTTGAATTTCTTCGGTAAGCTGGCGTCCGCCAAATAATTGCTCACGAGTATAAACGGTTTGGCCATCGACCAACACACTTAAAGTGGTCATGGTAGAACCGATATCGACAATGGCTATAGCACTGTCTTCATCACAATCCAGATGTGGGCGAATCAAGTCAAAGGTGCGCTCAATGGCATAGGCTTCGACATCAACAACTTTGGCCGTGATATCTGCCATCTCCAGGGCGTCAACTCGCAGCTCGACGTTTTCCCGACGGCAGGCTGCCAGCAGGACTTCAACCTGCTCAGGGTTATGTTCCGACTCGCCCTGCACCTCAAAGTCTATGGCAACTTCATCCAGGGGGTAGGGAATATATTGGTCAGCTTCCAGGGTAATCTGGGTTTCCATGTTGTCGTCATTGAGGCCATCGGGCATATCGATCAACTTGGTAATGACCGCCGATCCGGCAACGGCCACCGCCGCTGTCTTCATTTTCGACTTGGAGCGCTCATAGGCCTTGGTGACAGATTCAGCTACACCTTCTAACTCTGCGATATTTTTCTCCACCACAGCATTGGGTGGCAAGGACGCCACTGCATAGCTCTCGACCTTGTATTGGTCGCCAGTTTTACTAATCTCCAGAAGCTTTACTGAGGTGGAGCTTATGTCCACCCCCAAAACCGGGGTCAATTTCTTTTTTCCTATTAGACTGCCTAACACAGTAAATTTCCTTTTTGCGTCCGTAACTTAGAAGCTCACTTACATAAGTTACATTAAATATCACGTATGGGGATTGCGCAAATTAATCATCATAAAAAAGTGTCCATAATTTCACGCTTTGGCTCACTGACTTAAAGTACTGGCTTAAAATACTGACTTAACGTAGTGACTTAAAGTAAAGTATCGAACCACGATCAACGCAACTGGAAAAGTATGGCTCATATCACAAATTTCACCAGAATCACTTTATGGTTAATGCTATCAGCATCCACCGGTGCCTTATTAATATTAGTCAGCGCCTATTTATACCTTAGCCCTAAATTACCGCCAGTCGATGTGCTTAAAGACGTGCAATTACAAACACCATTGCGTGTTTTCTCTACCGATGGTCAACTTATCGGCGAATTTGGCGAAAAGCGCAGAAGCCCCATCGCCTATGATCAAATCCCTAATCAATTCGTACAAGCCATATTGGCCGCTGAAGATGACCGCTTCTTTGATCATCATGGTGTGGATATAAAAGGCCTGCTGCGCGCTGCCTCGCAATTATTGGTAAGCGGCTCAATAAAAACCGGTGGTAGCACCATCACCATGCAGGTAGCAAAGAACTATTTCCTGAGTTTTGAGAAGACTTTTTCAAGGAAATTCAATGAGATACTACTAGCCCTGCAAATTGAGCGAGAGCTGCCCAAACAAGAAATCCTTGAGCTATATGTGAATAAAATCTTTTTGGGCAATCGCGCTTACGGTATTGAAGCCGCCGCCCTGGTGTACTACGGCAAATCGATTAACGAGCTGGATTTAGCCCAGCTAGCCATGATTGCAGGGCTGCCAAAAGCCCCCTCTGCCTATAACCCACTGGTTAACCCATCTCGCGCTATTATCCGCCGTAACTGGATTTTAAATCGTATGCTGGATTTACAATATATTGACGACAGCGAGCATATTGAAGCTATTAGCAGCCCGATTACCGCCACTTATCACGGCTCTAAAGTGGAGCTATATGCACCGTATATCGCCGAAATGGTGAGAAAAGACATGCTTAACCGCTATGGGCGGGCGACCTACACAGATGGCTTCAGGGTATACACCACCATCAATAGTGAACTGCAAGATAGCGCTACCAAGGCGGTTATCAGCGGCTTGCTCGCCTATGACAAACGGCACGGCTATCGCGGGCCTGAACAGAATCTCGCTGGCGAGACTACGGCAGAAACCGGACAGGAGATTGATACTGAGCCGGACTACACGGAATGGTTGGCAGCACTGCGCAAGGCCTCTAAACCTGGCGATCTTGTTCCCGCTGTTGTTATTGATGTGCAAGAACAATCTGCGACAGCGTTATTGGCCAATGGCAATGCGATTGAAATTGCCTGGGAGAACGGCCTCAAAGGCAAGCGCCCCTATATAACCGTTGATCAATTAGGGCCCAACCCCAAAACAGCCAGCGATGTGGTTGCTGTGGGTGATGTAATTCGAGTGCAGCAGCAAACCGACAGCAGTTGGTATCTCACTCAGTTACCGGCAGCCCAGGCCGCTTTGGTTTCTTTAGATGCTGATAATGGCGCAGTCCTTAGTCTGGTCGGTGGCTTTAACTATGGCCAGAGTAAATTTAACCGTATCACCCAGGCCACTCGCCAACCTGGCTCGAATTTTAAGCCCTTTGTTTATACCGCAGCCCTGGCCAATGGTTTTACCCCTGCCAGCACCATCAATGATGCCCCCATCGTGTTTAAAGATGCGAGCCTGGAAAGCACTTGGCGCCCCACCAATGATGGCGGTAAATTTTACGGCCCCACGCGACTGCGTTATGCCCTGTTTAAATCTCGCAATTTGGTATCGATACGCTTACTGAGAAGTCTGGGAATTTCCAAAACCATTAACTATGTTGAGAAGTTTGGCTTTGACCCCAGCCAACTGCCTCGAGACCTCTCTCTGGCACTGGGCAGCCACTCGCTAACCCCGCTAGAGATAGTAAGTGGTTACTCCGTGCTGGCTAATGGAGGTTTTAGTGTTGAGCCATTTTTAATCCAGCGCATTAATGACATCGATGGCAACCTCCTTTATGAGGCCACCCCTGCCACCGTTTGTCGCAACTGCGAAGAGCCGGTTGAGCCTTCCACCGAGGCTACCGAAGAACTGGCCACCCTTGAGGATATTCTGGAACAGGCCGACGCGGAAGAAGAAGAGTTAAGCCTGCCAGAAGCAGAGCGTGTTATCGAACCCAGAGTGGCTTATATCATCGATAGCATGATGCGCGATGTAGTCAAAAAAGGCACCGGCCGCAAAGCCAGAAGCCTTGGCCGAGACGACCTTGCGGGTAAAACGGGTACCACCAATGGCCCTACCGATGCCTGGTTTTCCGGTTATGGCGGCGGCATTGTTACCACAGCATGGTTTGGCTTTGATAAAAACGGTGTGCTTGGCAATAGAGAATATGGCGGCTCAGCGGCTTTGCCGATCTGGATTGACTATATGCGTGTCGCCCTGAAAGGCCGACCAGAAATCACCCCCAAGCAACCCGAAGGTATTGTCACCGTTAAGATCGACCCAACAACGGGCCTACTCGCCAAGCCCGGCCAATCCAATGCCATCTTTGAAATCTTTAGGGAGGAGCTCGCCCCCACCATGGAAGCTGATAACGAAGATCTTTCCGGAGACCTCAACCAATCTGAAGAAGTGATGGTAGAGGATATTTTTTAAACCAGTGCGTCATTCCCGCGAAGGCGGGAATCCAGTGCTGTAGATTTCCGCTTTAGCGGAAATAACAGCATAAACATGCAGGCTGGATTCCCGCCTTCGCGGGAATGACGGGTAGGGTTTAAATCGCCTCAAGCGCTTCCACTAATTTACTCACCCCCACAATTTCCATACCCTGCACACCATCTTTAGGTACATTGGCCTGTGGCACAATCGCTCGTTTAAAACCATGCTTGGCCGCTTCATGAATACGCTCCTGACCACTGGGCACAGGGCGTATCTCACCCGATAAGCCCACCTCACCGAATACCACTAAATCCTGCGGCAAAGGCCGGTTGCGAAAACTCGACACAATAGCCAATAGCAATGACAGGTCCGCACTGGTTTCCAATACCTTAACGCCACCCACCACATTCACAAACACATCCTGGTCACCCACCTGCAAACCACCATGTCGATGCAATACCGCCAATAACATCGCCAAACGGTTTTGCTCCAAACCCACAGCAACCCGCCTGGGGTTGCCTAAGGGCGAGTCATCTACCAGCGCTTGAATTTCTACCAGCAAAGGCCGAGTACCTTCCCAAACCACCATCACCACACTGCCGGAAGCAGGCTCTTCGGTGCGGGATAGAAAAATAGCCGAGGGGTTTTTAACCTCCTTTAAACCCTGCTCGGTCATAGCAAAAACCCCTAACTCATTGACTGCACCAAAGCGATTCTTTTGGCCACGGAGCGTTCTAAAGCGGCTATCTTCAGAACCCTCTAACAAGATTGAGCAATCAATCATATGCTCCAGAACCTTGGGCCCAGCCAAACTGCCATCTTTGGTCACATGCCCCACCAAAAACAAAACCGTGCCGGTTTGCTTGGCATAACGGGTTAGATAAGCGGCACACTCCCTCACCTGGGACACACTGCCCGGCGCGGAAGTAACATCCTCACTATGAACAACCTGAATAGAATCAACCACCAATACTTTCGGCTTTAACACCTCCGCCTGGGCGCAGATGGCCTCAACATTGGTTTCAGACAACATATTTAATTTATCGGTAGGCAGGCCTAAACGCTGGGCGCGCATAGCCACTTGTTGCAATGACTCTTCACCAGTGACATAGAGTGCATCCATCGATTGCGCCAGATGACACATGGTTTGTAACAACAATGTACTCTTACCTGCACCAGGGTGACCACCCACCAACACCGCCGAGCCATGCACCAGACCACCGCCGAGAACACGGTCAAACTCCCCTGCACCGCTGCTAAAACGAGGTAGCTGCTCCAGGTTGATCTGATCAAGGGTTTGCACTGCCTGACCATTGGCCGCACCGGCATAGCCTTGAAAGCGTGCCTCTTTAGCGGCAGCAGGGGAAGAAGCTAACTTAACTTCCGACAGCGTATTCCAGGCCCCACAATCCTTGCACTGACCCTGCCAGTTGGCATAGTCAGAGCCACAATCATTGCAGACATAAGCGGTTTTGCGTTTGGCCATTGGGGCATACCTGTCGATAAAAAGCTGATGTTAACCAATAACTGTATATATTAACAGTATCTATTTAAGCAGCTTAACTGGTGCCTTGCCAGTGCGAGCCGTACAATAGGCGACCGATGCAACACTCAGGCTAAGTCCTGGGTTAATAACAAAAACCTAGCCAGCACATGTTGAACACTTTACTGTAAGCCTTATGTCATCCCTGATTCCCGAGCGACCGCTAATTATTTCTCCTTCCCTGGCCACCACCATTGGCCTGGAAGAGGCGGTGCTCCTGCAGGTGCTTAACGACTGTATGGAATATAGCCAGGGCAGCCAACAACGCGGCTACCAATGGTTCACCCTAAACCGTAACGACCTGCAAAAATATTTACCGTTTTGGGATCTGAACGAGTTACAGCGCATCTGCCAAAGCTTAAAAGATAAAGGCATCATCCTGATTGAGTCTGCTCCACTGACCCAAAACCAGCAGTTTCGCTTTGCGATGAATGAGCAATCCCAGGCAACTGAGCCCTCGCCACAACAAACTGTAGCAACGCCGACCAAGAAAAGTGCCAACCTGTTAGCCGATAACTGGCAGCCCGATGAAGACTTACTGCAACTGATTACCATGAACCACAATATCCCCCGTGACTTTGCCTTACAGCAGCGGGAAGATTTTGTGCTGTATTGGCGGGACCGCCAGCAAGTGTCCCATTCATGGTCCAGTAAATTCCGCCAGCATGTTTTAAAAGAATGGCGCTTTCATCAAAGCCGGCAAGCGACCGCTAACAACCAGCAGGCATTGTCTAACGATATTAATCAGCAGTGGCAGCCCAGCCCCGATGCTTTGGAAATTTTATATCGCACCGGCATTACGGCTGATTTTATCGAAGACTCTATTCCGGAATTTGTGTTGTACTGGCGTGAACGTGGCGAAGCCCATAGCACCTGGAATTCAAAATTTATTGCCCATATCAGAAGGCAATGGGCGCAGTTTAATAAAACCATGGAACTGGATTACGAGCCACGGGAAATTCCCGCCAACTGGCAACCCAATGAAGATGTTTACGATATTTTAAAACTGGCTAATATAGATATGGACTTCGCCAGGCAACTGGTGCCAGAATTTGTTTTATTCTGGCGCGATACCCAACAAATCCAGCGCTCCTGGAATACTAAATTTTTACAGCACGCCAAATACCAATGGGCGACTCGTCATCAAATGGGGCAACACTATGCAGGACAGCAACTCACTGATCGATCAGGTCAACCGGAGCGTAAGAGCACCTTCGACCTCCTCACCGACAGAAGCTGGGCCAAAGACCTCGTTGAAGGCGAATAAAGGTAAAGCGAAGATGACAACACCTACAATGCATAACGCCACACCTACTGAAGACCATATTACCGCCATCAACCAGATGTTTACGGAATTTCAGTTGGCGTACCATAATCAATTTCACAAAGCCTTTTCTGACGACCAGAAAATTATGATGGCGAAACAGTTATGGGTAAAAACACTGTGCGACTTAAGCCCTGAAAGAATTATGATTGGCACGCGCAAAGCGATTAAAGAATCAGAATATTTACCAACACTTCATACTGTAAGAAAGTTTTGCGATCCCAACCCCGAAGAGTTTGGCCTACCTGATGCCTACAATGCTTATTTGGAAGCCTGCCGCGCCGCCACACCTAAAATTGAACAAAGCTGGTCACATCCTATCGTTTATTTAGCGGGCAATGCATCGGACTGGTTTTTTCTTAGCGGCAATAGCGAAGCCAAAGCCTTCCCTGTTTTTAAACGCAATTATGAAATTTTAGTGGGCAGGGTAATCAATGGTGAGCGACTGGATATGCCTATCCATAAAGCCATCCCTGAAAATATTAGCCAGCCATTAAGCAATAAAGAGAGAAAAGAGCGCTTACAGGCTATGCGGGAAAAACTGGATATTTAAACCAGACCTTCCGCCGAGCAGCCATGGGCCAACGCAAGCCACAAATTGTTCCCTGATTCTTTAAGCGCGCTCTATCCATGGCTTTTATGCTGATAATCGCTACAATAAGCGACCCATTCCTAGCATAGATAGATAGATAGCAATCACCATGTCCGATTCCGACTCTAACAACACACATTTTGGCTACAAAACCGTAGAACGCGAGCAAAAAGCGGGGATGGTGGCCGGTGTATTCCATTCGGTAGCCGCCAAATACGACGTTATGAATGACCTGATGTCGGCGGGCATCCACCGTATCTGGAAACGTTTTACCATTGAAATCTCTGGGGTACGTCCCGGCCACCAAGTTTTAGATATTGCCGGAGGAACGGGGGATTTAGCAGCAAAGTTTAGCAAGATTGTGGGAGATGAGGGTCGAGTCGTACTGGCAGATATCAATGATTCCATGCTAAAAGTGGGCCGCGATAAGCTGACCGACCTGGGTCTGGTGGGCAATATTGAATACACTCAGGCCAATGCCGAAGCCCTGCCCTTTCCCGACAATACCTTTGATTGCATCACTATCGCCTTTGGGCTGCGCAATGTGACGGATAAAGATAAAGCGCTGCGCTCCATGCTAAGGGTGCTTAAACCCGGTGGCCGCCTATTGGTACTGGAGTTCTCAAAACCTGAAAGTGAACTGCTCAGCAAAGTCTACGATAATTACTCCTTTAAGCTACTGCCCAAGATCGGCAAGCTGGTGGCGGATGATGAAGAGAGCTACCGCTATCTGGCGGAAAGTATTCGAATGCACCCTGATCAAGACACCCTAAAAGCCATGATGGAAGATGCCGGCTTTGCCCGCTGTGAATACCATAATATGACGGGCGGGATTGTAGCGGTTCATAAAGGCCTTAAGGCATGATTACTGAGCCCAAAATCATTAGCACAACACTTCACACCACAGCCATCGGTGCGTTGGAAGCAGCGATTAATGCAGCGCTAAAACTGGACCCCTCCACACTCAATAAACTGGCAGAGCTAAAGAGCCATGTGTTTTTACTCCATTGCAGCTCACCGCTATTAAATCTCTACCTGATACCCGGCGACGGCGATATTCGCCTTTGCGGTTTTTATGATGGCAAGGCCGACACCGCTCTAACAGGTAGCTTCAGCGAATTTACTAAACTGGCTACCTCCGCCGACCCTGCCAGCGCTTTAATCAACGGTGAACTGGAACTGCATGGCGATAGCCAGGCCTTAATCACGCTACAAAAAATTCTCAAGCAACTGGATATCGATTGGGAAGCCCCCCTGGCCAATATCTTTGGCGATGTGGTTGGCCATCAACTGGGTCGTAATATTCGCCAGGGTTTTCGTTTTGGCCTGCAAGCCTTGCAAGGGATTAAGCGACAAGTAGACGAATATATTGTTGAAGAAAGTGACCTGGTGCCAGCCCGCTGGCAGGTTGATCATTTTTTAACAGATGTCGACAAACTTGCTATGCGCACTGACCGACTTAACGCACAAATCCAAAAAATTAAACAGCGTCTGAACCCTCAAGGATAACCGTGTCTCGCACCCAACGACTTAGCAAAATCGCCAGTGTTGCCCTCCGTTATCGTCTGGATACCTTTGTTGATGCCGATCAATTACCTTCGGGGCTAAGCGCTTTATTCGCTATTGCCCCCTGGCGGTTATTGCCTGCCCCCAAACAATCACGTGGTGAGCGTTTGCGTTTATCCCTGGAAGCCCTGGGCCCGGTGTTTGTTAAATTTGGGCAAATGCTCTCCACTCGTCGCGATTTATTGGCAGACGATATTATTGATGAGCTGGCAAAACTACAAGATCAAGTCCCGCCGTTTCCATCGCAAGACGCTATCAATATTATAGAAACCGCACTGAAACAGCCGGTTAATGAACTGTTTGCCAAGTTCGAACCAGAACCGATGGCATCAGCCTCCGTTGCTCAAGTCCATGCCGCCACCTTACATTCTGGTGAAGATGTTGTAGTTAAAGTTATCCGCCCCGGTATTGATAAAACCATTTGCCAGGATATTAAGCTGCTATTTAGTATTGCCAAACTGATTGAAAAATATCTACCGGATGGGCGTCGTTTACGTCCCACGGAAGTGATTGAAGATTATCAGCATACCATTCTCGATGAATTAGACCTGCAACATGAAGGTGCCAATACCGCACAGCTGCGTCGCAACTTTGAAAACTCCGATACGCTCTATATACCAGAAGTGCACTGGGACTATACCAACCACAAAGTGCTAACCATGGAAAGAATTCATGGCATTGCGGTCACGGATGTTAAAGCGCTGGAGGCCCAAAATACCAATATGAAATTATTGGCGGAACGCGGTGTTGAAATCTTTTTTACCCAAGTACTGCGAGATAGTTTTTTCCATGCAGATATGCATCCGGGAAATATTTTTGTCTCTCGGGAGCATCCACAAACACCGCAATATATTGGTATTGACTGTGCCATTATCGGCTCGCTCAGTGATTTTGATCAGTACTATATCGCCAGAAACCTATTAGCCATGTTCCAAAGGGACTACCGTTTAGTGGCCGAGCTCCATGTTGAGTGTGGCTGGGTTCCACCCCATACCAAAGTCAATGAGTTTGAATCTGCCATCCGCAGTGCCTGCGAGCCGATTTTTGAAAAGCCCATTGCGGAAATCTCCTTTGGCCAATTATTGATTTATCTGTTCCAGACCGCCCGCCGTTTTGAAATGGAAGTGCAGCCTTCATTAGTCCTACTGCAAAAAACCATGCTCAATATCGAAGGTCTGGGACGTGAGCTTTACCCACAGCTTAACCTCTGGGATACCGCCCAACCCTTTTTGGAGCAATGGCTTAAAGACCGCTACGCGCCCAGCGGCATTTATAAACGGTTGGCCAAACATGTGCCCGGTTGGTTAGAGCAATTACCCCAGCTACCTCAAGCCGTGCTGGATAGCTTGCAACAGTCCAAACAATTACAGGCCGCTAACGAGCAGCAGCAGTTACAAATCAAGCAATTAGAACAGCAGCTGCAAAGTGACCGCCGCCGAAGCAATACCCTTGGCCTAACCATGCTAATAGCTCTTGCCGCTGTTAGCCCTCTGGTCTTCGATGGCTTGTTCGATCTGAAACAGGTATCGACCACAGCTTGGGGGTTAGCCGCTGTAGCCGGAGTGCTATGGCTGCGACGCTAAATCTTCTATGGCATAATGCCCCCATCAAAGCACGCAGAATACGACGGCCGAAAATGACTGAAAGCACCGCGGTAGATATCACCCAGGAATTTCTTGAACAGGTACGCTGGACCAGCGATGGCCTGGTGCCCGCTATTACCCAGGATGCTGAAACTAATGATATCCTGATGTTTGCCTGGATGAACCGTGAATCACTGGCTCTAACGGTGCAAGAACAACGAGCTGTCTATTGGTCACGTTCACGGCAAAAGCTTTGGCGTAAAGGCGAAGAATCTGGGCACGTGCAGTCGATTAAGGAAATCCGTATTGATTGCGATGAAGATGTAATCATTTTGAAAGTGGAGCAAATCGGCGGCATTGCCTGTCATACCGGCAGGCGCAGCTGCTTTTATCGTCGCTTGGAAAACAACGCCTGGCAGACAGTCGAAAAGGTTATTAAAGACCCTGGCGATATTTATTCAAAGTAAGTACCGTAAACCAAAACCCAAGAAGCAATTATGAGCGACGTACTAAAAAAATTGGCAGACCTGCTGGAACAGCGTAAACAAAACGCTGATCCCGAATCCTCCTACGTTGCCAGCCTGCACCATAAAGGCTTAAACAAGATTTTAGAAAAGGTGGGCGAAGAAGCTAATGAGGCGATTATCGCTGCCAAAGATGCCGAGCACAGCGGTGACAACAAAGACCTGATCTATGAAACCGCCGACCTGTGGTTTCACTCCCTCGTTATGCTGTCACACCTCGGTGAAGACAGTGATGCAGTGTTAGACGAACTGGCCCGCCGTTTTGGTCTATCCGGTATCGACGAAAAAGCATCAAGAGAACAGTAAACAATTAACAGATATATGGAGAACAGTTATGGGAATCGGTGGAATCAGCATTTGGCAGTTATTAATTATTTTAGCCATTGTCGTCATGCTATTTGGCACCAAACGCCTGCGTAATATAGGCGGCGATTTAGGCGAAGCCATCAAAGGTTTTAAGAACAGCATGAGCGACGATAAGAAAGACCCTAACGACGAGAGTGACGAAAGCCTCGGCAATATCGACGCCAAAGCTGAAAAAGCCGACGAAGAAAAGTCTTAAGCCACCTCCGCCAAATAGTTATTAATCTATGTTCGATATTGGTTTTCTGGAACTACTGCTAATCGGTGTTCTGTCCCTACTTATTATGGGGCCGGAACGCCTGCCCGGTGCGGTGCGTAGTGTGACGCTATTTGTCTCCCGCATGCGCCGCAGTTTCAATCAGATTAAATCTGAAATAGAGCGGGAAGTTGGTGCCGACGACATTAAACAGCAAATCCATAACGAAACCATTATGGAAAGCCTGGCCAAAACCAAAAGCGACCTGCAAGAAAGTTTCCAGGAAACCGCTGACGAACTCAAGCCCGACCTCGATAAACTGCAATATGATATAGAAGACATTATCAGCGCAGACGAAAAAGAACCGACCGACGATAAGCCTCAATCATGAGCGACACCCAAACCCCACAAGACGACGACCAGGCCCAACCCCTTGTCACCCATTTAACCGAATTACGTGATCGGTTGCTGCGTTGTGTACTAACCATACTGTTCGTTTTTTTGTGCCTGTTTTATTTCGCTAACGATATTTATCATTTTGTCTCAGAACCGCTGCGCACTCTACTGCCGGAAGGCACTAGTATGATCGCAACTGAAGTGGCCTCGCCGTTTTTAACACCGTTTAAATTAACATTGGTAGCTTCTATTGTTGTGGCTATGCCGATGATCTTGTATCAAGTGTGGGGCTTTATTGCACCTGGAATGTATCAATCAGAAAAGCGAATTGCCATTCCTTTACTGGTTTCGAGTATTCTGCTTTTTTATGCGGGTTTAGCCTTCGCTTATTATGTGGTGTTCCCACTGGTATTTGGTTTCTTTAGTGGCGTCGGCCCTGAAGGGGTTAGCTATACACCGGATATTGCGCGCTTTTTGGATATCACTCTAAAACTATTTTTTGCTTTCGGTATAGCGTTTGAAATTCCCATTGCCACACTGCTTTTAATCTGGGCGGGAATTACCACCCCGCAGGCGCTGTCAGAAAAAAGACCCTATATTGTGGTTGGGTGTTTTATTTTTGGGATGCTACTAACACCACCCGATATTATTTCACAAGCTTTGCTCGCTATACCTATGTGGATGCTATTTGAGATTGGGGTTTTCTTTGGGCGATTTATTGGTAGCAAGAAGATGGGGCCGGTTGAAGAATAGAATACCTCCGGCCCTAAGACCCCGTTATAAATTTTCTTCAGCGAACTCTGCCAACCGGGAACGCTCAATCCCACTCACATGCATAATCCCCGCATGTTCAAAGTCTTTGCTTTTTTCCACCAGATAAGTCAGACCGGAAGTCACCGGCGTAATATATTTGTTATCTATCTGTGCCAGGTTACCTAACACTACAATTTTAGAATTTACCCCTACCCGCGTAATAATCGATTTCAATTGAAACTGCGTTAAACCCTGGCACTCATCAATAATGATATAAGCATTATTAAATGAGCGACCTCGCATAAAATTCAGCGACTTAAATTGAATATTGGCACGCTCTTTAATGTAATCAATACTGCCATAGGGCGATTCGTCATGGCCGTGTAATACCTCCAGATTATCTTCAAAGGCCGCCAACCATGGCGCCATTTTTTCTTCTTCGGTACCGGGTAAAAAACCAATATCTTCTGCAATCGGCGGCGTGTTACGCGCAACAATTAATTTGTCATAGCGCTTTTCTTCCATAATCGCATGTAGGCCATAGGCTAAAGCGATCAGTGTTTTACCTGAACCTGCCGGGCCGGTTAAGGCGGTCATATCAATATCGTCGCACTGCACCAAAAAGAAGGCCATTGCCTGCTCGATATTTCGTGGCGTCAAACCCCATAGCTGTTGTGACATTAAACGCTCGCGACTTAGCTGCTGGATATGAATAGACTTCGCATCCACCTCACGCACCAAACCCACAAAATCACCATCGTCACAAACAAACATTTGCGGATAAGCGTTGGGCAAAATACTACTGTCAATCACATGCATGGTGGCCTTACCCTTTTGCACCGATTTCACAGACTCTACACGATCCCAAAAATCACCTTCAAGGGTTTCATAGCCTTTGGACATCAATTCGATATCCTCGATCACCCTATCCTTTCTATAGTCTTCAACGTTTTCTAAACCCGAGCCCTTGGCCTTTAACCGCATATTAATATCTTTAGTCACCAGGCAAACATATTTATCTGCATTGTGAGTTTGCAGATGCAGGGCCACATTAATAATACGGTTGTCGTTGGCCTGTTGGGGGGAGCCGTCCAAATAAGGAGCTTCATTATCATGACTAATTAGCTGATCGGGGAAAATCGCCAGACAGCCGGTCACATCGCCTCCTTTGGCTTCCACAATATCAACTCCATCCTGGATTGCCTTGGGTGAGGCATCGCTTAATACGCCATCGATGGCATTAATCGCAATTCTCGCCTCGCGACTAACATCTTTATCCTTTCTATCTTTGATCGTGTCCAGTTCCTCTAATACCGTCATCGGAATGACTATCTTATGTTCCTTAAACGCATAAAGCGCCATAGGGTCATGCAGTAGAACGTTGGTATCCAGGACAAATATTTTTTCCATCGATAAAGCTCCGGTTTTTGTTATCAAAGGTATTAATAAGGGGAGTACAACAGCTTGAAAACCATCGATATGACGGCTGAAAAGAACGTAGATAAGCAAGGTGTAACAAGTAGTGACTCGAGGGAGTCAAAAGAGTGCATCGTGTTGTGAGGCATTGCTGGCAATCCCCCACAAGCACCACACTAAATTGCAATAATCGCAAAAGAAGCAATGGCAGAACCCAGAGCTGGTGCATGTGTCTCGATTATTAAAAGATGGCGGGATATTGTCAACCTATTACTGCCTTACTGCACTCAAATGATCAGTAAATAAACGATTAATCATGCTAACGGCCGAATCTCAGTATGATCAACGACCCTTGCAACAAAAAGCCTTTTGAGCACAGGCCTAATTAATCTATTGAATAGCCATATCGACTGACATTTACTCTAATATCAGCTAGTCTATGCCTCCCAATCAAAGGGCCGATGTTATAACAACCGTCATCTGTCCTTTTTATTTTGAAATGCTCTCGGTACACATTAGTATGTTAGACAAGGATACCCTCTCCCAGCTTAAACAGCTCAAACAAAATATTGAAGACAGCAAAGAGTACGCTGTAGGTATTGTTAAAGGGACACAAAGAAAATTTGGGTTTGTAATGCTAGACGATGGCCGGGAGATTTTTATTAACCCCGATGAAATGCAAAAAGTCTTTCCCGGGGATAAAGTCAAAATACTGATTACCACCAAGCAGGAAAATAAAGACGCTAAAGCAAAAGTTAGTGGTACTTTAGAAAAACTGATCGACTCCCCGCTAAAAGAATTTACCGGCCGTTATATTGTTAAGGGTAAAGGGCATTTTGTTGAGCCCGATGTACCTAATTTAAAGCGCTGGATTTTTATTCCACCGCAGGCACGCCTTAACGCCAAGCCCAACGATTTTATCCGCTGTAGAATTAACCGCCACCCCTATCCCCAAGCCAAACCCCAGGCAAAAATTACTGAAGTCATTGGCGCTGCGGATAAGGTCGGCATTGAAACTGACTATGTTGTTAGCAAATTTCAACTTGAGCCCGCCTGGCCTGACAATTGGAAGAGCTCATTAATAGAAGTCAATACCAATGATCGCGAAGATTTAACAGCGCTACCGTTTCTTACTATTGATGCCGCCAGCACAATGGATATGGACGATGCCTTATTTGTAAAAAACACAGAGCAAGGTTGGCAGCTACAAGTTGCTATAGCCGACCCCAGCGCTATGATTGCTGTTGACTCTGAGCTAGATAAGCTAGCGCGCCAGCGGGCAATATCAACCTACATGGCTGGACGACCAGTATCTATGCTGCCGGAAGAACTGGCCAATCATTTATGTTCTTTAACACTGAATACCACCCGGCCCGCCTTAGTATGCCAAATGGAGGCCGATCAACAAGGCAAAATCATCAGCTACAAAATCATTGAAGCCATGATTAGCTCCAAGGCAAAATTAAGCTACCGCGATGTTTCTGCATTTTTAGACCAGGATGGTGTCGATGAAAGCCTTGCTGACTGTAATAACCACAAAGATACACTACTGGCATTAAAAGCGCTGTCTGCGGCCTTACGGAGCCAAAGACAAGAACATAACCTGGTCATTCCTAACCGCCAGGAATACCGGCTAGTCCTTAATGCACAACGTAAAATTGACCATATAGAACCCATTAAAAAAACCAGCGCTCATCAGCTCATTGAAGAGTGCATGATTGCTGCTAATCGCTGCGCAGCAAATATGTTAGATGGCCAGGGGATTTTTATAAGTCACCCGGGGTTTCGTAGTGAGCGCTTAGCGGATGTGAAAAAGCTGGCAGAGGAACAATTGTCGCTAACCGATATTGATTTCTCAACACCGCAAGGCTATCAGAAATTAATGAAAAGTATTGATGATGATAAGCTGGAATTTCCTTTGCGCCCCGTTTTAAGTCGCCTGCTTGAGCGCAGCCGTTTAAGCGCTGAAGTGCTACCCCATTACGGTATGGGCCTGGACAAGTATACGACTTTCACATCACCCATCAGAAAATACAGCGACTTAACAGTACACCGCTTACTGAAGAGTAAAATTAAACTATCTAAAACAGCGGCTGTAAAAGCAGAAGACCTGGCTATTATGCAACAGGGACAAGATAATTCCCGCCAGGCTCGTTATCAAATGGAGCAATGGCTAAAGTGCCAGTTTATGCAGCCCTTGATTGGCCAGACCTTTATGGGCACCATTTCCCAAATTAACAGTAATGGCTTTACCGTCAGGCTGGATGACCACTTAATTGAAGGCTTTGTTGAAACGCGCTTATTGCAACAAAAGTACAGTTTTGACCCTATGCGTTTGCGTTTAACCAGTAAATCACAAACCATTGAACTGAATCAGGCGATCGAAGTCGTTGTTAAGGAAGTGGATAGCAACGCGCGTAGTATTCGCTATACCCTGCCTGAGCCCGTTAATTAACCCGCCGCTTGCTGATAACGTGTCTTAATGGGGCACTTAACACCGAGGTAAGGGGATAAACAAGAGCTGGAAGTAGAACCTGCTTCGTAACTGGGGCAGTTAAGAAAGACAATCGAAATACGAATACAAACTTAGCGATGTAACAGGTAGCGGCTCGCTGAACGGTTAGAGGCAATAACGCCCTGTTGCTGGTCCAGGCTGCGCTTAACCTGGCCTACGGTAGTGATCATCTCATCAACACCCATAGCGCGAAGAAACTCACTGATATCACAGCGGGTGGCCTCAAAAAGTGAAGACTCAATCTGCCCAAGGGCCTCAACAACCAGGAACCCTGTCTCATCTAACCTTGAGTCAGCATCAAAAATAAGATTGGTGAAAACGTCCACTATGGACATCTCATCAATCACTCCACTTTCTTTTTTATTCAGCGCCATAATCATTATCTCTCTCAGGCAAGTTATTCTATTACAACCGCATCACTAGCTTGCCACACCCTGAGTATGGACCACTATTGGAAAAATGCACAAAAATTGGCGTTAATGTGTCACATATAAGGTGATTTCACTCCATTTTCGGTCAAAAACCCAATAAGCAGCGCTAGACAGACGATAAAAAGCAATGTGATTTAACGCCAATAACTTAACAAATCTGTTAGAAAGAAAGCGGAGTTTAGTGATTAGTTTGGCGTTTTAGTTTAGCCGTAGAACCAGTAAGCAATAAAAATAGCGGAGACAATGCCAGCAATATCTGCGGTTAAACCGCAGGCCAAAGCATGGCGGCCATGGCGAATACCCACACTGCCAAAGTAGACCGCCAGAACATAAAAAGTTGTTTCGGTGGAGCCTTGTATGGTGGCGGATAATAAACCCTGGAAGGAATCGACACCGTGGGTGTTCATGGTTTCAACCATCATCGCCCTTGCACCGGAGCCGCTAAGGGGTTTCATCATTGCTGTTGGTAGGGCATCAACAAAGCGTGTATCCCAACCGGCCATGACCACCACATCCCGCACACTATCAATAGCAACATCCAAAGCACCACTGGCTCGGAAGATACCAATGGCTACCAACATCGCTAATAGAAAAGGAATAATATCAATCGCCACCTGAAAGCCTTTTTTAGCGCCTTCAATAAATGTGTCATAGACATTGACCTTTTTATAATGAGCCACCAGTAAGAACAGCATAATGATACTGAAAATCATTAGGTTGCTAACCAGACTGGAACTTTGTTGTAACTGCTCAGCACTTAAGGTGGCGAAGTAGGCTATCACCGCAAATAGCGAACCCATTATCAAAGCCAGATACCCTAGCACTACGGTATCCCACAATTTTATTTTTTGTACCCATGCAGTGACTAACAAACCCGCCAAGGTTGAACAGCTAGTAGCTAATAAAATAGGAATAAAAACAGAAGCGGGATCAACTGCACCTAATTGTGCGCGATAGAGTAAAACCGTTATTGGGAATAAGGTTACTGAAGAAGTATTTAGTACCAGAAAAAGAATTTGTGCATTGCTTGCAGTATCGGGTTTTGGGTTAAGCGATTGCAAGTCTTGCATCGCTTTAAGCCCTAAAGGGGTTGCCGCATTATCAAGACCCAGAACATTGGCAGAAAGATTTAATGTCATTGAACCGATAGCGGGATGCCCTTTTGGAACTTCGGGCATTAACCGTGTAAACAAAGGTGACAATGCACGGGCCAGTTTTGCCATTAAGCCACTGGCTTCACCCAATGCGGCAATACCCAACCATAAACTCAACACACCGACCAAGCCAATAGAAAGCTCAACAGAGAGTGATGCCATATCAAAGGTGGATTTTATAATCCGTTGAAAAACATCAGCGTCGCCTAAGCCTAACCACTGATAAAGCGCGGAAAGAAATCCTATAACAAAAAAACTTAGCCAAATCCTATGCAGCATTATTATTGTCTATGTTAAAAAGGTGCATTACCCGGCGTTCTTGGGAACGGAATCACATCACGAATATTTTCCATGCCAGTGACATAGCTAATTAAACGCTCAAAACCAAGACCAAAACCCGCATGGGGTACAGTGCCGTAGCGACGAAGATCCTTATACCACCAAAGCTCATCACCCACACCTTGCTCTGCCATACGCGCCTGCAAAACATCCAAGCGCTCTTCACGCTGGCTACCGCCAATAATTTCGCCGATACCCGGCGCTAATACATCCATAGCGGCAACGGTTTTTTCATCGTCGTTCATCCGCATATAGAAGGCTTTAATCTCTTTAGGGTAGTTCATCACTATCACTGGAGCACCCACATGTTCTTCACATAAAAAACGTTCATGCTCAGACTGTAAATCAATGCCCCACTTCACTGGATACTCAAATTTCTTTTTGGTTTTTTCCAAAATATCAACGGCTTCGGTGTAATCCATACGAACGAAGCTTTTATCGGCAACAGCTTGTAATCTTTCCAGACAGGTTTTATCAACAAACTGATTAAAGAAAGCTAAATCATCTTCGCATTTTTCCAGCACGGTTTTAAAAAGATAACTTAAAAAGTCTTCTGCTAAATCCGCATCGTCATTTAAATCCGCAAAAGCTATTTCCGGCTCTACCATCCAGAACTCGGCCAGGTGACGACTGGTGTTGGAGTTCTCTGCCCGGAAGGTTGGGCCAAAGGTATACACTTTGGACAAGGCCATACAATAGGATTCAACATTTAATTGGCCGGAAACAGTTAGGAAGGATTCCTCACCAAAAAAGTCCTGGGAAAAATCGATAGCTTCATTTTCTGTGCGGGGAAGGTTACTTAAGTCCAAGGTACTAACCCGAAAGAGCTCACCGGCACCTTCACAGTCACTAGCTGTAATCAGCGGTGTATTAATCCACTGAAATTCACGATCAAAAAAATAATTATGAATGGCATTGGCCAGTACTGTACGCACACGGGTTATGGCGCCAAAGGTATTCGTTCTGGGACGCAGGTGAGCAACGGTTCTTAGGTATTCAAAGCTATGGCGTTTTTTGGCGATAGGGTAGGATTCAGGATCGTCCACCCAGCCAATCACTTCAACGGACTGCGCCTGAATTTCAAAGGCTTGCCCTTTGCCCTGCGAGGCGACCAACTGACCTGAGATTTTAACCGAACAACCGACACCAGCTTGCAAAACTTCCTCTTGATAATTATCCAGCTCTGCGGGGACAACCGCCTGAATAGCATCAAAGCTGCTACCATCGTGGATGGCCATAAAGGAAAAACCGCCTTTGGAGTCCCTGCGACTTCGTACCCACCCCTGTGCAGTGACGGCATTACCCGTTGCTATTGATCCGGCAAGTAATTGTTTGATGGAAGTCGCGGCCATTAATAAAATCTCTGGAAGGGTAATTAACTGGAATGGCAGACAGTTTACGCGGTTTTTTCAAACAGTAAATCCCAAACGCCATGACCTAAACGCTCACCGCGCTTTTCAAATTTTGTAATGGGCCGATACGCCGGCCGATCGGAGAAGCAATACTCATCGGCCTGGTTGCTAAAACCTTCCGCTGCGGCCATGACTTCCATCATATGTTCCGCATAGTGTTCCCAGTCGGTGGCCAGATGAAGAATACCACCCTCTTTTAATTTGCTGCGTAAAGCCTGTACAAAGGGAGTTTGGATCAGGCGGCGCTTATGATGTTTCTTCTTATGCCAGGGGTCGGGGAAATAGATTTGAATCCGGTCCAGGCTATTATCTGCAATACATTGCTTAAGCACTTCCACCGCATCATCACAGTAAACCCGGATATTGTCGACATTATGTTCTTCCATACCGTGGAGTAATTTACCCACACCGGGGACATGTACTTCTACTCCGATAAAATCTTGCTCCGGTGCCGCCTTCGCCATTTCAACCAAAGAAGCGCCCATGCCAAAACCAATTTCTAACACCACTGGAGCCTGGCGGTCAAAGACCTGTGCATAGTCGATCATGCCATCCGCCAGCAATAAACCTTTGCTGGGCCAATGGTTGTCATAAGCTTTTTGCTGGCCTGGAGTCATTCGACCGGTGCGCAGTACAAAGCTACGAATACTGCGGCGTTTTTTATCATCGACGGGGATGTTTTGATCTGACATGTACGTTTGCTTACCTACTTATTTCTATTCGCCAATATGCTTATAAACCGCTATGGCCATGGTTAACCATCCAGCGATAAACGCCACACCGCCTATCGGTGTTATAGCACCTAGCCATTTGATACCCGTTAATGCCATTACATAGAGGCTGCCGGAAAAAATAATTATACCGGCAATAAAGAGCCAACCGGTCCAGGTTAACAGTGACACCTCGGGGAATTGCAGCATTAAAATACCCACTAACAATAAAGCTAATGTATGATAAAAATGATATTGCACGCCGGTTTGGTAAACGGCCATTAGATCTGTGGTGACTCGCCCCTTGAGCCCATGAGCACCAAAGGCACCGATAGCTACAGCCAGCAAACCACTAATAGCTGCGATGATTAATAATGTTTTTGCCATATGTTTTTCTGCTGCTGTTAATCTGTCATTCCCGCGAAGGCGGAAATCTACAGTGCTGGATTCCCGCCTTCGCGGGAATGACGAGGGAGGGGAGTAGCCGCTTATAAAAAAACCGCCTGACGGCGGTTTTTCTGGCGAGGGCTGAAAACCATTAGGCTTCCATGGTCGCCCTGACTTTCTTCATTGCGTTTTTTTCCAACTGACGAATACGCTCAGCGGAAACACCGTATTTATCAGCCATTTCATGTAGCGTTGGCTTTTTTTCACTTAACCAACGGGCCTGTAAAATATCACGACTACGTTCATCCAATTGTTCCAAAGCTACTTGCAAGTGCTGGTTGCTATTGCTTTCCCAGTCAGCATCTTCCAACAAAACCGCGGGATTGGCGGTGTTATCTTCCAGATAATGTGCTGGGGCAACAACACCATCATCTTCATCATCGGCACCGGCATCAAAACCGAGGTCAGAGGCAGTTAAGCGACTTTCCATACGGCGGACTTCTTTAACATCAACGCCAAGATCATCAGCTACTGCATTGGCTTCAGCATTATTTAACCAGGCCAGCTTTTTCTTGGCGCCGCGAAGGTTAAAAAATAATTTACGCTGGGCTTTGGTGGTAGCCACTTTAACAATGCGCCAGTTACGCAAAATAAACTCGTGCATTTCAGCTTTAACCCAATGCACAGCAAAAGAGACCAGGCGAACACCCTTCTCGGGGTTAAAACGCTTAACCGCCTTCATTAAGCCAACATTGCCTTCCTGGATTAAATCCGCCAGTGGCAGGCCGTAGCCTTTGTAAGATTTGGCGATATGCACAACAAAGCGCAGGTGAGACATAACCAGCTCACGGGCAGCTTCTAAATTTTCGTGGTAATACAGCTCTTCACCTAACTCGCGCTCACGCTCGACGGTCAGGATCGGGAAGTTATTCACAGTCTGCATATACGCCGTGAGGTTACTCCCGGGTACTAAGTTGACAGTCTGCAGTGCGGTACTCATAACGCTATCTCCAATTAATCGGCGGCAATTTTAGCACTCATTCCGTTAGAGTGCTAATCACTTAAAAGTTCACCTATAGACGCTTTTAATAGCGTTTGAATAGCCCAATATGGTGCTTATTTGAGCTATATCAAGGGGGCGCCTAGCGAGGTTCTATTGAGCCCAGATGGCGACTGACTGCTAGCCAGGCTCCCGCCAGACCCAGCAAACCGGAGGCCAGCCATAGCAGCAGGGTTTGGCCAAAGCCCAAGCCCTGGAGGACAAATTGGCTTTGATAGAGGCCTGAAAGTTCGGCGACAGGGCCGCTGAGCCAGAACAGGCTAATGGAAACCAACAGCCAGGACATCATACCACCGCCCAAACCATACCAAAGGCCGGTATACAGGAAGGGCCGGCGCACAAAGGCGTTGGTAGCGCCCACCAGTTTTACAATCACAATCTCATCCCGGCGGCTTTCAATCGCCAGCCTGATGGTATTGCCAATCACCAGTAACACCCCCAAGGCCAGCAATGCCGCCAGCGCCAGCGTCATACGCTTGCCCAGCTCCATCATGCTATAGAGACGCTGAACCCACTCTAAATCGATAATAGCCTGCTCAATTTGGGGTAATGCCTTTAATTCTTTATAAAGCGCCTCAGTTGCCGCCGCTGAAATCTCTTGTTCAACCGGCCTAACGACAATAACGGCGGGCAATGGGTTTTTGTCCAGATGCTCTAACACATCACCATAGCCGGATAATGCCTGGAACTCTTCCAGCGCCTGAGTGCGGGAAATGTAGTCAACTTCGGCAATATCCTGCCTAAGTCGCAGCTTTCTAGCCAATTTCCGGCTATCTTTTTCAGATACAACTTTATTGACGAATAGGGATATTTGCGCCGCACCATCCCAACCTCGGCTGACAGACTCAGCATTTTCCAAGGCGACAAATAAACCAGAGGGCAAAGCCAGGGCAATACCAATCACCAGCCAAGTCATAATGCTAGGAATCAAAGTGTCAATCAGGCGCATGAAACTATCGCGGGCTACCAACTTATGGTGGGCCAGATAGCTATTCATTTTATCGCCGATACTTGTGCGACTTTGGCTAGCGCCTTTGCTATCTCGGCGAACGGTGCTCTTGTTCGACATATTCAAGCAACACTCCCAGGGGTAGTGACTATCTCACCCTGGCGCAGGGTCATCATGCGATAAGGCAAACGGGCAATCAGGCTTAAATCGTGGCTGGCAATTAAGACGGTGACACCCACCTGATTGAACTGTTCAAACAGATGCATAATTTCAGCGGACAGTTCCGGGTCAAGGTTACCAGTGGGCTCATCCGCCAGTAGGATTTTGGGTTTGTTAACCACCGCCCGGGCAATACCCACACGCTGTTGCTCACCACCCGACAAGGTGACGGGCATTTGTTTTTCTTTACTTAGCAGACCCACTTTATCCAAGGCGGCGCGCACTCGGCGCCCTACTTCCCTTGGTTGGTAACCGGCAATGACTAACGGTAGCGCAATATTATCGAAGACGGTGCGATCAAATAATAGTTGATGGTTTTGGAACACCACACCAATATCACGTCGCAGTGCGGGAATTTTTCGGGCAGGCAAGCCGCGAAGATTTTGCCCATCAACTAACACTTGCCCTTGGGTAGGTCGCTCCATCACCATCATCAATTTAAGCAAGGTACTTTTACCCGCGCCACTATGGCCCGTTAAAAAAACCATTTCATTAGGCTCAATGGTAAAGCTCACCGATTTGAGCGCTTCATGGCCGCCGGGGTAACGCTTGCTGACTTGGTCGAACTGTATCATTCAGGCTTCGCAACAATTAATGAATGGATTAAATATTTTTATTCTTCTACATCGAATAAGGCTTCAACAAATTCTTCCGCGATAAAGGGTCGAAGGTCATCAACCTGTTCACCAACACCAATAAAACGTATCGGCAGACCCAGCTGTTTACTAATGGCAAAAATAATTCCGCCTTTGGCAGTACCATCCAGCTTGGTCAAGGTTAAACCGGTAACACCAACTACTTGCTGGAAACTTTTTGCCTGTGACAGGGCATTTTGTCCTGTACCGGCATCTAATACCAGCATCACTTCATGGGGAGCGGTATCATCAAGCTTGCCCATAACTCTAACAACCTTCTTTAATTCTTCCATTAAGTTGTCTTTATTGTGCAGGCGGCCGGCGGTATCGGCAATCAGTACATCCACATTGCGCGATTGCGCTGCCTGTACTGCATCAAAAATTACTGAGGCACTATCGGCACCGGTATGCTGGGCTACAACGGGGACATCGTTACGTTCACCCCAAACCTGTAATTGTTCAACAGCGGCTGCACGGAAGGTATCGCCAGCCGCTAACATAACGCTTTTGCCTTCGGCCTGGAAACGTTTGGTTAATTTACCAATGGTGGTGGTTTTACCAACACCATTTACACCAACCATTAAAATTACATAAGGTTTTTTGCTGGTATCGATAACCAGTGATTTTACCGAGGGTTTTAGCAGCGCCGCCAATTCTTTTTGCAATGACTGGTAAAGTGCATCGGAATCAAATAACTCTTTACGGGAAACTTGTCTGGCAAGGTTATCCATAATGGACTGGGTGGCTTCAATGCCAACATCAGCTACCAGTAATTGAGTCTCAAGATCTTCCAGCAGCTCATCATCAATTTCTTTTTTACCCAGAAAGATGGCACCCATGCCACTGGAAAAACTGCTGCTGGTTCGCTTAAGGCCTTTTTTAAGGCGAGAGAAAAAGCCGGACTGGGTTTCCTCGGCTGGTGCTTCTAGCTCAGCCTCTTGTCTGGTTTCACCAACAACGGGGAGCTCTTCGCTCTCGCGTTTGTTATCAGCATCGGCTTCAGGCCTGGATTTAAAACGATCAAAAAACTTCATGGATTTTATAATTACTCATCACTCTTCTAACAGGGGTGCTATCCTACCATTCTTGAGGCTTGAAACGGAGCCTCAATTACTGAATCACCACCACCAAAAACACAAGCAAGCAATGAGCAGAGCAAAGACCAGGCGATCGTGCAATTCACCCTCTAATCAACTGCGGATTATTGGGGGCCAATGGCGTGGCCGAAAACTTAGCTTCCCCTCCATTGACGGGCTGCGCCCAACCACGGATCGAGTCCGCGAAACAGTCTTTAACTGGCTAGCGGTAGATATTCATGATGCCCAATGTCTCGACCTTTTTGCTGGCAGCGGTGCACTGGGGCTTGAAGCGCTATCACGGGGGGCCAGCCTGGTTGACCTGATTGATAATGCCCGGTCGGCAACTAATCTATTGCGGGAAAACCTGCAATTGCTCAAGGCCAGCAATGGACAGGTAACGCAGGCTAGCGCCGCTGACTGGTTGCGACAAAACACCGACAAGACCTATGACATTATCTTTCTGGATCCTCCTTTCCATCAGGATTTGGCCCAAATCTGCATTCAGCTGATCGATCAACAGGCCATGCTTAAGCCCGGCGGCTGGCTTTATCTGGAAATGGGCAAGGAAGAGGCCCTGCCTGAGCTACCCCCCCAATGGCAGCTGCATCGGGAGAAAACCGCCGGCCAGGTCTGCTACCGCTTATATAAATTACCCAGACAGGTATAATCGCACCACATTAAGCGATTATTGAGATAGCCACATGACAACCGTGATTTATCCCGGCACCTTTAACCCCATTACCAACGGCCATATCGATTTGGTAGAAAGAGCCGCCAAGCTGTTTGATAAGGTGGTACTTGGGATTGCCTATAGCGAGAAAAAACAGCCGATGTTTGCGCTGGGCCAGCGCATCGAGCTATGCGAACAAGCGCTCTCGCACTTAGATAATATTGAAGTCTGTGGCTTTAGTGATCTGCTGGTCAATTTCGCCGCCAGCAAGGGCAGTACTACTGTTCTGCGTGGCGTGCGCTCCATGAAGGACTTTGAGTATGAAATGCAGATGGCTGATATGAATCGTGCTATGCAGGCTGGCTTTGAGACCATTTTCCTCACACCTTCCCCCGGTTTAGCCTGTATCTCCTCCTCGCTGGTGCGTGAAATAGCCTCTATGGACGGCGATGTCTCAGAGTTTGTCCCTGCGGTGGTCAACGCTGCATTCAACGACCGCTTTAACGCCTAAGACTCTGTTATGGCTCTGCTGATTACCGACGAGTGTATTAATTGCGATGTCTGCGAGCCGGTGTGCCCCAACGAAGCCATCTACCAGGGGGATGAGATCTATGAGATTGAGCCCGCACGTTGTACCGAATGCGTTGGTCACTTTGATGAGCCCCAATGTGTGACAGTCTGTCCGGTGGACTGCATTCCCCTGGATCCGGACAACTCGGAAACACAGGATGAGCTGCAGGCTAAATATGAAGACTTGATTGCAACGGGCTAGACTGCAGGATAAAACGACAGACAATAAAAAACGACCTACTGGTTACCCAATAGGCCGTTTTTTTTGAACTGAAATTAGTCTTCGTAAGCAACGACGTCTTTCTTGTAACCCGAACGGGTACAGCCCAGACAGCGTACAAAAGTTGATTTGGCGGGGCCAACGACCAGTGTTTCTCCAGCTTCAATGGCATTACCGCCAGCCAATGAGAACGGCAGGCTAACAACATAAAAGGCGGTACCAACAACCGTGGCAACTAGTAATAATGGTCTGGCAATCACTAAATCTCCAGCCATGGCCAGTGCTGACGGCTCTTCTTCTACCGCCTGGGTATAACCCAGCTGGGGGAATAACAATACCATTGCCATGCTAAGCACTAAGCCAGCGCGAGTCAGTTTGTCAGCCACTTTTTGCATCATTTTCCACATGCTCTTTCTCTCCGTAAATCTCTCTAAAGCCTTCTTGATATAACCAAAACTCTATTGGGGATAATCAGTTACACCCATATTGCAAGTAATCATAGACTTAAATCCCAGTTTCGTCCCGAACAGCAACGAAAAAACTCCCTAATCTGTGAATTTGCACACGGCCAGGCTTTAGCGCTGGCAGCGACGACAATAAACCGTACTGCGCTGGCCAAGGCGAATTTCGGTTAACTCCCCCTTACAAACCAGGCAGAGCTCCTCACCTCGGCCATAAACTTTAAGCTGCTGCTTAAAATAACCCGGCTTGCCATCACCTCCAACAAAGTCCCGCAGGGTGGTGCCGCCCTGCTCTATAGCTTTGGCTAAAACTATCTTAATTTCATCGGCCAGGAGCAAATAGCGCTGTTTGGATATTTTGCCCGCCGCACGGTCTGGCCTGATACCGGCGGCAAATAAGGCCTCGTTGGCATAAATATTCCCTACGCCGACCACATTTTTATTATCCATAATAAAGGTCTTAACCGCTGATTTGCGCCCGCGAGATAACTGAAACAAACGTTCGCCGTCAAATTGGTCCGATAGCGGCTCAGGGCCCAGGGATGCTAGCAATTTATGGGTGTCTTCTTTAACCCCCTGCCATAGCAGGCAGCCAAAACGGCGCGGGTCGGTAAAGCGCAAAGCCTGGCCACTATCCAGCATCATATCGACATGATCATGAGCCATAGGAGGCTCATCGGCTTCGATAATTCGTAAACTGCCTGACATACCCAGATGGAGAATAGCGCTACCGTTGGATAATTTAAGCAGGATATATTTTGCCCGCCGCTCAACGGATTGAATAACTTTACCTTTCATCAGGCGGGGCAAGTTATCCGGTACCGGCCAGCGTAGGCTGGGCTGGCGCACTACCAGCTTCTTGATAGTGCGCCCTTGAAGATGAGGCTCTATACCTCGTCGAGTGGTTTCTACTTCGGGTAATTCAGGCATGGACCTAACCGTCATTCCCGCGAACGCGGGAGTCTAGTGTCTCTGGGATCCCGCCTTCGCGGGAATGACAATACTATGGGCACAAAAAAGCCCGAACTAAGTCGGGCTATTTTAGAACCTGCCATCAATTACTTGATTTTAGATTCTTTATATTCAACGTGCTTACGCACAACAGGATCGTATTTTTTAAATACCATCTTGTCAGGGGTGTTGCGTTTGTTTTTGTCTGTGGTGTAGAAGTGACCTGTACCAGCAGTAGAAACCAATTTGATCTTATCGCGTGCGCTTTTAGCCATGATCTACTCCTTATACCTTCTCGCCACGAGAACGACAGTCAGCTAAAACGACGTCGATACCCTTTTTATCAATGATACGCATACCTTTTGCAGATACACGAAGAGAAACAAAGCGATTTTCACTTTCTACCCAAAAACGATGACGATGTAAGTTGGGCAAAAAACGACGACGCGTGCGGTTTTTTGCGTGGGAAACATTGTTTCCTGTTACTGGGCGTTTGCCGGTAACCTGACATACTCTGGACATGATTCGTCCCTTCCAAGACTAATTAATAAAAAACTGTTTGTGGGGTGTAAAGCATGGCGCCCAACTTATCCGAGAGCACCTCCCCCAACGGAGCGCGACTTTATACCAGAACACCTATGTGATCGCAACTTAAACTTGGAAAAAGCGCAAAAAATTGGCTCAAATAAGCCCTCTTTCCGCAAAAGAGACTACTTCACCATCGCCAACCACAAAATGATCCAGCACCCTGATATCAACCAACTTTAGGGCATCGACCAGGATACGAGTAATACGCATATCTGCCTGGCTGGGTTCAGCCACACCACTGGGGTGATTGTGGGCCAATATGACCGCAGCGGCATGGTGGTGCAAACAGCGTCTCACCACCTCTCGTGGATAAACACTGGCGCCGTCAATCGTGCCATAAAATAAGGTTTCAAAAACGATAACCCGGTGCTGGCTGTCCATAAACAGACAACAGAACTGCTCCTGGGGCTTGCCCTTCAAACAACTCTCCAAGTACTGGCGGGTCAAGCGCGGGTTGGTCAGCCCATCGCCCCTGACCAGCTGCTCATACATATGCCGCCGGGACATTTCCAGCACTGCCTGCAACTGGGTGTATTTGGCTTCACCCAAACCGCAGCCCTCACAGAAGCGGGCTAAATCTGCATCCAGCAGTTCCCTAAGGCTGCCATATTGCTTGATTAGCAGGCGTGCTAAATCTACTGCGGTGAGTCCCGGTGTTCCCGTACGCAGGAAAATAGCCAGTAACTCAGCATCGGATAAGGCCGCGGGGCCTTGCTTAATCAGTTTTTCACGAGGTCGTTCGGCGCTGGGCCAATCAGTAATAGCCATAATATCGTCCTTGAAGTTGGGGGAAAGTGTTGTTCTCCCTATCCTAGAGAGAACACATATCTTACAATCTCTGTCCTGATTTGCCGAGAGTGCACCGACAAAAATATGCAACAACTTAACAACAAACAGATATTGCTGGGAGTCACCGGCGGTATTGCTGCCTATAAAGCTGCCGAGTTAATCCGTCGCCTGCAGGACTTTGGTGCTGAAGTGAGAGTCGTTATGACTAAAGGGGCACAGGAATTTATTACCCCGCTAACGCTACAGGCACTATCCGGCAACCCTGTTCACTATGATCTACTGGATACCGAAGCTGAAGCTGCTATGGGCCATATCGAGTTAGCCCGCTGGGCTGATTTGGTCGTAGTAGCTCCCGCCAGTGCAGATTTTATGGCCAGGCTGGCCTCCGGGCAGGCCGATGACCTGTTGACCACCCTCTGTTTGGCAACCGATGCCGGCATTGCCATTGCACCGGCTATGAATCAGGCTATGTGGCGTGACAGCTCGACCCAAGCCAACTTGCAAACACTGATTGACAGGCAGGTCGCTATTTTTGGTCCCGGCGATGGCTCACAAGCCTGCGGGGATATTGGCCCCGGACGTATGCTGGAAGCCGCCACACTGGCAGAAATGACCGCCGACCAGTTTCAATCCCGTGAGCTCGATGGGATAAATGTCGTGATTACAGCCGGCCCCACCCGGGAGGCTATCGACCCGGTACGCTACATCAGCAATCACAGCTCCGGCAAAATGGGCTTTGCATTAGCACAGGCTGCTATTGAAGCCGGAGCCTCCGTTACCCTGATCGCCGGCCCGGTATCCCTGGCTACCCCCGACAGAGCTCAGCGTATTGATGTAGAAAGTGCAGAACAAATGCATCGGGCAACACTGGATAGCCTGGCCAAGTGCGATATATTTATCGGTGCCGCCGCTGTTGCCGACTACCGCCCAGCCACCAGCGTGAAGCAGAAAATTAAAAAGTCAGTCGATACCATGTCCATTGAACTGGTACGCAACCCCGATATTATCAGCGCCGTAGCCAGCCATAAGCAGCGGCCCTTTACCGTCGGCTTTGCCGCTGAAACACAGGATGTTGTTAGCTATGCCAAAGGCAAGCTTGTGAAGAAAAACCTGGATTTGATTATCGCCAATGATGTCTCGAATGCCGAGATTGGCTTTAACAGCGACAACAATGCCGTTACGGTCATTTGGAACAAGGGAGAAAAGGCCTTGCCCACGGCGTCCAAACAACAATTAAGTCGTTGTTTACTCAAGGAAATATCACAGTCTTACAAAGAGAACCAAGCCACTTAACAAAACCGGGGCATTGCCGGGTAATTTCCCAGCAAATTATCCAAAAAACACTAAACTAAGTGAATCGTTTCCACCGACAACACTACAACTCATTGAGCAACCACGGACGCAATGGCAAAGACTAGAAAGAGTAGCAAAAAATCGGCAGAACATACTAACCGCAAGCCGCAGAATAAATTACTAAGCACCCTGATTAGCAGTGCAACTCTCAGCGTTATTGTGATTGCTGCGGCCTTTAGCTATGTAGCGTTGATCGAGCGGCCGATGATTAGCCAGGCCAGCATAGAATCACAATCCCAAAGCCTAGTGGATAGCCAGGTCTCATTATTAGACCAGGCCCTCAACCAACTCAGGTTGCGCTTATCCAGTATTGCCCTTTCCGAGCAACTGCATGCCGCCCTGGATTCAAGGGATGACGTCAGCATTGCCCGTTACCGTCAAGAATTAAGCCGCGCTTTTCCTGAAGCAACCAGCGTTAAACTGATCGAACTTGGCCCGCTGGGCATTGCATCACTGAATAAGGAAAGCCGGGAGCTGCGCAATAATATTGAGCTGGATTTATTGCGCCATGTCAGCAACGGTAACAATGTTGAGCCAGAAGCTTACCAGTATGAAGGCAAGTGGTTATTTTCTTTGGCAGAGCCGGTTAAATCTAACAGTAAAAACTATGCCAGTGCCGCGCTTTTAGTCACCCTGAGTGATCAATATTTACGAGATTTGCTGGGGCAACTCGATAATAGCCTGGGGCAAACCCAACTAATCCAGCAGTTTAAAAATAAGCAGCACCTGATAGCCTCCGTTGGCATGGCTGGCGAAAGCAATTATCAAGTAACCGCTGATGCTTTGGTCTCACAATGGCAATTGACCTTTTCACCCTCGCCGGAGCTGGTAGCTAAAAGTGGCCATAGCGCTAATTCCCTGTGGCTCATTATGGGGATTGCATTAATCGTTACTTTGATAGCCGCCGGTAATTTACTGATCACCCTGCAAAAAACACTGGCCGAAAATTTAGCGGCATTGCTCAAGGCCAAAACCAAAAACAAATCTGACTTTACACTGCCGGGCTTTAGTAACGCAGCAGAGCAGCTCACTGAAAAGCTGGCCAGTGTCCCAGCAACCGTTCCAGCATCACCGAAAGCTGCCGCGACTGCGGCACCGGTTGCCGAGGAAGAACCCCTGCTGGAGCTCGATGAAATAGAAGACAGTAACGACCCCGTCATCCCTGAGACCCTGCCGGAAGATATTTTCCGAGCCTACGATATCAGGGGACTGGCGGATACCGAGTTGACCGATGAGGTGGTTTACGCCATCGGCCTGGCTATAGGCAGTGAAGCACTGGACCGGGGTCAACAAAAGGTTATCGTCGCGGCGGATGGTCGCCATAGTTCACCAACCATCCGCGATGCCCTGGTTAAAGGCCTGACGGACAGTGGCCGCGATGTGATTGATATCGGCACCCAACCAACCCCGCTGATGTATTTTGCGACTCACCAGCTGGGTACTCAAAGTGGCGTTATGATTACCGGCAGCCACAACCCGCCGGAGTACAACGGTATTAAGATTGTAATTGATGGTAAAGCCCTGTCTGGAGCAGCGATTAGCGCATTAAAAGACCGAGTCATTACCAAAAACCTGGTTACAGGCGCAGGCCAATATCAGGCGCAGGAGATCGAGCAGAGTTATATCGATTACATTATTAATGATATCGCCATCGCCCAGCCCCTGAAAATAGTCCTTGATGCCGGCAACGGCGTAGCCGGGGCAATTGCACCTCGCTTGTTTGAGGAGCTTGGTTGCGAGGTTATACCCCTATACTGTGAAGTTGATGGTAACTTCCCGAACCATCATCCAGACCCCTCTGTTGAAGCGAATCTGGCAGATTTGAAAAATGTGGTGCAAGAGCAACAGGCCGACCTGGGTATAGCCTTTGACGGCGATGGCGACCGACTAGGGGTGGTGACCGCGTCAGGTCAATCCGTACCAGCAGATCGTCTGTTAATGCTACTGGCGCAAGATGTGGTTTCACGTAACCCCGGTGCTGATGTGTTATTCGATGTGAAATGCACGCGCAACCTTAATACCCTGATTAGCAACTATGGCGGCCGCCCCATTATGTGGAAAACTGGCCACTCCTTTATGAAGGAAAAAATGGCAGAAACCGGCGCCCTGCTAGGCGGTGAGTTCAGTGGTCATATCTTCTTTAAAGAGCGCTGGTTTGGTTTTGATGACGGCATGTATGCCGCCGCACGCTTAATTGAAATCCTAAGTACCACAGACCCTGACCTCGACTTACAACTGCAAGCCTTCCCTGAAAGCTTTGGTTCACCGGAATTGAAAGTTACCACCACCGAGTCGCAAAAATTTGCGATTATTGAGCAACTGGTTAACAGCGCTCAATTCGATGAGGGTAAAATCTCAACCCTCGATGGCCTGCGGGTAGATTTTCCCGATGGCTGGGGGCTGGTCAGGGCGTCCAATACCACACCCATGCTGATTCTTCGCTTCGAAGCGGATACGGAACAAGCCATGGCCAGGATACAATCACAGTTTAAAGATCAGCTACATGGCATTGATAACAGCCTGCAGTTTGGTTTCTAATAACACTTTTACCTACTTTTAAGGAACACCTATGTCCCTAAGCCGCGATGCCGCCGGTAATGTCGCTAACGTATTGACTGAGGCGCTGCCCTACATACAACGTTTCACCAATAAAACCATTGTGGTGAAATTTGGTGGCAACGCCATGACTGACGACCACCTAAAAGAGCAGTTTGCACGGGATATTGTGCTAATGAAACTGGTGGGCATGAACCCTATCGTGGTTCATGGTGGCGGCCCGCAAATTGGCCGTTTACTGGAACAGCTCAATATTGAGTCACGCTTTGTCGACGGCATGCGTGTTACGGATAGCCAAACCATGGACGTTGTTGAAATGGTATTGGGGGGCAGCGTTAACAAAGAAATTGTTAACTTGCTCAACCATAATGGCGGAAAAGCTGTGGGTATTACCGGTAAAGACGGTGATTTAATTCACGCTAAAAAAATGAGTGTTACCCAACAAACACCTGAAATGACCGCCCCGGAAATTATTGATATTGGCCATGTAGGTGAGGTTGAGTCTATTGATACCAGCGTGCTGGATATGTTGATTAATAGTAATTTTATCCCGGTTATTGCGCCGATTGGTGTAGGCAGGGATGGCAGCTCTTACAACATTAATGCAGACCTGGTAGCCGGTAAAATTGCCGAGGTTTTACAGGCAGAAAAGTTGATGCTGCTAACCAATGTTGCCGGCCTGCTGGATAAACAAGGGGCAGTATTAACTGGAATGAGCACCCAACAGGTAGATGATTTAATTGCCGATGGCACTATTTATGGTGGCATGCTACCAAAAATACGCTGCGCCCAGGACGCAGTCAAAGCCGGTGTAACCAGCTCCCATATTATTGATGGTCGCGTTCCCCATGCGGTTTTATTGGAAATATTTACCGATGAAGGTGTCGGCACATTGATCACTAATCGCAGCCTATAGGCTCACACAGCGCAAAATAACACACATAAAAAACGCAAAAAATATTCCACCGGTGAATTTTTTTGCGTTTTTTTTTGAAAAAAAATCTTCAGAAAGTTCACTTCTTTTGTTGATTCTTATTGCAGCTTTAGCTGGTAATCGATAGGATTGACCATCATTACAAAAACAACCACTGGTAGTTTAGTGGTACTGTCATTGACCTGTAATTGATACTCGTCGTTGAAAGTACCTAAACGAAAAGTGTTACTTGTATCTGTAACTGATGTTACACATAGTAGTTATCATCCTGTTTACAGTTACAGTTAGCACGACTAACTTCCAAGCTTAAGATTATCATGACTAAAAAAGTGTCCCGCCGAGAACAAATTCTCCAAGCACTGGCCCATATGTTGGAGGTCAGTCCCGGCGAACGTATAACTACCGCTCGCCTGGCTAAAGAAGTTGGCGTTTCTGAAGCGGCACTTTACCGACACTTCCCCAGCAAATCCAAAATGTTTGAAGGCCTTATCGAATTTATTGAAGACACCATATTCACCCGTGTGAGTATGATCCTCAAAGAAGAAGATCGAGCCATAGCCCGCTGTGAAAAAATCCTTGGCCTGCTACTCGCTTTTACTGAGCGCAATCCTGGTATTACTCGTATTCTCACCGGCGATGCATTAGCCGGGGAAACCGACCGACTAAGAGCCAGGGTGGTACAGTTTTTTGATCGTTATGAAACCCAGCTAAAGCAAGCCCTGCGGGAAGCGGAAATTCAGGAAGGTATTCGCCCGACGATGCCAGTGGCCATTGCCGCCAATTTACTAATGGCTACCGTAGAAGGACGTATTTGCCAGTTTGTTCGCAGTGAATTTAAGCGCAAGCCTACAGAGAATTGGCAAGACCAATGGCCAGTGATTATGGATGGGTTTTTCAAACAAACGGCGGGCAACGCCACCGCACCTTTAGCCCAGGCTAGCTACCAGAACGGTTAAACTTCTTTTCAACATATACCCCCGCCTCTGTCATTCCCGCGTAGGCGGGAATGACAACAAACAGAAATCAGTAATAATCAGGCCGATTAGACTTTACGGGCTGGGAATGCTGGCGTCGCATTTCAACGCGATTCAATAAGGTTTTAAAGCGATCCATATCGCGCTGATAGGCAGCTTTAACCGCCTCTATCTCAACATTGCGAACCACTATAGATTGCTCGGTATCTTCGATTTCCAACCTTAAGGTATTGATATTCTTACTTAAGTTCTCGGGGACTGTAGCGCCACGACGCTCAATATCGGCTGCCCTTTGCTGCTCACGCTCTATTTGGGATTTAATCGAGACCAGGTTGCTTTTAAGAATGCTGATGCGAATTTTCAAATCGCGCATGGCGCGCTGCTGCGCCGCTTCAATATCATCGAGGCCACTGTAGCGAAGCATCAGCGACTTATCCCAGGCTTGCAAGCGCTTATCTTCTTCTTCCTTTAATCTGGCGCGGGATTCATCGGTATTGCGCAGCTTCAGCTCTTCTTCACTCAGCTGCCTGGGCACCCTGCGAATCAACGAGCCATCCGGGCTGATAATGTCATAGCCCCGGGCCACAAACTCCGGTGGCATATTATCATCTATCACCGGAACACCCTTATCATTGATATAGCGATATAACTGACCAGAAGCCGCCAGTGTTAAGCCGGAAGTTAGCAACAGGCTACAGAGCAAGAAGCCAACAACAGGTAGCCGATAACAGATTTTATGATTGAGTATTGAGTCCATTTTACGTTTAGTGGTCCCTATTTTTCTAAAAAACCTATGCAACAGATTATAGGAGATTTATACACCATATTGCCGGCGATAGGCTTCAATTTTAGCAACATTGTCCCCCTGATCAGGCTGATTACGTAAATAATCAATGATCTGGCCCAAATCGACGATATTGATAACCGGGATGGCAAAGTCTTTTTCGACCTCCTGGATAGCCGAGAGTTCGCCCTTGCCACGCTCCTGGCGGTTCAGGCCAATCACTACACCGGCAGGCTCTGCGCCATTATCGGTAATCATCGTCATCACTTCACGCACCGCAGTACCCGCGGTAATCACATCATCAATAATCAGGATTTTGCCCTGCAAAGGGTCACCGACAATAGTCCCTCCCTCACCGTGCGTTTTGGCTTCTTTGCGGTTATAGGCAAAGGGTACATCGCGGTCAAAATGGTCGGCCAATGCCGTAGCTGTAGCTGCGGCCAACGGTATGCCTTTATAGGCAGGTCCAAATAACACATCAAATTCGACACCAGACTCAATAATCGCATTGGCATAACAGCGCGCCAGCAGCGCCAGAGCAGCACCGTTAGAAAATAGCCCGGCATTAAAAAAGTAGGGGCTAACGCGGCCAGATTTCAAGGTGAACTCACCAAATTTTAACGCATTTTTGGCAATCGCCAGTTCAATAAATTGTTGCTGATAAGAATGCATGTAGTGTCTCAATAGGTTAATCAATCGGTATTTAGGTTGCTGGTCACGCTTAAAAAAGAAAAATTTGCTGGCTTTACTAGCAAGGAGTTTCTAAACTTATACCTTAGCGGCCATGCTGTTACAAAAATGATAGCAAAACAGCGACTTGGCATCGATACCCCCCTACAGCTGGTCAGTTAGCGGATAACTCCAACTCTGTGCTCTAAAAAACCAGAGAACCGTTCCGGCTTTCACCAGAGATTGCTGGCTATCATTTTTTCCAGGCTCGGTATCATACGCTGTCCATTGTAATGAGGCGACCATGAGAATCATTAGTTTTTGCGCAGACGGCATTCGAGAAGCAGCCAAAGAGGGCTTCTACGAATGGGTGTTGGATCAGGATGCAGATTTTATTTGCATTCAAAACCTGAAGGCACAGGAATATGACCTGCAAGCTGACACCTTCTGGCCACAAGGCTACAACCCCTATTTCTTTGATGCTGTAGAGAAAGACTCTAACGGCGTTGCTATTTATTGTAAGGAAATGCCCAAAGCGATTATGACTGGGCTAGGCTTTGCCGACTACGATATGGAGGGGCGTTATATCCAGGCCGACTTCCAGGATATCAGCATAGGTTGCCTGCTGGCACCCAGTGCCTATAAGGCTGACGATGCCGCTAAGGCGCATAAAAAACAATTTTTTGAGCTATTCCAAAACCATTTAAGCAAAGTGCGCAACAAGCGTCGTGAGTTTGTTATTTGCGGTAACTGGAATATGACGCACACCCAGGCCGACCTGCAAGACAGCCAGGCTAACCGGGATATGTCCGGGGCCTTGCCAGAAGAACAGCAATGGATGGACCAGCTATTGGGTGAATTGGGTTACGCGGATGCTTTCCGTGAGATCAATACTGACAGCGACGAATTTACCTGGTGGCCGAATGGCGATCGCAGCAAAGATGGCTGGCGGGTTGATCACCAGATTGTATCCGAGGGTTTTAGGGCGGTGATTGAGTACGGCGCTATCTACAAAAACCAGACCTTCTCAAGCCATGCGCCGTTGATTATGGATTACGACTACGAAATGCAGTCGTAATGTCATTCCCGCGAAGGCGGGAATCCAGCCTGCATGCTTATGCTGTCCGGGATACATATGGCCTCATTGCACCAAAGGGCGCAATAGCAGTGCAAAGTAGTATTAATCAATGGGGAGACTTGTTTTTGGTGGCTACTCTGCAGGCTTGGGGGGTGTTAAATGGCCCCGCTGAGGAGTCGGGGCCAGTGCCGTGACAGTTTTGAGACAGCGAAGCGCTTTAAGGCTCAAAACTGGCTAAGGGTAGCCCGGAGGGCCACAGGACCATTCCGCAACCCCCACCCAATACCTTGGCGCCCCTAACCAAAAAAACCACCAGCACCAAACCCAAAAGATATTTACCCCAGGCAGCAATGCGCGAAGGCGGGAATGACAGTGGCTAAACAGCCAGCGCAGCCTTCTGCAAATCAATTAACTCGTAAATCCCTTTCTCAGCCAAAGCCAGCATGCTATCCAGCTCCGCACGGGTATAAGGCTCGCCTTCAGCAGTGCCCTGTACCTCAATAAATCCACCCTTTTCAGTCATAATGACATTCATATCAGTTTCCGCATTGGAGTCTTCAGGGTAATCCAAATCCAGCACCGCCTCCCCTTCATACACACCTACAGAGACCGCAGCCGTCATTTGTTTTAAAGGATTACCTTCAATCATTCCCTCTGCATTCATATAGCGAATAGCATCCACCAAAGCCACACAAGCACCGGTAATAGAGGCCGTGCGAGTACCGCCATCCGCCTGGATAACATCGCAATCAATGGTAATAGAGTTTTCACCCAGGGCCGTTAAATCAACAGCGGCTCGAAGTGAGCGGCCAATCAAACGCTGAATCTCTACAGTGCGCCCACCCTGTTTGCCCCTTGCGGCTTCACGACCCATACGACTGCCGGTGGAGCGAGGTAACATGCCATACTCCGCTGTTATCCAACCCTGGCCCTGCCCCCTGAGGAATCTCGGCACCCCCGCATCAACCGAAGCTGTACAAATAACCTTGGTATTACCAAAAGTCACCAACACCGAACCTTCTGCGTGACAGGTAAAATTACGGGTGATTGTCACTTCGCGAAGCTGATCGTTACTACGGCCACTGGGTCTGTTCATAGGGGGTCCTGAAATACTCACTAAAAAGTTAAACACAAAAGAGCCGGCATTATACACATGAACGCTATGACGCGGAGCGCCAATCAAGCTAGAATAACTCCCCTTATTTCTCAGCAGGTAAGCATCACTATGATTCGCAGCATGACCGCCTTTGCCCGCCAGGCTTCGCAACACGACTGGGGCTCACTGATATGGGAAATTCGCTCAGTTAACCACCGCTATTTAGAGCCCAGCTTCAAACTCCCGGAGTCCATGCGCCGACTGGAAAACGACCTGCGGGAAAGGCTGCGCAAAACCCTGAGCCGCGGCAAGGTTGAATGCAGCTTGCGGGTACAATTTCAAGCTGGGGGCGGCTCCAGCCAACTGTCGATCAATACTGAGCTTCTAACACAATTGATTAGCGCCGGCGAAAGCGTGCAGCAGCAACTCAATGAACCTTCAGCACTCAACCCCCTGCAATTGCTGCAGTGGCCCGGCATTATGTCCGAGCCCGAGACCGACAGCGATTTAATGTGCGAGCAAGCGCTGGCCTTATTCCAGGTTACCCTGGAGCAACTGGTTGAAAGCCGCGAGAGAGAGGGTGCGGCCTTAAAACTGTTTATCGAACAGCGTCTGGATACCATTGGTGATATTACCGCCGCCGTTAAACAGCAACTGCCGAAAATCCTTCAAGCCCAGCGCCAGAAACTGCAAGAACGATTGCAAGAGCTAAAGACTGAGCTCAATGAAGACCGCCTGGAACAGGAAATGGTTATTCTAGCCCAGAAAGCCGACGTCGATGAGGAACTGGACCGGCTGGATGCTCACCTTATAGAAGTAAGAAGAGTATTGAACAAAGGCGGTGCCTGCGGCCGACGCCTGGACTTCCTGATGCAGGAATTAAACCGGGAAGCGAATACGCTATCATCAAAATCCATTGTCACCGATACCACACAAGCGGCGGTTGAGCTAAAAGTACTGATTGAGCAAATGCGCGAACAGATACAAAATATAGAATAACCACAATAATCACTGCAGCCGATTCGCCCCGAGGAAAGTCCTGAATGTCAGTCTCTGAACAAACCACCAGAGCAAAGCTCTACACCATCTCTGCACCATCCGGCGCCGGCAAAACCAGCCTGGTCAGTGCCTTGATCGATTCCACCCAACAGGTCAGGGTCTCAGTATCGCACACCACCCGCGCCATGCGCCCCGGTGAGCAAGATGGTGTTAACTACCACTTTGTTAGCCATGATGCCTTTAAGTCCATGCTGACAGAGCAAGCCTTTTTGGAACATGCCGAGGTTTTTGGCAACTACTACGGCACCTCAAGAGAGTGGGTAGAGCAAACACTCAATGCAGGGGATGACGTCATTCTGGAAATTGACTGGCAAGGCGCCCAGCAGATCAAAAAGCTGATGCCGGAAACGCTGGCTATCTTTATTATGCCTCCCTCCCAAGCGACGCTGCGGGAACGTCTAACCAATCGTGGCCAGGACGACAAAGCGGTGATTGATAAGCGCATGGCCGAAGCCGTTAGCGAGATGTCCCACTATGAACAGGGGGATTTCCTGGTGATTAATGACGACTTTAATACCGCACTGGCAGACTTACAGGCGATACTGCGTAGCTCCCGATTAGCCTTAGAGCCCCAGAAACAGCGACATCAGGACCTTTTAAAGGATTTATTAAGCTAACCGCCGTCATTCCCGCGAAGGCGGGAATCCAGACTGCATGCTTATGCTGTTATTTCCGCTAAAGCGGAAATCTACAGCACTGGATTCCCGCCTTCGCGGGAATGACGTAAATATAGCCGGTAGATTGTTTTTGATACACTATCTTTGCTACAATGCGCGGCCATTTTGATCGACCCTGCATTCAAGCCAGATCCGTCGAAATACCCAAAAACTGAAACGAGAAACACCATGGCCCGTATTACTGTTGAAGATTGTCTGGATAAAGTTGATAACCGCTTTGAATTAGTGATGGTTGCAAGCAAGCGCGCCCGCGCACTGGCTACCGGTGGCAAAGAGCCTCTGGTTGCCGAAGAGTCTGACAAACCAACGGTTATCGCCCTGCGCGAAATTGCTGATGAAATGATCTCCCCCGCTGAAATCATGAATCCGAAGGAAGAAGAGCCTGAAGAAATCATGTTAGATATGGACATGGAGATCAATCCTGAAACACCGCCATCGTTCTAATAGAACGACTGAGCATTAAAAAATCCAAAAAGGCCGGGTGATTAAATCAACCCGGCCTTTTTCATGCCTGCCATTTTGCGCAAACCTTTGCGTGGGATGAAAGTCGTGGTATAAATTCTTTATACCCTTAATACAACCTCAAAACACCGACAGCCAAACAAGAGCAAATCACTACATGCAACAATACAGCTTCTTTCAGCAACGCGATAACCGCGAAGAAGTGGAAAACATCGATGCACTAGGTAATGCCCTGCAAAGCTATCTCTCACCGGTCCAGGTCAAACTGGTTAAACGCGCTTACTACTATGCCGAACAAGCCCACGAGGGGCAGCGGCGGCGCAGCGGCGAGCCTTATGTCACTCACCCCCTTGCCGTCGCTGGTATTCTGGCTGATATGCATATGGACCACCAAAGCTTAATGGCGGCCATGCTGCATGATGTTATAGAAGACACCAGCATCAGCAAAGAAGCCCTGGGTGAACAATTTGGCGACTCCGTGGCCGACCTGGTGGATGGCGTCAGCAAGCTAACCCGCATGGAAGACCAAACTCGAGCGGAAGCGCAGGCAGAAAACTTCCAAAAAATGGCCTTGGCCATGGCCAAAGATATTCGCGTTATCCTGGTTAAGCTGGCTGACCGCCTACACAATATGCGCACACTCGGTGTCCTGAAACCGGAAAAGCGTCGCCGTATTGCCAAAGAAACCCTGGATATGTACGCCCCGATTGCCCAGCGTTTAGGCATGCACAATATTCGCGTTGAATTTGAAGACCTGGGTTTTGCCACCCTAAACCCAATGCGTTCTACCCGCATTCAGGCAGCGGTTAAATCTGCCCGCGGTAACCGCAAAGAAATTATTCAACAGATTGAAGAGTCCATAGAAGCCTGTTTAGAACGGGAAGGCCATGAGGCCGCAGTCGTTGGCCGGGAAAAACACCTTTATAGTATTTACCAAAAAATGCGCGGCAAGAGAAAATCCTTTTCTGAAATTATGGATATCTACGCCTTTCGTATTGTGGTGGACAGCGTAGATACCTGTTATCGGGTTTTGGGCTGTATTCACAGTTTGTACAAACCAGTGCCAGGCCAGTTTAAAGATTATATTGCTATTCCAAAGTCTAACGGCTACCAATCTTTGCATACGGTTTTGTTTGGTATGCACGGCGTGCCTATTGAAATTCAAATCCGCACCCACGAAATGGAAGAAATGGCCAATCATGGTATCGCCGCACATTGGTTATATAAAACCAATGAAGGAAAACCACTTAATGGCAGCCATACACGGGCCAGGCAATGGCTACAGGGTTTGCTTGAAATGCAGCAGCGCGCGGGTGACTCTTTAGAATTTATTGAAAGTGTAAAAATCGATTTATTCCCTGATGAAGTTTATGTTTTTTCTCCCAAGGGAAAAATTATGGAACTGCCACAGGGTTCTACTGCCGTTGACTTTGCTTATGCTGTGCACACCGATGTCGGCAATAGTTGTGTGGCAAGCAGAATTAACCGGCGTCTGGCGCCCCTTTCAGAAAAACTGCAAAGCGGCCAAACCATAGAAATTATTACCTCCTCCGCCGCGCAACCCAACCCGGCCTGGCTTAACTTTGTTGTCACCGGAAAAGCTCGCACCAATATTCGCCACTTTCTGAAAAACCAGTTAACCAATGAATCGGTAGCATTGGGTAGAAGGCTCCTGGAAAAAGCGTTGACGGAACTGGGCTCTGGTATCGACCAACTCAATGAACAGCAAAAAGAATTACTGCTAAGTGATACCGGCATGAAAACCTTTAATGAAGTGTTAGAAGATATTGGCATGGGTAATCGTGTCTCGTTCTTAACTGCCCACCAATTACTGGCCGAGACCGACGATGAAGGCAAAACCAACCATCCGGGAAATGCCACCCATTCACCGTTGCTTATTCGCGGCAGTGAAGGCTTCCAGGTTAATTTTGCCCATTGTTGTTACCCAATACCCGGCGATTCTATTGTAGGTTTTATCAGTTCAGAGCGAGGCATTGTTGTTCATACCGACAACTGTCATAACAGCCAGGATTTTAGAAACAACCCCGAGCGGTCCGTCCCCCTACGCTGGGACGATGAAGTTGAAGGCGAATTTTCCGTTGAGCTAAAAGTTGAATTGGAAAAAAGCCGCGGCATCATTGCTGTGTTAGCTACCAAGATAAATAGTCTGGACGCTAATATTGAAAAAATAAGCGTCGAGGAAGAAGGCCCCAGACTCAATAGCGTCAATGTTGTAGTAGGCGTGCATTCCCGTATTCACCTGGCGCGGATTATGAAACATATTCGCCGTATCAAAGAAGTTGTAAAAGTTACCCGCGCTAAACATTAATACTATATAAACACTGCTATATAAGCCCTACTATAAGCCCCACTGCATAAGGATAATTTTGTGAGTAAAAAAGAAATCATTGCAACCAGCAAGGCTCCTCAAGCCATTGGCCCCTATTCACAAGCCGTAAAGGTAGGTGATACAGTTTATTTATCCGGACAAATTCCTTTAATCCCTGAGACTATGGAGCTGGTAACAGGTGATATAAAAGCACAGGCTAAACAAGTCTTTGATAATTTAGCCGCCGTAGCGGCAGCAGCGGGCGGTAGTTTGGATGATGCGGTTAAAGTAAATATTTCACTGATAGATCTTGGGGATTTTGTGGATGTTAATGAAGTGATGGCAAATGTATTTCAACAGCCATTTCCGGCAAGGGCCTGCGTTCAAGTGGCGGCACTGCCTAAAGGATCGGCGATAGAAGTGGAAGTAATTTTGTCTGTATAAATTTAACCCGTCATTCCCGCGAAGGCGGGAATCCAGCACTGTAGATTTCCGCTTTAGCGGAAATAACAGCATAAGCATGCAGTCTGGATTCCCGCCTTCGCGGGAATGACGGGTTTTTTTTGGAATGACATATTAGAATTTCATTTTAAAGATCTGAAACTCAGGATTCTCACCCGTACGATCGCGAACACCCTGGTAATTATCCCGCTCTTCCTTGGTGTACTCAGGAAACCATTCCACTCGCGAACGGAGTGACGGATTATCCGACAACTTAAATCGCTCGGGGCGCCACTCTTCCTGCTTATCCATATTCTTGCGCCATTCGGGTTCAGAACCCACTACCACGACTTCTTCTATATCACTGCGATATTCTTTATCTTCCAGTAAATCATCTTTACTGAGCTTTTGCGCAAAAAGGCTGCCTACGGTTAATGCCGTAATCATAAGCAGAACAATGCGTTGAAAACTATAGGGTGACGAAGTATTCCTTTTCATAGGCTTCATTATTAATTCACCTGTTCCTGCCATTCGAGAGTTTCAAGCCAGTAGTGTCTGGTGCTTGGAATCCATGCATCGGCAGTACGAGCCACCACCCATGAATTAATAAAGTTTAGAAAATCAGCATCGCCTTTATTGATGGCCATACCTTCTTTAAAAGCCAGCAGTGGTTTTACCAGAGGGATATCGACTTTGTCAGTATTTTGCAGGGCTACAAATTTCGGCAATGGGTTGGCAGCAATCATCGCGTGTATTTCACCTTTCAGCACAGCGCTTACCAGTTTTTGTTGTGTGCTATAAGTTTTTATTTTGGTTTTTGAAAACATGCGCTGGGCCACAGAAGCCGAAACCGTTTCACCCACTACACCAATATTGATATTTGGCTGCTTTAATTCATTGATACTTTTAATATCTTTAGTCAGTTTGGTATTGGCGGCCAGACCAATACCGGCATCGCCGTAGGGGCGGCTAAAATTTACCCGCAAAGCACGACTCGGCTTAATGCCCATACCTGAAATAATGATATCGATCTCGCCTTTTTCCAGAGTAGGAATTAGCTGGGCCCACTCATATAAACCGATCTGGGCTTTAATCCCCATATCAGCCGCCAGACGACGAGCCATATCAACCTCGGAACCTACCAATTGGCCGTCTTTTGCACGCATCACCCAAGGTGAGAAAAGCGCAACGCCGACACGGAGCTCACCGCTGTCGAGCACTTGCTGCAAACTACGTGGCTGTTCAGCCGCAGTGAGGTTAAATGAAAAAAGTATGACTGAAAGTAATACCAGCGTTCTAATCAAATGGTACATAATCGCTCCTTGAATTAACGTTTTACAATCAGCTAAGATTATTGGCCTTTTTGCTCGCAGCAACAAGCCATTTATTCCTCTTCTCTGAGTAATTCTCCATAACCTTGTTGATAACCGCGATAACGCAAATGATAACCTGTGGCCAATAAACGAGCATTGCTGCATCGTTTACTATTGCGGCGGGTGGTGCCGCTAGTATCAAGGGTCTTGGAATCAATACCCAACTGCTGGGCAAGCCAGGTTTTAACCTCCCACAGAGCCACCGGCTCGCTATCTACACCGATATAACAGTTCTCCATAGCCTGCTGTTGGCTATCCAGCAGAATTAAATGTGCCAAAAATCCTACACAGTCGTCCCGGTGAATACGGTTGGTCATTAACGGCGGCGATGGCGGGCAGCCCTGCCCGGCCTTTACCTGCTCAATTAAACGACGCCTGCCGGGGCCATAAATACCGGCGAATCGAATCACACAGTGAGGCATAATACTATCGGCAGCGATCCGCTCCGCCTCTAATAAACGCCTACCGGAAAAAGAGCCAGGTTCAGTGGCACTGGTTTCATCAACCCATTGGCCATCACCTTGATGGTAAACACTGGTGCTGGATACAAACAATAATCGCTTAACAGCACCGGGGTTATTTAAAGCAGCAAGCACATTGGCCAGGCCTTCAACATAGACTGCCTGATAACGCTGGTCGCTAAACTCACCGGGTGTTAGGGTCACAACCACATAGTCAAAGCGCAGCCCAGCCAGACAGGCTAGCGAAGCCGCATTCGTCACATCGGCGTTTAGCGTAGTGATCGGCTCCGGTAATTGGCCGCTGCGACGCAGGCCCCATACGGCATGGCCTTTACCCGCCAGCTGCAAGCCCAGCGGGATACCAATATCACCACAACCGACAATCAAAATATTGCTAGCCGACAAAACCCTCTCCCGCTGAAATGTTGCTCACCAAACACCGTAGGGTGGATTATATTCCACCCTACAAGTTCATCAATAAATTCTATGATAGTAATAGCACCTTTTGATAGAAAATATTAATCTAGTGCTTTCAGCATAAAACAGGCAAAGATCATGACCCTGACTGAACTGCGCTATATCGTCGCCCTCCATCAAACCGCCCACTTTGGCAAGGCGGCGGAAAAATGCTTTGTTAGCCAACCGACCTTAAGTGTTGCTATTAAAAAGCTGGAAGAGGAATTGGATGTCTCCCTGTTTGAACGCAGCCGCAGCCAAGTGCGCGCAACCCCACTAGGAAAACAAATTATTGCGCAAGCACAAGCCGTCTTAGAGCAGGCCAATGTGATTAGCGAAATGGCCAACCTGGGCAAAGACCCGCTGGGCAGCACACTCTCTATTGGCGCTATCTTCACCATTGGCCCTTATCTATTCCCACACTTTGTTCCCCAGCTGCAAAAAAACGCCGCCAAGATGCCGCTCTATATCGAAGAAAACTACACGGCTATATTGCGAGAGAAGCTGCGTCAGGGTGAATTGGATGCCATTATTATTGCCCTGCCCTTTAATGAACCCGATGTGGTTACCCAAAGCCTGTACGAAGAAAGCTTTGTTGTGCTGTTAGCCAAAGACCACCCCCTGGCAGAGCGCAAAACCATTACCGCCAAACAACTGGAAAAAGAACAGGTTCTGTTGTTAGGTGAAGGCCACTGCTTCCGGGATCAGGTGCTGGAAGCCTGCCCCGGCCTTAGAAAAAACTTTGCCAGCGGCAATCACCCGCTGCAATCTGTGGTGGAAGGCAGCTCCCTTGAAACCCTGAAATATATGGTGGCCTCCGGCCTCGGTATTACCGTTTTGCCAGCCTCAGCGGCACAACTCGACCAATACGGTAACGGCGCACTGGTCACTCGCCCCCTTGCCAACACCCAGTTCAGTCGTACCGTCGCCCTGGCCTGGCGAGCCAGCTTCCCTCGCCACCAGGCTATTGATGCCCTAAGCCTGGCCATTAAACAATGCCAGCTTGGCAAAGCAGTGAATGGGTAAGCCTGTTTTGACAGCCAATAAAACACTCGATCAAATACCGGTTCAAGAACTGAAAGGCGTTGGTCCCAAAATGGCCGAGAAGCTGGCGGGGCTAAGTATTCATAGTGTTCAGGATATCTTGTTCCATCTCCCCCTGCGCTATCAGGATCGAACCCGGATTACACCGATTGGAGCCTTACAGGCAGGCGTGGATGCCGTTATTGAAGGCGAAGTTAAAGCGGCAGATATTGTGTTTGGTCGCCGCCGCAGCCTGGTTTGTCGACTACAGGATGGCACTGGCACGGTGACGCTGCGCTTCTTCCATTTTTCCGCCGCGCAAAAAAATAATTTAAGTCATGGCAGCCGATTGCGCTGCTTTGGCGAAGCACGGCGTGGCAGCAGCGGCCTTGAGCTCTATCACCCGGAATACAAACTGGTCACAGACCAACAGGCCCCCACGGAAGAATCACTGACGCCCATTTATCCCAGTACAGAAGGACTGAGCCAACAGGCATGGCGTAAACTTAGCGAACAGGCACTAAAACGAGTTAAGCCTAACACCTTGATCGAGTGGCTACCTAAACCACTTCACCTTAACGGCAATACTGTTAGCCTGGAACAAGCCCTGATCTATTTACATCGACCACCCACCGATGCACCGGTGGGCTTGCTAACAGAGGGCGAACACCCCTATCAACAACGCCTGGCATTTGAAGAATTACTGGCTCACAACCTGAGCTTGCTGAAACTGCGAAGCCAAACCCGCGCTGAAGGTGCGCCGTCACTGATTGGCGGTGAACAACAAACCCGGGCATTTTTACAGGAGCTGGACTTTGAGCTAACCGGTGCCCAGCAACGTGTGGTCACTGAAATTAACCATGACCTTGAACAAAGCAAACCTATGCTGCGATTAGTGCAAGGGGATGTCGGCTCAGGTAAAACGGTAGTCGCTGCACTGGCGGCCCTAAAGGCTGTCGCCTGTGGTTATCAGGTTGCTATTATGGCGCCCACAGAAATCCTGGCGGAGCAACACTTCACTAACTTCGGCCACTGGATGCAACCGCTGGGTTTATCCATCGGCTGGCTGACCGGCAAAGTCAAAGGCAAACAGCGAAAGCAGCAACTGGAAGCGATGATTAATCAGCAGGTCGATATTGTAGTGGGGACCCATGCCCTGTTTCAGGATGAAGTGCAGTTTGCCAAACTGGGCCTGGCCATTATTGATGAACAACATCGCTTTGGGGTTCACCAGCGACTGGCGTTAAAAGAAAAAGCCTCAGCAGCTGTTGGCCACCCTCATCAATTGATTATGACCGCCACCCCTATCCCCAGAACTCTGGCCATGAGCGCCTATGCCGATCTGGATACCTCGGTGATTGATGAACTGCCACCGGGGCGAACACCGGTTACAACGGTGGTGATTGATAACGCCCGCCGGGCACAAATCGTCGAAAGAGTTCGCAATGCCTGTAGTGAAGGCCGCCAGGCCTATTGGGTGTGTACCCTGATTGAAGAGTCCGAAGCCCTGGAAGCCCAGGCCGCTGAAGATACCTGCGAAAACCTGCAAGCCCTATTGCCTGAACTGAATGTGGGCCTGATCCATGGACGGATGAAAGCCGATGAAAAGGCCTCCGTGATGCAGGCCTTTAAGGAAAATGGACTGGATTTATTGGTCGCTACCACTGTAATTGAAGTGGGGGTGGATGTACCCAACGCCAGCCTGATGATTATTGAAAATGCAGAGCGATTGGGCCTTGCCCAGCTGCACCAGCTTCGGGGTCGAGTTGGCAGGGGCAGCACCGCCAGCCACTGTGTATTAATGTACCAAGCGCCGTTGGGGCAACAGGGTAAAGAGCGCTTGCAGACGATGCGTCAAAGCAGCGATGGTTTTGTGATCGCAGAAAAGGACCTGCAACTGCGCGGCCCCGGCGAACTACTGGGCACCCGCCAGACCGGCCTGCTACAGCTGCGCATAGCGGATTTGGAGCGGGACAGCCACCTGCTCGACCAGGTCAACATAGCGGCACAACAGATACTGCAGCAACAGCCCCAGGCGGTAGACCCCTTGATCCAGCGCTGGCTGGCGGACGGCGAGCAATATGCCCAGGTCTAACGTTAGAACGCCAATTCTGCGACGGAGCTCACACCAGACTAGCCAACTTCAGCACTGATACACGGCAAAAAGCCTGTCTTGAGCTACAATTCCTATTCCAATAAATAATTCGCCAGATTCTAAAGCTTAGGCAACAATAGCTTAGGCAACAATCCTGGTGATATGTACCACCAAAATGCTGTATTGAGGAGCAACCCATGTCAGTGCCCGCTGTCATTGAAGACATTTTAACCAAGCACAATATCGAATTTGCCGTTGTTGACGCGCATCCCACCGCCAGTCTTATAGGCCAGGCGAGGACCACCATCTTGCAAGATAGCAAAGGAAAGGTTCAGGTAATCTACAGCAGCGACAGTATCCTGGATGTTGACGCCCTGTGCCGCCTGACGCAGCGGGAATTAAAAGCCGCCAGCCCCAATGACGTACAAGCTATTTGCAGCAAGGCCAAAATTGAACGCTTACCGACCATACCCATGGCTTTAGGGCTGGACATTATTATTGACCAAAGCCTGTTGGACAGCAGCGAACTCAAGCTCGACACCGGTAGCGAGCGTAGTCTGGTTAATATGAATGTTGAACAATTTAAACAACTGATTAATGGTGCCCAAACCGGCTCAATCACTGTGGATGAAGCACAACTGCAAAGTGCAGCGCTGGACGACGTTGATGATATTGCAGATATCAGCTCTGCGATTGCCAACTTTACCCAGATAAGAATGAAGCAGCGCCTGGAAGAGACACTGGAATTTCCGCCCCTGCCCGAAACCGCACAGCGTATTATCAAACTGCGGGTTGACCCCAATGCTGATATTAAAGACCTTACCGATATTGTAGAAACAGATCCGGCGCTGGCGGCACAGGTGGTAAGCTGGGCTGCGTCACCCTATTACGCCGCACCGGGAAAAATAAAATCCGTACACGATGCCATTGTTCGGGTACTGGGTTTTGACCTGGTATTAAATTTATCACTGGGCCTGTCGTTGGGCAAAACCCTGAACTTACCCAAAGATAGTGCCAAAGGTTTTACCCCCTATTGGGAACAAGCTGTCTATGCTGCCACCGCAGTGGAAGCCTTAGTCGGTGCGATTCCACCCAAAGAACGCCCCATTATGGGCATGGCTTATTTATCAGGCCTGCTACATAACTTTGGTTATTTAATTCTTGCTGAAGTCTTCCCCCCACACTTCTCTAATATTTGTCGCTATCAGGAAGCCAATCCTTTTTCCAACCACTGCCATATCGAACGCCATTTACTCGGTGTGACTCGAGAGCAGCTAGGGGCTTGGTTAATGCGAACCTGGAGTATGCCGGACGAAGTGAATACCGCTATTCGCTTTCAAAACGAAGCGAATTTTGACGGTGAAAATAATGCCTATGCCAACCTGATGTTTATCGCTATGCGCTTATTACGCAAACACGGTATTGGTGACGCCCCCTCAACCCCGATACCTGACGAATTATTCGAGCGCTTGCATTTAGACCGCGAAAAAGCCGAAGAGGCCATTGCGACAATGATGGAATCTTCAGCAGAGCTCAACATGATGGCAGCGAATATGGCTGCTTAATCCCTCCGTCATTCCCGCCCCCGATTAAAGCGCTCGAGGGCAGGCTTCGGCGAAAATGACTATCGTCATTCCCGCGAAGGCGGGAATCCAGCCTGCATGCTTATGCTGTTATTTCCGCTAAAGCGGAAATTGACAGCACTGGATTCCCGCCTTCGCGGGCATGACGGGGTATATTTTTCCAAAAAACTATTCCAGCGACAAAAACATTTTTTGCAAAGGTTTTTCTTCAACGTCATCGTAAACCGCAACCACTTTGGTAAAGCCCAATTTCAAACAGGTCGCTTCCGACTGCTGCTTGATATGTATCATCAAGCCCCTGGCCCCCAGAGCCTTAGCCTTGTCTATTAAAGCTTCTAACAGAGCATGCAACATAGGTTCTGTATAAAACTTTACCGCGACCAAGCGAGAGATATGGTAATAACACTCGCCACCATCCGAGGGAATGGGTACCAGACGTCCACTCAATAAAACCGTGCCCCGCACGACTACCGCTGCTATCGATTGCTGACTACCAGCCGGGGGATTAATGGGTAAACAATAGGGATTCATTGGGAACAAGTGCTGGCAAATACATTCCACTTGCCAATAATGAAAACTATCGGGGGTCAGCCATTGTATCGTTGCAAAAACGGGGAGATGATTTTTACGAGAAATAAACCGGGAAATAAGCATAGTGTAATCCTTTACAGTGAGTGGCTAAAAAAATCTATCGAGCCCCTTCCAGAGGCTTGCCGGCATCATAAACTATTGCGCCATTAAAATAAATCAGCGTTTTTCCGGCATTGGCAGCTCAACCAAACCTTCAGTTGCAAGCATTAAGCCCCGCTGAAAATACTCACTACTTTTTTCATGCTCGCCCAGATGGGCTAACAAGCGACCCATTTCAGCACAGACTTCACCACTGTCTTCAAACTGCAAACTCCTTTCAAAATATTCCCTGGCTTTACCCCATAAAGAATTACGCAATGATAGACGACCTAAACATAAAAACAATGCGGCATCGTTATTGCGCTCTTTTAGCCAATTTTCTGCAATGATTAACTGCCTGTCGGCATCTTGGGTGGCTATTTTTCCATAGAGAGAAACTAATTGATCATTCCAGTCTTTTTTCAGCCGGTTGCGGATCAACTTCTCTGCTTCCTGCATTCCACCCAGCGCCATAATATTCTCAGCATAACAGGCAATCACTTCACTGTTGGATTTTGAAGCACTGGAAAAATCCTGCCACAATTGCTGCAGTTCAGCTAATGCATCATTACGAGACTTGGCTGCGTCCATAATACTTTCTTTGCTGGCAGTCATTTCTAAAGCGCCCAGCTCACCGGGGGATAGTACCTTGTATTTTTTTAACTCCGGCAATAGTGCCAACACTTCCTGCCAATCGCCTAAGCCCTGGTAAGCCTGCGCCAGTAAAGACAATACATGGGGATGTTTGCCGGCATTGCGACGGACGCGGGTTAAGGTTGCCAGGCTTTGCTCAAGCCGCCCGCTGCGCAATTGCAACTCTGCCTGGGTAAGGCCCACCGCAATACCTGCACCGCTGGTGCTCTGCTCCGCCTTCTTTAAAAAACTTTTCATTTGCTTGCTATCATCCAGCGCATGACTGGCGCGGGCGGCTACCAGATAATTAAGCAGGGGAGTTTCCGACCTTGCCGCCGCCCGGGATAAAATCCTCCGCGAGCTTTGCCAGTTGCCTTCAATAAAAGCAATTAAACCTTTGGTGGTCTGTTGTTGGCTGCGACGATAGCCGCGACCAGACACCCAATCACTCAACGCACCAGTACCACTAATCAAGCGTCTGGTCACACTGAAAAAGCCATAAACCGCAGCAAATAGAACTACAAACAAACCAATACCCACCCACAGACTCGTCTCCAGGGTATAGGTATGGTAACTCACTAAAATATAACCCGGGTCCAATTCAATGGCGGCGACCAAAGCAACCGATAACATTAATACGATTAAGCTGGCAATAAAGAAGCGCTTCATTGAGCTGGCGCCTCCGCCGCTGTATCAGGCTGGGTAATAGGCACAACCTGGTGAATCGTTTCAATATAGGTTTTAAGTGCACGTAGTGAGCTGGAAATATCTGGCAGGCTAACGGCTACCTGTTGCTGTTTTAAAATTTCAATGCGAGCAATCAATGGATCAGTAGCGGTTTTATCCAGCGTGTAATAAGTGCTTAACCAATGATGTGCTTTAGCTAAACTGTCTTCATACAATGTTTGCTTGCCCGCCAAGCTGGCCATCTGCGCCTGTTCAAACATCAGGCGCACATTTTGACGTACCGCGGCCTCGTATTCAGGTGCCAGCAAGGGTTGATACACATCGTCGCGGCGAGTGATTTGAATATAGCTGCTGAGTTTATCCAGGGCGGCTTTAAATCCTACCGCCAGGCGTTGCTGCCAGGTGTCTACTACAGGTGCTTCTGGCTCGGCCACCGCCAGCTCCGGCAATTTAATTAATTGCAGTGTTTCCGCCTGCTGTGCCAGCGCCGACAATTGTAAATAATGGCCCTCGATATCAAGGGTAACCGCAGCGCGAAGGTTTGCCATATCATTGGCCAGGGCTTCACGCACTGAATAAAGTGCACTGTCATCCAACTCTTTTACAATGGAATCTGCAGCTTTTAATAATTCGAGTGCGCCATTGACTTCTTTGCCCATTAATAAACGCTGGTTCGCCAGACGCATTAGATATTCCGCTTCAGCTAATAACCAGTCATCGCGGTCGGTGGTGGATAATGACAGCAGACGTTTTTGCTGGCTGCTAATTTGTAGCTGTAAATTTTCAATCGCCTGCTGCCACTGCTGTTGCTGCTGTTGCTGCTGATCGAGCTGGCGCTGGAGGTTTCTATTATTATCGGCATGGGTATCGACACGCTGAATCGCGCCGGCAATATCTGCCTGGCTTTGCTGTAAGTTTTTTTGTTGGGCGGCATCACCCTGCCACAGAAAAACGCTAAGCCCAATACTCCCAAGGGCGACCACCAACGTCAGCAGCCACAAAGCCATACCGGGCCCTGCTTTTGGTGCCGCAGGTTTTTTTGGTGTCGCAATCACTTTGGGGGCATCTTGTTCTTTTTCTGGCTGTTGATTATCCACGCGTTATTCCATCGTTTTTGTTGGTAAAGCTAAAGATTATATAAGGCCTTCAGCATTGACTGATCACTTGCATTATCCGCTATCGCTATAGAACTAAAGCCAAGCTGTTTCGCTATGGCGGCTACCCGGTCGCCGGGAACTACGATTGTTATATCGCTTATTTTATTATCACCCATTAACTGATAAAAGTTAGTTACGCTCTCACCACTATTCAGGCAAACCGTATTAATGGCCTGCTGCTTAAACAACGCTACTAATTCACCATCGGCTAACGCGGGTAAAACACGTCGATAACATTCAGCATAGCTTACATCAGCACCGCGCTGGATTAATTGCTCCGCTAAATAATCTCGTCCACCGACGCCACGAATAATTAACACTTTTTGCTGCGCCAGTTGTTGCAAACTTTTAGTCTGCAACAGGGCTTCGCTATTCATAGCCCCGTCTAACGCATAGGGGCTACAAGGCACGCCCTGCTCGATTAATTGGGCTACCGTTTTTTTTCCAATACCGTGCCAATGAATATCAACCGGGAGCTGCGGCCAGTATTGATGAATCCACTCCATACCATAGTGAACCGCATTGGTGCTGATAAAAATGACATGCTGGAATTCGTCCAGCGCCATAATGATTTGTCTGCAGTGTTGTAGCTGGTCGGCATCGTTTAACTCAACGATATCTATTACCGGGCAATGGCTCGCTTTGCCACCCGCAGCTTCTATATCCGCTAATAACGAACTAGCTTGACCTTGCGGCCTTGTCACCAATACTGACAGCGTCTGCAATGCCATGGCTATTGTTGGTAAACCGCTTGTAAAATTTCAGCGGCGCCCTGAGCTAATAAGTCTTCTGCTACGGCAACACCCAGGGCCTCTGCTTCGCTTCGGCCAGCGCGGCGCTCACTGCGTAATAAGGTTTTGCCATCGGGGCTGCCCACTAAACCGCGCAGCCATAATTCTTTGTCGTTATCGGGATTCGCAATCGCAAAGCAGGCAATAGGAACCTGACAACCCCCTTGTAGTTTTAAGTTCATCGCACGCTCTGCGTAAACACGTTCAGCGGTGGCCTGGTGATGCAAAGGCGCTAATAATTGTTTAATCCGCTCATCATCAACTCTGGCTTCTACGCCTACCGCACCCTGGCCACCAGCGGGCAGACTATCTTCCGGGCTAATGCGCTCGGCAATGCGGTCTTCCATGTCCAAACGTAGCAGGCCAGCACTGGCGAGTATTATCGCGTCGTATTGGCCTTCGTCCAGCTTTCGCAATCGTGTATTCACATTGCCGCGTAAATCGATAATCTCCAAATCCGGACGCCGGGCGCGAATTTGGCACTGGCGCCGCAGGCTGGATGTTCCGACTTTGGCGCCCTCCGGTAATTCGCTGAGGCTTTTATAGTGGTTGGAAACAAAGGCATCACGAGGGTCTTCACGCTGGCAAATAATCGATAGCCCCAGGCCGGGCGGGAACTCCATCGGCACATCTTTCATAGAGTGCACGGCAATATCCGCACGGCCATCCAGTAATGCTGTTTCCAACTCTTTAACAAACAGGCCTTTGCCACCGATTTTAGCCAGCGGGGAATCCAGGATTTGATCGCCGCGGGTGGTCATACCCAATAGCTCAACCTGCAAACCAGGATGGGCGGCTTCCAGCTCGGCTTTAATAAACTCGGCCTGCCACAGGGCTAGAGGGCTTTCTCGGGTGGCAATGCGGACCAGTTGCTCGGACATATAACAGGTGTCACTCAGTGATAAGGGTTAGAAGACGCTATGATAAGTGACTGGGGCTGTAGGACAAGGGCTGTAGGGTAAAGTTTCTGGCGAATTTTTACAGGCTTTGCAGTAGCTTACGCACCGCAGGCAGATGCCGGCGGCTAACCTGGGGGCCCTGCTCCATATCGGCAATCTTAATATGGGCGCCTTGCTCGGTTTTCCCCAAACCCCGAATATGGGCCACGGCAACCAGCGCATTGCGGTGGATACGGACAAAGCTTTGTCCTAGTTCCTGTTCCAGCTCTTTTAGGGGGTCGTCAATCAGCACCTCTTTAAGCTCCCCTTGCTGATAGTAGAAGACGGTCACATATTTATGGTCCGCCAGAAAATAGCGCACCTCATCAATGGCGATTAGCTCAATACCTCGACTGGATTTGGCGGAGATATGGCTGCGTTCTGTAGCTAGTTCTTTAATATCGCCCCCGCTGTTAACCAAAGCAGACAACTGCACGCGATTAAGCTTTTGCGCTTTTAGCAAAGCCTGGGATAGCTTCTCCCGGTTGACGGGCTTTAACAGATAATCCACCGCATTGGCGTCAAAGGCGTCCAGGGCATAGTCGTTATAGGCGGTACAGAAAATAACGGCGGGGGGTTCGTCGCTTTTGGTCAGGTGACGGGCAGCTTCCAAACCATCCATCACCGGCATACGAATATCCATCAATATCACATCGGGCTTATGCTGATTAAAAGCGGTGATAGCCCCTTCCCCGGTCTCGGCTTCGGCTACTGCCTCGCAGCCAGCTTGCTGCTCCAACAGACGAGCCAGCCGCATACGAGCCAAGGGTTCATCATCAACAATCAATACCCTCATGTAGTTTCCTTTTGCGTCGCCTCATCCATGGGATAAGTGATCACAGCATGGTGATCATTACCGACCATACGGGTGATCAGGCCAGCCTTGGGGCCATATAAGGCCTGCAGGCGGCGGTGAATATTATCCTGGGCCAGTTGATGACCTTCGACATCGCTGTGGGTATTTTCCATCACTGGGTTGATCACTGAGAGAGTTAAAACACCCTCTTCCATAAACGCGCTGATGGTTACCACACCGCCCAGGGGTAGCTGCTGAATACCGTGGTAAATGGCATTTTCAACCAGTGGCTGTAAGGTCAGGCTGGGAATCTTAATACGGTGAGATACTTTATCCAGCTGCCAGTCCATCTGTAAGCGCTCGCCCAGACGCAGCTGTTCAATACGGGCATAGCGCCGGCATAGCTCTAATTCCTCTGCCAGGGTCACCTCGGTTTCAACCTCCGCTAAACTGGCGCGAAATAAGCCAGCCAAATCCTCAACCGCTTCTTCTGCTGCCTCTTGGTCCACGGCAATCAGGCTGGCAATACTATTCATACTATTAAATAAAAAATGGGGGCGGATACGGGATTGCAGCGCCTGAATACGGGATTGCAGTTCCGCCCGCTGGTTTAACCGCAACTGCTGGGTCAGGTAAAAATAGCGCAGGGCAATCCCCGCCAATACCGCACAAATCAGCACATCGGTGGCCAGGCGCCCACCATCGATGGCCCAGTGACTATTGCCCGCAAAGGCTCCGCTTAACATCCATTGCCCAAAAATACTGGTGGATGCTACAACAGCCAGAATCAAGCAGTAACAAACACTGGCCGCTTTAGGCAATGGCCAGTCAACCAGCCCGGGACGAATCTGGCAGAGTAGTGCCGCACTCAATAAAAAGGACCACTGCACAAATAAGGAGGTTAAGGAAAAGGACTGCCAGGAAAAAGCCTGCAAACTACCGCTGGCCAACTCTAAAACCAGAGCCAGCAGCTCCGCAACCAGCACTAAAAACAGCACGGCTTGCACATTGCACAAATCAGGAATAAAGAACTCTTGATTATCGGTGGCTTTATCGTTGTTATTCATAACGCTAGGAAGTAGCTACAGTGTTCAAACTATAGCAGAGGATGGCTTGATCAGCGCTAGACGCGAAACACAAAAAAGACGCGGTGCACTATAACCAGGTTCATAAGTAGGGTGGATTGTAATCCACCCCTCGGCCTCTTCTGTTATAATCCGCCGCAACTGCCAACCACAGATACAGTGAACCGATTTCATGACCGATAAAGAACCAGCCATCAAGCCCTGGGGCGGACGTTTTTCCGAGCCTACCGATGCCTTTGTTGAGCGTTTTACCGCCTCCGTTGAATTTGACCAGCGGATGTATCACCACGATATCAACGGCTCACTGGCCCATGCCCAGATGCTGACCAAAGTTGGCGTGCTCACTGAAGAGGAATACCAGCAGATTCAAGCCGGGCTTGAAGCTATTCGCGGTGAAGTGGAAGCGGGTGAATTTCAGTGGTCGGTGACGCTGGAAGATGTGCATATGAATATTGAAGCGCGGTTAACCGATAAGATCGGTATTACCGGTAAAAAGCTTCATACGGGACGGTCCCGTAATGATCAGGTAGCTACCGATATTCGCCTGTATTTGCGGGATGAAATCGACAGTATTGCGAAAGAATTGACCCGCTTGCAGCAGGGCTTAACCACGTTGGCGGGTAATGAAGCCCACACCATTATGCCTGGATTCACTCACCTGCAAACCGCCCAGCCCGTGACCTTTGGCCACCACCTATTAGCCTGGAATGAAATGCTGGAGCGAGATTACAGTCGGTTGATGGATTGCCGTGCCCGGATGAACCAAAGCCCTCTGGGGGCTGCGGCACTGGCCGGTACTACCTATCCTATTGATAGAGCAATGACAGCTGAGCTGCTGGGTTTTGATGCCCCTACTGAAAACTCGCTGGATTCTGTTAGCGACCGTGACTTTGCGATCGAATTTACGGCCTTTGCCAGCTTAGTCATGACGCACTTATCCCGCTTTAGTGAAGAGCTGGTGTTATGGACCTCCGCTCAATTTGATTTTATCGAACTGCCAGACCGTTTCTGTACCGGCTCCTCGATTATGCCGCAGAAGAAAAACCCGGATGTGCCTGAGCTGGTCAGGGGCAAGGTTGGCCGTGTGAATGGTCACCTGATCTCCTTGCTGACCTTAATGAAGTCACAACCACTGGCCTACAACAAAGATAACCAGGAAGATAAAGAGCCTCTATTCGATACCATTGATACCTTAAAGGACTGCCTGAAAGCCTACGCCGATATGGTGCCTGCGATTAAGCCTAAGAAGGAAGTGATGGAAGAAGCCGCTCGTCGTGGTTTTTCCACCGCAACGGATTTGGCGGATTACCTGGTTCGCAAAGGTGTTGCCTTCCGTGATGCCCATGAAATTGTGGGTAAATCGGTGGCCTATGGTGTTGAGCAAAAGAAAGATCTGTCCGAGATGACATTGGAAGAGCTACAGCAGTTTAGCGATATAATTACTGGCGATGTGTTTGATGTACTGACCCTGGAAGGCTCTGTCGCTGCCCGTGATCATATTGGTGGTACTGCTCCACGACAGGTCATTGCAGCCTCAAAGCGCGCCTCCGGTAAGATTAGTAAGCGCTAACAAACATGCTTTGATGTCACTAAAACTCAATCGCCTTAATGCCGATATGTAAGACCATATCCGGCGCAGTATCTACGGCAATATCTTCGCTCACCGCTAAATCCAATACCCAGCGTTCACCCAAGCGAACCGCGCCACCTAAAATTAATTGCGCAGAGTCATTACCCAATTCGGTTAATGCACTATCGTAAAAGGCCGTGTGAGCATCGAGCTGAATTTTTAAACTCACACTCGATGTGACTTGCCAACTGAGGGTTGAAGAACCATACAACACAAAATCTTCTTGTAACTCTTCAACAACTTCGCCGCCGCCCATCCACATAGCCCCGGCGCTAGCATGCAATATAATATTATATTTCTGCAACAAGCCCTGATCACTAACATTTAAACCAAAGGATACATCGGTAGATTCTGATCCATGTAAATCATCTGCATCCCCAGTAGGCAGCTTAACCGCCGTACGTAAAGCCCACTGCCGGGTTTCAGTTTGAGATAACTGGTACCCCATGCTCAAACTGACATCACCAATACCATCATTGGAGCTGGCGACACGACTCAGAACCTGTCCATCCCGCACATAGGTAAACTGCAGCTGATCACGGGGAAATTCTGGGCGCCCCGCATCAGGGAAACCAAACAGGTCATGCCAATCGTCAATAAGACTATCCAGACTCCCGCTGTCATGGCTGAGATAGGGTAAATCAATACCCAACTCAATGGCATCATTGAGTCCGTAGCGAAACTGGATATTGGCGCGATGGGTTTCACCATCAATAAAAATGGCTTCGCTGGACTTATTGTCTTCGGTAAAGTTATTGCTGATATCCAGCTGCAAACCAGTTCTACTGGTTCCGGCTGTCGCCAGCTTGGCACTCTGTGCAGCGGGTAGGCCATAGATCTGCACAAAGGGGCTGCGATTGGTCATCACATAGGGGTCATCAATAACATCAGCCTGAACAGAGTTAGCCGCAGCCGCTAGCAAAAATCCTGCGGTTTTGTTGTTGATCATCCCCTGGTGCTCCAAACATTTTTTTGTGAGTCACTAAACGCTGCCGAGTATAGCAAATTAACGTTGGGGTTCGGCCTTTCTGCCGGTATAATCGCCGACATTAACCATTGGAAATAGATCATGCACACACCCCAAGTCGCCGCTCTTATTAGAGCCGCGCTAGCCAGAACTGCTCTTTTGAGCAGCCTGCTTATCCTGACCGCCTGCGGCCAGAAGGGTCCGCTGTATCTGCCACAAGACCCCAATGCAAACCCCGAGGAAGTCTCCAGCGACGAAGCTCCAGCACCAGCCGCTACCGAAAAAGACAAACCCAAGGGCCCTACGCCCACAGATAACCTAGACTAAACCTCAATCAATACTCTTTATACAGGTGAAACAATGGATGCTTTTGAGTATCGCAACGGCGAGTTATATGCCGAAAATGTTCCTTTAGCTCAAATCGCTGAACGCTTTGGTACACCCACTTATGTGTATTCAAGGGCTTATCTTGAACAGCAATTTTTGTCTTACCAGAGCGCATTGCAAGGTCGCGAACATCTAATCTGCTATGCCGTAAAAGCCAATTCCAATATTGCCGTGTTAAACGTACTGGCCAAGCTGGGTGCCGGCTTTGATATTGTCTCCCAGGGTGAACTGGAGCGAGTGCTAGCCGCCAGCGGAGACCCGGCTAAAATCGTCTTTTCCGGTGTGGCAAAAACACCTGCGGAAATGCGCAGGGCTCTCGAAGTCGGTATTCACTGCTTTAATCTTGAGTCCGCCGCAGAGCTGGAAGTCTTACAGACGGTAGCCGCTGAAATGGGGGTGACTGCACGTATCTCCCTGCGGGTTAACCCGGATGTGGACGCCAAAACTCACCCCTATATTTCAACGGGCTTAAAAGAGAACAAGTTTGGCATTGATATTGAGCTGGCGCCTTCGGTCTACCAGCGCGCCGCCGCTTTAAGCCATATCGAGATTATCGGTGTAGATTGCCATATCGGCTCGCAACTTACCGAAGTAACGCCATTTCTGGATGCCCTGGATCGTGTACTGGCATTGGTTGATCAGTTGGCCAGTGATGGTATTACCATCAGCCATCTGGATCTGGGGGGCGGCTTGGGAGTGCGCTATAGCGATGAAGAGCCGCCGGCGCCCTCTGAGTATGTAGCCAAAGTGTTAGAGCGCCTTGGCGATAGAGAGATTGCCCTGGCCTTCGAGCCTGGCCGCTCGATTACCGCCAATGCCGGTGTGCTGCTCACCAAAGTAGAATACCTCAAGCCCAACCCGCACAAAAACTTCGCCATTATCGATGCGGCGATGAACGATATGATTCGCCCTGCCCTTTACCAGGCCTGGCTGAATATCGAGCCTGTCACTCCGCGCACTGAAGGCGAGAGCAAAAGCTGGGATTTAGTGGGCCCGGTTTGTGAAACCGGCGACTTTTTGGGCAAAGACCGGGACTTAATCCTTGAAGCCGGGGATTTATTGTCCGTGGCATCATCGGGTGCCTATGGCTTTACTATGAGTTCCAACTACAATAGCCGTGGTCGCGCCGCAGAAATCATGGTGGATGGTGATAACTTCCATCAAATACGGGCAAGGGAAAGTATTGCAGACTTAATGCTGGGCGAAGCGCTGCTACCCGATAGTTAAAAGAAAGTTAAACGAAGGTTAAAAAAGAGCTAAACCGGATACCGAACATGTTGTTACGCTTTACCAAAATGCACGGGATCGGCAATGACTTTGTCGTCCTGGACTTGATCTCCCAGCGGTTTAACCTGCAAGAGGAGCATGTGCGCATGTTCGCTGACCGGCGCCTTGGTATCGGCTGTGACCAAGTGTTAGTGGTAGAAACCCCACGCCAGCCCGATGTGGACTTCCGCTACCGGATTTATAACTGCGATGGCGGTGAAGTGGAACAATGCGGCAATGGCGCTCGCTGTTTTGCCCGGTTTGTGCGAGATAAAAAACTGACCGGCAAGAAAACCATTCGGGTAGAAACCAGTAGCGGCATTATTGAACTAGCTGTTATGGAAGACCACCAGGTAGAGGTGAATATGGGCGAGCCAATCCTTAGCCCTGCCGAGATTCCCTTTACCACCGAGGAAGCCCAGTGTGGCGTCTATTCTATTGAAGTCAACGGCCAACGCTGTGAAATCGGGGCTGTCTCTATGGGCAACCCCCATTCAGTCATGCTGGTGGATGATGTCGATACTGCCGATGTGGAAACACTGGGGCCGGCAATAGAGTCCCATAGCCAATTCCCCCAGCGAGTCAATGCGGGCTTTATGCAGATAGTCAGCCGCAACGAAATTAATTTGCGAGTCTATGAACGCGGCGCAGGTGAAACGTTAGCCTGCGGTACTGGCGCCTGTGCGGCGGTGGTGTCTGGTATTGTGCGCGGTTTATTAGACCAGCAAGTCATCACCCATTTACCCGGTGGCAGCCTGACTATTGAGTGGCGCGGCGAAGGTCATCCCGTTATGATGACAGGGCCTGCTACCAATGTATTTGAAGGACAAATACAGCTATAAAACTGATAAGGTTCAACAACAGTAAGAGAGGACGATGTGGACGTAGCCGAAAACAATAATAAAGCCCCTGTACAAGACATCACCGAAGAAGATGTTGCACTGTATTTAAAAAGCCACTCAGGGTTTTTCTTAAAACGCGATGACCTGTTGCTTGGACTGGAGTTAGCCCACCCAAGTGGTAAAGCCGTTTCTCTGCTTGAACGCCAGGTTTCACTGTTACGTGAACGCAATATGGATATGCGCACCCGTCTTGGCGGCTTAATGGAAAATGCCGAAGATAATGACCAGCTTTATGATAAAACCCAGCAATTGGTTTTAGGGTTAATTGAGGCACAGGGGCTGGATAGTCTCGTTAATACCTTTAACCGCAGCTTACTTAGTGATTTTGGTATCGATTTTTCTAACCTCACACTGTTTGGCAACCCGGACCAACATCGCAAGGTTGTATCTCGTATGGTTCCCGTTGACGATGCCTTTGAAAAAGTTCCCAGCTTATTAAAAAGTAATAATGCTACCTGCGGTGTATTAAGACCGGAAGAGCTGCAATTTTTATTTGCCGATCAAGCCGAACACGTTGGCTCTGCTGCGGTTATCCCATTAAGCCATAGCAACCCATTAGGTGTTATCGCAATTGGCAGCAAAGACCCTCATCATTTTAGTTCATCGATGGGCACTTTATTTTTATCCTATATCGCTGAAGTATTAAATCGACTAATACCGCGCTACCTGTAAAGTCCATCGCCAGCGGAGCGATTAATGAATAAGAAAGAAGGTGATCACTGGCAACAACTAATTAATGAATTTCTTCATTATTTAGAAACAGCTCGTCAGTTGTCATCTCATACCCTTAGCAACTACCGCCGCGATTTAGAAAAGTTCTCCGCTTACTGTCTGCAAAAAAATATTACCGACCCTACCCAAGCCCATAGTGCCGATGTTAGACAATGGGTGGCGCAATTACATCGCGGCGGCTTAGCGGGCCCCAGTTTACAACGGGCACTATCTGCCCTGCGCAGTTTTTACAAATACCGCAGTCGCCAGGGAGAAAAGAATAATCCCGCACTGGGCATTCAGGCACCAAAATCCGCTAAAAAATTACCCAAGGCTTTAGATGCTGACAATATGCAGCAATTACTGTCGATAGAGGGTGATGACTGGTTAAGCATAAGGGACAGAGCCATTCTGGAATTATTTTATTCTTCCGGTTTACGTTTATCAGAATTGGTAGATTTAAATCTTCAGGATATTGATTTGCCCCAGGCCTTAATTACAGTCACTGGTAAGGGTAGAAAAACCCGTACACTTCCCATTGGCAGCTTTGCGGTTAAGGCAATAAAAGATTGGCTGTCTGTTCGTGAAGAGGTGAATCCGGCAGATGGCGCGGTATTTTTATCTAAACAAGGTCGCCGACTTGGCCAACGTTCAATTCAACTGCGATTAAAAAAATACAGCCTGCAACAAGGTGTTAACCAAAGCGTACACCCCCATATGTTACGCCATTCTTTTGCCAGCCATATGCTGGAATCCAGCGGTGACTTGCGAGCAGTGCAGGAATTATTGGGCCACGCCAATATTTCTACCACGCAGGTTTATACTCATTTGGATTTTCAGCACCTGGCCAAGGTCTATGATAAAGCTCACCCGAGGGCGAATAGAAAAACTGATAAAGCAAAAGATCTTTGAATAGAGAAACAATGTTTATTTAGCTTGATTCGTTCTAATATAATTTCGTCTGCTCGCGCTTTTTACTACAATTTTTTGTATCTCAGCGGTTATCTACATGCTAAAAATTCCAGACGAATTTTCTTTTTTTATCAAAGAAAATCCGCCAGAAAAACCACAGGTTGCTATCAGCGCCTGCCTTAATGGCGAGGCGGTTCGTTATGATGGCACCAGCAAAAGACTAGCAACCACTTCAACACTCTTATCTAACGCTTTAACTTTATTGCCGATATGCCCCGAGGTAGGTGCAGGGATGACTACACCCCGCCCACCCATTCAATTAGTCCGTACCGGCGACCAAATAGAAGCGATGGGTCGAGACGATAAAAATCTCAACCCGACACCCCAACTTGAACAATTTCGGCAACAGAGTATTGATAAGCTAGCCCCTTCCCTATGCGGTTATATTTTTAAAGCCCGGTCCCCCAGCTGCGGAATTAACAGCACGCCAATTTTTAATTCAGAGGGTGAAGACATTGGCGTTGGCAGCGGCTTGCAGGCCGCCTATGTTCAGCAAACCCTGCCATGGCTTCCAATACAGGAAGAGCAAGACTTAGCCACCGAGCAGCAATGCCAGCAGTTTATTTTTCAGTGTCAATTACTAAGGGATTTACGTCTGGGCTGTCAGCAGCAAGGCCTGGCTGCTGTACACAAACATTATGTAACCATCATCAACGTGCTACCCAATCAACAACAAGCAGCCTTGGAAGCGTCAATGAAAGCAGGTACTCAGGAACGGTATTGGGAGATATTACTAAGGGCCTTAGCGGTGTAAGGCCCTCGAAGAATCAGCCTAAACGGCGTCTTCGTTAGTTTCGCCAGTACGGATACGGACAATATGCTCAAGAGGGGCAACAAAGATCTTGCCATCACCAATCTTGCCGGTATTGGCCGCACCACTAATGGCTTCAATCACGGTTTCTACCTGATCATCATTAATAGCGATTTCCAATTTCACCTTAGGTAGAAAGTCCACCACATACTCTGCGCCACGGTATAGCTCGGTATGGCCTTTCTGGCGACCAAAGCCCTTAACCTCTGTAGCGGTAATGCCGCTAACACCCACTTCAGATAAGGCCTGGCGCACATCGTCTAGTTTAAAAGGCTTAATAACCGCGGTAATCAGTTTCATTACTTGCTCTCCTATATAGCACCCCTGCCGATGCAGGTAGCTCTTTGCATTATTGTGGGTGCTAAGTTAGCTAGCAACTGGATGAAAAGCAAGGGCTTACAGGAAAAATGGGCCGCTGAGGGCTAATGACCGATCTAAAGAACCGGCACCGATGACAATGGTTACTCTAATTGGCCAACGTACCTAAGAAAACGAAGAGCGCCGGCCTTATTTGCCGCCCCTCCTAAACCGTCAACCGTCATTCCCGCGTAGGCGGGAATCCACACCCCCCTCTCACATCCATCCCAGCCCTACTATTTCGGCCATGCGTAAACTTGCACGGCAACCTTTGAACCTTAACCCTGATATTTAAACAAATGTGATTGTTTAAGGTGGGAATTTCTTGCCTTAGAGTGTCTCATTAAAGATGGGGATTGGCTCGGTTATTAAGCGCAGCCTTTGTTATGCGCGTATGTGCAGTATATAAATGTTATGCACCTTGAATATGAAGAACTTTTTTGAAGAAATCGCCAATAACAATGATCAATGGTTTTCAGAAACCATCGGTGAAGATGCAGCTGATGAAACCTTCATCGTATTATCGGGTACGGTGTTAATAGACACACCTGAAAGCACTATCACAATTAGCCAGGGGCAATCCTACTCCGTTAAGCCAGGCATAGAACATAGGGCAAGGGTAAAGGGCGCCCGAAGGTGGGGAGCAATGGGACAGACACTTTCACTGTTCGCTTTCACTGTTCTTTCACGTATATCCAACTAAATTCCCAATTCTAGCCATCCACACAATGTCACTATATAGCGACACCAGTCCATAAACTTACAGAAATGTCGCCATATATTGACAATTATGCCAGCCATCACTATATTGCCGTTATATACCGACAAACATATGAGCTTACAGCCATGCAATTTGATGAATTGAAGACTATGGGGCAAGCCTTGGCGACCTGGCGAAAAGAACAAAAATACACCCAGCAAGCTTTAGGGAAAAAAATTAAAATCGACCGGCAAACCATATCAGATATTGAGCGTGGTCAATTCACCGGCTCATTGGCTATTCTGCTGCGCTATATCCATTGTGCAGGCTATGAACTTGGGCTATCACATAAACTAAGCCCCTTCCCAAATCTGGATAATTTGGGCGATCACTATGGAGAGAATGATGATTGACCTGCCTAATCGCATAAAAGAAGTCAGCATTTCATCCTTTGGTCAACATGCGGGAAGATTGGCCCAACCGGCTGAGTATGCATTTTATTATGAGAGCCCAGATTGCCCACCCTGCTCACTTAACATGCCATTGCGCGATGCACCTTACAACTATGGCGAACTGCATCCAGTATTCCGACAGAACCTGCCTGAAGGTTATGTTCGGCGTTACATCGCTGAAAGGTTAGAACGCTATGCAACTGTTAATGATCTTTATCTGCTTGCCCTTCAACGCGACAATGGCATTGGCCATATAACCGTTGAGTCCACAATAGTGGCAGGAAACAATGAGCAACTTTCCCTTGATGACATCCTTCATTGGCGAGGAAGCAAACCTATTTTTGCAGAGCTGCTTGATCGCTATTACCTGAGTGGAATACTGTCTGGAGTTCAACCCAAAGTCATGGTGCCAATTTCTGGCCGATCAACTATTCATCAGAATGACTTAATAGTTAAAACCTTTGATGATGAATTTGAGCAACTTACAGTCAATGAATATATTTGTATGTCTGCAGCAAAACATGTCGGACTAAACCCTCCAAATTTTTGGCTATCTGACGATCATATGAGTTTTGTTATAGAACGATTTGATATCAATGACGGCCAGCAATTGGCCTTTGAAGATTTTACTGTACTAACCGGGCAACCAAAATACCGTGGAAAATATGAGACCTTGATGCGTGCAACGTGGGATTACACACACTCTCAGGAACAGATGGAACGCATGTATCGCTATATTATTTTTAACTGCTTAATTGGTAATGGAGATGCACACCTGAAAAACTTTGCGCTTCAGTATAGTCAGGACCGCCAGAATATTACTCTGACACCGCCTTACGATATTACCCATACTCTGATATACCCACATCTTGACAATACCATGGCGCTTAAAATGAAAGGGGCGAAAATATTCCCAGACAGGAAAACCCTGACAAATTTTGGTGTTCCTTTTGGCCTGCGCAATGGCCAAGCCATCATTGAGGAATATGCTGACTTACTCAATGATTTTTACCAAAGCTTTGATGCTATCAATCTTATGCCCGGCCTGAAGGATTCACTTAGAAAATCGCTATCATCTGCGATGATTTACTCTGAAGGGGCATTTAGACACGATAAAAAACCAAAATATAAATAGTCATGCTCTACGAACTTGTCTGACAAGAACAAAAAAGGGCGCCCGAAGACGCCCTTAGTTAGTCACTAGCAATAATCCTATTACTTATTAGTAAACTCTGGGTAGGCTTCCATACCACATTCAGATAGATCTACACCTTCGTACTCTTCCTCATCAGAGACTCTGATACCGATTACCGCTTTCAGAATACCCCAAACAATCAAGCTGGCTACGAATACCCAAACAAAGATAGTCGCGGCACCGATCAACTGACCAGAAAAGCTTGAACCGTCGTTAGTTAGGGGAACCAGTAACAGACCTAACAGACCAACAACACCGTGAACAGAGATAGCACCTACAGGGTCATCAATTTTCAGCTTGTCTAGCGTCAGGATAGAGAATACAACCAGAGCACCACCAACAGCGCCGAACAAAGTTGCTTGCAGGGCAGTAGGTGTTGAAGGCTCAGCAGTAATAGCTACCAGACCAGCCAAAGCACCGTTAAGAGCCATCGTCAGATCCGCTTTGCCGAACAGGGTGCGAGCAACGATAAGAGCAGCAACCAGGCCACCGGCAGCAGCAGCGTTAGTATTCATAAATACCACCGCAACACTGTTTGCACTTTCTACACTGGCTGTTGCCAATACAGAACCGCCGTTGAAACCGAACCAACCCATCCACAGGATGAAGGTACCTAAAGTCGCCAAAGGCAGGTTAGCACCAGGGATTGCGTTAACTTCACCGTTAGGGCCGTACTTACCTTTACGGGCGCCTAGCAGTAGAACACCCGCTAGAGCCGCAGCAGCACCAGACATATGAACGATACCGGAACCAGCGAAGTCAGAGAAACCCAAGTCGCCAAGTGTGTACATACCAAATACGGCATTGCCACCCCAAGTCCATGAACCTTCCATTGGGTAGATGTAACCAGTCATTACCACAGCGAAAGCCAGGAAAGCCCAAAGCTTCATACGCTCAGCAACGGCACCGGAAACAATCGACATTGCAGTAGCAACAAACACTACCTGGAAGAAAAAGTCAGCGGAAGGTGCGTAAGTCGCAGCTTCTTCAGCGCCGGTTACACCGTCGCCAGTAATGGTGGCAAGCATAATGTCGCCGCCGTACATGATTGCGTAACCGCAAACCATATACATAATGCAAGAGATTGCGTATAGAGCAACGTTCTTGGTTAAGATTTCTGTGGTATTTTTAGAGCGAACCAGGCCCGCTTCTAACATGGCAAAACCTGCTGCCATCCACATAACCAGCGCGCCACAAATTAAGAAATAAAATGTGTCGAGCGCATACTGTAATTGAAAAATTTCGTTTTCCATCGTTCAGCCCTCCAAAAGGCTAAGCTCGTTTAGTTAAAAAGCCAGAGTAAAAACCCTTAACTTAGATAGCTTCATCGCCAGTCTCGCCGGTGCGGATACGGATCACCTGCTCTAGGGTAGAAACAAAGATTTTGCCATCGCCAATTTTGCCAGTGTTGGCAGCATTGGTGATTGCCTCGATAACTTGATCTAGCGCTGCTTCAGCAATCGCTACTTCAATTTTTACTTTCGGTAAAAAGTCGACAACGTATTCTGCGCCACGGTATAACTCGGTGTGACCTTTCTGGCGTCCGAAACCTTTTACTTCTGTAACAGTAATACCCTGTACACCGATTTCAGACAGCGCTTCGCGCACGTCGTCCAATTTGAATGGTTTGACTACAGCCGTAACCAGTTTCATTGGCCTTCTCCTAAAATGTTAGTTGATTAGTACACAGGGATTATTAAAACCAGTGTGACTAAATAATGTTAAAAGGGTCAGCTGCGCCGCAACGCAGCTGACCAAATTAGTGCCATCAAAAGTCGGGGGAGACAAAGCACTAAAAGGTTTGGATTATCAGCAAGCTTGCCAATAACCCGGATTACACAAACTTACTCGCCGATTGGCAGGCTGTAAGAAAGTACAAAGTGAAGATCATCTTCCACAGAACCGTCAGTATCTTCATCAATTACTTGGCTGACAGTGAAAGACAGGTTGTCGTTGTAGGCATAGCTGATATCGAGGTGCACATAGTCCGTGCTTACATCTTCAACGTCATCTGAATCTGTCATACCCACAGTCGCTGAGAATTTACCCATTTCAGCACCAACCGTGATGTATGAGTAACCGCTACCACCGGCAATGTTATCCAGGTAAGAAACAGAGAAAGGACCGTAGCCAACAGACAAGACGGCTTCAGACAAGTTACCCGCTTCACCCAACTCTTCGTCACCAGGGTAAACATAAGTCCACACGCTAGCGTCAACAGTAAAGCCAGCCAGCTCCAAACCGTAACCTGCGTATACGTCATACTCCTGACCCATTGCATCGTCACCTGATGATGCCCAAACACCGGCATAGGCGCCGCCCAGGCTGGCAGTGATGTCACCTGAAACTGCTGGTGAACCGTTACTCAGGTCCTGACCACGCCACAGGTACATATTGGCAACAGCCGCTGATGCAGCCACTTCTATTTCAGCCACTGCTGGGGTTGCTACTGTTGAAGCAACTACTGCCGCTGCTAATAATGTCTTTACTGTTTTCATTCTCACTATCTCCAAGTTCTAAGAAAATTCTAATTAATATCATCTGTGCTAGCTCGCGTTAATTAACACTCACAAAACAAGAGCTATACCTCTGTTTAGCACGGGGCATACCAACTTTAAAATAGCCATTAAAATCAATAGGTTAAATAATAATTAGCAATAAAAAACCAGAACAACCCCAAAGTGGCGCCTGTTTGCGCCCATCTATGGTGCTCTGTGAAAATTGCGCACCCAATAAGTGCATTTTGTTTTTTTGGGGGATTCAGGGGCCTGAAAAGCCCTATTTATGCCCCTTTATGGGCATAAATGCAGAACTTGATTAGGGCAATATCCAGGATCGGAGGGATTAATCGGGGGAACAAGATAAAAGCCTGCTCCACAAGTAGGCAAGCGTTAGGTAGAACAGCTTATTGCGAGACCTCTAACTGCTCTAAACGTTGTATTAACGAGCGCAGTTCCTGCTTGATGGCTTCAATCTCGGCTTGCTGCGACGAAGCCGTAAGGGGTTTACTTCGAGCGGGCATAAGCGCAGGTGCCACCGATATCAGTGCCTGCTCCACCAGAACCTTAGCCTGGTCTCCGGTTTTTCCCGGGGCACCCGCCTCTGCGGTGGCGCCCTCGGAACCACCGGCTACCCACACTCGGCTGCCGGTTAAGGTTTTGCGCTTCACATAGCGGCCACCACTGCCGGCACCGGGCTGGCCAGGCTGGCCAGCTTCGCCGCCATTACCCGGGCTGGCTTCAGTACGGATCAAATTCGCCACCGGTGATACATTCAAAGCAGGGTCAGCCGCCCAAAAAAGCACCGTAATGTCACCGGCATCACCACCAGCACCGCCAGCGCCACCGGCCCCGGCATCACCGCCGACAGGTGCACGGGAACATTTTTTTTCAAAACCACCAGCGTCACCGCCATTACCGCCCTGAGCGCCTATACCGCCATGACCACCGCTGGTATTAATTAGCATATCTCCCAGGCTTACCAGGCCTATCTGCAGGCGAATAGAAACACCATTGCTACCATCAATGCCCTTTGCACCGTTTTCACCGGCCAGGCCATCTTTACAGCTGGAACCCGATTGTGCTTTAGCACTAACGGCTGTTGTCTCACCGCTGGCACCGGCTCCCTCAATAAGTACGTCTGAACCAATAACAGCCCGATCGGCTCTTACCTGCCATTGACTAACGCCGTCAGCAAAACGAATACGCGCACCGTCACCCAGGGTGAGTGATGTTAATGACAAGCGCTGCTGATCAACCGCTACGGTATAGGTTTCTCCCGTTGGCACCTCCAGGGTCGTCAAAGACCAGGCTGAGGCGCTTAACAGAGCACTCGTCATTAGCAGCAAATATTTCATTTTCAAACCCCGAAGATAAACTATAAAGCTGGGCAGCTTACGCCAACACAACCATAAATCAAACCGTCATATGGCTGCGAACTTCTTCTTCCACCATGTCTTCACCTCGCCCGGCCAGTATAATTTCGCCCCGATCCATCACCGCATACTGGTCACAGAGGTCCCGAGCAAATTCAAAATACTGCTCTACCAGCAAGATGGCCATATCACCCTGTTGTTTAAGAATGGTAATGACATTATGAATATCTTTAATAATAGACGGCTGTATACCCTCGGTGGGTTCATCCAGAATAAGCAGCCTGGGCTTCATAACCAAAGCCCGGGCAATGGATAACTGCTGTTGCTGGCCGCCGGACAAATCGCCGCCACGACGGCGGGTCATCTGGCGCAGCACGGGGAATAAATCAAAAATTTCTTCATCAATTTTACGCTGCTTTCTGGGCAGGGCGGCAAAGCCGGTTTGCAAATTTTCTATCACAGTGAGCTGTGAAAAAATCTGCCGCCCCTGTGGCACATAGGCTATACCGCGCTGGGCCCGTGAAGCGGCACTGAGCTGGCTGATATCCTGGCCTTCCCACTCTACCGTGCCAGCCGTAGCGCGATGACGCCCCGTAATCGCCTGCATCAGGCTGGATTTGCCCACACCATTGCGACCTAATACACAGCTAATTTCACCTTTGGCCGCTGACAAGCTGACACGTTGCAGGGCCTGGCTGGCACCATAATGTAAATCGATATTCTCTGCTTTTAACATAGTCTAACGCCCCAGATAAACTTCGATAACTTTTGGGTTGGTCGATACGGTCTCCAGATTACCCTCAGCCAATACGCTGCCTTCATGCAGCACGGTAACGTGGCAATCCAGGGCCCGGACAAAATCCATATCGTGTTCTACCACAATCACTGAGTGTTGTTTGCTGATCGTTTTTAACAACTCTGCGGTTTCCATGGTTTCAGTATCGGTCATGCCCCCGGCAGGTTCATCGACCAACAAGACTTCCGGGTCCTGAATAATCAACATGCCTATCTCTAGCCATTGCTTTTGTCCATGGGACAAGTTTGCTGCAAGGTCTCCAGACTTTTCTGTTAAACCCACAATGCCAATAACTTCATCAATACGCTGCTGCTGTTGCCCGGTTGATTTAAAAAATAATGACTGCCAGATACCCCGGTTACCTGCCAGGGATAAGTCCAGGTTGTCTCGCACACTCAGGCTTTCTACTACTGTAGGCTTTTGGAATTTGCGGCCAATACCCATATTGGCAATATCCGCTTCATCAAAACGAGTGAGGTCAACCACATCTTTATATTTCACTTCGCCTTCATCAGGCCGGGTTTTCCCAGTGATAATATCCATCATGGTACTTTTGCCAGCACCGTTGGGGCCAATAATAGCTCGCAATTCTCCCGGCGCTATATCCAACGATAAATTATTAATGGCCTTAAAACCGTCAAAGGTTTTGGTAACACCATTGAGGTATAACAGACTCTGTGGATTTTCTTTCGCTTCCAATATCATGATGCCTCTCCCTTGTTGGCCTTAATTCGCCCAAACAAGCCGACGACACCATTGGGCAAATACATTGTTGTTAATACAAATAAACCGCCCAGCATAAACAGCCAGATTTCAGGGAAGGCGCCGGTAAAAAACGTTTTGCCATAGCTAACAATAAAAGCCCCGATCACGGCACCATACAAAGTGCCGCGCCCACCTAAGGCCACCCAGATAACGATTTCTATGGATTTAATAGGGCTGAATTCACCCGGGTTGATAATACCAACCTGAGGCACAAACAAAGCGCCGGCAATACCTGCCAGTACCGCCGAGAATACAAACACTACTAATTTGTAATGTTCTACCCGGTACCCCATAAAACGGGTGCGGCTCTCGGCATCACGAATAGCGATCAACACTTTGCCAAATTTACTCTCGGTGATAAAACGGCAGGCGATATAAGCAAGCACTAAAGATAAAGCGCTGATCAGGAACAGTCCTACTGCGGTGCCATCTGCTAACAAACTAAAGCCAGCAATATCTTTAAAGTCGGTCAGGCCATTGTTACCACCAAAACCAAACTCATTCATATAAAAAGCCTGTAGTAATGCATAGGTCATGGCCTGAGTAATAATCGAGAGATACACACCGGTAACCCTTGAACGAAAGGCCAACCAGCCAAACAAAAATGACAACAGGCCCGGCGCTAATACCACCATCAATAAGGCAAACGACAGGCTATCAAAACCCTGCCAATACCAGGGCATTTCAGCCCAATCTAAAAACACCATAAAATCTGGCAGGTCTGGATTACCGTAAACACCGCGGTCACCAATTTGTCGCATCAAATACATGCCCATGGCATAACCGCCCAGGGCAAAAAATGCACCGTGACCCAAGCTGAGGATACCGCAATAGCCCCACACCAAATCCAGTGCTAGTGCCAATAAAGCGAAACACAAATATTTACCTAGCAACGATACGATATAAGTAGGCACATGCAAGGCAGAGCCTTCGGGTGCAAACAGGTTTAACAGGGCGATAATAATAGACGCTAGGATAATAAAACCGATAAGCTTGCTGCCAATCTTGTCATTCATTAACAGGCTCATCAATACAGACTTATTATTCATTAACATCATGTTAATCCTCTACAAAGCGGCCTTTAAGGGCAAACAGCCCCCGGGGTCGCCACTGAATAAATAAAATGATGAAGACCAATACCATAATTTTTGCGATCACTGCGCCGGTATAAGGCTCTAGGAATTTATTAGCCACGCCTAAACTCATCGCACCAAAAAATGTACCCAGCAAATTACCGACGCCACCAAACACAACGACCATAAATGAATCAATGATATAGCCCTGGCCCATATTGGGGCCTACATTGGTGAACTGGCTTAGCGCAACACCGGCAATGCCCGCAATACCTGACCCTAAACCAAAGGTCAGTGCATCTACCCAACTGGAGTGAATACCCATTGAGTTGGCCATGGCACGGTTTTGGGTAACGGCTCGCATCTGCAAACCTAACAAGGTTTTTTTCAATACCAGCGCCAGCACACCCAGCACGATTAAACTAAAAAACAATACATAGATACGGTTGTAGGTAATGGCAACCGCTTCATTCATTTGCCAAAAGCCACTGATAAAATCCGGGCTGATGACAGCAACATTATTGGAGCTGTACATTCTCACTGCTTGTTGCAAAATAAGGCTGATACCAAAGGTGGCTAACAGGGTATCTAATTGGCGACCGTACAGATGGCGAATAACCAAACGTTCAATCAGTACGCCCACCGCTCCGGAGACTAAAAACGCAACTGGAATCGCTATAAAGATGGAGTATTGAATCAATTCTGGAAATAGCTGCTGAATAGCAAAGGTGGTGTAGGCACCCAGCATAATCATTTCACCGTGGGCCATATTGATCACCCCCATAACACCGAAGGTAATGGCTAAACCGATGGCCGCCAGCAATAAGATGGAGCCCAGGCTTAAACCAAAAATAAAATCTTCTATCACTTTAAAAAATTTCAACTGACTTTTAGCATCTTTTAAACGGTTTTCTGCAAGTTCTGCAATCTCCTGGTTCTGTTCTACATAAGCGCCTTTCTCGTCACGCTGGCTAAGACGGGCTAGCAAGTTAACGGCATCGGGGCTGATGCTATCTCCGATCACTTGCATCGCTATCATTCTTAAAGGCTGGTTGTCACTATCGATATCAATCATCGCCAGCGCCAACTGCATGGATTGTTTAACCTCACGGTTTTTTTCGGTTTTTATGGCGGCACTAATGGCTTGTCGCAATGTTTTATTGGGCACCTTTATCAGGTTCTTTGCTGAATTTAACCGTAGCTCGGCATCACTGCTGGTCAATTCAAGGCTAGAGATACTGGCACGCAGTACGCGCCGTAACTTATTATTGATTCTGATTTTCTTAATGGTATTTTTTTCAACGACACCAAGATCTTCGCCGCTAATAACGCCGCTAATAGAAACACTGGACGATGTTTCCAATAGATAGACTATCTGCTTGTCTTGCTTGCGGTAATAAAGCCTGGCATCCAACATCGCTTTTAAGGCGGGTAATACACGGGCATCATCCAACGTTGCCAGGGCTTCAATAGCCACTGCTTTTTGACGGTTGGAATTAACTATTAACGCGGATAATTTTCCATCAAAACCATTCTCTGCATTCTCTGCAAACAATAAGGATGTGAACAACAGCTGTTGTATACATACTATTAAAAATACAAGGCGTTTCATTTTGCAACCAGTCCGGTTAAAAAAATGGCCCCAACCTTTCAGTTGAGGCCACTAGATAGGGCTCAGTCAAACCTTATTAGAAGTTTTGTCCTGAACATTTTTTGGTTTCAGTATTGTAGTTACCGCAGCTGATAGCGGGATCTTGCCAATCTGAAATTACTTTTGCAGATTCAGCCAAATGATCAGTCCATGCATCACCGGGAACTTCTGTAGTTTGTGATACGATTTCAAATTGACCATCAGCCTGGATTTCACCAATTAATACTGGCTTAGTGAAGTGGTGGTTTGGCAATACTTTGGCAATACCACCCGTCAGGTTTGACACTTCAATACCGTACATAGCAGGGCGAACCTTATCCACTTCCACGGAGCCCGCTTTATCAACGGCTTTAGCCCATGCTTTGAAACCGATATAGGTCGCTTCCATAGGGTCGTTGGTAACGCGCTTGTTATTTTTGATGTACTTTTTCCACTGGGCGATAAACTCAGAGTTAGCCTCTGATTCAGCACTTTGGAAGTAGTTCCAGGCGGCTAAATGCCCCACCAATGGCGCAGTGTCAAAACCGGAAAGCTCTTCTTCACCAACAGAGAAGGCAACAACTGGAATATCTTCAGCACTAATACCCTGGTTAGCCAGTTCTTTATAGAACGGTACATTGGCGTCACCGTTAACCGTAGAAACTACCGCTGTCTTTTTGCCCGCAGAACCAAACTTTTTGATTTCTGATACACGGGTAGTCCACTCTGAGAAACCAAAAGGTGTGTAATTAACAGAAATATCTTCCTCGGCCACCCCTTTGCTGATTAAGTAAGCCTTAAGGATTTTATTAGTTGTTTGAGGATAAACGTAATCGGTACCTTCCAGAACCCAGCGTTTTACTTCCTCTTCTTCCATCAGGTAATCAACCGCAGGTATAGCCTGTTGGTTAGGCGCAGCACCGGTATAGAAAACATTTTTTGAGGACTCTTCACCTTCGTACTGTACCGGGTAAAATAGCAAGCCGTTCAGTTTTTCAATTACCGGCAGTACTGACTTACGTGATACTGAAGTCCAGCAGCCAAAAATAACATCAACATCTTTTTGTTCGATCAGTTCTTTGGTTTTTTCTGCAAATAAAGGCCAGTCAGATGCAGGGTCAACGACAACCGCTTCCAGTTGCTTACCCAACAAACCGCCTTTTTTATTCTGCTCTTCAACCATCATTAAAACGGTATCTTTTAGCGTCGTTTCACTGATTGCCATAGTGCCCGATAGGGAGTGCAGCACACCGACTTTGATAGTATCCGCAGCTTGGGTAATGGCAGCACTTAAACTTAAGGCTGCTACGCCTAACGCTTTTGCGCCGACTTTTGCCCATGAATGTTTCTTTATATCCATAATGATCTCCAGCGTGTAGTTTTGTTTTAGTCCAAGCGCTTAGAGCAGAATTAATGCCAACCTGGTTCTTATACTTAATTTATCTTATTAAACCCTTATTTTTCAGCCACTTGTGCGACAGGAAAAATTGACCCCTAAAGATCTAGTTATTTTGTGGCTACAATGTGCGCACACAACAAGGGCACAAGGATTATTGCGCCTCATTTATGTGCAAATGATGTGAAAGCAGACAAGCAGCCTTGCTCACAGGGGTTAAATCCAGCTACGGCTGTTTTATTTTTGAACATTTATGGGGCGGCGGCGATCAATAAGGTCCTCTGTGAATTGTCACCGCACCAAGATAGGGTGGATAGACTTATGCTGACCCTCGGGGGCTCAACATACCCTGAGCCACAATAAAATCAATAATCGTGTCCAGGCCTTGCCGGGTTTTTAAATTGGAAAAAACAAAGGGCTTATTTCCACGCATTTTTTTTGCATCACGATCCATAACATCCAGGTCCGCACCCACCATAGGTGCCAGATCTATTTTATTAATCACCAACAGATCAGACTTGGTAATACCAGGCCCGCCCTTGCGGGGTATCTTATCGCCGGCTGATACATCGATAACATAGAGAGTAAGGTCTGAAAGTTCAGGGCTAAAAGTAGCTGCTAGATTATCCCCCCCACTTTCAATCATAACCAGCTCAAGCTCAGGGAAGCGCTCGTTTAATTCTTCCACCGCTGATAAATTCATTGAGGCATCTTCGCGTATGGCTGTATGGGGGCAACCTCCGGTTTCCACGCCAAGAATACGATCGCTATTCAGCACATCGTTGCGTAATAAAAACTCGGCATCTTCGCGGGTATAAATATCATTGGTGATCACCGCAATATGGAGACGGTCTTTTAAACGGGCGCAGAGCTCCTTAACCAATGCAGTTTTTCCAGAACCTACAGGGCCTCCGATACCGAGTCGTAAAGCGGGTTTAGACATATAATTCACTATGGTTACCTCAATCTATAAACAATGATCGCCCTTAGGATCGAAACAGGCGGGAGTATTGGGTTTCATGTTGCGCAGAAATTAATGCCAGCGCCGGCAAACCCGCACCCAGATTATCGTCACTAAGGCTTAGCGCCTGTTGGCAGCAGTGCTCAACGGCGGGCATTAAGTCGACCAACAGTTGCTGGGCTTGAGTTTGCCCCAGTGGCACCAATTTAGTCGCCGCTGCTACCTGGTTTTCTAACCAGCTCCAGCAGAAACCATGGAGCAGCGAAGCCTTATCAACAGACCAGTACACACCTGCCATAGCAAAGCCGTTAGCAAAACTACTGGGCTGCTGGCGGGGCCAGTCGGCGGCGGCGAGTAATTCCAGCGACACCAGCAATCTCATCAGCGCCCGGCCCATCTGGGTATCTTCAAGCTCGAACTCGGCAGATTCACGGGAGGCTAGTAAAAACTGGTTCCAGTGATTAACCTGCTCCAGGTCCTGCTGTTGCCAGCTATCATATAAGCGGGCTAATACGGGTAAATCCAAATGGCTGATACTGTGTTGCATCACGCCCTCTATCCATTGCTGAGCGCTGGCTTTATCAGGCAGGTAACCCAGCTCAACAGCATATTCCATGCCCTGGGAATAGGCATAGGCGCCCACCGGCAATGCGGGACTCACTAAATGCATAAGGTGAAGCAGAGAAGGATTTATCATCACTTAATGGCCATGGTGGTTGTTATAGGCACCATTCTCCGGATGAAAAGGCCGTTCACAGCAAACCACGGTAAGACCCAAGCCTTGCAGCATTGAATCTAATACATGGTCCTGCTGATAGCGTAACCAGCCATTACCGATTTGCAAGGGCACATGACGGTTGCCCAAGTGATAGGCGGCACGCATCAATAAATGGTCATTGTCGCAACTGGCTTGCGACACGGTTTCCTGTGCCGCAATCACTTTTACCAGTGTGCCATCGTTGCAACGCATCAGGTCGCCATCTTCCAGTACTCGACCACGCTCCAAAAACCACCCCAGGGTTTCACCACAGTCGGTCCGAGCCTTATTGCGGCTTTTTTGTCGCTGGCCAAAGTCCAGTTTTATCTCCAGGCTATGGCCGATGGTTTTATCCGTAGCTGCTGTAACCAACTCAAAACATTCTTTCATGGCAGTAGACACTTAAAATAATGAGTAACGCTGAGCCAGCGCTACAACGTCAGCGGGCTCACACACTAACAGTTCACCATTAGCGCGCACTTCGTAGGTTTCCGGGTCGACTTCCATGGTCGGCATCCAATTGTTTAAAATCATATCGCTCTTGGTGACGGTGCGGCTACCTTTACAGGCCACCAACTTTTTCTTTAAGCCCAGGGCATCCGCAACACCAGCCTGCATCGCGGCCTCACTCACAAAGCTCAGGGACGTTGCCTGCAAGGCCCCGCCAAAGGCACCAAACATTGGGCGATAGTGAACCGGCTGTGGCGTCGGTATCGATGCATTGGGGTCTCCCATGGGGGCTGCTGCAATCATACCGCCTTTAATAATCATGGCAGGCTTGATACCAAAAAACATTGGCTTCCATAATACTAAATCTGCAAGCTTGCCCACTTCGACGGAACCCACTTCGTGGCCTATGCCATGGGCAATAGCCGGGTTGATGGTGTATTTGGCGATATAGCGCCTGGCCCGCTGGTTATCGGAGTAACTGCTATCACCGACGAGAGCACCACGCTGTACTTTCATTTTGTTGGCGGTTTGCCAGGTGCGACAAACCACTTCGCCAACACGCCCCATCGCTTGCGAGTCAGAAGCAATCATGGAAAAAGCGCCCAGGTCATGCAATATATCTTCGGCGGCAATGGTTTCCCGGCGAATACGAGAATCCGCAAAGGCCACATCTTCTGGAATATTGGGGTCAAGGTGGTGGCACACCATCAGCATATCTAAATGCTCATCAACAGTATTTACCGTATAAGGCCGGGTTGGATTGGTCGATGAGGGCAAGACATTGCTTTCACCACAAGCCTTGATAATGTCGGGAGCATGGCCACCACCGGCACCCTCGGTGTGGTAGGTATGTATGGTGCGACCTTTAAAGGCAGCCAGGGTATCTTCAACAAAACCGGACTCATTCAAAGTATCGGTATGAATGGCCACTTGCACATCATATTCTTCAGCCACATTTAAACAGTTATTGATCGACGCCGGTGTGGTTCCCCAATCCTCGTGCAGTTTTAAACCCATGGCTCCCGCGGCCAATTGCTCTTCCAAACCAGCGGGCAAGCTGGCATTACCCTTGCCGAGAAAACCGAGGTTCATCGGCAGGCCTTCAGCGGCCTGTAACATTTTGCCGATATGCCAGGGACCGGGTGTGCAGGTAGTGGCGTTAGTGCCCGTGGCTGGGCCGGTGCCGCCACCTAACATAGTAGTTACGCCGCTCATTAAGGCTTCTTCTATTTGCTGCGGGCAAATAAAATGAATATGTGAGTCGATGGCTCCGGCCGTAAGAATCTGCCCTTCACCGGCAATCACTTCGGTACCGGGGCCAATAATAATATCGACACCGGATTGAATATCCGGGTTGCCGGCTTTGCCGATGGCACTTATACGCCCCTCTTTAATTCCCACATCGGCTTTGACGATACCCCAATGATCTAAAATCAAAGCATTGGTAATAACGGTATCCGGTGTTGCTGCCGAAGCTTGCTGGCTTTGCCCCATGCCGTCGCGAATAACTTTACCGCCACCAAATTTTACTTCTTCGCCGTAGTGGGTGAAGTCTTTCTCTACTTCAATCCATAAATCAGTATCGCCCAATCTTACCCGGTCACCTACGGTCGGGCCATACATATCCGCATAGGCGCGGCGGTCAATGCTTGTCATACCCTACTCCAAAAATTCTGTTTTTATTAAATGGTTTAAAGTTCGCCCATCACATCGCCACGCATACCGTAAACTTTTCTCTCGCCGGCAAGCGCCACTAACTCTACGGCTCTACCCTGCCCGGGCTCAAAACGAACGGCGGTACCCGCGGCAATATTCAAGCGAAACCCCCTGGCCGTTGCGCGATCAAATTGCAATGCCGGGTTGGCTTCAAAAAAATGGTAATGGGAACCCACTTGAATAGGTCTGTCACCGGTATTTTCGACCTGTAAGCTGACTGTTTCGCGGCCGGCATTAAGGGTTATTTCACCTTCTTGAGTTTGTACTTCACCTGGAATCATCGTGTTATCCTGCTCGCTACAATTTAAACAATGGGGTTATGAACGGTAACCAACTTGGTACCATCGGGGAACGTCGCCTCAACCTGCACCTCATGAATCATTTCTGCCACGCCGTCCATCACATCATCGGCACTAAGAACAGTGCGACCATGACTCATCATCTCGGCGACGGTGCGCCCTTCACGGGCCCCTTCCATAATCTCAGCACTGATCAGGGCAATACTCTCAGGGTAATTAAGTTTTAACCCCTTGGCTTTGCGACGCTCGGCTAAGAGTGCTGCGGTAAAAATCAACAGCTTGTCTTTATCACGTGGACTCAGTTCCATAATTGTTTCAACCTGTCTTTATGCTTAAAAAGTGTGTTAAGTATTCCAAATTCGTGGCCTTTGTACTGTACGCGCCAATAAAATGGGGCGCAATAATTGCCAAATCGTTTCAAAGCCCTGACGGCATACTTCCGCTGATGCACCCAGATAACGCACTAATAAAACGCCACCACGCTGGCTGACCCCCCAATCATGGTCTGGTACGGGTGCTGGCAATATATTTCTTATTTCATCCAGGGAGATAGCAGCATCGTCATTAATAGTCCCAAAAAAAGTGCCGCTCACGGTTCGGCCGGCCATGCCCCAGGGAGCGTCGAGCATAGGACTACCGCCGATAAAATTTACCCTGTCGATATAGACAGGGCGACCTTCACGACTGATTTCTATACGCTGTTTAACATCGCCCTGGTCAAACTGTTCGCCACTGGCACGGCGGCCCAAACAGACGATATCCCAACCGATCAGCTGGCTATTTGCCGACAGGTCAAAACGGCTCAACAGTTCACCCCTGGCGCCATTAAATAATATAGTTTCCTGTGGCAGCCATTCCAGCACCGCCCCCTCTGCCAACCGAGCGGTGACACCTTGGTACTGCGGTGACGCGTAATCAGCAACACGGTACAACTTACCGGCCGCTGGTGTTGTCACCAGGGTTTCGGATATTGGCAAGCACTCTAAATCAATGACCAGGTTATCGCCAGCTACCATGCCCCCTGGAGGATGCAACAAATAGAGATGGCAGACAGGCCCTTCTGGATAAAAAGGTCTTTGTACCCGCAATGGCCCCTGATGAATGGACGACTGTAGTACGGTGCGCTCGCTTTTACGCTTTAATTGCAAGCGTAAACTCGCCTGCCAGCCATCAGCCTGTGCGGCTATCTCTGAGCATGGGGAAACGTTGAGTAGCGAAGGGGTTGCCAAGTTAAGAGGTGACGCCATTGATTGACTCTTGGTTTACTTACTATCGGTCTTATTCCTCTAGCATAAGTTTTAATACACAAATAGAAAAGCAAAAATTAGTCTGCCACAATAAATCAGCCACCGCGCACCACTAATGTGCAAACATAAGCAACTGGCACAGAATTAGCTGGCCATCGCAGGCATTAAAAAATACAATTGCCCTATTGTTTCCCAAGTTGAACGCTCCATGACAACCACAAATACTATTGATAGCTTTATTCAGCAAGCAAAAAAATTGCTGCCCGGTGACAGTCTCACAGCGGATATTGAGAAAAATTTGCGCGCGCTGGCACACAGCGCTTTTAGCAAGCTGGATGTGGTTAGCCGTGAAGAGTTTGATGCCCAGGTTGCTGTCCTGCATCGTTCCAGGGAGAAAATAGAACAGCTTGAGCAACAGCTCGCTGAGCTAAACGAAACCATCAACCCGCCATAAACTTAAATCATTCACTTCCAGGGAAGGAAGCCTATGTCACTTGCTATTGTTTATACCCGCGCCAAATGCGGTGTGGATGCGCCACAGGTTCGCGTTGAAACCCATCTATCTAACGGATTGCCTTCACTGTCGATAGTTGGCCTACCTGAAACAGCGGTCAAAGAAAGTAAAGACCGCGTGCGCAGCGCCATTATTAATTCCTATTTTGAGTTTCCCCGGCGGCGTATCACCATTAATCTCGCCCCCGCTGACTTACCTAAAGAAGGTGGACGTTTTGATTTGCCGATTGCTATCGGGATTCTTGCGGCCTCAGGACAAATACCCAGTGCCGCGCTGGAACACACAGAGTTTTTAGGTGAACTGGGCTTAACCGGTGAATTACATGCCGTGCAGGGCTCACTGCCAGCCGCCATTAAAAGTACTGAAGCGAAACGTTCGCTGGTAGTACCTCCGGCGAATGTGGCCGAAGCTGTACTCTGCGAACAAGCGACTGTCTTTAGCTGTAAGAATTTGCTGCAGCTATCTGCCCACCTACACAACAGGGAGGTATTAACACCGCAGCGAGCTGAGCCACAATCACTCCCCAACCATAGTTACCCCGACCTTAGCGAAGTAAAAGGCCAGGCACTGGCCAGGCGCGCCCTGGAAATTGCCGCCGCCGGCAAACACAATGTATTATTTTGTGGCCCCCCGGGCACGGGTAAAACCATGCTCGCCAGTAGACTGCCCGGGATTTTGCCTCCCCTTAATCAGCAAGAGATGCTTGAAGTCGCTGCGGTTTATTCTATCAGCCAGCAAAAACAGCAACGGGATTATTATCAACGTCCCTTTAGAAACCCACATCATACGGCCTCGGCCGTTGCTTTAGTCGGTGGCGGCAGCAACCCACGCCCCGGTGAAATCTCCCTGGCCAACCACGGTGTGTTATTTCTAGATGAGTTGCCAGAATTTCAACGCCAGGTTTTAGAAGTGCTCCGCGAACCTTTGGAGTCTGGCGAAATATTAATTTCCCGCGCTAATCAGCAAGTGGCTTTCCCCGCAAACTTTCAATTAATTGCCGCCATGAACCCCTGCCCCTGCGGTTATTACGGCGACTTACAAAAAGCCTGCCGCTGTTCACCGGATAAATTACAGCGCTATCGCGATAAAATTTCCGGGCCACTGCTTGATCGTATTGATATGCAGGTAACGGTTAATCGCATACCGATCAGCGCTTTGCGGCACAATAACCAGAACGCCGAATCTTCGACCACAGTGAGCCAAAGGGTTATTCAATGCCGGAAGATACAACTGGACCGCCAACACAGTGCCAATGCCCAACTGGATAATCGGCAGCTGGATAACTATTGTCGTTTAACTGAAAAAGATCACCAACTATTAGAGCAAGCCGTAAACCAGTGGCATTTATCTTCCCGTGCCTATCATCGTATTTTACGCGTAGCGAGAACGATTGCTGATCTGGATGGGGCAATTAATATTGATCGTCGGCATTTGGCGGAGGCGATAAGTTATCGGGCGCTGGATAAAGAGGTGACTTAGTTTTTTTGATGAGCAGTTTTCTTTCTATACGTCATTCCCGCGTAGGCGGGAATCCAGCCTGCATGCTTATGCTGTTATTTCCGCTAAAGCGGAAATCTACAGCACTGGATTCCCGCCTTCGCGGGAATGACGGTTGGGTAGGGAATTACAAATCCCGTGCGTTAATATAAGCCTGCTCGGAAATATGATGATAGTTTTTTACCCCATCGGCATAGGCGCGCCACGATTTGTACACCTTGGCGGCCATGGGGTCTTCTTCGGCGACTTCAATCAGATACTCATTAGACGCTTTATGGAGTGCCCGCAAGACATCATCCGGCAATTTGCGAAGTTCCGTGTTATGGTTTTTTTCTAAATTTAATAATGAAGCATTATTGCGCGCCGTATATTCATCCAGCATATCCTGGTTGGCATAGCGGGCGGCAATTTCTACCATCTTTTGTAGATCTTTGGGTAAAGACTCAAACGCGTCTTTATTAATAATTAACTCTAAGGTTGGGCCCGGTTCGTGCCAGCCCGGGTAGTAATAATATTTTGCCACTTCATGTAAACCCAGCGCCATATCGTTATAAGGTGCTACCCATTCGGTAGCGTCAATAACTCCAGTTTGCAACGATGTATATAACTCACTGCCGGGCAAAGTAACCGCCGTACCACCGGCACGACTAAAAACTTCGCCACCAACGCCAGGCACACGCATTTTTAAACCTTTGATATCGTCCATGGAATTAATTTCGCGGTTAAACCAACCCGCCATTTGCACACCGGTATTGCCACCGGCAAAAGGAATAATATTAAAAGGCGCATAAGCCTCACGCCATAATTCCAGACCACCACCGTAGTGCAGCCAGCCATTCATTTCCTGCGCGGTCAGGCCAAAAGGAACGGAGGTAAAAAACGGCGACGAGGGGATTTTACCTTTCCAATAGTAGGCGGCACCATGTCCCATCTCGGCAGTGCCTTGAGAGACGGCACTGAATACTTCCAGTGCTGGTACAATTTCACCACCGCCATATACTTTAACCGTTAGGCGCCCATTGCTCATTTCATTAATGACTTTGGCAAAGTTTTCTGGCGCCGTACCCAAGCCCGGAAAATTCTTTGGCCACGTAGTTACCATCTTCCACTTAAAGGTCTTTTCACTGCTTGCGGCAACCACGGCCTGATCGCCTTTTTCGCCCTGTACAACTTCAACGGCCCGTTCGATAACCAGCAACCCACTGACCGTCACCAGCGCTGCTACCAATAGCAGAATAATAACGGGACTAAAACGATTATAGTGTGTGCTCATGTTTATTCTCTGCTCTTTGCTCTAGCTGTTACAAGGCTTCAAGATTGGCATACTGCACCACCAACCATTTGGTGCCCTCGTCATCAAAGTTTACCTGTACTCTGGCAGAAGGCCCCTGCCCTTCAAAATTAATCACCGTGCCTATACCAAAAATAGAATGTAGCACCTGCTGCCCTAAGTTGATCCCGGTTTCGGGAATACTATGATTCTGGAATGCTGAAGGCGAATAACTGGCCGGTCGTGTAATGGTGGTATTGAGTCTTACCTCTTGCACCAATTCTTTTGGAATTTCACGAATAAAGCGCGAGGGAGAATTAAAGTTTTCGGTGCCATACATGCGTCGGGATTCGGCATAGGTAATATAGAGTTTTTGCATGGCACGGGTAATGCCCACATAACAAAGGCGGCGCTCTTCTTCTAAACGGCCGGGCTCATCCATCGACATTTTATGGGGGAATAAGTTTTCTTCCATGCCCACCAGAAACACCAGGGGGAACTCCAGACCTTTTGCCGAGTGCAGGGTCATTAGTTGCACGCTGTCTTCATATTCATCGGCTTGTTGTTCACCGGCATCTAAAGCGGCGCTATCTAAAAATTCCTGTAAAGGAGATATAGTTTCATCTTCAGCAACAAACTGCCCTGAAGCGACAACCAGTTCCTGTAAGTTTTCTATTCTTGCCTGCCCTTTTTCACCTTTTTCTTTTTGATGGAATTCGATAAGGCCAGATACACTCACCACATGATCGGTTAGCTCATGTAAGGTCAGCTCATCTGTATCCGCATCCATGGTATCAATCAAGTCGACAAATTTTTGTAGTGCTGTTGATGCACGATTGGGTAATAACTTTTGCTCAATAATTTGCTTAGCCGCTTTCCACAGTGAAACAGCATGCTCACGGGCATAGTCCCGTACGGTATCCACCGTTTTACTACCAATACCCCGCGTCGGCGTATTAATCACCCGCTCAATCGCGGTATCGTCATCGCGGTTATTCATTAACCGCATATAGGCCAGGGCATTTTTAATTTCCATGCGATCATAAAACCGCTGGCCGCCATAAATGCGATAAGGAATACCACTGCGAATCAACGCTTCTTCTAATACCCGCGACTGGGCATTGGAGCGATACAAAATAGACGAGGTACTTCTGGTATTGCCATCCTTTACCCATGCTTCAATTTGCTCTACTACAAAGCGGGCTTCGTCCTGTTCGTTAAAACCGGTATACAGTGAAATTAATTCGCCTTCGCCATCTTCCGTCCAGAGTTCCTTGCCTAAGCGGTCGCTATTATTTTCAATCACCGCATTGGCGGCCTGCAAAATGGTTGAGGTTGAACGGTAGTTTTGTTCCAGACGAATAATTTGAGTATTGGGAAAGTCCTTTGAGTACTGTTGGATATTTTCAATTTTTGCACCACGCCAGCCGTAAATCGATTGGTCATCATCACCAACCGCCACCACAGGGATTTGCTTGCCGGCCAATACCCGCAACCAGGCATATTGAATGGTATTGGTATCCTGGAACTCGTCCACCAAAATGTGGGTAAACCGCTCTTGATAATGCTTTAGCACGGCAGGTTGTTTTAACCAGAGTTCATGGGCGCGCAATAGCAGCTCGGCAAAATCAACAACACCCTGCCGCTCACAGGCCTGCTCATAGGCAAGGTAGACCCGCAACATCATGGTATGGTTTAAATCTTTACCGTAGTCTTCTATGTGCGCGACTCGACGGCCTTCATCTTTTTGCCCATTGATAAACCATTGTGATTGTCTGGGGGGCCAGTGGCTTTCATCAAGGTCCAGCTCTTTGTGGATACGCTTAATAATTCTTAGCTGGTCATCGCTATCCAGAATTTGAAAGTTTTGCGGCAGGCCCGCTTCCTTCCAGTGGGCTTTTAGCAATCGGTGGGCAATACCGTGAAAGGTGCCCACCCACATACCCCGGTGTGCACCGGAGCCACCCAGGGATGCTCCCATCAGCTCATCAATACGGGCACGCATTTCTTTAGCGGCTTTATTGGTAAAGGTCACCGATAAAATACTATAAGGGGATGCACCTTCCGCCTGAATTAACCAGGCAATACGATGCACCAGCACGCGGGTTTTACCACTGCCAGCGCCGGCCAGCACCAATAAGTTAGCGGAAGGAGCAGCAACGGCTTGCCGCTGAGCGTCATTTAAATCATTGAGAATATGCGATACATCCATAGCGGCGCATTCTAGCAGACTACTGGAAAAAAATGGCGCCCAATAAGAGGGGGATGGCTGACTGAAAAAACATCCATAAGACTATTGTGAAAAATGCGTTAGAATAAATACCAGAACAATAAACACTAACCAGCCGGAAAGCGCTTTGAAGCCTCTTAATATCATCAATGCCATTGAATTAGCCCGCTCGGATTTGCGTAAATCCGAACTTAAGGTGGCGGACTTTATCCTTGGCCAACCGGATAAAGTGATTCATCTGCGCATTGTCGACCTGGCGCAAAAAGCTGGCGTTAGTGAGCCTACCGTGGTTCGCTTTTGCCGTGCTATTGGCTGTGATGGTTTCCAGGATTTTAAATTATTGCTGGCACAGCATGTTGCCCATAGCCCCAGCTACGAAGAGTTTAGCCTTAGCGAGCATGATTCGGCCCGGGAATATACCATTAAGGTGTTTGACTCGGCGATGGATACCCTGAAAAAGGTGCGAGACAGTCTCGATACTCGCTCTATTGAGGCCGCTGTTGATGTCCTGCAAAAAGCCCGTCGGGTAGAGTTTTATGGCTTTGGTGCTTCCAGCCCGGTGGCTACAGACGCCCAGCATAAGTTTTTCCGTTTGCAGATCCCCTCTTCCGCCTACTCTGACCCTCATATTCAAGCGATGTCGGCTATGTCACTACAGCCGGGGGATGTGGTGGTGGCCATTTCCCAGTCAGGAAGAACCCAGGTATTACTGGATGCGATGGCGCTGGTTAAAGAGACCGGCGCTACGATTATTGGGCTGGCCCCCAGTAATACGCCCGTAGCTCGGGACTGTGATATTGCGCTGCATATTGATGTTAAAGAGGATATTGAAAATTACACGCCGTTACCCTCGCGGATGGCTCATATGGCGGTGATGGATATTCTTGCGGTGGGTGTTTCCAAAGCCAAGGGCCCTGCGGTGGGTGAGCATTTACAAAAGATTCATCGCGCCCTGCAGCCACTGCGACAACAATAACCCCCCCGCCCCCGTCATTCCCGCGAAGGCGGGAATGACGGGGTTTTAGCTGTCTTAACCTCTATTAACCCCCTATATATTATTGCTGCATCTTCAGAAAGGGGTTTCCCATCACCCGAATTAAGGGTAATGTTTGTTAAAACACCCCCAAAAACTTGGATTACCATGTCTATTCTCGCCAAAACCCAGCTTCAGCAACTGCAACTCCCTCTAGCCATCAGCCAGCAACTCGCTGATTTACGCTATCGACAGGGCCTGCTGAGTGCCAGCTCTTCGCTATCCACTGACCTATTGGCGGGTATGGCCGTTAAGTCACAGCTTAGTGCCAGTAAAATCATGGCCGCCAAAGATTCATCACCCAACTTTAACTATTCACAGGCCCTTAGTTACTTATCCACTATCAAAGCACAGCCCCTCAGTTGCGCGTTGATTAAAGCGCTGCACCAACAGCTTAACCCGCAAGGTGGCCGCTGGCGCAGTGTAAAGCTGAAGGTCTCACGAAGAGACCAGCCCGATAAGCAGTTGCTGGTGCCCGCCGGCCAAGAGGCTATCGCCGCTGCGATGGAGCTATTAGTCAGCGAATTTAACCAGGCGATTCACAATGGCGTTGAACCGCTGGTAGCCATTCCGCTATTGCTAATGGAATTAATGAAAACCTTCCCCTTCTTTGATGGCAACCGCCGGCTGGCTTTATTGCTGGCCAGGCAGCTGCTTGATCACCAGGGCTACGATGTTGTTAACACGATTGACCTGGAATCCGAGATGATTGCTACAGAGCGCGCTTTTTACCGTTCACTGAATCATAGTGATAGCACTAACCCGATCCCGTGGTTAAGTTATTGGTGGGTATTAATTCGTCGTCTGTACCAGCGCTTTGACCGACAAATTCAGCACGCTAATATCAGCCCGGGGCGCGGCTCTAAAACTGCATTGATAGAGCGCTTTGTTAAACAACAGCAACACCCTTTTCGCTACGGTGATGTTTGCCGGGCTTTCCCCACCATTAGCAACGATCATATTCGAATGATCTTACGGAGCCTGAAAGAGAGGCATATTATTCTCACTGAGGGCAAAGGCCGCGGCGCGGTATGGAGGCTCTGTTAATCCCCCCCCCCGTCCTTCCCGCGCAGGCGGGAATCCAGCCTGCATGCTTATGCTGTTATTTCCGCTAAAGCGGAAATCTACAGCACTGGGTTCCCGCCTGCGCGGGAATGACGAGGGGCTTGGGTACATTATATAGTGGTTGTGTTTAAGCTAATCACTAGATGCTGTGCTTTATCTTAAACGTCGCCGAAACCCAGTAAACCTGCGGTGAACCTCGCAAAACCCCACTCCATTTTTTATTCCTCAAACTCAATATTTGGTTGAACAGAACCCCCTTTATCCCTATAATGCGCCCGCCTTAATCGACGATTGATTAAGCAGCCACTCCATTTTCAGGTTTTTGACCTGAATTCAGGTAGCCAGAGTCACGATACGCACCCAGAGG
>NZ_JAQWFR010000013.1 GCF_029238675.1 Oceanicoccus sp. | reverse complement strand
TCGCCGGTTTCACCAGCTAACTTATCAACCTTCTGTTGGGATTTTTGTGCGGCGGTCGTTTTTGCCTGACCAACTTTTAATACAGCGTCAACTGTATTGGCTTGGGCTTGTAAGCCCATTAGCGCGCCAAATGACATAGTCATGGCAAACGCGATCGTTTTGAATCGATGCATATTCATGGGGATTGCATTTCCTTCAGGAATGTTTGAAAAAGCAGATTTAATAAAACCGGACCTTTGTATTACGAAATAGCCTTTGCGGCTCAGTAACAGCGACGCATTTTAATATTAAGCTTTCTAAAGAAGCAACGCTCTTTAGACACTTTATTAATAGAAATATTCTAAAATTTCAGCTGTGTAGTGAAGTGACAAAATCCCGAGTATATCGGTATCAAAAAAGCCAAATCCGGTAACATATAAAAAAGTTGTGAAAAATTACCATTTCTATAAAGCACCGCCTGAGCCTGAATGTTAGCGTCCCTTTTAGACGCTCTGATCAAGGAATAAGCAAGATGTTTGTTTTTTAATCATTGCAACCATAAACCGCAAAGCTATAGTCGTATGGATTTGGACCTTCGGCGGCAAAATCTTCCCTGGAAAGGGGATTCCAGAGGGATAAATCCAACTCAGGGAAGTGGGCATCACCTTCAACTTCAGCATGAATCAGGGTCAAATATAGCCTCTCTACCCGGTCTAACATGTCGGTATAAAGTTGGGCGCCGCCGATAATCATCACCTCATCAGCACCCTCTACGATAGCCACACTTTGTGCCAATGTTAGAGCTTCATCAATACTGTGGGCAACGCGCACACCGTCAGCGGTCCAACTTGGCTGAGTGGTCACCACGATATTGGTTCGCCCAGGCAGCGGTTTACCGATGGATTCATAGGTTTTGCGGCCCATAATAATGGGCTTGCCCATGGTGACGGCTTTAAAATATTTAAGGTCGTTAGGCAGATACCAGGGTAGCTGGTTATTGCGGCCAATGACCCTGTTTTCTGCCATGGCAACAATCATGGCTATGCGTACTTCAAACTCTTCACTCATAACTAACACTTTCTCTTATTTGCATGGCGCCGCCTCTTAACCACACCTGTCATTCCCGCGCAGGCGGGAACCCAGACTGCATGCCACTCAGGCCAGTAGATTCCCGCCTGCGCGGGAATGACTGGGATTCTACACAGCAATAGGCGCTTTAATTAACGGGTGCGGCTCATAGCCCTCAAAGGCAAAATCCTCAAAGTCATATCCAAATATCGAACCAGGTTTACGCTTGATGACCAGCTTGGGCAATGAGCGCGGCTCACGCTTAAGCTGCTCAAAAGCAATCTCATCCGTTAGATGGTTGCTATACAGGTGGCAGTCACCAAAGGTATGAACAAAGTCGCCCACTTCCAGATCGCATTGCTGGGCCACCATATGGGTTAGCAAGGCATAGCTGGCGATATTAAAAGGCACCCCTAAAAACAGGTCAGCGCTGCGCTGGTAGAGCTGGCAGGACAGCTTGCCGTCCAGTACATAGAACTGAAATAAAGTATGACAGGGAGGCAGCGCAGCGCGACCTTGCTCGGCATTTTCTTGCGGGCCAATGGATTCATCGGGCAGGTCCGCCGGGTTCCAGCCACTGACAATCAGGCGGCGAGAGTCGGGCTTGGTTTTAATCGTGCGAATCAAATCGCTGATCTGGTCGATGGTGGAGCCATCGGGGCATTCCCAGCTGCGCCATTGCTTGCCGTAGATGGGGCCCAGGTCGCCATCAGGCAAAGCCCACTCGTCCCAAATCGATACGCCACGTTCTTTTAACCAGTTGTTATCGGTACTGCCATTTAAGAACCAGATCAGCTCATAAATAATACTTTTCAGGTGAATTTTCTTGGTGGTTACCAGCGGAAAACCTTCGCTTAAGTCAAACCGCAGTTGGCGGCCAAATACAGAACGAGTGCCCACACCGGTTCTGTCGCCTTTATCGGTACCGTTATCAATGACGTCCTGAATTAATTCCAGATATTGTTTCATGCCTTGTTAAACCTCATTGCGCTATTTTTTGCGTTTGTTCTTTTTAGATCTTTTGGTTTTTGTTACCGCAGTAGATTTTGGCGCCGGCGGAGCTGATGCATGGCGGTAAGCATAAACAATCAGCAGTATCCCCGCGACTATCATCGGCAGTGACAGCAACTGCCCCCGGGTTAACCAACCAAAAGCATCAAAGCCAATATGGCCATCGGGCTGGCGGAAAAACTCAACGATAAACCGAAAGCAGCCATAAGCCACCATAAAGACTCCGGACACTGACCATACTGGCCGCGACCGGCGAGAGAAACCGTAGACAATTAAAAAAAGTAATAACCCTTCCAGGCCTGCCTGGTATAGCTGCGAAGGGTGGCGGGCCAAACCGCTGGGGTCAGCGGGGAAAATCATCGCCCAGGGTACTAGCTCAGGGTCTGCCTGGCGGCCCCATAATTCCTGGCCAATAAAATTACCGATACGGCCAAAGCCCAAACCGAGCGGTACTATTGGCACTACAAAGTCCAGCATCTGGCCCGGCTGTAAGTTCAGTCGGCGAGCATAGATGATCATCGCCACCATCACCCCCAAAAAGCCACCATGGAAGGACATGCCCCCTTCCCACACTTTTAATAGCCACAGGGGGTTATCTAAAAACTTATCAAAGTTGTAAAAAAACACATAGCCAAAGCGCCCACCTAACACTACCCCTAAGGCACCGTAAAAAATCAGGTCATCTATCTGTTTGCGATTGATAGGCGTGTAATCAAAACCGGCGCGACGTGAGGCCAAAAACCAGGCAGAGGCAAAGGCCAGTAAATACATTAGTCCATACCAATGTATTGAAATGGGCCCTAGTGAAACCGCCACCGGGTCGAAGTTGGGGTGTGTAAGCATGCTGCCAGTTATCATCGCTAATTCGAGAGGCGCCTATTATGCCGCAAGCCAAGCCCACACCCAACAGCCAGCGTGATAAACTGCCGCAATGTGCTTAATTTTATTCGCTTATCAACATCATCCTGACTTTCCTTTGATCGTTGCTGCCAATCGTGATGAGTTTTACCAGCGTCCAACCCAGGCTGGGCACTTTTGGCCAGAGGCACCGTCGCTGTTTGCCGGCAGGGATTTGGAAGCTGGCGGAACATGGATGGGGGTGAATAAGCAGGGGCGCTTTGCCGCAGTCACTAATTACCGGGAAAACACTGTGGTACCGGCTGATGCCATTAGTCGCGGCAATTTATGTAGCGATTTTTTGCGCAGCGATAACAATACGGTCAGTTACCTGCAGAGTATTGATCAGCAAAAACAGCAGTACGCCGGTTTTAATTTATTGGCGGGGACAATGAATCAACTCTATTACTATTCCAATCGCCAGGGTGAGATTAAACCGCTGGCCCCAGGGGTTCATGGCTTAAGTAATAGCTTGTTAAATACCAGCTGGCCTAAAGTGGATACGGGTGTGGCGAGCCTTGAAAATATCATTGCCTCGACGACAGACCCGAAACAAATACTCACGCTGTTATTGGACCAGCAACGGGCCAGTGACCATGAACTGCCCAGCACCGGTATTGATATTGAAATGGAAAGGATGCTGTCCAGCCGATTTATTCAATCGGAAAACTATGGCACGCGCAGTTCAACGGTTTTATGTGTTGATCGTAATGGCGGGGTTGCGTGGCTTGAACAAAGTTTTGATGCTAAAGGGGCAACTAGCGGGATACGCTCACACAGTTTCTAGCATACCGTCATTCCCGCGAAGGCGGCAATCCAGCCTGCATGCTTAATGCGCTGAGTCTACCATCATCGCTTTAGCTAAACGCTGGGAGCTGGATTCCTGAATCGACTGCTCCATATACTCGCGAATTTCTGCAGCATTTTCCAAGGTCATCACATGGGCCAGCATTTCTTTGGCTTTTTTCATGCTGATATTACGAATGACTGATTTTACTTTTGGCAAAGTGGTGGCGTTCATCGATAACACATCGTAACCCATGGCCATTAATAACACGGCCGCACCTGGCTCACCGGCCAACTCACCACAAATACTCACCTTGCGCCCTTCTGCATGGCCATCGTTAACCACATGTTGCAGGGCCTGCAATACCGCAGGGTGAAAGGTCTGGTATATATCAGCAACACGAGCGTTATTGCGGTCAACAGCTAGCAGGTACTGAGTTAAATCATTAGAGCCTACGGAAAGAAAACCAACCCGTTTGGCAAATTGCCTGGCCTGGTAAACTGCGGCCGGCACTTCAACCATCACACCAATTAATGGCAACTCCAATTCAAAATCCAACTCTTCTACCAATTCATCATGAGCCCGGTAAATTAATTCCAACGCCTCTTCCAATTCCGGCACGCTGCTAATCATTGGTAGCATGATGCGTAAGTTACCCAAGCCCGCATTGGCTTTCATCATCGCTCGTACTTGCACCAGGAAAATTTCCGGGTGATCAAGTGTGACTCGGATACCGCGCCAACCTAAAAAGGGATTATCTTCTTCGATGGGGAAATACGGCAGCGATTTATCACCACCAACATCCAGCGTTCGCATAGTCACCGGCATAGGGGCAAAAGCTTCTAACTGGTCGCGATATATTTTGCGTTGCTCTTCTTCACTGGGAAAACGTTCGCGCAATAGAAAAGGCACTTCAGTACGAAACAGACCGACACCTTCGGCACCTCGATCTAACGATCTGGCAATATCGGCCTGCAAACCGGTATTCACCCAAAGCGGCAAGCGATAATCATCGGTGGTAACACAGGGCTCATCTTTTAAAGCTTCCAGTTCTTTTGAAAACTGTAGTTCTTCTTCATAGATAGTCTGGAAACGATGTTGCAGTTCTGCGGAAGGGTTGAAATAAACATGACCGTTGTAGCCATCAAGAATAATTTCACTGCCTTCAATTTGGGTATAGGGTAAATCCACAGCACCCATCACTGTGGGTATGCCCATTGACCGCGCAAGAATGGCAACATGGGAATTACTGGAACCACGAACGGAAATCAGGCCCACTAAATTTTCAGGGGGAACTTCGCCCAACATGGAGGCTGTCAGCTCTTCACCCACTAAAACTGTGCGCTCGGGATAATCTACAGGCCCGCTATTAGCAGCCTGTAAATACGATAACACCCTGCGACCTAAATCTTTTACATCAGTAGCCCGCTCTTTTAAGTAGGCATCTTCCATCATTTCAAAGGTGCGAACGTGTTTAAGAATAACTTTACTTAAAGCACCCTGGGCCCACTCACCCTGAAGAATATGTACATCCACTTCAGCGGCCAGGGCGTCATCGGCTAACATACTTAGATAAACATCAAACAGTGCCCGCTCTTCTTTCGCCAGACGGGTTGCCAGTTTGCGCCCCAGTGCTTTGATATCTTCCCTAACGGCCTCTAAACATTCATGGAAAAAATCCAGCTCATCCTGAATATCTTTGCTGCGACGCATTGGCACGGAGTTAAGGTCAGCGGTGGGCGCCACTACAATCGCATGACCAATGGCAATACCCGGCGCACCGGCCACACCGCGAAACCTGGCACTGCCCTGACGCTCGCCGCTATCATCCAGCGCAACTAATAAACCCGTCGCCTGGGCGTGGGCAATAACACCGGCTAACTGCGCGGAAACCGTTACCAGAAAAGCTTCATCATCTTCATCAAACCGGCGGCGGGTTTGTTGCTGGATAACCAGCACACCCAACACATTGCGCTGGTGGATAATAGGCACACCCAAAAATGCACTGTAGCGTTCTTCGCCAATACCGGGCATAAATAAAAACTGGGGATGGGACTCGGCGTTTTCCAGGTTGAGCGGCTCTTCTCGTGCCGCTACCTGACCGACCAGACCCTCGGTTGGGGCCATGGAAATTTTACCGACAAATTCTTTATTCAGACCTTCGGTGGCACTAAAGACATAGCGACCCTGGGTCGATTCGCGCAGGTAAATAGAGCAAACTTCTGTGCCCATCGTATCTTGCACTCGCGCCACGGTAATATCTAATACCGATTGCAAGTGGTCGGCAGTATTTACTTCCTGAACAATACTGCGTAGCGAGTCGAGCATGTTTTTTTGCATTTAGTTAACTCTTAGTCCTTGTTGGTCGTTCTCAGTCATTTTGCGCAGCCGCATCAACAACCATGCGGCTGTGTCTGGGCGCCAATTCTTTTAGTGCGCGACGATAGACTTCGCGCTTAAAAGGAATGACCTGACCCAACGGGTACCAATAACTGGCCCACTGCCAGCTATCAAACTCCGGCTTATGATCGTTATCAAAACGAACACTGGCATCGTCCGCTAACATCCGTAACAAAAACCATTTTTGTTTTTGACCAATGCACAGTGGCTTGCTATCCCGGCGGATCAGGCGCTGCGGCAAACGATAACGCAACCACCCCCGGGTACAGGCCACTACTTCGACATCTTTTGCGGTTAACCCGACTTCTTCTTTTAGCTCGCGGAATAGCGCCTGCTTTGCGCTCTCCCCTTCTTGAATACCACCTTGCGGAAACTGCCAAGCGTCTTGCCCTACTCGCCTGGCCCATAATACTTCGCCTTTGGCGTTGGCTATTATTATGCCAACATTGGCGCGAAACCCCTCTGAATCAATCAATGGCTACTCCAAAACTCTCGCAGTGGTTGTCTTGCCGATGGTTAATTGGACGGCAAGTTAGGCTGCAAGGCCATATTACAAAGCATCTATTGTTCCATAAATCGGGGATTTATAGAAATCGGATGATTTTTCAGGCTGCTATGGGGCTTTCGGGGATGCAAAAGAACATCGTCACCAGTATGCTATGCGGCCATTACAAACTGATGACACTGACCTTTTGGAGCAGCTTCTGTGACCCTTGCCATTTTTGATCTCGACAATACTCTTTTAGGTGGGGACAGCGACCATGCCTGGGGCCAGTTTCTGGTAGATCAAGGCATAGTCGACGCTGATGCCTACCAAAAGGCCAATGATTACTTCTTTGAGCAGTATCAGCAGGGGGCGATGAATGTCTTTGAATTTCTGGAATTTGCTCTAAAGCCCCTGTCTCAACACCCTAAAGCGCAGCTGGATGCCTGGCATCAGTTGTTTATGAAGCAGGTGGTTGCCCCGATGCGTCTAACCAAGGCAGATGCCCTGCTAAAGAAGCACCGCGACCAAGGTGATTTTCTGCTGATTATTACGGCCACCAATCGTTTTGTGACTGAGCCAATTGCCGAAAGTATGGGTGTTGATCATATCCTGGCGACGGAGCCTGAATTTATTGATGGTGCCTATACCGGCAGGGTGGCGGGTACGCCTTGTTTTCAGGCAGGCAAGGTTGAACGGTTGAATGAATGGCTGGCGGAAACCAGGCATTCGTTGGAGGGGAGTTACTTTTATAGTGACTCCAGGAATGATTTGCCTTTGTTGGAGATTGTGGATTACCCGGTGGCGGTGGATGCGGATGAGGCCTTGACTCAGTATGCTGAGAGTCAGGGATGGCCGGTGATTAGTTTGAGATAACACCGTCATTCCCGCGAAGGCGGGAATCCAGCCTGCATGCTTATGCTGTTATTTCCGCTAAAGCGGAAATCTACAGCACTGGATTCCCGTCTTCGCGGGAATGACGGTTAGCTTGCCGTCAGCACCCGGGCAAACACTGCCTTTAAATACTCCGTTTCGGGAATAGCCGGATGCACTGGATGATCAAAGGTTTGTCCGCCCTGCTCCAGAATTTGAATATCGCGGTCAAGGTGACGGGCGCAAGCTCTTAAAATATCCGTTAGCCGATCGCGACCCAGATGCATGGAGCAGGAGCCGGACACTAAAATCCCGCCTTTATTAAGCAAACGGATCGCCAACTCATTAGCACGTCGATAAGCCTGTTCCCCACTTTTAATATCTTTGCGCTTGGGAATAAACGCCGGCGGATCAATAATCACCACATCAAAACGCTCGCCTTCATCTTTTAGCATTTTCATGGCATCAAAGGCATTGCCTTGCAGCGTTCCTACATTTTCCCTGACGCTATTTAATTCAGCATTGACTTCAACCTGGTCAAGAGCAAACTCGGATGCATCAACACAGAGAACCGACTCTGCACCGAATGCTGCCGCCTGCACCCCCCAACCGCCAACATAGCTAAACACATCCAATACACGTTTGCCTTTTACATAGTCAGCCAAACGAGCGCGACTGGCACGGTGGTCATAAAACCAACCGGTTTTTTGCCCATCAAAAACCGGGATATTAAAATGCACACCATTTTCAATAGCGGGCACTTGCTTAGGCACTTCGCCATAAGCCACTTCTACATACTCCGGTAACTCTTCAGCCTTTCTAATGCGTGAATCATTTTTCAGCAAAATGCCAGAGGGCTTTAATGTCTGCACCAAAGCTTCTATCAATTCATCTTTTACCAACTCCATACCAACCGTAGCAATTTGCACAACCAGCACATCACCAAAACGATCCACCACCAAACCCGGTAAAAAGTCACTGTCCCCATACACTAAACGGTAATAAGGTTGATCGGTGACGGCTTCACGCAGGCTTAAGGCGATATTTAAACGATGAACGAATAATGACTTATCTAAACGGTATTTGGTTTCGCGACTGAATAAGCGTGCGCAGATTAAACTGTGGGGGTTGATATAGGCCACACCCATCGCTTTGCCGGTGGCACTTTCTACAGCAATTTGCTGGCCCGGCTCAAAATTTTTCAGCGGCGTTTTATCAACATCCACTTCGTTGCTGTAAATCCAAAGATGACCTGCCCGCAAGCGCCGGTCGGCATTGGCTTTGAGTTTTAATACTGGGAGTTGATTTGTCATGGGGCCACTTGTCGCCATCTATTTTGTCATTCCCGCGGAGGCGGGAATCTACAATGCTGGGTTCCCGCCTTCGCGGGAATGACGGGGGAGTAAAAAAAAGCCCCGCTTCAGCGAGGCTCTTATTATCGTGTCGCTAAATTGCTTACTCTTCTTCGCAAGAAGCAATATAGTCTTCAGCGCTTAACAGATTTTCCAGCTCAGTAGTATCCGATGGTTTTATTTTATAAAACCAACCGTCGTGATAAGGATCGCTATTGACCGTCTCTGGTTCTTCTTCCAACACCTCATTCACCGCAACCACTTCACCGGCTATTGGCGCATAGATATCAGAAGCCGCTTTTACCGACTCAACCACACCGGCCTCATCGCCAGCGGCAAGGCTGGCACCCACATCGGGGTTTTCAACAAATACCACATCACCCAACGCTTCCTGAGCATGATCACTGATGCCGACCGTTACGGTACCGTCATCTTCCAAACGCGCCCACTCATGGCTGCTGGCATATTTTAGTTCGCTTGGCGTGTTGCTCATGGATAAACCTCTAATACTTAAATAGGGAGACTAATGCGGTGCATTCTACCGTTGGAAATGGGAATTACAAGCCGCTAATACCAGGCTTGGTAAATAAATACTGACTAGCGCCCGGCAGATTGCCGCACCGCCTGAATCACCGGCAGCAGGCCCACCAAAATCAGGGTTAAGGCGGGTAGCGCCGCACGCTGCCATTCCCCCTCCGAGGTCATTTCATAGATGCGTACTGCCAGGGTGTCCCAGCCATAGGGACGCAGTAATAGCGTGGCGGGCATTTCTTTCATTACATCCACAAACACCAATACCATGGCGGTTAATAAACCCGGGCGAAGAATGGGTAGGTAGACCTGCCATAACAGGGACCAGCCACTACTGCCCAAGCTACAGGCGGCCTCCGGGATGCTGGGGCGAATACGCTGCAAACTGGAATCCACCGGGCCATTGGCCACGGCTAAAAAGCGCACCCAGTAGGCCGCCAATAAGGCAAACACACTGCCCAGTAATAAGGGCTTGGGTGGCAGGGACAACCACTCGAATACCGGTGCTATTAATTGATTATCGATAAAGGTAAAAGACAGCATAATACCCACCGCCAGCACCGAGCCGGGCAGCGCATAACCCAGGGTACCCAAGTCATAGAAAGTGCGTAAACGGGCTTTGGCACGGCGGCGACTAAAGGCCAGTAACAAGGCCAGGGCAACCGTTAATACTGCAGCAGAACCACCTAATAATAGAGTGCGCCACAATAGGTTAAGGTAACGGGCATCGATTAACTCCAGACCCTCTACCAATACCCATTGCAGTAATTGCAGCACCGGTAAAATAAAGGCAATCAACATCACCACACTACAGAACGCAGTGGCGGCAAAGGCTTTTAAGGGAGATAGCTGCTGGCGGAAACGATGCTGCTTACGGCCAGACTGGGTATAGCTGCGGCGGCCGCGACTTTGCTTTTCCGCCATCAAGGCCAAAGCAACAAACAATAGCAACAGGGAAGCTAATTGCGCAGCGGCCTGCAAATTAAACAGGCCGAACCAGGACTTATAAATCGCAGTAGTGAAGGTATCGTAGTTAAACACCGCCACGGTACCGAAGTCCGCCAGTGTTTCCATAATCGCCAGCGAGCTGCCCGCCACAATAGCAGGCCGCGCCATCGGCAAAGCCACCCCAAAAAAAGCGCGCCAGCGGTTGGCTCCCAATACTCTGGCCGCTTCCATCACATCGGTGCTTTGCGCCAAAAAGGCACTGCGGGCGAGCATATACACGTAGGGATAAAACACCAGCACCAGTACCGCTATCACCACCGCTTCATGGCGCACATCGATATAGCGATAGTCACTGCCCAGCCAGGCATGCAAACCCTGTTGCAAGGGGCCGGCAAAATCAAAAATACCCAGCACCACAAAGGCCAGTACGTAGGCAGGCATGGCCATGGGCAGCATCAGGCCCCAATCCAACCAGCGCCGACCAGGAAATTCACACATCACGGTTAGCCAGGCCAGGCTAACACCCAATACGGTGACACCCACACCCACGCCGATAACCAGCACCAGTGTATTGCGTAACAACGTAGATAATTGGGTAGCGATAAGGTGCTGCCAGGTTTCCGTTTGGTCTGAACCCCAGCTCCATAAAATAACGATCAACGGCGCCATTGCCATTAGCACGGTAAAAATACCGGCTACTTTGACCACAGTATTTAACCGGCGAAAACCTTGCCCATTAGTAGCCATCCCCCGATAAGGGTGACTTGAAGAGAAGGAGGCGGGAAGTGGGTTAGCCATTAGGTAAATACACTATCGGTAACCCACTCGATCCATCAATTTAACGGCAGCAGCTTGCAGGCGACCGGCTTCGCTAACATCAATCTGGTCACCCTTAAATAAACCCCAGGCCTGCAACTCGGCATTCATTTCAACGCCGGGGTTAACCGGGTATTCCTGGTTTAAGTCCATCAACATGCGCTGGGCTTCGGGGGTGGTAAGCCATTCGATTAACTGCTGCGCCAAAACCTTATTTTGGCTGGCACGGGTAATACCCACACCGGAGACATTGACGTGAACACCACGACCTTGTGCCCCTTCACCCTGCTGGTTTGGCCAGAATAAGGCCAGTGGTATTTCGGGCTTTTGCTTCTTCAGTCGACCATAATAGTAAGTGTTTACTATCCCCACTTCACACTGTTCAAGGGCTACGGCTTCCATCACCTTGGTGTCGTTAGAAAAAGGATCAAGGGCCAGATTGTCGACCCAGCCCGCTACAACCTGCTCGGCCTGCTCTTCACCCAGAGTGGCGATCATGGTCGCCACCAGGGATTGGTTATAGACTTTTTTGGAGGTACGAAGGCATAGGCGGCCTGCCCATTCTGGCTGGGCCAGGGCCTCATAGGTGGAGAGGTCTGAGGCGGATAGTGTATCCGTGTTATATACCATGGTGCGAGCACGGATAGTCAGGGAGAACCAACTGTTATCTCGACCCCGCAGGTGCTTCGGCACGTTGCTATTGAGGATGGCGGATTCAACAGGCTGCAATACACCTACTTCCGTTGCCTGCCACAAGTTACCGGCATCCACCGTCATTAACAGGTCAGCCGGAGAATTCTCGCCCTCGGCCTGCAGGCGGGTTAATAATGGCCCGGCCTTGTCCGTCACATAGCGAACCACCACACCAGTCTGCTCGGTAAAGCGGTCAAATAGGGGCTTGATTAAGTGTTCTTTGCGAGCGGAATAAACCAATAACTCAGGGGCCGGTTGCTCTGGCTCAGCACAGGCGACCAACAATATCAGTAAAGACAGCAAACTATAGCGGAGACCACGACGCATTGAATAAACCCCTGAGGCTGAAATGGATAGAATAACAAGCCGTTAATGATAATTATTATCATTAACGTTTGCAACACTCTACCGCAACTAATTGGTGGGGGTATTCAGTAAAGTTATAAACCCATCGCCTGTCTTATTAGCTGGTTTTTTAACGGCGGCGTTTTATTTAACCAACGCATACCGACATTGCGCGCCCAACGAATAGGGAGTGCCGGCTGTTCAAATAAACGCTTAAAGCCTTCCATCCCCGCCATGGTCGACAGGTTTGCCGCTTTGCGTCGGCGTTGATAGCGCTCAAGCACAGCTAGCGAGCCCGGGTTTAATTGCCGCTGCTGCGCCCGCAATAACTCTTCACTTAAAGCCAGTGCATCCATTAGGCCAAGGTTTACACCCTGTCCCGCTAACGGATGAATAGTGTGTGCCGCATCGCCGATCAAAGCCAAACCGGTTTTGACATAATCCACCGCATGACGTTGGCGAAGCGGGAAACTAAAACGATGGCTAACTTCTAACACTTCCCCTAAGGTATTTTCAAAAGCAGTGCCCAAAGCGGCTGAGAAATCTGCATCATCTAACGCCATTAAATTTTCGGCATACGAGGGAATAGCCGACCAGACGATTGAACAGTATTGTTGATGATGATCCGCAGTGGACAAGGGTAAAAACGCCAGCGGTCCTTCAGGTAAAAATCGTTGCCAGGCGGTTTGTTGATGGGAGTTTTCATTTTTAACCGTGGCTACAATGGCGTCGTGGCCATAATCCCACTCACGCATTTCCATACCAGCCAGGTTGCGCACTTTAGAATTGGCGCCATCAGCTGCGACTAATAAAGCGGCATCCAGTGTTCGACCATCATCAAGTAATAGCTGATAACTACTATCATCGCCCGATTGAATAGTTTCCAGTTTGGCGGGGGCAATAAAATCAATGTTATTGTACTGTTGAATTTTTTGCAGCAAAGCTTTGGAGGTAATTCGGTTTTCTACAATATGCCCCAACACAGGTTGGTTAACATCCTGCGCATTGAAGTGGATATTGCCAGTGCCCTCCGCATCCCATACATGCATTTCTCTGTAAGGGCTCACTCGGCGGCCAGCAATAAGCTCCCACACACCCATGCTGTTTAAAAAGTTTTTGGAGGCAAGGGTTAACGCACTGACTCGCGCATCAAAACCATCAATAGCCTCTGACTGTTCTGGCCAGTCAGTATTAAGTGGCTGCGCCTCTATAACAGCGACCTTAAGGTCACTGCCACCCAAGGCACAAGCCAATGCGCCACCAACAATACCTGCGCCAACAATGATGACATCATAGGTTTTTACGCTATTCATGATAAGTGATGACCTAGTGCGGCACCATCATGCAAACCTGCGGCATGATGAATAAACTGAGATTTTAATGGTGGAGCAATATCAAGCACTCCCAAGCCAAGACCGCGAAATAAACTTAAAGCCCATTGCTTGCGGGTAAATAAAGCCGGCAACTGATCGGAGAAGGTAATGGTTTTTTGTTGATCAAGGTATTGCTGTTGTTGATAGCTTTGCAATAAGCCCAGATCACCCAGAGCGTGTTTTTGCTGATAAGCTTGCGCTAACACCTGGGTTAAGCGCGCACAGTCACGCAACGCCAAATTAAAACCCTGGCCGGCAACAGGATGCAGTGAATGTGCCGCATTGCCCATCACCACAATACCAGAGCGTACCTGCTCTTGCGCCTCAACCAGTTTTAACGGATAGCTAAAGCGGTCACCCACGCGAATAAACTCGCCCTGACGATGACCAAAGCGTTGCTGCAAGGTCTGTAAAAATTCCGCTTCATCACAGCTTAATAGATGTTGAGCTTGATCATTGGGCAAGCTCCATACTAAGGCAGAGCGAGGCTGGCTAAGCTCGCTATCACTTAGTGGTAACAAAGCCATTGGACCCTGGTCAGTAAAACGTTCATAGGCGCAACCATTATGGGCCTTGGTAAAACTAACATTGGCGACCAGTGCTGCCTGCTGGTAGTTATGCTCTTTAGTGCTGATCCCCAGCTTTTCCCGTAAACCCGAATTGGCACCGTCGACAATAATGGCCAACTGGGCACCAATGGTTTTTTCACGATCATGTTGCTCTACAGTTAACTCAACCCCTTGCTGTTGAGGGTTAATGCTTTTTACAGATGCCGGAGCAAGGAATTCAATATTATTGTTTTTATGCAGTGCATTAAGTAATACATTACCCAGCCATGCATTTTCAACCACACCACCCAGGGCAGGCCAATCTACATCTTCCGAGTGCATTATGGTTGAGCCCGGCTGACCTCGCTCTGACACATGAATACTTTTTATTCCTGCATTATGCCTGGCTAGCAGTGGCCAAACACCCAAGGGCTCAAGAATTAACTGGCTGCTATAAGACAGTGCTGTTGATCGTGCATCAAAGCTTGGGCTATAGGTTGGGGCTTCCGAGGATTTTTTTTCAGCAACAGGGAAGCTTTCTACCACTAAAATACGTAGCTGTTGTTGACTATGGCAACTTAACTGCAAAGCCAGACTGGCGCCCACCATACCACCACCGGCGATAACAATATCGTAAGTGTCAGTACTAAAGGTCATTAGGCAGCACTCTCGTTCATTAAGACTTCAATCTCTTTAACGGTTTTAGGGACATCTTTAGTTAAGACTTCACAGCCGTCTTTGGTAACGACCACATCGTCTTCAATACGAATACCAATACCGCGCCATTTTTTGGCCACTTTTTTATTGTCGGTAGCAACATAGATACCAGGCTCAACGGTCATGGCCATACCTTCTTCCAGCACGCGCCATTCATCGCCGACTTTATAATCACCCACATCATGCACATCCATACCTAACCAATGACCGGCGCGGTGCATATAAAAATCTTTATAGGCTTCTTTTTCTATTAGCTTGCTGACTGTGCCTTTGAGTAAACCTAACTCAACTAAACCTTTGGTAATCACTTTCACGGTGGCATCGTGGGATTGATTCCAATGATTGCCAGGCTTGATGGTTTTAATAGCGGCAAGCTGCGCTTTTAATACCAATTCATAAAGCGCTTTTTGTTCTTTGGAAAATTTTCCATTGGCGGGAAAGGTGCGAGTAATATCAGCGGCGTAATGTTCCAATTCACAACCGGCGTCGATCAAGACTAAATCACCGTCTTTAATCACATCGCGGTTTTCTGTGTAGTGCAAAATACAGCCATTTTTACCAGCACCGACAATAGAGTTATAAGCGGCAAAGCGTGCGCCATTGCGACCAAACTCATGCTGTATTTCTGCTTCCAGTTGATACTCTGCCACACCGGGTTTACAAAGTTGCATAGCACGCACATGCGCAGCCGCTGAAATTTGACCGGCCTTTTTCATCACTCGCACTTCGGCGGCACTTTTATATAAACGCAAGTCATGCAGCAAGTGGTCTAAATCTAAAAACTCCCCCGGAGGATGTGCACCGGTGCGAACTTGTGAGCGAATCACATTCACCCACTTCATTACCTTGCGATCAAATTCAGCGTGGCGACCCATGGCGTAATAGACCCGCTCGCGGCCTTCAATCAGGCCTGGCAAAATATCATCGATATCACTGACTGGAAAAGCATCATCCGCCGCATAGTCGACGGTTGCACCTTCTGGCCCTGCGCGGTAACCGTTCCATAATTCCATGGTGGGGTCGCGGTCGCGGCAGAATAAAATATATTGGCCATGTTTACGGCCGGGTAATAACACCAGGACGGCATCGGGCTCGGCAAAGCCGGTCAGGTAATAAAAGTCGCTGTCCTGACGAAAGGGATAATCCACATCGCGGTTGCGGATGGTTTCGCGGGCCGCGGGCACGATGGCAATACTGTCCGGCTCCATTTGAGCCATCAGGTTTTTACGGCGCCGGGCAAATTCTTTTTTGCTGATCTTCATAAGTGCCTTTTCTTAACTTTTGTCATTCCCACCTTCGCGGTAATGACGTTTCTGCGCAAATAACGACTGTAACAAGCCCGAACCTTAATGCAACTTATTATCCGACTTGCCAAACAAATTATTCACTGTGCCGACCGCATCGGGTTTGGCTTCAGCGCTCTCGCCCGCAGCCGTTTTTGCGGCATGGGCACATTCCATATAAATCGTAATCGCCGCCAACCTTAAGTATTCTGTTATCTCAAAAATATTCTGCTCACTTTGGTTCAAGTCGGTATCGTCATCACCAAGACTAATCTGGCTAATCGCCGCAAGGTCACTTAAAGCCTCAGACACATCTTGAGAATACTGTTGCTGCCCCTGCTGCTCGGCAATCGCTTTTCCCCCCTGGGCGAAACCCGCCATAAAACCCTGGCACCACTGACCAATCGAATCCACCCGCTGGGTGATTTCCGCAGCATCGTCAGGTAGCAGCATTTGCAGCCCCATTTCACCGGCTTTCAAGTAACCATGGGTAGCGCCATATAAAGCCAACAATACCTTGGCATCGCCTTCATTAGGTGGCTCCACCGCATCAATAAATACCTCCGCCTGCTGTAACCAGACTTCAGGTTGCAACTCTTCACCCACGGCGAGCTGGCCAACCAAATAACCATGGAGCTGCGAAGGAGACTGCATCCCCCCTAAGCGCCAGTAAACATCGGCAAGTTGGTCAAATTCAGGCATAGGGATTTCGGTCGACATGGGCTTCTCTACTTATAACGTGGATACAATTGAGCGGCGAATAGTACCGACTCATTAAGGCAAAATCGACCAAGCTTTAAGCAAGGATTTATGCGAAGGGCCTCCCATAGTGATAAATATTTTTCAAATATTCCCTATACCATTGAAATTTAAACACTTTATTAAATTGACCACCCGCCCATGCACAACTATATTTAAGCAGTATTTTTATAATTATTATTTTAACTCCCTAGTTAGGCTCGGCGGAAATAAATGGCAGACCCACAATTAAAAGCTTTATCGGCCAAGATCAACGATTTGATTCAACTGTGTGAACAACTGGACCAGGAAAACCGGACCCTAAAGGCGGATGCTGCGGGCTGGGTTGATGAGCGCGAGTCACTGGTCGAGAAAACTGAAATCGCTCGTAACAAGGTCGATTCGATGATATCCCGCCTAAAAATGCTTGAACAAGAATCTTAAATATCAGCAATACCGCAGTGATACTGTAGTAACACTGTAGTAACACTGTAGTAAAACGTAATTGAGGCAAGAACCGTGAGCAATGAGACTGTAATCGTCAAACTACTGGACAAGGAGTATCAAGTCGCCTGTCCTCCTGGACAACAGGAAGCCTTGGCTCAGTCTGCCCGGTATCTGGACCAGCAAATGCGTAATATCCGCGCCAATGGCAAAGTGATTGGCCTTGAGCGTATTGCCGTTATGGCGGCGTTAAACATCAGCAATGAATTAATTCAGCAAGATGGCGATTCAGCCCCAGCGGACGATAACGCCAAAGCCCCAGGCAGCGCCCAGTTAAAAAACCTTAACTCTAAACTAGATGAAGCCCTGCACCGTTTTCGTCAGCTAGAAATCGGCTAACACCGTCATTCCCGCGCAGGCGGGAACCCACACTGCATACTTATGCTGTTATTTCCGCCAAGGCGGAAATCTACAGCGCTGGATTCCCGCATGCGCGGGAATGACAGATGTTTTATTACTAGCCGCCTATTTCTCAGTTATAATCGCTGCTGCTCCCTGGGATATTTGCCAGACAGCTTAGACCCCTGAGCCGATGCGCATTACCCCCGGAGGTTTTAGTGCTATTGGCGTGCATGCCTGCTCGACGGGAAGCCCGATATAGCACGGGAACCACCACCTTGAACCGTTGGGTTCAAGGGCCATGTTGTCAGCGGTATTCTGGGAAGCTCTTATTTTACGCCTCACTGAAGAGCGATTATCTTGGAACCAGTGTCCACATCACGCCAGCAACTGCGCCAAAGCCTCAGATCCAGGCGCCGGGCACTATCGGAACAACAACAGCAGATAGCCAGCCAGCAACTTGAGCGTCAGGTCAGCGGTGCTGAACTCTTTGGCCGCCACCAGGATATCGCCTTTTACCTGGCCAATGATGGCGAAATTGACCCCCTCCCCTTATTGCTTATGGCACACCAGCAAAATCGTCGCTGCTACCTGCCTGTGGTAGCAGGTGATGAACTATGGTTTGTCCGCTACCAACCTGGTGATCGCCTGACCCCCAATCGCTTTGGCATACCGGAGCCCGCCGACAACAGCCAACGTATAGATGCCTTTGAACTGGATATGGTGTTCTTACCGCTAGTGGGTTTTGACCGCCATGGTGGGCGATTAGGAATGGGAGGAGGTTTTTATGATCGCTGTTTTGAAAACAGCCAGCTTATACCGAAGATGAAACAACCGCACTTGGTGGGCTTGGCGCATCAGTGCCAGGAAGTAGAGTTATTAGAACAGGAGAGCTGGGATATTCCGCTGCCAACCATTGCTACTGACAGGGAAGTGATTAACTAAAGCTAAGCCCATAACATCTGTAAAGTTCCGGTTACCACCGTACCTACACTAAATAAGATAACGGTTACTGCTAGTGCATCTACATTTTTAGTCATATTCTATTCCCCTGACAAACGCTGTTTAATTGGCTGTTTTGCCGTTGCCCTTTAAAACTAAAGAAAAACCGAACCGCCTGCAAAGCCCTGTTTGCTATCTTGTGACGGCCGCTTTATAAGCTGTGTTAACCCGGTCGCAAAAGAGCGTTATTCCCGGCTGCGCGGGAACAACGGTTCGCTACGACGCATGGCGATACATAACGGCGATTGCCTGGAGTGTTTCAAGAACCGTGCCAGAGGGGCAGGAAAGGGGGAGGCTTTTTATTTTAGTAATATTTTCAAACAGTTAAATACTTCCGTCTTAAGCTGCAGCAGCTAATAGGGCTAACCCCCGATTAAGCCCCGCACTAAATAACACCAACTTGACCTCGGCTATGCACCGGTTTGGCCACTTAAAAATAGCTGGTAAGCGGGGTTATCTGTCTCTTCCTGATAGGAATATTGCAACTGGGTAAAAAAAGCCTCCAGCGATTTACGGTCAGCCCTGGAGGCCTGCAAGCCCACCAAAACACGACCATAGGCCGCACCGTGATTTCGGTAATGAAACATCGAAATATTCCACTGCTGGCCCAGCCTGCTTAAAAAGTTTAGCAAGGCGCCGGGGCGCTCTGGAAACTCAAAGCGATAGACCACTTCTTCTGGCACTTCAGCCGGTGCATGCCCACCCACCATATGACGAATATGCAGCTTAGCCATTTCGTTATCGGTTAAATCCATCACCGGGTATTGTTTTGCCTCAAGGCCGGCGATAAGTTCTTCGCGATCATTGCCCCCGGGGGTGACCTGCACTCCCACAAAAATCTGTGCATCACGCTGGTGACCATAGCGATAATTAAACTCGGTGATATTGCGCTTACCTAAAGCCGAGCAAAACTTTTTAAAACTGCCGGGGCGCTCGGGGATGGTAACGCTGATAACCGCTTCGCGCTTTTCACCAATCTCGGTGCGCTCAGAAATATAACGCAGGCGATCAAAGTTGGTATTGGCACCACTTTCAATCGCCACCAGGGTTTGGCCTTGCACATTATTTTGCTCAACGTATTTTTTTAAGCCGGCCAGGGCCAGGGCGCCAGCCGGTTCTGCGATTGAGCGGTTGTCATCAAAAATATCTTTTATGGCCGCGCACATTTCATCCGTGCTGGCGGTAATGACCTCATCAACGGTTTTACGAATCACCCGAAAAGTTTCTTTGCCTATTTGCGCTACCGCTACACCGTCGGCAAAAATACCGACATGGGGCAAGGTGACGCGTCGGTTTTTTTCCATCGCGGCTTTTAAACAAGCGGCATCTTCCGGCTCAACACCAATCACTTTGACATCGGGACGAACGTATTTCACATAGGCGGCAACACCCGCCAATAAACCTCCGCCACCCACCGGTACAAAGATCGCATCCAGGGGGCCGCTAAGTTGGCGCAAAATTTCCATGCCGATAGTGCCCTGCCCGGCAATCACATCAGGATCGTCATAAGGGTGGATATAGACCAGGCCTTTTTCTTCAACGAGTTTTTTGGCATGGGTAGACGCCTCATCATACGTGTCACCATGGAGCACCACTTTGGCACCGCGGCTACGTACAGCATCCACTTTAATTGCCGGTGTGGTTTTGGGCATCACGATAATCGCCTTAACCCCAAGCTTTAACGCTGCCAGGGCAAGCCCCTGGGCATGGTTACCCGCAGAAGCTGCAACCACTCCCCTGGCCAACTCCTCATCACTGAGATGCATCATCTTGTTGTAAGCGCCACGGAGCTTAAAAGAAAAAATCGGCTGCAAGTCTTCCCGCTTTAATAAAATATGGTTGTTAAAGCGCTTACTCAGTAATGGAGCTTCATCTATGGGCGTCTCGATAGCGACATCGTAAACACGGGCATCGAGGATTTTCTTGATATAACGCTGTGGCATTGGGCAACTCTCTCCTGTAAAGCATGCATACTAATACCTTAAGACGAAAAATTCAGCACAATCTCCCATCTATTAGTAGCCGATCATTCATAGCAACCCTATAATGGCGACCTTCACTAGCTCAGCTATAAGGCCGCCATCAATGACGACAATGACAATGTCCCAAGACGAACTCAAACAAGCCGTTGCCCGTGCCGCCCTGGATTACATCAAGCCTAAAATTGAAGACGACAGCGTAATCGGTATTGGCACCGGCTCAACCGCTAATTACTTTATTGATTATCTGGCGGAGATCAAAGGCCAGGTCAATGCCACCGTTGCAAGCTCCGAGGCCTCCGCTGAGCGACTGAGGAAACACGGCATTCCCGTATTTGACTTAAATGCGGTGGATGAAATCACCGTCTATGTCGATGGTGCCGATGAGTCTGACCCACAACTTGCCTTGATTAAAGGCGGTGGCGCCGCCTTAACCCGCGAGAAAATTGTAGCCGCCGTGGCCAAAGAGTTTGTTTGCATTGCCGATGGCAGCAAGCTGGTCGATCAGCTGGGGCAATTCCCACTACCGGTAGAAGTGATCCCCATGGCCCGCAGTCATGTGGCCAGGGAGCTGGTCAAATTGGGAGGTGACCCGGTATATCGTGAAGGTGTTGTTACCGACAACGGCAATATTATTCTCGACGTCTTTAACTTTATGATCCCCAATCCCGGCGAAACCGAGCAAAAGATTAATAATATTACCGGTGTCGTTACCAATGGTATATTCGCCACCAGGCCAGCAGATATATTGCTGCTGGCCACCCCCGATGGCATTAAACGATTAAGCTGATTACCATCAGCCCCCGCCAAGATCAAAATATCTTCATTAAACAGATATAAATAGCTGCCAACATAACGCATTACTAGAGATTACTCCTATACTTACGAGTCAAATATGTTAAGTAATCCCTGTCGAAAGTGTTAAATCGGGTTACCCTGTTTACCGTCAAATTTATGTAGGTGTACCGTTAATGAAAAGTCTTAATGTCGGTCAACGATTAGCCATTCTGGTGGGTATTCCACTGGTTATTATTGTTGCACTGGTTGTCTCATCCCTATCCTCTTTTTCTGTTATAAATCAAGGTGTTGGAAGAATTTATGACGACAGGCTAGTCCCCCTGACCCAGCTTAAAAGCACGATGGATGGCTATACCGCTATCATCAATGCAATCAACAAAGCGGACAACGGCCTGGTCAGCCCGGACCAGGCATTGCTGGAATTAGAACGGGGTCAAAAGGTGATTAAAGACAATTGGGCGCAGTACACCAAAGGCGCCCTTAACACCGATGAAAGCCAGACCGTTAGAGCCACTGAAGCGCTGTTTCCGGATGCTGAAGGTATTATTATCGAAGCCGCTGAAATGCTGGCAGAGATGGGTGACACGCTGCAGTTTGATGAAGGCGGCAACACTTTAATTACCGACTACAACAGCGGCCTGTTTGAGTCTATAGACCCTATCGCCGAGCAAATTGCCACCTTGATTGAACTGCAATTAAAGATAGCCAGGCAGGAGCGCACCGCTGCCCAACAGGTTTACGATGACTCTTTGAGTGTTTCGATTACCGTGGGTGCTGTCGCTATTATTATTATGGTTGCCTCCGGTGTATGGGTAGGCCGCAGCATCTCGGGCCCGCTAAATGAACTACGCACCCTGATTGAGCAGGTGGACCGCGACCAGGATCTCACCGTTAAAGTCTGCATTGAGCAAAAAGATGAAATCGGCCAGGTTGCCAGCGCTTTCCAGCGGATGATGGATAAATTCCACGACATTATTGAAGATGTGGGCACGACTAGTAGCCAGCTGCAGGTCTATGCCAGCATCCTGTCTAATACCACCGAGTTGACCCGTGAAGGCGTCACCGTTCAAAACCGTGAAACCGACCAGGTAGCCATCGCTTCCACCGAAATGACCAACGCAATTGAAGAAGTTAACCGCAATGCCCAACAAGCAGCTGAAGCGGCGACGGAAGCCAACCGTGAAACCGACGAAGGCACACAAATTCTTGAGCAGGCTATTCACTCTATTAACAGCCTTTCCGCCCGTATTAATAATGCCAGTGATGTCATCAATCGGGTTGCCGATGACAGCTCGACTATCGGATCGATACTGGATGTTATTCGCAGCATTGCCGAACAAACCAACCTACTGGCCTTAAACGCAGCTATCGAGGCGGCGCGAGCCGGTGAACAGGGCCGGGGCTTTGCGGTTGTAGCCGATGAAGTGCGCTCACTGGCGCAACGGACTCAAGAGTCCACGCAAGAAATTCAGGAAATGATTGAGCGCCTGCAAGACGGAACTCAAGACGCGGTTAAGAATATGGCCGATGGTACTGAGGTAATGGAACGCACCGTTAGCGAAGCAGAAAAAGCGGGCGCCTCATTAATGGCTATTTCCGGTGCGGTTTCAATGATCACAGAAATGAACAGCCAAATTGCTACCGCCACCGATGAACAGATGTCGGTATCCCAGGAAATTTCTCGCAATGTGGTTAATATTTCTGATGTAGCCAAAAGTTCTGAGCACCAGATTAAAGAGGTGGATCAGGCCAGTACTGAGCTTAAGGAAGCTGCCAGTCACTTGGCTTCAATGGTCAATGAATTTACCACTTAGATTCCACCACCCGTCGTTCCCGCGACGGCGGGAATGACGGTGGTTTCTATAGTGATTAAATCACCCAAACTGGCTTTTAAGCGGTCACCATTTTGCAAAGGGCCAACCCCCGCCGGTGTGCCGGTCAAAACCACATCACCCGGCAGCAAGGTAAAACTCCGGCTAATCTCTTGTAACAAAGTCACTACAGAAAATAACATACCACCAGTATTACCAGATTGCTTTAACACGCCATTGATCTCCAGCTGGATATCCAAAGCCTGAAGATCAACACCATCGGCTTCTATAAAAGCCGACAAAGGACAAGAGCCATCAAACGCCTTTGCTCTTTCCCAGGGCTGGCCTTTTGCTTTTAACTCATCCTGAACATCACGCAGTGTTAAATCCAGACCTAATGCAATACCAACAACCGCCTTCTCTACTTGCTGTTCTGAGGCCTGCGTTAAAGGCTCACCAATTAATATCGCCATCTCCAACTCATGATGGCAGGCGCCGAGGTTCTGGGGTATGGCAATAGGTTGATACATAGAAACAGCTGCCGTTGCTGGCTTAATAAATAACAGCGGCTGCTTAGGGACTGGATTATTTAATTCTTTGGCATGGTCGGCATAGTTACGACCAACGCAGACAATTTTACCTAACTGATCGGTGCAGAGAATATCTGAAGCTAATTGATGACTATATGTTTGCAATAGGAAAACCTCAAAGCACCGTCATTCCCGCGCAGGCGGGAATCTGGGTCCCCGCCTGCGCGGGGACGACAAAGGGTTAATCAAATATTTTACCCGGGTTCATGACACCATTCGGGTCAAAAACCTGTTTTACCTGCTTCATTAGAGCAATTTCAATCTCACTGCGCGAATAAGGCAAATAGGCTTTCTTGGTCAGCCCCACACCATGTTCAGCTGAGACACTGCCCTGATATTTTTCAACAATCTCAAAGACCCACTTGCTCACTCTATTACACTGCTCAAAAAATTCTTCTTTCGCCAAATCATCAGGCTTAAGAATATTTAAATGCACATTGCCATCGCCAATATGGCCAAACCAGATAATTTCAAAATTGGGGTATTCTTTATTCACCACCGCTTCGACTTCCGATAAGAAATCAGGGATTTTTGAAATTACCGTAGAAATATCGTTTTTATAAGGCGTCCACTGGGAAATGGTTTCAGAAATATCTTCCCGCAAGCGCCATAAAGTATTCAGCTGCTCAATGCTTTGGCTCATGGTGCCATCTAATACCCAGCCCTCTTCCATACAGCGCTCAAATAAACTCATCGCTAGCGCTTCTGTTTCTTCATTAGTATTTTCAAATTCTAATAAAGCATAAAACTCAGCTTCTGTTTCAAAAGGGCGCTGTAAGTCTGCATGGGCTACCACTTTCTGCAGCGCTTTTTCTGAGAAAAATTCAAAAGCGGTTAAATCCATTTCAGACTGGAAGGTATTTAAAACATCCATAATCGCTGAAAACTCGGGAACGCCCAATACCAATGCTGTTAGATTACTTGGCTGGCGTGATAAACGCATAGTCGCCTCAACCACAAAACCTAAAGTCCCTTCGGCACCAATAAACAGTTGGCGCAAATCATAACCGGCATTGTTTTTCATCAGGCCGCGATTGAGGTCAACTATATCGCCATTGCCAGTAACAACTTTTAAGCCCGCCACCCAATCGCGGGTCATGCCGTATTTAATCACCTTAATACCGCCGGCATTGGTGCTGATATTGCCGCCGATTTGACTGGAACCACTGGAGGCAAAATCCACCGGATAGAACAGGCCCTGCTCCTCGGCGTACATTTGTAACTGCTCAGTAATAACGCCCGCCTGACAAATTACACTGCGATCAACCGGATCAAAATCGGAGATCTGGTTCATGTAATCAAAAGCCACCACAATCTCACCGTTAGCCGCCACTGCACCGGCAGATAAACCGGTACGACCACCGGAAGGCACCAGGGCCAACTTATGCTCATTGGCCAGGCACACAATAGCTTGTACCTGCTCTATTGTCTTTGGAAAGACAATGGCGCTGGGCTGGGGCTGGTAGACCTTGGTCCAGTCAGTGCCAAAGGTAGCTAGGGCCTCGTCATCCTGACGCACTTTATCGGTACCAACAATCTGTTGCAGTGAATCCAGCACAGCGGCTGATAGCGTGGGTATTTCGCTCATTTATAGACCTTATGGGGTAAACGGGTGGTAGCAGAATAAGACGGGTATGATACCATACGCGCCTTTTTGCAAAACATCCCTTTTTCAACCGATTATTAATCGCCTTGTTACCTCAGGAGCCAGCCGCCATGGGCCAGACATCACTCGACAAAAGCAAGATCAAATTCCTGTTATTGGAAGGCGTACACCAGTCGGCTATCGACACCCTAACCGCAGCGGGCTATACCAATATCGTCACCCACCCCAAGGCGTTACCTGAAGACCAACTAAAAGCGGAAATAGCCGATGCTCACTTTGTCGGCATTCGCTCGCGCACCCAGCTGACTGAAGAAGTACTGGGCCATGCCAACAGGCTAATAGCCATTGGCTGCTTCTGTATAGGTACCAACCAGATCGACCTGACCGCCGCCACTGAGAAAGGCATTGTGGTATTTAACGCCCCCTTCTCTAACACTCGCAGTGTGGCGGAGCTGGTAATTGCCGAAGCGATTTTATTATTGCGTGGTGTTGCCGAAAAGAATGCTCTGGCCCACCGCGGCGTTTGGCAAAAATCTGCTGCCGGTTCCTTTGAAATCCGCGGCAAACAATTAGGCGTCATTGGCTATGGCAGCATTGGTATGCAGCTGGGTGTTATTGCTGAATCATTAGGCATGCAGGTGGTGTTTTATGATGTCACCAGTAAGCTGCCTTTGGGCAATGCCATGCAAGTGGCCAGCTTAAGTGAGTTATTAGCCAAATCCGATATCGTCAGTTTGCATGTACCAGAAACCGGCTCTACAAAAAATATGATTGGCGAACAGGAACTGGCGCAAATTAAAAAGGATGCGATCTTAATTAACGCATCCCGCGGTACCGTGATTGACATCGACGCCCTGGCGGCTGCATTAGAGTCTGGCCACCTTGCCGGTGCAGCTATCGATGTATTCCCCGTTGAACCCAAATCCAATGACGATGAATTTATTTCGCCCTTAAGAAAGTTTGATAATGTTTTCCTAACACCCCATATCGGTGGCAGCACCATGGAAGCGCAGGAAAATATTGGTTTGGAAGTGGCGGAAAAAATGGCTCGTTATAGTGATAACGGTACATCAACCTCTTCGGTTAATTTCCCGGAAGTTGCGCTGCCTGCACATACCAATATGCACCGTTTACTTCACACTCACCGCAATGTGCCCGGTGTCATGTCGGCCATTAACCAGGTATTTGCTGAGAATGAAATTAATATTCGTGCGCAGTATTTGCAGACAACCAAAGATATTGGTTATGTGGTGATTGATATAGATGCGGAATACAGTGAACTTGCCCTGAAGAAGTTAAGTGAAGTCAATGGCACTATCCGCTGCCGGGTGCTGTTCTAAACAGCTGCTCTAAACCACAGCAACACAAACCAATTCGGTTTTTTTTGCTAAATTAACCAGCAATAGCCGCGGAAAAGCTGCTGACATACCTATTGTTCCGGTGAAAAATATATATCCAGGGCCGAGAATATCGTTTTTCTGATCACCTCTGACTCGTTGGCCAGATGGTGCTTTGCTGTTTTTAAATAAACTATTTTTGCTTTAGGGAACTTCTTTTGGATCAAACCAATATTGTAGGGCCAGTCAACCGTAACATCTGACATACCCTGAATCACCAACGGCTTTAACGGACTGGGCTTAGCCGTGATAAACTTTCTTATCCACTGCTTTAATGCCCCTACCCACTGCAACGGTAAACGCCTTGCCTGCAAGGGGTCTTTATATTGAATAAAATCATGAAAGACCTGGTCATTGCTGGTATCGGCATATTTTCTTTTAATATGTGACAACCAGGGTTTAGCTACAGTATAAATGACTTTTGAAACCGGCCAGCCTCTTGGCCGAACCAGCGGCGCCAGCAACACCGTTTTAGCAAAAATTTTCTCACCGGACAGTAAAAAATCCATCAAGATGGCAGAGCCAGTGCTTTGGCCAATAGCATTCCAGGGTGATGGTGCCTTGCCCTTAAAAAACAACAACACACTCGCCAAAACCAACTGATAATCTTCAAAGCTAGCAATGCTGGCCCTTTCACCTGTAGATAAACCATGGCCGGGCAAATCAAAAATCACTACAGAAAAGTTCCTTTTTAGGCAGTAGTCGATAATATTGCCGTATAAGCCAGCATGGTCGTAAAAACCATGGACGATAAAACAGGTTTCTACGGCGAGTTTGTTTTCATAATAATGGGCGACGATATCGAAACGGTCACAGGGGATATGGCCGAAATGGTGGGTGATATGGTTGTTTTTTTCTTCGAAGTTAATGCCGTAGAAACGAAAGTACTCTCGCTCTGCATCGCTGGTAGCGGGTGGCCTTGTGGGATCAAGGCTTTTTATGTTGGCGACTAGGGCATCTAGGTTCATGCATCAAAGTTTTTAGTTGTTGTCATCCCCGCGAAGGCGGGGATCTAGTGCCGCTGGATTCCCGCCTTCGCGGGAATGACGGCATAGTGTGATGTTACTTTATTTTTGCATCTAAAGAGCCGCTTTCGTACTGCTTAAACATATCTTCTAAATTAACGGCTTTAATTTTGTCCGCATTACCCGCTGTACCAAAAGCTTCATAACGAGCAATAACAATCGCTTTCATTTCGTTAATGGTTTGCTGCAAATATTTACGCGGATCAAATTCTGATTTGTTCTGCGCCATAAAGCGACGGATAGCACCGGTTGAGGCTAAACGTAAATCGGTATCGATATTGATTTTACGTACGCCGTGCTTGATGCCTTCGGCAATTTGTTCAACGGGGACACCGTAAGTTTCAGGAATTTCACCGCCGAATTCATTGATGATGGCCAACCACTCTTGCGGTACTGAAGATGAACCGTGCATCACCAAATGAGTGCCGGGGATGCGTGAGTGAATATCTTTGATGCGGTCAATCGCTAAGATATCGCCTGTTGGCGGGCGAGTAAATTTGTAAGCACCGTGACTAGTACCACAGGCAATCGCTAAGGCATCTACCTGCGTTTTTTGTACAAAGTCTGCGGCTTCTTCAGGGTCGGTTAGCATTTGGTCATGAGATAAAGTGCCTTCTGCGCCAACACCATCTTCTTCACCAGCTTGACCGGTTTCTAATGAACCCAGACAACCCAATTCACCCTCAACAGAAACGCCACAAGCGTGGGCCATATCAACGGTGCGACGAGTCACATCAATATTGTATTCATAGCTCGATGGCGTTTTACCATCAGCTTCCAGTGAGCCATCCATCATTACCGATGAAAAACCTAACTGAATAGAACGCTGACAAACGGAAGGGCTGGTACCATGATCCTGGTGCATTACCACCGGGATTTCAGGAAACTCTTCAATTGCCGCTAAAATCATATGGCGCAAAAACGGTGCGCCGGCATACTTACGAGCGCCGGCAGAGGCTTGCATAATTACCGGGCTGTTTGTTTCGCGGGCCGCTTCCATAATGGCGCGGGTTTGCTCAAGGTTATTTACATTAAATGCTGGTACGCCGTAATTATATTCGGCGGCGTGGTCCAGTAGTTGACGCATAGATACTAGTGCCATTGTCTTGTTCCTTTAATAGTGTCTCTATTGTTTGATATTTTTATTATTGTGTTTAATGTTTATTTATTCTGCGGCGCGAGTTTCTAAGATCGCTACAGCGGGTAATACTTTACCCTCTACATATTCAAGAAAAGCACCACCACCGGTGGAGATGTAAGACACTTTCCCGGCAATATTATATTTGTCGATGGCCGCCAAGGTATCACCACCGCCAGCGAGGGAAAATCCTTCGCTACTGGCAATAGCTTCGCTAAGGGCTTTGGTGCCATCGGCAAACTGGTCAAATTCAAACACCCCTACCGGGCCATTCCATAAAATGGTTTTAGCGTTTTTCAAAATATCGGCAATTTGTGTTGCGGTATCAGGACCGATATCAAAAATCATATCGTCATCGGCAACATCGTCCGCTGATTTTAATTCGGCGGCGGCGGTTTCAGAAAATTCTTTCCCGGTAACTACATCGGTGGGTACCGGGATATGGGTTTTGGCCATCAGTTTTTTGGCATCATCGATTAAGTCGTGTTCGCATAATGATTTGCCTACTGGCTTTCCACTTGCCGCCAGGAAAGTATTGGCAATACCTCCGCCGACGACTAACTGATCAACAACATCAGACAGTGTTTCTAAAACAGTTAGCTTGGTAGATACTTTTGAGCCACCAACAATCGCTACCATTGGGCGTGCAGGATTGGCTAAGGCTTTTGCTAGTGCATCTAACTCGCCAGCTAGTAGAGGGCCAGCACAGGCAACGGGTGCAAACCGGGCAACACCATGCGTTGATGCCTGTGCGCGGTGCGCGGTACCGAAGGCATCCATTACAAAAATATCGCAAAGGCTGGCGTAGGCTTTGGAGAGTTCCTGGTTATCTTTTTTCTCGCCGGGATTAAAGCGTACATTTTCTAATAGGGCGAGCTCACCATCGGCCAGTTCAAGACCGTTTTGCCAATCTTTAATAACGGGTACATTGCGACCTAACAGTTTGCCTAAATGGTCGGCAACGGGCTGCATGGAAAACTGCTGCTCGAACTCACCTTCGGTGGGACGTCCCAGATGTGACATCACAATCACTTTGGCGCCGGCATTTAATGCCTGCTGGATAGTGGGTAAGGCGGCGCGGATTCTGGCATCGCTGCTAACTGCGCCATTTTTAATGGGTACATTCAAATCTTCACGGATCAATACTCGCTTGCCGGCAAGATCCAGGTCACTCATTTTAATTACACTGCTGGACATCGATTTCACTCTCTCCTGAATCTATTCAATGGTTATTTATTATTGTTGTAACCACTATTGCTGTAACCACTGGGCGGCAATATCCAGCATACGGTTGGCATAGGCCCATTCATTATCAAACCATACCAATACATTAATCATATTTCCGCTAACGCGGGTTTGACCCGCATCAACTATGCATGAGCGAGCATCGTGATTGTAATCACAGGACGCCAGCGGCTCATCGCTATAGCCAAGGATGCCTATTAAGTCACTCTGGGCGGCCTGGCGCAACGCATTATTCACAGTTTCAACGCTGGCAGCATCGGCAACCACGATAGACAGCTCCATGGCAGAGACATTGATGGTGGGCACTCTTAGGGCTCGCGCTTCAAACTTGCCTTCCATCTCGGGAAGAATACGGCCTATACCTGCGGCCAAGCCGGTGTCGACTGGAATAATTGACTGACCAGCCGCTCGGGTTTTGCGTAAGTCGGTGTGATGGTAAGCATCAATCACTGGCTGGTCGTTCATGGCCGAGTGAATGGTGGTGATCACGCCTGACTCAATGGTCAATGCACGGTTAAGTACATCAATAACCGGTGTAATACAGTTGCTGGTACAGGAGGCGGCAGACAGTATCTGCTCCTGCGGTGTGATCGACTGTTGGTTAAGGCCCATCACTATGGGTTTGATGGGTGCCATGCCCGGTTGTGACAGCAGGACTTTGTTAGCGCCGGCTGCCAGATGAGTTTTTAGTTCCTGTTCCAATGCAAAGTGGCCAGTACATTCCAGCACCAGGTCCGGCTTTGCCGCTGACCAGTCGATAGCAGCCAAATCATCATGGTGGCTTACCGCAATCACATCACCATTAACCAATAAGTTGCTGCCATCAGTTTCAACCGAGGCTGGAAAACGCCCGTGAGTACTATCGTACTTGGTTAAATGGGCAATGGTTGCCAAATCCGCAGGCTCGTTAATCGCTACAACCTGCATAGCCGGATGATGGCCAGACTCATAAAGGGCGCGCAGCACACAGCGCCCGATACGACCATAACCATTGATTGCTATACGAATAGCAGCACCCGCCTCAGTCATCAATTAACCCAGCGCATCTTCTACCGCTTCAACCACGGCATCAACGGTAAAGCCAAAGTGTTCCATCAAGTCTTTGATGGGGGCTGACTCACCAAAGGTTTCCATCCCCACAATACGACCATCAAGGCCCACATATTTGTACCAGAAATCTTTATGACCAGCTTCAACCGCAACCCGCGGTAAAACATTACTCGGCAAAACAGACTCTCTATAAACCACATCCTGACGATCAAACACAGAGGTAGACGGCATAGAGACAACGCGAATTTTGCGCCCCTGCTGTTCCAATACAGCTTTAGCGTCTAGCGCTAACTGCACTTCTGAACCGGTGGCAATAATGATGGCATCGGGATCCGTGTCACAATCGCTAAGGATATAAGCACCGCGAGAAATATTGCTTAACTGCTTATCATCGCGGGCCTGGTGTGCCAAACCCTGGCGGGAGAAGATTAATGCGGCGGGGCCATCGGCACGTTCAAGAGCTTCTTTCCAACATACGGCTGATTCAACCGCATCACAGGGACGCCAGGTATCCAGGTTCGGTGTAGAGCGCAATGAAGTCAGCTGCTCAACCGGCTGGTGAGTTGGGCCATCTTCGCCTAAACCGATAGAGTCATGGGTATAAACAAAAATGCTGCGCTGCTGCATTAATGCCGCCATACGTACGGCGTTGCGAGCGTATTCCATAAACATTAGGAAGGTTGCACCGTAAGGAATAAAACCGCCGTGTAGTGCAATACCGTTCATCATCGCCGACATACCAAATTCACGCACGCCGTAGAATAAGTAGTTGCCTGAAGCATCATCCGCAGTCACACCTTTTGAGCCACTCCAGAGAGTCAGATTGGAACCGGCCAAATCCGCAGAGCCGCCCAGCATTTCTGGCAGCAATGGGCCGTAGGCGTTTAAGGTGTTTTGTGAGGCCTTACGCGATGCGACGGATACACCGTCATTTTGTAGCCCGCGGATATAAGCATCGGCTTGCTCGGCAAAGTTTTCAGGTAGGTCACCGCTTAGGCGGCGGGCAAATTCTACCGCCAGTTCAGGGTGGGCTTCTGCATAGGCATCAAAGCGGTCGTTCCACTGTTGTTCCAGTTGCGCGCCCTTATCTTTAGCGCTCCAGCCAGCATAAACATCGCTAGGCACAAAGAAAGGAGGATGTGACCAGCCTAAAGTTTCTCTCACCAGATCAATTTCATCCGCACCTAAAGGCGCGCCGTGACAATCTTCTTTACCCTGCTTATTCGGGGAGCCTTTACCAATAATGGTTTTACAGCAAATCATGGTGGGCTTGCCGGTTTCGGCACGGGCGGCTTCTATAGCTTCTTTAATAGCTTCAGAGTCATGGCCATCGATGGCGGGAATAACATGCCAGCCATAAGCCTCAAAACGCTTGGGGGTATCATCAGTAAACCAGCCTTCAACTTCACCATCGATGGAAATACCGTTGTCATCGTAGAAACAAATCAACTTGCCAAGGCCAAGCGTGCCCGCCAGTGAGCAAGCCTCGTGGGAGATACCTTCCATTAAGCAGCCATCACCTAAAAAGGTATAGGTATAGTGATCAACCACTTCGTGGCCATCGCGGTTAAATTGCGCAGCCAGAATTTTTTCAGCGGCAGCCATACCTACGGCGTTGGTGATGCCCTGCCCTAATGGGCCGGTGGTGGTTTCAATACCGGGCGCATAACCATACTCCGGGTGACCCGGCGTTTTAGAATGCATCTGGCGGAAGTTCTTTAACTCCTCCATCGGCAGTTCATAACCGCTAAGGTGCAACAGCGAATAAATCAGCATGGAACCGTGGCCGTTAGATAATACAAAACGGTCTCTGTCAGCCCAGTTGGGGTTGGCGGGGTTATGCTGCAGATAGTCATTCCATAGAACTTCAGCAATATCGGCCATACCCATTGGGGCACCGGGGTGGCCACTATTGGCCTGTTGTACGGCGTCCATACTGAGGGCGCGGATGGCGTTAGCTAATTCGCTACGAGAGGGCATCTATTAAGACTCCTAAAGAGGGGCTGGGAAAAAGGCGGTATTTTCCCCTACCGGCGACCGTACGGCAATCGCTAAGGGGAAAAAAATCTCTGGAAAGCCACTAATCATGGGCTTTTAGCTGGCTGAGGAGGGGTTTTCCTTGGCTTGGGGCTCATTTTTCAGCAATCTATATCAAAATATTTTGATATAGATATGAAGTACTGCTATTATCCCTCGCCATGACTACCAAAGCCAACAACACAATAAGCACGTTGCCAGCCGCTTCAGCCGACCCGCAGAGCCTGCTGATGTTCTGTAAAGCCAGTGCTGACCAGTTGCGCCTTGACGTATTGAAGGTGCTGAGTCATGACTCTTACGGTGTGTTGGAACTGTGTAGTATTTTCGATACCAAACAGTCCGGCATGAGCCACCACCTTAAGATATTGGCCAATGCAGGTTTGGTAAAAACCCGCCGTGAAGGCAATACCATTTTTTACCGGCGTGCTAACCGCAGCAGCAACCCCCAACTTAATGAATTACAACAAGCCCTCCATCACACCATTGACCAGCAGGCTATCTCTGAGCCAATGCAAAGCAAAGTCGATGCGGTGCAAAAGGAACGGGCGGCCAGCTCAGAACTATTCTTTACTGAAAACGCGGATATGTTTAGCCAGCAGCAAGAGCAGATCGCCGCGTATGAGCTTTATGGCCATAATACGATTGACCTTATTAGCAGAAGCTTCAGTACCAGCAACAGTGGTATAGCGTTAGAAGTCGGCCCCGGTGAAGGCGCCTTTTTAGCGGAATTATCACCGCGTTTTCAACAGGTCTATGCGCTGGATAATTCACAACAAATGTTAGATAAGGCCGCTCACTTTGCCCAGCAAAGCGCACTGGCCAATATTGATTTTATTTACGGCGACACCAAAAACACACAAGTCCAGCAACTGAATGCGGACTGTGTAGCTATTAATATGGTGCTACACCATACACCCTCCCCCGCTGAAATTTTTTACGATATGGCCGCTGCCCTGAAAACCGGCGGCCAACTTTTTGTCACAGATTTATGCAGCCATGACCAAAGTTGGGCAAGAGAATCCTGTGGAGATTTATGGCTGGGATTTGAGCCGGAAGATTTAACCCAGTGGGCCGCTGATGCCGGATTTAAAACCGGTGAAAATATTTATTTAGCCCAACGTAATGGCTTTAGAGTTCAGATTAGACAGTTTATTAAAATTTAATTTTTTATTGATAAAGACACAGACGACATTAAGAGGAATTCATATGTCAGAATATTCAGTATTTACTTCAGAGTCAGTCTCTGAAGGCCACCCCGACAAAATGGCTGACCAGATATCCGATGCGGTACTGGATGCGATTATCTGCCGCGACCCGGTAGCTCGTGTGGCGGTTGAAACTTTGGTTAAAACCGGTATGACTATCGTAGCCGGTGAGTTAACCACCTCTTGCTATGTTGACCTTGAAGATATTATCCGCGATGTGATCACCGGTATTGGCTACGACAGTTCAGAAGTAGGCTTTGACGGCGCCAGCTGTGCGGTATTAAACGCCATCGGTAAGCAGTCTGTGGATATCAATGTGGGTGTTGACCGCGCCAAGCCTGAAGACCAGGGTGCCGGCGACCAGGGTTTGATGTTTGGTTATGCCACCAATGAAACCGATTCCTTGATGCCGGCGGCGGTGTACTACTCTCACCGTTTAGTAGAGCGCCAGGCTCAACTTCGTAAAGACGGTGTATTGCCGTGGTTGCGTCCCGATGCCAAATCACAGGTCAGCCTGCGCTATGAAGACGGCAAGCCAGTAGCGATTGATGCGGTGGTTCTTTCTACCCAGCACGATCCAGACATTTCTTTGGAAGACCTACGCGAAGCCATCCTTGAAAACATTATCCTGCCGGTACTGCCTGCAGAGTGGTTACACGAATGTACTGAGTACCACATTAACCCAACCGGTAACTTCGTTATCGGTGGCCCTGTCGGTGACTGTGGTTTGACTGGCCGTAAGATTATCGTCGACACCTACGGCGGCATGGCTCGTCACGGTGGTGGTGCATTCTCTGGCAAAGACCCCTCAAAGGTTGACCGTTCAGCGGCTTACGCTGGCCGCTATGTTGCCAAGAACGTTGTTGCTGCCGGTCTTGCAGACCGTTGTGAGATTCAAGTGTCTTACGCAATTGGTGTTGCAGAACCTACGTCTATTGCGGTTAACACTTTCGGTACCGGCACGGTATCTGACGACCTGCTGATCGAAGCGATTCGCAAGACCTTCGATCTACGCCCCTATGCCATCACCACTATGCTGGACCTTCAGCACCCCATGTACCAATTAACAGCAGCCTACGGTCACTTCGGTCGTGAGCCGTTTGAACACACTTACACTTGGACCGATGAAAACGGCACAGAGAAATCAGATACGTTTACCGCTTTCACCTGGGAAAAAACTGACCGCGCTGACGCCTTAAAAGCGGCCTTAAACACCTAATTACATCTTTGAATTAATTGAAGGAAAAAGACAATGACTACAGATTATAAAGTTGCTGATATTTCACTGGCCGATTGGGGCCGTAAAGAACTCGATATTGCTGAAACAGAAATGCCAGCGTTAATGGCAATGCGTGCCAAGTATAGCGCCAGCAAGCCCTTGGCCGGTGCCAGGATTTTGGGTTGTATCCATATGACTATCCAGACGGGCGTACTGATTGAAACACTGGTGGAGCTGGGTGCTGAGGTGCGCTGGTCTTCTTGTAATATTTTCTCAACCCAGGATCATGCTGCTGCCGCTATCGCCGCTGCCGGCGTACCGGTGTTTGCCTGGAAAGGCGAAACCGAAGAAGAGTACGACTGGTGTCTTGAGCAAACTATCCTAAAAGACGGCCAGCCATGGGATGCGAATATGATTCTGGATGACGGTGGTGATTTAACGCTGATGTTGCACGAAAAGTACAGCAGCATGTTAGATAGCATTCACGGTATTACTGAAGAAACAACAACCGGTGTTCACCGTCTACAAGAAATGCTGGACAAAGGTACGCTTAAAGTTCCAGCGATCAATGTTAACGATTCAGTCACCAAGGCCAAGAACGATAACAAGTACGGTTGTCGCCATTCTTTAAATGATGCCATCAAGCGTGGTACTGACCACTTGCTAGCAGGCAAGAAAGCCCTGGTTATCGGTTACGGCGATGTGGGCAAGGGTTCTGCCCAGTCATTAAATCAGGAAGGCATGATTGTAAAAGTGACCGAGATTGATCCTATCTGTGCGATGCAGGCTTGTATGGACGGTTTTGAAGTGGTCTCTCCTTACAACAATGGTGTTAACACCGGCAAGGTTGAAGATACTAACAAAGCACTATTAGAGAACACGGATTTGGTAGTGACTACCACCGGTAACTTTAATGTCTGTGACTCGGCGATCTTGCGCTCACTAAAAAATAGCGCGGTGGTTTGTAATATCGGCCACTTCGATAATGAAATCGACACGGCGTATATGCGTGAGAACTGGAAATGGGAAGAGGTTAAGCCGCAGGTTCATAAGGTTTACCGCGATGAAGCCGCGAATGATCATTTAATTCTGTTATCAGAGGGCCGATTGGTAAACCTGGGTAACGCAACCGGCCACCCATCACGCATTATGGACGGCTCATTTTCCAACCAGGTATTAGCGCAGATTTATTTATTTGAGCGCAAGTTTGCAGATCTGGAAGCGGGGATGAAGGCGAGTGCGATTACGGTGGAAGTACTACCGAAGAAGCTGGACGAAGAAGTGGCAGCGGATATGGTGAAGGGCTTTGGCGGCGTGATTACTCAGCTGACTGCAGAGCAGGCTGACTACATCAATGTGCCGGCTGATGGTCCATACAAAGTCGAGAGTTATAAGTACTAAATACGCATAAACCGTCATTCCCGCGAAGGCGGGAATCCAGAGGTGCATGCAGGCTGGGCCCCCGCCTCCGCGGGGGTGACAGCAAAAATTTTAAGATTATAGGTTAACCATTATGAGCGATAACAAGCGCTTTAGTTTTGAATTTTTCCCGCCCAAGACTGACGTTGGCCGGGAAAAATTACAAACGGTTCGTCAAGAGTTAAACCAATTAGGCCCGGATTTTTTCTCGGTCACTTATGGTGCCGGCGGCTCAACCCGGGACAACACCAAAGATACTGTTTTAACAATGACTAATGAAGGTATTTCAACAGCACCGCATTTATCTTTTGGTGGTGACGATGAAGCTTCTATATTAGAGCTGATTAATGATTATAAAGATGCGGGCATTAATCGTATTGTGGCCCTACGTGGCGATATGCCTTCAGGCATGGGGGCGCAGCGTTTAATTTATGCAGAAGAACTTGTTCAGTTTATTCGTAAGCATACTGGCGACCATTTCCATTTAGAAGTAGCTGCTTATCCGGAGATTCATCCGGATGCAGAAAGCTATGATGCTGATATTCAATTTCTAAAGCGCAAATTTGATGCCGGAGCCAATAGCGCAATTACCCAGTACTTTTATAATGCGGATGCCTATTCTTATTTTATCGAGCAATGCCAGCAAGCGGGTATCGATAAACCGATTTACCCGGGTATTATGCCAATTACCAATTACCAAAACCTTGCCCGTTTTTCTAAAAACTGCGGCGCGGAAATTCCACGCTGGGTTTGCAAAAAGTTGGAAGGCTATGGTGATGATAAAGACAGCATTGCTGCCTTTGGTACTGAAGTTGTGACAAGATTGTGTGAACAACTATTAGCCAATGGCGCACCGGGCATTCATTTTTATACCATGAACCAGATTGAACCGAATAAAACTATTTGGCAGAATCTGGGTTTATAACCCGAAATAATGTCATTCCCGCGAAGGCGGGAATCCAGGCTGCATGCTTATGCTGTTATTTCCGCTAAAGCGAAAATTGACAGCACTGGGTTCCCGCCTTCGCGGGAATGACGGACGACGACACTATGCGTATAAGCCGTATTTTTCTCAACACAACACTCAGCCCCCACCAACTCATCACCCTTGATGAAAAACCCAGCCATTATTTAAGTAAAGTCCTCCGCCTTAAACCCAGCGCTCCGCTTATTGTTTTTAACGGCGACGGTAATCAATATAACGCGACTATTGAGGCGGTTGAAAAAAAGTCTGTCACTATCCGCACCGAAGCATGCGACAACATTAATAACGAATCCCCCCTATCCATCCATTTAGGCATCGCCATCTCCAAAGGTGACCGTATGGATTTAGTGATGCAAAAAGCCACCGAGCTTGGTGTTACTACAATTACTCCATTAACCAGCGAGCGCACCGAAGTTAAATTAAAAGGCGAACGGCTGGAGAAAAAATTGCAGCACTGGCAGCAGATAGTGATTAGTGCCTGTGAGCAGTGCGGGCGTAACCGTATACCTGCGGTTAATGCTTTAAGCACGATGGATAATTGGATCAAGGCGGTAGAAGCTGATCGTAAATTTGTTTTACATCATCGGACTGAACAGGCATTGGACTCAACACAGGCGGCCAGCAGCACGGCCTTGTTAATTGGGCCTGAAGGTGGTTTGAGTGAGAGGGAAATTACTGCTGCTGAGCAATATAATTTTGCAGCACTGCGATTAGGGCCGAGGGTATTAAGAACTGAAACTGCGCCGCTGGCGGCGATTAGTTTATTGCAGCATACCTGGGGAGATATGTAAGCCCTACCCCCGGCTCATCAGCGGGACCATTTAACAAACCCCAAGCCTGCAGAGTAACCACTAAAAACGAGTCTCCCCATTGATTAATCCTACTTTGCACTGCTATTGCCGCCTTTGGTGCAATGAGGCCATATGTATCCCGGACAGCATAAGCATGCAGGCTGGATTCCCGCCTTCGCGGGAATGACGGGGGGTTATAAAAGGTTTAGTACTTCTTGCTGAATAAAATCGACGTTAGGGATAACCGCTTTTTCGCCGCTGACTAACACTCTTAATAATTCTGATAGCCCTGTGGTGGCCCCCTCATCCACCGAGACTTCATCGGGCATAATCCGCATCAACCTCGGTACACCTCTGGTAACAATACCGCAAAAAGGCAAACGCTGGCTGTCTACTAAACCATTTAGCACCGCTATACGTCGATCTTTGCCCTGGCTGTTGTCAGCAGACTCGCCATTAATCGTTTCAAAAGACACTAGCGGCACATCAATATTGCGCCAGTTAAAGACGCCTAAATACCAATCCGGTTTGTCGTTATCCGCTTGTGGTTCAATATAGGGAATAATTTCAGCCACGGTAACGTTGGGCAACACCAGTTGTTCGCCACTCATGGAAATTAAGAGTGTTGCCAACTCATTTGCTGTGATTGTCGACTGTATTTCTGCACTCATTACTTTGCCCTTTCATTAAATATTTTAAAGACTAAACTGTTCAGCCAAGGCTTCTGCCAACTGCTCTGGCGTGCCCTGCTTTGATACACAACCGGTACTTATAGCTGCACTGGGCATATCGGGACTAAGGCAACTATTTGGTGTTTGCGCCCAAACAGTACCACCGCAAGCCTTTGCAACACGGCAACCTATTTCACCATCGTTACACATACCACTAAAAACAATCACGCCTAAGTTCTGGCGATAAATCCGTGCCAGGTCCGCGATCACTTGATCCAGTACCGGCTGGTAGCTACCGCTCCAGGCCTTTCTGGTTTCGACAACTCGGCCCCGGGATAAAAAACGTAATTGATGATCTACCGGCACCACTAAAATATTACCGTTGACTAACTGTTGCTCGCCACTGGCCAATTGCATTGGATAATCGTGGCCCGTCACGGCACTTGTTAACAAACCATCAAAGTTGGTTTCTATATGCTGGCCATACACCATGGCAATGGGCAGTGCCTGGGGCAAGGTGGTTAAAAATCGTTTCACCGCATCGGGGCCGCCCATTGAGGCTACCAACACCCACACTTTATTAACACTACTATCAACCGGTGGCGATGAGGCTATCGCTTCTGCCGGCCTGATAACCAGCACCTCTAATTTTTCTAACAACCGCCGCTGCCAAACCTGATGATCTTTGGCTTCCTGCACGGGCGGTATATCATCGTTGACCAATAAGGGTAAGTCACTTTGGCCTAGTAATAAATCCAGGGATTGCTGGATTTGGTTATCCTCTATATCAACTAACCAGGCATCAATATCGGGTGTGGATTTATTGGTCTCTAAATACTGACCTAAGCTCGCCGTATCAAAAGAACCCGCCAGTTCATAACTGCCTTCTACCAACACCGCCTGCAACACATAGCGATTCAGGTCGCTGTCGGTAACCAAGCCAATACGCGGCATAATAAGCGCTGACATCAGGCAACTTACTCAGCCGTTGTATTAGTTAATGTACTGATCGCTTCCAATAAAACTGATTCCTGATACGGCTTGCCTATATAGTCATTAACGCCTAAAGACAGCGCTCGATCGCGGTGTTTCTGTCCGGTTCTGGAGGTGATCATAATAATGGGAATCTCTTTTAAGCGAGAGTTATGGCGCACACGACTGGCAACTTCAAAACCATCCATGCGGGGCATTTCAATATCCAGCAACATGATATCGGGGATAATTTCCATTTCCTGCAACTGGGTTACCGCATCGACGCCGTCTTTTGCCAGCACTACATCCATGCCCTGACGTTCCAGCAGGCGCGAGGTTACTTTACGTACCGTTACCGAGTCATCCACCACCATCACAACGGTATTGCGATCATCGTCAACCGGCTCTTCCTGGCCGGCAATAAAGTCGCGGTACATATGGGATGCATCGGCACGAATCATTGCCAACAAATCAAGGATAACGACTACGCTACCATCACCCAGTACGGTTGCACCGGACAAACCCTGCACCATACTAAATTGTGGCCCTAAGGGTTTTACTACAATTTCTCGTGAGCCCATCAGGTGATCTACCTGTATCGCCACCGAGTGCTCAGCGCCTCTTACCAATACCACCGGCAGTGGCGCAGACTGGCCTTCCAGATTAGGCTTTTCACCGCGGTGCAGTAAGGCACCCATATAACGTAATAAATAAGGCTGGCCCGCGTATTCAAACATGGGGGCGTCAGGCTGGTAGTAGGCTTCAAGCTCAAAGGGGCTAACGCGCACAATGCCTTCAATACTGTTTAAAGGAATGGCGTAAATGTCTGTGCCAACCCGGACCATCAAGGCACGGTTAACCGATACGGTAAAAGGAAGACGAACAACAAATTGGGTACCCTGCCCCAGTTTGGAATCGATATCCATGGTGCCGCCCAGCTGTTTAATTTCGCTGTGCACCACATCCATACCCACACCACGGCCGGAAATTTGTGTGATCTCTGTCGTGGTACTAAAACCGGCTTGCAATATAAATTGTAGAATTTCGTGATCGGTTAAATCGGCACTGGCTTGCATTAAGCCACGCTCAATCGCTTTGTCCTTAACTGTTTCTAAATTAATTCCGCCGCCATCATCCGATAGTGTGATTATCACTTCGCCGCCTTCGCGGGACAAACCCAAAGTGACATTACCCAGTGCTGCTTTTCCTGCTTTCTCTCGCTCTTTAGCGGATTCAATACCATGATCGACCGCGTTACGTAACATATGCTCAAGGGGTGCAACCATACGCTCCAATACTGAACGGTCTAATTCACCTTCGATATTGTCTAGTTGGAAGTTAACTTTCTTGTTCAGCTCACCACTGATCTGGCGAACAATTCTGCGCAGTCTTGGCACCATTCTGGAAAACGGAACCATTTGCGAACGCATTAAACCTTCTTGCAGTTCGGTATTGATACGAGATTGCTGGATTAATAAGGTTTCCATATCACGGGATTTATCCGCGAGGGTGCTCTTAATATCAGTCAAATCTGAAGAGGACTCTAACAGCGAGCGGGATAGTTGCTGTAACTGTGAGTATCGATCCATTTCTAATGGGTCAAAACCTTCAAGACCTTCACTCTCCACCTGTTCCTGGCGATAGAGAATTTGCTGTTCCGTTTCCATATCAAGGCGGCGCACCTGTTCTTGCAACCGGTCAACGGTGATCTGCATTTCGTCGAGGGAGAATACCAGCTCGGATACTTGTTCTTCTGTTCGACCACGGGAGATAGAAGTTTCACCGGCGAGGTTTACTAACTCTTCCAATAAAGAAGCGGATACTTTTACCACTTCCTGTGGACCTTTTTTCACATTGGGGTCGACCAGTGGTGTGGCAATCTCTACTGCCGATACTTCTCTTGGGCGCTGATCCGCAATTGGGACAATATTGCTTGCTGGCTCAAACTCGGTTTCAGGTTGGGGTTGTTCTTTCTCCGAACCTTCTGTCACCAAATCATCGCCAGTAGCGGCCTCAATATCGATATCATTTATGTCAATATCATCTATAACGAAGCCTTCGTCGAAAGAGATATTATCGATGTTCTCAACCTCTGCTACTGGCAATTGTGTAGCTTCAGGTTCGTCAATCTGGGTAACATCGGCAACCGCTTCACCGGCTTTAATAGCCGTAATCTGGGCAAGCAGCTGATCTTGATAGTTTTGGATATCATTTAAGATGTCATCACTGACATTCTCTTGTTGATTTTCTAAACCAATCAATGATGTCTCAAAGTTGTGGCTTAGGTTACCCACAGTGGTCATACCCGCCAGGCGAGCACCGCCTTTTAGTGTATGTAAAATTCTGAGCAGGTCATCCAGGTAGCTACCATTGCCACGATCGCTCATCCAGCCGTGAATAGTTTCGTCCAGATCTTCTAATAAGTCATTCGCTTCTTCGAGAAAGATTTCGATAATTTCATCATCAATTTCATCTTCTTCATCGGTTACTGCTATAGGTTTTGGCTCTGGTTCTGGTTCTGGTTCTAGTTCTGGCTCTTCATTTAATTCAGCGACTGCCTGTGAAAAACGGGTCATCGCCGCAACAATAGCTTCATCATTAACCGAAAATTCGAAGTCTTCAGCTTCTGCATAAAGTTCTGCATCAAAGACGGGGGTTTGGTGGCCGGCAATCTGGTCTAACATATCGATTAGGCAGTCATTCGCCTTATTCAATAATTTAAAGAAGTCATCTCTGACTACACTGGGGTCCAGTTCTGCTGCGCGGCGGTATAACACTTGTATTTGTTGGCCAAACTCAACAGGGGCTAGCATATTGACCGATTCCGCATGGCCAATAAAACGATCCATTAAGGTTTCCAGTATGGCGGGGTCTCCAGGTTGAACATCACCCTGTTGCCATAGCACCAGACGGCCAGAAATTTCGGTGAACAAATCCAGGCTTTCAGTCAGGAACTGGTTAAGCGCTTCTGGCGGTATGCCATTATCGCTATCATCAGTATCCATCGCGCTGGCAATGCGCTGGTTAAATAACGCCATTAATGCATCGACATATTGCTCAACACCGGGCAGCTGTTGCAACGGTGTTATGGCTAGCTGTTCAATGCCCGCTTTTATTAATAGTGCGCCCTGTTCCAGTAAGTCGACCAGGGGCATATCTACTTTTAGTTGGCTGGCGCGTAATTCTTTGACGGCATACTCTAGCGGTGTTACTACGGCAACCACCGGTAAAATACCTGCCATATTGGCGCTACCTTTTAAGGTATGCAGTGCGCGCTGGAGGGCATCGGTTAATTCTGCAGGGCCAGCTAATTCTTTGCAGTGGGCAATAAAGTCATCCAGTACCTGACCGTGAATGACAGCTTCGGCGGCAAAGATTTCGATCAGTTCATCATCAAGTTCTGGGGCTTCAGTTTCGGTAACTGGCTCAGAAGCTGCTCCCGGATCAGGGGCTTGCTGTGCTGCCAGTGCATTGGCCCGTTCAATAAGGGGTTCAATAAGGGATTCGAAAATTGTTTTATCAGCTGGCTGGCGCTGTTCAAAGGCGGTGACTAATTCAGGAACTTTAGCCCGAGCCTCCTTAATTAAATCAAAACGATGCTGGTCAATAGTAATGGAGCCTTCCATCACCCGGTTCAGCATATTTTCTACGGCCCAGGCTAACTCACCGATATCGGTAGCGCCAACCATACGGCCACTACCTTTTAAGGTATGGAAGGCACGACGGATGGTAGAACGCGCTTCTTCATCGTTATGATCGGCCTGCCATTGTGGAAGATACTCGTCGATGAGTTCAAGAACTTCACCGGCTTCTTCGATAAAAACTTCTACAATCGCTGGATCGTAGTCTTCATCTTCTGGCTCGGATTGATCGGCAGTCCCATGCAGTGGTATCACTTCAGCCAACACTGGAATTACTGATACTGGAGGCTCTTGCTCAACATCAGTAGCAGTTTCTGAAATCGGGTAGCCTAACTCCGCGACACTTTCTGCAGCCACATCAAGAATCGCATCGCCTTCTTTAGCATTGCCATCACTGAGACGCTCCAGGTAGTAATCAATGGAAGCAATCGCATCAGCCAGTGTGTCCAGCATCTGCCATTGTGGAATGGTTTTTTCTGCTAGCAGGGATTCACTAACATAATGTTCACAGGACTTTATGACTTGAGCGGCGCGGGTTAATGGCACCATATTTAAGCTGCCATAAATTTCATTTAATAATAAAGGCAAGTCGCTTAAGCAATTATGATTCCACTGGGTGGCTACAAATTCGATAATAGCTTCTTTGGCTTGCTCCAAACCATTGCGGGATTCCCTGACTACAGAATCAAAGGCTAAATCCAGATGCCCCTGGGCCTCTTCGCTATCATTAAACAATTCTTGTTCTTCATTACTGCTAATAACAGCGCCGAGGTTTAATGTGGTTTCTGCCTGGGCAATCTGGTTACGGATGATTTGCAATTCATGGTCTGCAATCACTTCCTGTGTCGCTAACAGTTTTGCTAAACGGGCATAGGGTTCTTGCACTAGTTTGAGTGTGCTGCCCATACCCAAAATAGCCATGGTGTCGTTAACTCGACGAAATAAGGGTAACGCCTCTGTTAGTGCGGCAGAATCATTGCCGACTTCCGCCAGGGTAAGTTGTATATCTTTCATTTCCCGGGATAAGGCTTCAACAACGGATTGCATCACAGCTGCATCCGGCGTGGTCAATGCGTTGTCTTCCAGTTCTGTTTCACCCAGCAGTGAGTTTTCCAATTTATAGTCCGCTTTGATTTCCTGAATATAGCGGGAACTGGCTTTGCTGCGGGCTACATAGTAAAGCAGGTTTTTTAGCAGGTCATCCGGCGTGCTCGTTTCCAGTGCGGCTTGACCTTCATCGATAATGCCTTTTATTTGGCGATCGACCTGACGTAATAATATTTTTACCGCCACGCTGGACTCTATGGAGCCATTAAGCAACCCTTCCAAAACGGCGATGCAGACTTTCCATAACGGCTGCGATGGAAAACCCTCAGTAAATTTCGCCAAACGGGCACAGACTTTTGCCAGATAATTAAGATTATTCTTAACATCATTGCCACGGATAAAACCCAATAAGGCAATTTGAAACATTTTCCGTAGCTTATGGGCAATGGTTACTAGCTCGGCCGCTGATAACTGTAGGTCACCCGCCATATTACTCGAGGACGATGCCATTTGTGGCGCGAATAAAACCGTTTCTGAAAGTAGACTTTCACCACGAACGGCGCGCAGGTCGTTTAAAACGGGTATTAGTGTTGCTGGTAAGCCGTGACGAGATTCTTTAACTTTTTCTAAATAAACAGGCAGCTGTGCAATGGCATTGCTTAGCACTTCCAAAGCATCATCAACGTGACTGCCATGAATCGTGTTTTGGCTTAGCGATTCGGCCACGCTTTCCATTTCTTCAGCTAATAACGCAGCACCAAAAAACTCCACCATTTGTAAGGTGCCGTGCACCTGGTGTAAGTGGGTCAAGCAAAACCGCAGTTTGGTTGCATCATCGCGATTGGCAATATAGGCCTCTAAGGCTTGGGCTGCCTGGCTTAGGGTTTCACCTATTTCTCCGGCCACCCAATCCAGCGCGATAAAATCCTGGCGCTCACTCATGCTTTTCCAACCTTTTCATTCTTCAACTGATTGCTCGGCTAATCGTCTACCACTAACTAGTTAGTGACTTCCCGTTTAATATAAGCCTGTGCTTTGTCATCACCGCTGCGCTGCATCTGCGGATGTTGCCAACCTATGACTTCACCGGGACCAATTATTAACAATCCGCCGGGCTTTAAGTGTTCTGTTAATGCATTTAGCACTTGCCACTGTCTTTCCCGACGGAAATAAACCAGCACGTTTTGGCAAAAAATTACATCCATTACCAATTTTGGCGCCTGCTCTATCTCTAACATATTGCCTGGCACAAAATAAATTCTTTGGCGCAGGGTCGGTGATATTTGAAAATCACCTGCTTTATTTTCTACAAAATATTTATTCTTTATGGCCAGCGGTAAGTTTTCCAGTTTACGTTCGGAGTAAACTCCCCTTCGCGCCATCATTAATGCGGTTTGGCTAATATCAGTTGCCATCACACCGAGAAATTTTTTTACTGCCAAATAATCAATAACTTCGCTTGCCAGCATCGCCAACGAGTATGCCTCTTCGCCGGTTGAGCAACCTACGCTCCAAATATCCAAGGGATAGGTTTCTGATTCTGTATTTTCTGCCACACGCTGTAACAGAAAATCTCTTACTACATCACAGGCATAACTATCGCGAAAAAAACTGGTCTCTTTTACCGAGATTTTGTCGATCAGCTGTGCCCACTCCACAACACCATCGGGTATTGCACTGACTTGTTGAAAATATTGTTCATAGTCTTCGGCACCTACTTCGCTCATTCGCTGCCGCAAACCTTTTTGCAAAATGGACTTGTGCTGCATAAAACAAATGCCCGTGCGTTTCTCCAGAAGAGACTGCCAACGAGCATATTGTTCATCACTGAGTTCCGGCGCTGCCTTGTATGACCATGTCGACATCGCCATTACTCTTAAACTATTCTCTGTTTGCTATTCCGACACCCCCGCGCAGGCGGGGGGGCCAGGCTGCATGCTTATGCTGTTATTTCCGCGAAGGCGGAAATCTACAGCGCTGGATTCCCGCCTTCGCGGGAATGACAGGCAGTTTTTTTATTCGCCGGAGGCCATCGCCAATTCTGGCTTTTCCTCTTGATAAACTTCTTCAATGTCCTCTTCTTCAATATCAACTTCCAGCTCTGCCTCTTCTGGAAGTTTGAAGCCCGCAACCGACTCACGTAATTCGTTCGCCATATCGGCAAGGTTACCGATAGATTGTGCTGTTGCAGTAGTACCTGAAGAGGTTTGCGAGGTAATTTCCTGAATAACATTCATCGTGTTGGAAATGTGGCCCGCTGACGATGCCTGCTGGCGTGCAGCGTTGGAAATGTTCTGGATCAACTCCGCCAGTTCCTGGGATACTTCCTCGATTTCTTCCAATGCTGTACCCGCATCCTGTGCCAAGCGAGCACCACGCACCACCTCCGCGGTGGTTTGTTCCATTGAGATAACTGCTTCGTTGGTATCTGACTGGATGGTTTTAACCAGCGCCCCAATCTGCTTGGTTGCAGCTGAAGAACGTTCCGCAAGTCGCTGTACCTCATCCGCAACAACCGCGAAGCCTCGACCAGCGTCACCCGCCATCGATGCCTGAATCGCTGCGTTAAGTGCGAGGATGTTGGTCTGGTCGGCGATGTCGTTGATCAACGATACGATATCCCCGATTTCCTGTGATGACTCCCCTAGTCGCTTAATACGTTTTGAAGTTTCCTGTATCTGCTCACGGATATTATCCATACCGTTAATGGTGTTCTGTACCACTTCTGCGCCGGTGTTTGCGATCGCCACCGATCGCTCCGCAACGCCCGCTGATTCGGCAGCGTTTGAAGATACCTGGTCGATGGTCACCGCCATCTCGTTAACCGCCGCCGATGCACCGGCAATTTCCTGCGCCTGGTGTTCGGACGCTTCGGCGAGATGCAGCGCCGTTGACTGGGATTCCTGTGCCGCCCCGGATACTTTCACCGCGGTATCGTTTATCTGCGATACCAGGATTCTTAGTTGGTCAATAGTAAAGTTAATAGAGTCAGCAATTGCACCGGTAAAGTCCTCGGTTACGGTTGCCGTTGTTGTTAAGTCACCGTCCGCGAGATCTGCCAACTCATCCAGTAAACGCAAGATCGCGTTTTGGTTTCGCTCATTCATCTCACGGGTTTCACGCAGGCGGAACTGGGTGTTGCGGAACGTTTGAATACCGATCATGGCTAAGGAAAATAAGGTCACCCCCAAAAAAATCAGGGTGGTGGTGCCGGTAATATTTCTTTTGCTTTCCAGCGTAGTAATTTCTTCCGCCAGCTTGCTGGTAGATTCCATCACCTGCGGTGAATCAATCACAATTTGATTGGCCGCATTACGAGCACTCAACAAATCCGGTGATGCCTGGAAAATTTCATCCACCGAACCGCTTACGAATTCAAATAATTTGTTAATTTCTTCAAGGGAGGCCTTTGCGTCTTTGTCCGTTACTTGGGAAATCCGCATCGCTTTGTTACCTTGCAACATACCGTTTAGTACCGACCCGAATAAGCTCGCATCCAGGTTAAATTGGTCCGCTGCATCTTTTGCCGCTTCGCCACCCTGTAGCATGTTATCCACATTACGGGCGATACGTTCCGCCAACCAGGATTGACGCTGTGCTACCGCCACCTGTTCTGCCGGTGCACGGTTCTCTAATAAGATTTCCACAACGTTGTTATATTCTGCCTGTAATTCCGGGATAGAATCGTTTAGCGTTTTCGCAACTTCGTGCAGGAACAAGATCCTTTCACGGTTATCAACGATGGTTGACGATGCTGTATTTACCTTGTTCCATAAACCGCCCAGCTCAGACAATTCACTGGAGAGCATACTTTGCGGTGACGGTAGTGAGGAAGTTCCGTTCTGCAAAATACCGATGGTCTGGTTGAATTTATTCCGGGATTTTGACAACTCGTCAAAGGCCGCCGCGTCACCCGCGGTGGCTTGACGAGAGCTGGTTGATATCTGTTGTGAGAGTACTCGCAGTTCACCGGTTAGCTCCAGATAACGGGCATCAAAACCCGCATCGCGCAACACGATATACGCATTGAAACCGGCGCCGATAATACCGGCCACCATCAAAAAGAGGAAAAAGCTTATAGCTCGGTTGGTGGGCAGCTTTGCTGCTGCACCTCTGGTTTTAGCGTTCATGCCCGGGACTCTCCGCTGCTAGTTAAGGTTAACTACAACTGTTACACATCGTTTAAAAAATTTAAGCCGCAACTCACGTTGCCGCCGCGTTAAAAAATTCAGCATTTTGCGCCAGTTTATAGGGACTAAACACAGACCAAACCTGGTTGTTATGCTGATAAGACCCCGCCAGAAACGGCTTTAAGGAACCTAATACTTCTGGTACATCCTCGCGAAAGGAATCGGTGGGAATATGCTGCATTCCAAACACCTCGCTAACGATTAAACCGCTATAAAGGTCGCCTAGCTCTAAAGCTAGCACCCTGCGTTTCTTGCGGGCGCCAAGTGACCCGCCAAAAAAACTTTCGAGATCGATTAAAGGTAAGAGGCGTCCGCGAACATTGGACACTCCGTGCACCCATGACTGCACCCCCGGCAGACGGGTGGCTGGTGGCTGGGCCAAAATTTCTGCAACTTCTCCCATAGGGGCAACAAAGTGATGCCCTGCCAGTTTAAAACCAATACCCGACCAGTGGGGTTTAATATCAACCTGTGCGGGCAAACCCCGGGCATTACCAAGACTGCGCTGGGCAATATCCTGTAATAGCTCAAAAGGTTCTGCTGGGTTACTACTCATAAGAGTTACTCATGATAAGTACTTGTTAAAGATTAATTATGGCAGTACATCCTTAATAGCATGCATCAAAGTACCGTCATCAACCGGCTTGGTCAGGTAGCCTTTCGCGCCCTGTCGCTTACCCCACAAACGATCGGTCTCCTGATCTTTGGTGGTTACAATAATCACTGGGATATGGCAGGTTGTATCGTGCTTGCTTAACTGGCGGGTTGCCTGAAAACCGTTTAAGCCTGGCATAACAATGTCCATAAGTACTACATCGGGCAATGTCTCTTTAGCTTTAGCCACTCCTTCTTCGCCACTCTCGGCGGTGATTACTTCATGTCCATGTTTATCTAAAATAGTGGACATTTTGTGTGTTTCTGTCGGTGAATCGTCAACGATTAACACTCGAGCCATATTTCCTCCCCGTCACAAAAGTGCTAAGCACCTGGTATCGTTATGCTTAATGTTTTGATGGGCACCCGCTGGTCGGCACCCAATCGGAATATTACTGAATTTCACCCACATGGGTCTGGATAGCACCTAATAATTCGCTCTTACTAAAGGGCTTGGTCAAATATTCATCAGAGCCGACGATACGACCTTTAGCCTTATCAAACAGGCCATCTTTACTCGACAACATAATCACTGGCGTGTTTTTAAATTCACTGTTGTTTTTGATTAGCGCGCAGGTTTGGTAGCCATCGAGGCGCGGCATCATAATGTCAACAAAGATGATATTGGGCCGGGTATCAGCAATTTTTGCCAGGGCATCAAAACCATCAGTAGCGGTGACGACATCACAGCCGACTTTTTTCAACAGCGTCTCAGCTGTGCGGCGGATGGTCTTACTATCATCAATCACCATGACTTTTAAATCTTCGAAATTTCCTTCCATACCGTAGGCCTTATTGTCCGGGACGTTTTTGGTTTTAACCCTTTAATACTTAACATCTTTGTTAACGCGCTTCATTTCGCATGGTCTCAAGTTTTTGTCCATAAGTACCAGATAAATAAAGTAAATTTCTATCTGACTAAACTTGTAGAAACCTTGATTTGTCTCTCGTGGCAACGTAACGTAATGCCAGCTGTCACGGGTAGGATAAAATGCTGCAGCAATAGCGGTATACAATGTATCAGTATAGAAGCGGTTCATGATATCGCCCACCTTGAGAAGTGAGAAATCGCTAGCAATTATCGATAAGTTTTAGCTATCAGTATATATTTCGGTCAAACCCGAAAAATCATGAGTAAATCTATGAAAATTTGTCTTGGCGTAGTGATGGATCCTATTGAATCCATCAATATTAAAAAGGATACCACCCTGGCGATGCTATGGGCGGCAAGCGACCGGGGTTGGTCAATTAGTTATATGCGCCAGCAGGATCTTTACCAGGCCGGCGGCGAGCCAAGAGCCAGGGTCAAACCTCTGCAAGTATTCAGGAACACTAAGGATTTTTATCAGCTGGGGGAGGAGGAGGATATTAACCTCGGCGACCTCGATGTAATTTTGATGCGCAAGGATCCTCCGTTTGATAATGAGTTTGTCTACAGCACTTACATCCTTGAAGCCGCTGAGCGTCTGGGCACGTTGATTGTTAACAAACCCCAGAGTCTGAGGGACTGCAATGAGAAGATGTTCGCCACTCAATTCCCGGAGTGCTGTCCGCCGCTGGTAGTGAGTCGTGACGAACAAATACTCCGTGATTTCCACAAAGAACATGGCGATGTCATTTTTAAGCCCCTGGATGGCATGGGCGGTGCCTCTATTTTCCGGGTTAAGCAAGACGATCCCAACCTCGGCGTTATTCTGGAAACCCTGACTGACTTTGGCGCCAATACGATTATGGCGCAAAAATACCTGCCAGAAATTGTTGATGGTGATAAACGTATTTTGCTTGTGGACGGTGAGCCTGTTGATTACTGCCTCGCCAGAATTCCTTCCCAGGGTGAGACTAGAGGCAATCTAGCCGCTGGCGGCACTGGCCGAGCCCAACCTTTAACAGACCGGGATCGCTGGATTGCGAATCAGATCGGCGCTACGGCCAGGGAAAAAGGGTTATTATTTGTCGGCCTTGATGTGATTGGTGAGCACCTGACAGAAATCAATGTCACCAGCCCAACCTGCGTCAGGGAGATCGATGATCAATTTGGCACCAATATAGCCGCGACCCTGATGGATGCGATTGAAGGCAAGTTGAATAACAACGGCTAAACTATCATCAAACAAACTCGTCGTTCCCGCGAAGGCGGGAACCCAGACTGCATGCTTATGCTATTATTTCCGCCAAGGCGGAAATCTGCAGCACTGGATTCCCGCCTTCGCGGGAATGACGATAGTCATTTTCGCCGAAGCCTGCCCTCGAGTGCTTTGGTCGGGGGCGGGAATGACGATAGTCATTTTCGCCGAAGCCTGCCCTCGAGTGCTTTAGTCGGGGGCGGGAATGACAGAAAACAGGAATAACAGCTCAATGGGGGCAGCCACCAACAACCTTCCGGATTTTCCCGGCCTCGCGGATGTGGAGATTAACCACGACCGCCTCGGCTTCGCCTTTTGTCTGGCGCTGGCCATCCACGCGGCTTTTATTCTTGGTGTTAGCTTTACCCGCGAAAAACCCGCCGTAGCCCCACCCAAACTGGAAATTACCCTGGCCCAGCACCGCAGCAAAACCGCCCCTGAAGAAGCCGACTATTTAGCCCAAAGCAACCAGCAAGGTAGCGGCACGCTGGAAGAAAAGGCCATGCTAACAACTCAGGAGCTGGCAGATTTTCAGGACACAGCTATTCGCGAAGTCACGCAGCAGAAACAGCAAAGCCAAAGTGAGCGCCAGCAAGCAGCCAATACCAAAATCACCACAAATTCTTTTAGCCGTAGCAAAGCCAGCCACCAGCAGCAGCGGGAACAGACTGAGCAGGCCAATGAGCAACCAACGGATGATATGACGGTGATGGAACGCAGCCTGGAAATTGCCAGCCTGCAGGCCAGGCTGGATATCCAGCGGCAAGCTTATGCCAAAAGGCCCAGGGTTCGCAGGCTGACTTCAGTGGCCACCAAACAATCCGATGATGCGCTCTACCTGCACAACTGGCGCACCAAGGTTGAGGCCATTGGTAACCAACACTACCCCAGCAAGGCCAAGCAACAGCAATTATTTGGCAAGTTGCGGATGGTGGTTTCAATACTGCCCAATGGCGATGTCTATCAGGTAAAAATCCTCCAATCCTCTGGCCACAAAATTCTTGACCAGGCAGCCCTGAAAATCGTGCACTTAGCCGCCCCCTATGACCCTTTCCCCCAAGCCATGC
>NZ_JAQWFR010000004.1 GCF_029238675.1 Oceanicoccus sp. | reverse complement strand
CAAACTCAATATTTGGTTGAACAGAACCCCCTTTATCCCTATAATGCGCCCGCCTTAATCGACGATTGATTAAGCAGCCACTCCATTTTCAGGTTTTTGACCTGAATTCAGGTAGCCAGAGTCACGATACGCACCCAGAGGCGTTGAGCGAGAATTAGCGTGGAAATGCAGTCAAACAAAGATGCAGCCACCGGTGCTCAACTGAGTAAACCGCCTCTAACGCGGCTTTTTGTATTGCAACTACTGGTGTTGTTGGTGATATCCGCAGGCTTGTATTTTGTGGATACCACAGCGGCCTTATCGGCTCTTGTGGGCGGCTTAATTTCGATAGGCCCTAATGCTTATTTTGCCCGTTGGGCATTTCGCTTTTCAGGAGCGAGAGCAGCAGGAGATGTAGCCCGATCATTTTATCGTGGCGAAGCAGGAAAGTTTTTATCAACAGCTGTGTTGTTTGCCGGTGCCTTTGCACTGATTCAACCAATAAACCCCGCTGCGTTGTTCCTGACTTATATATTTATGATGGCGTTGAATTGGATTTTGGCGCTGCGAGTCATCAAAAGATGAATCGCAAAAAGAATTTGGAACTGCTTTTAATTTTTATCTAACAGGTATTAAACAGCATGGCTGGTGATACGTTAACCACTGAAAGCTATATCAAGCACCACCTGACCAATATGACTTACGGCAAGTTGCCAGAAGGTTATGTTCGTGAAAGTTACGATGGTACGACTGAAACTCTTACTCAAGATACCTGGACCCTGGCCCATAACGATGTCGAAATGAAAGACATGGGTTTTATGGCGGTTCACGTTGATTCCATGTTCTGGTCGATTACCCTGGGTTTAATCTTTGCCTTTATCTTCCGCAAAGTTGCCGTTGGCATGCACTCAGGTGTTCCCAAAGGTCTACAAAACTTTATTGAAATGATTATCGATTTTATCGATACCAACGTAAAAGATACTTTCCACTACAAAAATCCACTGGTTGCGCCTTTAGCACTAACTATCTTCATCTGGATCTTCTTTATGAACCTGATGGATTTGATCCCGGTTGACTGGATTCCAGAGCTAATGATGTGGGCTACCGGCGATCCGCACTTCTTCTTCAAAGTGGTTCCAACCACTGATCCCAATATCACTTTGGGTATGGCCTTCACTGTATTCTTCCTGATGATCTACTTCAGCATCAAAGAAAAAGGCTTTATGGGTTTTGTTAAAGAATTAACTCTACACCCTTTCCATGCTGGTAAGTGGTATGTCGATATCTTCTTAATTCCAGTTAACTTTATCCTGGAAAGTGTTTCTCTCATCGCCAAGCCTATTTCTCTTGGTCTTCGTTTATTCGGAAACCTGTACGCTGGTGAAATGATCTTTATCCTGATTGCTGCGATGTTCGGTGCCGGTTTATTCCTCGGTGTATTAGCGGGCTTCTTGCAACTGGGTTGGGCGATCTTCCACATACTGGTTATCGCGTTACAAGCTTTTGTTTTCATGGTGTTAACTATCGTTTATATGGCGATGGCGCACGATGTAGACGAAGAACATTAAACTTTACTTTTAACTAAACGAACGTTTCGTTCACTACTGGAGATAGAAAAATGGGTCTTGCATTAATCGCCGTTTCTCTTTTGATTGGTTTGGGTGCCGCTGGTACTGCTATTGGTTTTGGTCTTTTAGGCGGCAAATTGCTTGAAGGTTCTGCACGTCAGCCTGAGATGGCTCCTATGCTTCAGGGCAAGATGTTCCTGATCGCTGGTCTATTGGATGCGGTTCCAATGATCGGTGTTGGTATCGGCATGTACGTATTGTTCGTCGTTGTACCGACTTTAGCCGCTTAAGTTAAAAAGTTAACAACAACTTTTTTTATAAACTTATTTAAGCTGAGGTGTCGGCGTGAACATTAATCTGACTTTGATTGGCCAGTCCATCACATTCCTTGCGTTTGTGTGGTTCTGTAAAGCCTTCGTCTGGACTGCGATTCGCAATGCCATGGACGAGCGTGAAGCACAGATTGCTGATGGTCTTGAAGCTGCTGACCGTGCTGGTAAAGATTTAGAACTGGCACAGGAAAAAGCGACACAGCAATTACGTGAAGCCAAGCAGGAAGCTGCTGCTATTATCGATGCCGCTAACAAGCGTGCAAACCAAATTGTCGATGAAGCAAAAACGGCCGCCCATGAAGAAGGCGACCGTATTAAAGCTGCTGCGAAAGCTGAAATTGATCAGGAAGTTAACCGTGCTAAAGAAGCCCTGCGTTCGCAGGTAGCTGGTTTAGCGTTGGCAGGTGCCGAACAGGTACTTGAAGCTTCTATCGATGAAGGCGCACATAAGGCGTTGGTTGAAAAACTGGCTGCCGGTCTGTAAGGGAGATTTAGCATGGCTGAATTAAGCACCCTGGCAAGACCATACGCGAGAGCCGCATTTGAATTTGCAGCAAACGCTAATGACTTGGCCGCCTGGTCTAAGCAATTAGCAACCGCTGGCGTTGTAGCTCAAGCAGACAACATGGTGAAGGTTTTAACCTCACCATCTTTAACCTCCGGCCAACAGGCTGCACAGTTCCTGGAAGTGTGTGGTGATGAGCTGACTGCGAACGCACAGAACTTTATTAAAGTGTTAGCTGACAATAAGCGCCTGCCGCTATTGCCAACGATTTCAGCACTTTTTGAAGAGTTTAAATCGAATCGCGAAAAGAGTGTTGAAGTAGAAGTAGCAACTGCCTTTGAGTTGGATGCTGCTATTCAGGAAAAATTGGCTACGGCCTTAAGCGGTAAGTTAGAGCGTGATGTAAACGTGGCAACCGTTGTTGATAAGAACCTGCTAGGTGGCGTTGTGGTTCGCGCTGCGGATGTAGTGATCGACGGTAGTGTGCGCGGACGCTTGAATAAACTTGCCGAAGCAATGAATTCCTAGTGAAGAAGAAGGGGTTGGTTAACGAACCTGGCCCCATAATGAGGAAAAGACAATGCAACAGCTGAATCCATCTGAGATTAGCGAAATTATCAAAAGCCGCATCGATCAACTTGATGTGTCTAGCGAAGCCCAAAACGAGGGCACCGTCGTATCTGTTACTGACGGTATTATTCGTATCCACGGTCTTACCAACGTTATGTACGGTGAGATGATTGAATTTGAAGGCGGTATCTACGGTATGGCGTTGAACCTTGAACGCGACTCTGTGGGTGCGGTTGTTCTTGGTGATTACCAGAGCCTGGCGGAAGGCCAGACTTGTAAGTGTACTGGTCGCGTACTTGAAGTACCGGTTGGTCCTGAACTACAAGGTCGCGTTGTTGACGCACTGGGTAACCCTATCGACGGTAAAGGTCCTATCAACGCGAAAGCGACAGACTTTATCGAAAAAGTTGCTCCCGGTGTTATCGAGCGTCAGTCGGTTGATCAGCCAGTACAGATTGGTTTGAAATCCGTTGACTCGATGGTACCCATCGGTCGTGGCCAGCGTGAGCTGATCATCGGTGACCGTCAGATCGGTAAAACAGCGATTGCTGTTGATGCGATCATCAACCAGAAAGACTCAGGCATTAAGTGTGTCTATGTAGCGGTTGGCCAGAAAGCGTCTTCGATTGCTGCGGTTGTTCGTAAGTTGGAAGAGCACGGCGCGATGGATCACACCATCATCGTTGCAGCAACAGCTTCTGATCCAGCGGCGATGCAGTTTTTGGCGCCTTTTGCCGGCTGTACCATGGGCGAATACTTCCGTGACCGCGGTGAAGATGCACTGATCATTTATGATGACTTGACCAAGCAGGCTTGGGCATATCGTCAGATCTCTTTGTTACTACGTCGTCCTCCAGGTCGTGAAGCGTACCCTGGTGATGTTTTCTACTTGCACTCGCGTCTATTAGAACGTGCTGCTCGTGTAAACGCTGACTACGTTGAGAAGTTTACCAACGGTGAAGTTAAAGGTAAGACCGGTTCATTGACGGCTCTACCTGTTATCGAAACTCAAGCGGGTGACGTATCGGCTTTCGTACCGACTAACGTAATCTCGATTACCGATGGTCAGATCTTCCTTGAAGCGGATATGTTTAACGCCGGTAACCGTCCAGCAATGGATGCAGGTATCTCTGTATCGCGTGTTGGTGGTGCTGCACAAACCAAAATCATGAAGAAGCTGTCCGGTGGTATTCGTACCTCTTTGGCACAGTATCGTGAATTGGCGGCATTCTCCCAGTTTGCTTCTGACCTTGATGATGCAACACGTGCTCAGTTAGATAACGGTGAGCGTGTTACAGAATTGATGAAGCAAAAACAGTACGCACCCTTAAATGTTGCGGAAATGGGCTTGATTGTTTACTGCGCGAACGAAGGCCACTTGGACGATGTTGCCGTTGAAAAAATCGGTGATTTCGAAGCAGCCCTGTTGTCATTTGCTAATTCAGAATACGCAGACACCATGAAAGCGATTGCCGCTTCCGGTGACTGGAATGATGACTACAAAGCGAAGTTCGTTGAGTTGGTTGAGAAGTTTAAGTCGACTCAGACTTACTAATACTTTTTATGGGGCTGTTATTGGCCCCGTTTATAGGTAAATAGAATGGCAAGCGGAAAAGAAATACGTACTCAAATATCGAGTATCCAAAGTACGCAGAAAATTACCAGCGCAATGGAAATGGTTGCTGCTAGTAAAATGCGTAAAGCGCAGGACCGTATGGAAGTCGGTAAACCTTATGCGCAGCGGATTCGCTCGGTAGTTGGTCATATTGCTAACGCAAATCCAGAGTACAAGCATATGTACATGCTGGAAAGAGACGTTAAACGCGTAGGTTTTATAATTGTATCGACTGACCGTGGCTTATGTGGCGGCTTGAACATTAACTTGTTTAAAGCAGGCATCAAAACCATGCAGTCTTACGCAGATCAGGATATCGAAATTGATGTCTGTACTGTGGGTGCAAAAGCCGCGGGTTTCTTCAACAGTTACGGCGGCAATGTAGTAGCTGCAGTGCGTGACTTGGGTGAAGATCCTGCGATTGCCGATTTAATCGGTAGCGTAAAAGTTATGCTCGACGCTTATAGCGAAGGCAAGATCGATAAATTGTATCTGGTGGGCAACGAATTCGTTAACACCATGACGCAAAACCCTACAGTGCAACAGTTGTTGCCACTGCAGGCAGAAGATGACGAGAAGTTAAAGCATCATTGGGATTATCTCTATGAGCCCGATGCTGAAGAATTGTTAGAAGGCTTACTGACTCGTTATGTTGAATCGCAGGTTTATCAGGCAGTGGTTGAAAACGGCGCCTGTGAACAAGCATCGCGGATGTTAGCGATGAAAAATGCGACCGATAACGCGGGCGATCTGATTGACGACTTACAGTTGGTTTACAACAAAGCCCGTCAGGCAGCAATCACTCAAGAGCTTTCTGAAATTGTTAGTGGTGCAGCCGCAATTAGCAGCTAAGCAACACAACCATGACAGATCAAACAGAATTTAATTTTGATGGTGAGGCCGAAAAAGCCAAACCCGAAAATCCTAAAGAGGAACCGGAAATGAGTAGCGGACAAATCGTTCAGATCATTGGCGCGGTAATCGACGTGGAATTCCCACGCGACGCAGTCCCCCAGGTTTATGACGCACTGACAGTCACCGAAAAAGGTTTGACGTTAGAAGTACAACAGCAATTGGGCGACGGTGTCGTTCGCGCAATCGCGATGGGTTCTTCTGAAGGTGTTAGCCGTGGTTTGGCAGTAGCCAACACCGGCGCTCCAGTTTCAGTACCTGTAGGTACTGAAACACTGGGTCGCATCATGGACGTACTGGGCAACCCAATCGATGAGTGTGGCCCCATCGGTGAAAAAGAGCGCGCCTCTATCCACCGTAAAGCGCCTGCTTATGATGAATTGGCAGCGTCTGAAGAATTGCTGGAAACCGGTATCAAAGTTATCGATCTGGTTTGCCCATTCGCCAAGGGTGGTAAGGTTGGTCTATTCGGTGGTGCGGGTGTTGGTAAAACCGTAAACATGATGGAATTGATCAACAACATCGCGACTGAGCACTCAGGTTTATCAGTATTCGCAGGTGTTGGTGAGCGTACTCGTGAAGGTAACGATTTCTACTACGAAATGCAGGAAGCTGGCGTTGTAAACGTTGAAGAGTTCAGCAAATCAAAAGTAGCGATGGTTTACGGTCAGATGAATGAGCCCCCAGGTAACAGACTACGTGTTGCACTAACGGGTTTGACCATGGCGGAAAAATTCCGTGACGAAGGTAAAGACGTTCTATTGTTCGTTGATAATATCTATCGTTACACACTGGCGGGAACCGAAGTATCGGCACTGCTAGGTCGTATGCCTTCTGCGGTTGGTTACCAGCCTACTCTTGCTCAGGAAATGGGTGAGTTGCAGGAGCGTATTACTTCAACCAAGACAGGTTCTATCACATCTATTCAAGCGGTATACGTACCGGCGGATGATTTGACCGATCCATCACCAGCAACCACGTTTGCTCACCTGGATTCGACCGTTGTACTGTCTCGTGATATCGCTGCTAAGGGTATTTACCCAGCGGTTGATCCACTGGACTCTACTTCACGTCAGCTTGACCCACTAATCATCGGTCAAGAGCACTATGAAGTTGCTCGTGGCGTTCAGTCAGTACTTCAGCGTTATAAAGAACTGAAAGACATTATCGCCATCCTGGGTATGGACGAACTGTCTGAAGAAGATAAGCAGACTGTAAACCGTGCCCGTAAGATTGAGCGTTTCTTGTCTCAGCCTTTCCACGTTGCAGAAGTATTTACTGGTTCTCCCGGTAAGTATGTTTCTCTGAAAGACACTATCTCAAGCTTCAAAGGCCTGTTATCAGGTGAGTACGATCACATTCCAGAGCAGGCGTTCTATATGTGTGGTGGTATCGACGAAGTACTTGAAAAAGCGAAGTCTATGTAAGAAGCGCGCAAGCGTTTCTTACACTTCATAACGATTAGGCGTATTATTTATGGCTATGACAGTACATTGCGACATCGTTAGTGCAGAGGAAGAAATTTACTCTGGGCTAGTAGAAATGCTCGTGGCGACAGGCTCATTAGGGGACTTAGGTATTGGCTACGGTCACGCCCCCCTACTGACATCTTTGGAGCCAGGGCCCATTCGCATTAAAAAGCAAGATGGCGAAGAAGAAGTTTACTACGTCTCTGGTGGTTTCCTGGAAGTTCAGCCGGGCACCGTTAGCGTATTAGCCGATACGGCTGTTCGCGCTGGTGATATCGACGAAGCTTCAGCGCTTGAAGCGCAAAAAGAAGCAGAACAGGCCCTGGCTAACCAGTCTGGTGACTTCGACTATGGCAAAGCAAGCGCTCAGCTGGCTGCCGCCACAGCACAACTTAGAACCTTGCAGGCCATCCGTAAAAAGATGGGCTAAACAACTGCATTAGTTCCAAAGAAAAGGGTAGCTTAGGCTACCCTTTTTTGTTTACCCGACTACAATAATAAAAACTGAAAATCTAATAAAAACGGCAACTTAGCCACAGTATTAGATGAAAAGCATCGCTACAAAGGAATAGAGAGTGACTACAGAAGTCGTAATTTTAGCAGCGGGCAAAGGCACCCGTATGCGCTCTAAGCTTCCCAAGGTTTTACATCAGCTTGCTGGTAAGCCTATGGTTGGCCATGTTATTGATACTGCAAAGAAAATTCAGGCTGGTGCTATTCATGTGGTGATTGGTCATGGGGCTGAACAGGTCCAGCAAAACTTTGCTGATGCTGATCTGCATTGGGCCATCCAAAGCGAACAGCTAGGTACTGGTCATGCTGTTGCCCAGGCAATGCCAGCCGTTAAAGCTGACAGCATTGTCCTAATTGCTTATGGCGATGTTCCCCTGGTCACCGCTGAAACCTTATCTGCTTTAGTTGATGCTGCCAATGAGAATACCTTATCCCTATTAACGGTTTATCTGGATAATCCAACCGGCTATGGTCGTATCGTTAGAGAGTCAGGCGTTATTACCGCCATTGTTGAGCAAAAAGATGCCAGTGAAGAACAGCTGCTTATCAATGAAGTTAATACCGGCATACTGGCCGTATCGGCCGCAAAACTTAACCAATGGCTGCCCGCACTATCCTCAAATAATGCGCAAGGCGAATACTACTTAACGGACATTATTGCTATGGCGGTGAAGGACGGCATGACTGTTACCGCCCAACATCCACAATCAGCAATGGAAGTAGAGGGTGCAAATAATCGTCTACAAGTGGCCGGCTTGGAACGGTTTTACCAACAGCAACAAGCTGAGCGCTTAATGACTGAAGGCGCGACTTTGGCTGACCCGGCGCGAATTGATATTCGCGGTGACTTAACCATCGGCCAGGATATTTTTATCGATGTTAATTGTGTCTTTATTGGTGATGTAACTATCGCCGATGACGTGACTATTGGCCCAAATTGTGTGATTGAAAACTCTACAATTGGCAAAGGTACCGTGATCAAAGCTAATAGTATTTTAGAAAATGCCACCGTTGCAGAAAATTGTGATGTAGGTCCCTTTGCCAGATTGCGCCCCGGCTCTGTGTTGGCTGACAAAGCTAAAGTTGGCAATTTTGTAGAGACTAAAAAAGCCAATATCGGCGAAGGCAGCAAAGTTAATCACCTGACTTATATTGGTGATAGCAATATCGGCAAGGGCGTCAATGTCGGTGCAGGTACCATTACTTGTAACTACGATGGTGTTAATAAATCGACCACTAATATTGGTGATGGTGCTTTTATTGGCTCCAATAGTTCACTGGTAGCACCGGTGAATATTGGCAGCAATGCCACTGTGGGTGCGGGCTCGACGATAAGCAGCGATGTCGCTGATAACCAACTCGGCGTAGCTCGTGGCAAACAAAAAAATCTTGATAGCTGGAAACGACCGACTAAAAAATCATAATCTATTGATGTAGACCTTAGGTAAAATTATGTGTGGAATTGTAGGGGCAGCGGCCCGAAGGGAAGTATCGGCAATCCTGGTAGAAGGCTTGAAACGCCTTGAATATAGAGGTTATGACTCTGCCGGTGTAGCGATTACTGATCGTGATGGAAAAATTGGCTGTCATAAAAAATTGGGTAAAGTCGCGGTTTTAGATGAAGCCGTTTTAGAAAGCCCGCTATCCGGTACCACCGGTATAGCCCATACACGCTGGGCAACCCATGGCCAGCCCTCTGAGGCTAATGCACACCCGCATCTATCTTCCGATCAAATTGCTTTAGTTCATAATGGTATTATTGAAAACCATGAAGAATTACGTGAATCGCTAGCAGCACAGGGTTATACCTTCAGCTCACAAACCGATACCGAAACTATTGTTCATCTGGTTCATTCAAAAATAAAAACCGGTTTAAATTTATTAGAAGCAGTTAATGTAGCAGTTAAAGAATTAGAAGGTGCTTTTGGTTTAGCCGTTATTAATAAAGATGAGCCCGAGAAAATTATTTGTGCCCGTAGCGGCAGCCCATTAGTTTTAGGTTTAGGTATTGGTGAAAATTTCTTAGCCTCTGACCAGCTGGCCTTACGCCAGGTAACCGATCGCTTTATCTATTTGGAAGAGGGCGACTTTGCTGAAATTACGCCAGATAGTTATAGAATCTGGGACAAAGAGGGTGCAGAAGTAGAGCGCGAAAAACTGCATCTAACGGATCAGGCTGAATCAGCCAGCAAAGGACAATACCGCCACTATATGCTCAAAGAAATTTATGAGCAGCCAAAGGTTATAAAAAACACTTTGCAAGGTCGCATTGGTAAAGATCATATTTTAGAACAGGCATTTGGCACAGAAGCCAAGGCTATTTTAGATAAGACTAAAGCGGTACAAATTGTTGCCTGTGGTACCAGCTATCACTCAGGTATGGTGGCCCAGTATTGGATTGAAGGTATTGCGGGTATTCCCTGCCGCGTCGAAGTGGCCAGTGAATTCCGCTATCGGAAATTTGTTGTTCAAGAGGATACCTTACTCGTTACTATTTCCCAGTCAGGTGAAACGGCCGACTCATTAGCTGCCTTACGTTTAGCAAAAACCTTAGGCTATGCTTCCACCATGACCATTTGTAATGTTGCACAAAGTTCATTAGTCCGCGAATCCGATTTAGCGTTAATGACCGAAGCCGGGCCAGAAATTGGCGTGGCGTCAACTAAAGCGTTTACCACACAGTTAGTCGCGCTTATGTTGTTAACCGTTGCCCTGGGTCGCCGCCGAGGTTTGAGCAAAGAAAGCGAGGCAGATATTGTTAAGGCTCTTCATGGCCTGCCGGACTTATTGGAAGAAACCCTGGCGCTGGATAAACCTATCCATAAGATGTCCGAAGCTTTTGCCGAAAAAAATAATGCACTATTTTTAGGTCGTGGCGCACAGTGGCCCATCGCTATGGAAGGTGCACTAAAGCTGAAAGAGATTTCCTACATTCATGCAGAAAGCTATGCGGCTGGCGAATTAAAACACGGTCCATTGGCGTTAGTTGATGCCGAAATGCCGATAATAGCCGTGGCACCCAATGATGAATTGCTGGAAAAGCTCAAATCCAACCTCGAAGAGGTGCAGGCACGTGGCGGTGAACTATTCGTTTTTGCCGATCGAGCCTCAGGTTTTAGTAGTGGTGACGGTCTCCATGTTATCAGCGTGCCTCATGTCGCTGATGCCATTGCTCCGATTATCTACACCATCCCGCTACAGCTATTGTCTTATCATGTCGCTGTGTTAAAAGGCACCGATGTTGACCAGCCCAGAAATCTGGCGAAGTCAGTCACTGTAGAATAAGAAATCTCCGGCCAATAGCGTACAATGGCACCTTTCTATGATTGAGATGTTGTGATGGAAAGAGTGATTGCCGAGTTAAGGGCCTGCTGTGAAGATGTGCCTGTCCCCCTCGATTTGCCGGATATGGACGATATTATTGATGCCGAAGAGCAAATACTGGTATCGCTGGATAGTGAATTCCGGCAATTTATGCTGACGGTTAGTGATGTGATTTACGGAACGATGGAGCCGGTGACGGTTGCAGACCCCAATTCCCATACTTATTTACCGGAAGTTGCAGCAGTGGCCTGGTCACTGGGCGTGTCTCGTGAATTGATCCCCCTATGTGAATATCGTGGAAGCTACTATTGCACCAATGAAATAGGCGAAGTCGTTTTCTGGGAAAATGGCGCCGTTACCGATGAAGACCCCTGGGCCGATGTGTGGGTATGGGCAGAACATGTTTGGCTAAATAGTTAATTGGATAATTTACCGATACTTTATAGCTTTCGCCGCTGCCCCTATGCCATTCGCGCACGAATAGCTCTGTTATCCAGCCAGATAGCCGTAGAACTTAGGGAAATCGTACTGCGGGATAAACCCGCCTCAATGCTTGAGTATTCTCCCAAAGGAACCGTACCGGTTTTGGTGTTAAGCGATGGCCGTGTACTCGATGAAAGCGGGGACATTGTGAATTGGGCGCTGCAGCACAATGACCCCGAGCAGCTTCTCAGGGCAGACCAAACCCTAATCCAAAAACTTATCGATCAAAACGATGGCGACTTTAAAGCCAGCCTTGATCGCTATAAATATGCAGATCGCTATCCTGAAAAAACCATGGAAGAGTATCGTAATGACGGTGAGCAATTTTTAGCGGTGCTGGAACAAAGGCTTAGTGGCCATCGTTATTTAATCGATGATAAGCCTTCCATAGCCGATATCGCTATTTTCCCTTTTATTCGCCAGTTTGCCTTTGTAGATAAACCCTGGTTTGACCAGAGTCAATACAATAATCTGCAACTATGGTTAACTGGTCTTTTAGACTCTGCAATGTTCGACCGCTGTATGCAAAAAAGACAACCCTGGAAACCTGGAGATACCACCGAAGTTTTTCAATAATCGATTTAATCAATGAAGAGGGAAAGATTATGAATAGCGAATTACTGATCGGATTTTTTGGTTGGGGGGCAGTGATTAATTATCTACTGCTATTACTTTGGTTTTTGTTCTTTTCAATCGCCAGAGACACGGTATTTAAGATTCACAGCACTTGGTTTAAATTATCGGAAGATGGTTTTGATACCATTCACTACTGTGGTTTAGGAATATTTAAACTGTTGGTGTTTGTATTTTTTTTAACACCTTATCTGGTGTTGCGGTTTTTTGCCTGATAAACCGCCGCCGTTATCCCTGCCTTCCACCGTCATTCCCACGGAGGTGGGAATCCAACTTACGGCCTAGTCGTAAGCACTGGGTCCCCGCCTGCGCGGGGACGACACAGAGTCTATTTTTCCAATACAATATTGACTAAAAAGTAAATTGCCCCATACCAGACAATGGTCATTAAAATTCCCACCGCAATAAACTGCGAGGCTTTACCGCGCTTAAAGTCTCGTTCTTTGTTCTTTTTGCTTTGCACCCCAAAAAACGAAGCTAAAACACTGCCGACCATTTGAAAAAAAGAGAGTGGCTTTTCGGTGTCGGCATTGTCATTTTCCATCATTACTTCCTGCAGAGTCATTTATTCAACAAAAGCCCTTTCAATCACATAATGGCCAGCATTACCGCGTCGGGCTTCTTGTAAACCCTGTGCATCCAAAATTGCACAGGTATCTTTCAGCATACTGGGGCTGCCGCAAATCATAAAGCGATCGTCTTCTTTATTGAAGACGGGCAGGCCAATATCACTGGCCAGTTTACCATTGGCTAACAAATCCGTAATGCGGCCTTCATTCTTAAAAGCTTCACGGGTTACTGTGGGGTAATAAATTAACTGCTGTTTAATTTGCTCGCCAAAGTATTCATTCTCTGGCAGGTGCTCATTAATCGACTCCTGATAGGCCAGCTCATCCACATAGCGGCAGCCATGAGTCAGGATAACCTTGTCATACTGCTCATAAGTCTCAGGATCTTTGATAATACTCATAAAGGGAGCCAGGCCAGTGCCAGTACTAATAAGATACAGGTTCTTGCCCGGCAGCAGGTTGTCCAGAATCAAAGTGCCCGTAGGTTTGCTGCTGACCAAGATATTGTCGCCGGGTTGAATCTTCTGAAGCTCAGAGGTTAGGGGGCCATCCGGTACTTTAATGCTAAAAAACTCCAGCTCATCTTCATAGTTGGCACTGGCAATACTATAAGCTCGCATTAATGGCTTACCTTCTCGCTCCAGCCCAATCATGGTGAAATGGCCATTCTTAAAGCGAAAGCCGGATTGTCGGGTGGTTTTAAAGCTGAATAGCGTGTCTGTCCAGTGGTTAACGTCGGTCACTTGTTCGGTCAGTAAGTTGCTCATGGTGGTTCCTTAATCTTGCCGTTGATTCATGAGGTTAGAGTAAGGGGGGTTGATATATTAGTAAAACGGGTTATTCTTGTTTATATAATCGGATTTACAGATATAGAGCTATGCGTTATACCCTCAGACAACTAGAAGTCTTTCTTGCCACCGCCCACTTTGAGAATGTCACTAAAGCGGCGCAAAGCCTCGCTATGTCCCAGTCTGCGGCGAGTGGGGCGCTTAAAGATCTTGAGCAACAGTTTGATATGCAGTTGTTTGACCGGGTGGGCAAGCGCCTGCAGGCTAACGAACAAGGCTTGTCACTGCGGCCGAAAGCGCAGGCCCTGATTGAACAAGCCAGGGCGTTAGAGCAGGAGTTGGTTAACCACAAAGATATTGGCCATATCAAACTGGGTGCAACCCTGACCATTGGTAACTATCTGGCGGTGGGTTTAATCGCCGAGTTTATGGGTGAAAACCCCGGGGCAGAGATAGAACTGGAAGTTGCCAATACCGAGTCTATTGCCAGGCAGGTACTTAACTTTGATTTAGACCTGGGCTTAATAGAGGGTGAGTTCCACCACGCCGACCTGGAAGTGAGTCACTGGCGTGATGATGAGTTAGTGGTGTTTTGCGCACCCGATCACCCGTTGGCTAAAAAGCCATTACTGGATGATGATGACTTGCTTGCTGCACAATGGATTCTTAGGGAAACCGGGTCGGGTACCCGGCAAGGTTTTGACCGCGCGATGCATGGCCTCTTAGCGGAGCAGACCATTAAGTTGGAGTTACAACATACCGAAGCAATCAAGCGGGCAGTAGAAGCGGGTCTTGGTATATCCTGTTTGTCTGCCATCACTTTATCCGATGCGTTTCAGCGCGGCTCCCTTATTCCCCTGCAAGTACCCCACCGGGATTTAAAACGGGCGTTTTATTGTGTACTGCACAAAAACAAATATCGCAGTGCAGGTATCCAGCGCTGGTTAGCGCTTTGCCGGCGACATTTAAAATAAGACCTAATTGTAATTGACCCAGCTATTTAAGGCGGGCAAACGAAATTGCGTGCCATTCATATCCAGTACAATACTGTCATTTAATATAGCAATCAGCCTCAACCCCGGCGCCACTTGAGTGCCGACTCGGGCAATGCTTCCATTCAGTTTTACAAAACCTGCGCCATCTTCCGCTGAGTAGACATGCACCTCATAATTTATGGTGGGTATTCCCCGCTGAAAACGCGTTGAGCGTTCAGTGATTAAGGGGATTTGTTGCAAAATAAACAGCGTATTATCCACCTCTTGTTCAACTACCGGCTCAGTAACAGGTGGCGTACTGACGATAGATTTTTTAACCACCGGTGCTTCTTTCACAGGTTTTTTATATAAAGCATTTATCGCGGTGTCGGTTTCAGGTTTTTCAGTAGCTTTGGTAACAACCGACTTTTCAACAACAGGTTCAGGTTCTGCCGGCCTGGGTTTAACCGGAGCCGGCTGGGCTGGTACAGGTGTTGTTGGTTTTATTGAAGTTATTGAAGTTATTGGAGCTACTGGAGTAACGGTTTCATCCGACCACTGTGAATAGGCAAAGACTGCAATGGCAGTTGCAATGATAACCCCCTCTATAATCCAGCGCCGAATCGGGCTGCTAGTTTGAAGGGCAGGCCCATGACTGGCATGGAGGTTAGGGATATGGTTTTCTTCCGCTCTTTCCCGGTCGGCACGATTCAGGGCATCAAGTATCAATGACATGCTTAACCCTCCGTCGCTGTATTATCAGTCAAAGGATTAAGCGTTGTGGCTTTGTTTAACCGCTCATTAAGTTTTAGTAAAGTTTTTAAGCCGACAACACCATCATCTAATAACTGATTATTTTTCTGGAAAATTTTAACCCGCTGCACGAGTGCCGCATTAAAAGTAGCTTCAGCCAATAATGAATTTTGGTCATCCAGCTCGGCAAATTGCTGCGCCAGCCATTTCACCATCGGGCCGCTATATTCTGCAGAAAAAGGTTTGCTATAGCCCGGCGGCGGTGTCCAGATAAACATAAAATCCCCAGTCCAAATTTCGCCAATAGCCGATAGGGGGACTTCCACGATTTGATTGTTCAGCTGCACCGTGGCCTGTTGATTATCAATAGCAACCAGCGTCACATAGACTTGCATTTTGGCGGCGGTAATCATCGATAAAACCGCAGGTCGGTTATATTCCATTAATTCTTGCCAGGTTTTTACCGTCAGCCGTTCACAGCGTGGGCTGGTATAGCCTTTCTTGTTGCAGTCGATAGTTAGCGTAGTGGTATCTATTTTAAGTACAGAAGCTAATTCATTGATCGCTTGCTGTTCGTTATTGATCCAGATGGGTGTGGCAGGGACGGGTTTAACAGGTATGGATGGGGCCACTATCACAGGTTCTTTAATGTCTGGCGTGGCTACAACCTTAGGCGCAGCTTGTTCTATGCTGGCAGTGGGCCATGCCCACCAAGCGGCTGCGATACAGATTGCTGCTACCAGGCTGGCAATAATGGGCCAAAAGTTTTTCGGCGCATGCAGTTCGATATCATCTTCTTCGCCCATCACTTCGGTAATCGCCTGTTTTAACATAGCGCGATCAACCATAGTTTTATTTTGCCCATAAGTGCCCAGCAACATGCGATCACATAACACATTAATAATGCGGGGTACGCCGCGGCTAACGGTATGAATACCTTTAACCACTTTTTTCGGGAACAGGGTTTGATTGGCGGGTAAGCCAGCAACCTGTAGGCGATGACGGATATAAGCATCGGTCTCGGCAAGATTGAGCGGCTTTAATTGGTAGCGAGCGGTAATACGTTGGGCGAGCTGTCTTAGCTCGGGCTTGTTGAGCAGGGCGCGTAACTCAGGCTGCCCCACCAAAACAATTTGCAGCAACTTCTTGGTGTTGGTTTCAAGGTTGGTTAACAGCCGTATTTGCTCTAACACCTCAAACTGCAAATGCTGTGCTTCATCAATCAACAGCACGGTATTGCGGCCGCTGGCATAGTTGCTTAATAAAAACTGATGCAACTTATCCGTTAAGACTTTAAGACTTTGCTCACCACTATCGTACTCGATCCCCAGCTCATCACAGACGGTAGCCAACAACTCAACCGCGTTGAGTGCCGGGTTGAGGATTAGGGCGATATCGGTATTGTCGGGAATTTGTTCTAACAGGCTTCGATTAACCGTCGTTTTACCGGTTCCCACTTCGCCGGTTAGCAGAATAAAACCGCCGCCCACACCCACACCATAGAGCAGATGGGCCAGAGCATCCCGGTGGCGGGCGCTCATAAAGAGGTAGCGTGGGTTTACCGCTATAGAAAAGGGCGCTTCTTTTAAACCAAAGTAGCTGTGGTACATAAGCTCTGGCCTTTAATGCCTGTGGCTAATCGACTAATAAACGCGGCTTATTATGCATAAATCCGCCATTTAAAGCTATTGCAGCCCCCGTAAACACTGAATATTGGCCAGATTGATCGGAAATTCGCCCTGCGCCGTATATGAAAAAAAGTGGTTCTTGGGAGAAATATAATGAGCTCAGAAAGTGCAGCGTCCACAAAGCCTCAAGTCGGTATCGGAGCTTGTTTGGTCGGCCATGCTGTTCGCTATAGTGGCGATGCTAAAAAGCGCAGTCATGTATTGGAAAAGCTGGCTGAAACCATGGATATGATTCCGCTATGCCCAGAGGTGGCCATTGGTTTACCTGTACCCCGTGAGCCGATCAGAATTGTTGAAAACAATGAAGGCATCTATGTTAAGGACAGCGAAACACAAACCATTGAATATGCGCAGCCATTAAGAAATTTTGCCAATGAGATGACAGCAAAGCATCGGGAATTTGCCGGTTATGTTTTTGTAAAAGGCTCCCCCAGTTGTGGCTATGAGCGAGTTAAACGCTATAACGATGAAGGCAATGCCTTAGCCAATACCGGTGTCGGTGTTTACGCGCAACAGATAATGGATAATGATCCTTTACTACCCGTAGAAGAAAATGGTCGCCTGCATGACCCCAACCTGCGTGAAAATTTTGTCCGTAGGGTGCATGCCTATCATGAATGGAAGCAATTAAACAAAGTCGGTGATATACCAACACTACACCAGCTCAGCCAGTTTTACTCCCGTTATAAATATTTGGTGATGGCACATAGTGTTACCCACTACAAGAAAATTGGCCGATTGTTATCCAAACCCGATCGTGAGAATCCGCAACAGCAGGCGGACCATTTTATTGAGCTATTAATGACGGCGCTTAAGTGTTCGGCTACCCGCAAGGGTTATAGCAATGCGCTATCACATATTAAAGGTTATTTAAAACGGGATATCAGCAGTACCGAAAGAATTTCCTTTGATCAATTAATTGACCAGTACCGCACCGGCGAGGTGCCATTAATTGTACCGGTAAAATTGCTTAATCATTACTTTAATACTTACCCTAATGATTATATAGGTCAGCAGACTTTTCTAATGGACAATGTCATTCCCGCGAAGGCGGGAATCTAGAGACGCTGGGTCCCCGCCTACGCGGGGACGACGGCGTGGGTTAATTTTCCAGTTGGCCAACAACCCAATCTGCGCATGCTTGGAAGTGGTGGATTGCAATCCAGCCTAGGCATCACTACGGCTTTTGCACAATAAAATAAGCGTGCAGCTCCGGGTACTGGTCATATTCAAAGTGCCGACTGATACAGCCCAGACTGGTCAAATGTTCCAGAAAACCGTGAATACCCAGTGTTGAGTAATAGACCTCGGGCCCCATAAAATCATCGGTATGGTCACCGGCTTCTTCAGTGGCACCACAGGAAAAAATAAATACCCCACCTTTATTGAGAGCGGCTACCAGTTTGGCCAGCACATCCTTTTGCCGCTCAAGGGGGATATGCCAGATACTATCCCAGGCGGTAATCAGGTCATAGTGACTGGGAATATCCCACTCACAGATATCCTGTTGGTAAAAACAAATATCAGGGTGCCGCTCCTGGGCCAGGGCTATCATCTTATCGGAGATATCTACTCCCTCAGGAACAAAGCCTTCGGCGAGTAACAGATCGATAAAGCGCCCAGTACATCCGCAACCTACATCCAATGCTGTGCGCTTATTAGTTAAAAAAGCGATCGCCCGTTTATGCGCGTCAATACCATTGTTGCGATTAAACCTGGGGCTTTGCCACAGGTGGGTAATGGTATTGTAGGCTTTGCCAATATCGGAAGGTTTCATGAAGTCCTTTAATCTGCCGGGCCAATCCAGGTAAATGGATTATAAGCCACCTCCCATAAATGACCATCCGGGTCTTTAAAATAACCACTAAAGCCACCCCAAAATACTTTCTGCGGTTTTTTAACCAGCTCCGCCCCGGCATCCAGCGCCGTTTGCATCACCGCTTCCACCTCCTGTTCCGAATGCACATTATGGGCAATGGCAAAACTATTAAAACCCGAGCCTTCGGCACTGACCTGGGCATCCTCCGCCAACGCTTCCCGGCCATAAAGTCCAAGCCAGGTGCCATTCAAATTAAAAAACGCAACATTCTCTTCATCACCCTGGCGAGGAAAACCTAAACCGTTTTGGTAAAACGCCACCGATCGATTTAAATCCTCAACACCTAAAGTGATCATACTCATTCGTGGCTTCATAAAATTCTCTAACATTAAAATACTACGAGATCTTGAAGGGCTAAGGCTTCTCCAACACATGTTGCCGCTTAGCCGGCAAAACCCGCCCCCCATCAATCGCCGCCAACATATGATGAACCACCGGACTAATCACCCCGGCATCATTACGTAAAAAATATGTATGCCCCTTTTTATCCCCCCAACTATTATTAAAATTATCGCAGTCCACTTCAAAAACATTTTTTGCCAACCGCTCCTCCGACATAGACTCCGGCCCCGTCATACCCAGCCGACGCGATGCCGTTATATTTTTAAGATTGGCTACCTTGCTGGCAGGCATAGCTAAATCATCATTGGCATAATACACCACCACATTTCTGGCAGAATCAGGGATATAGCGGCCGTCGTGTTCATATTCCAGGGTATGGTTAACAACATCAGCGGCCACCATAAATACATTGCGAAATAGCTGCGGCATATTGCCCGCCATATCAAACTTTACCCAGCTATTAATAGCATTGCGCAATACACGGTTACCCATAGAATGGGCTAGCACATTCATCCGGCGGCTACAGGGGTTAGGTTTTTTCGCCTCTTCTTTACGCCAGCTATCAAACAGGCCAAGCATGCGGGCAAAGGCATCACCACTGGCTCTTGAAGCCCGCTGGTCATCCCAGTAATCATCCATAAAAGCAACCGCGGAATCATCATCACAGGGCCAGATTAAAGGAACAATATGTACCAGCCCCGGGCTTAACTCGTCGAACATACTCTGTAACATCAGGGCATTGGGAAATACATCGGCTTCACCCGTATTATTAAAACCATGAATATAAAATAAAATTTGAGTTTTACCATCCAGGTCTTTTAGCTGTTGAAAAAAAGCCTGGTTGCCGATCTCAGAATAATCATCAACGCCATGCCGGCGGCAAAAGTACATATCTTGCCGGACACTGGTATTTTGCAATGAAAAATTAATGGTTCTATTTTTTTTAGACTTTGCCGATTGGCGCGGAGTGCGATTAGTGGCGAACAGCATAGATATCTCCTGACAGAATGTTTATCAGAGTTAAAAGGGTGAAATAGCACTTATGCGCTGAGCAAATGTTGGCGACTCATTGCAGATTAAAAACCAGTTATCCCCGGCAATTTTTGAGCAGGAAATCCGATGGCCTATAAGGTCCTGGCTGGCATGATCAAGCAAGTCCAGATCCTCCTGGTCAACATGGCCCTTGATCCCGCTAACAATTTTCAGTTCATCTTTGGCCGTCATTGAACTGAGAGTAATTTTATATTTTTTTCTTCCATTTCCATCAAATGTGGCATGTTGGATATTGGCGTTATAGTTACTTCTATTGAGTGTGATATCGATACTGGGGGGAGGTGTTGCAGGAAAGTGAAACTCCAGAGCGGTAGCGTCACACACATCACTGGTTGATGCTGCGGCGCAGCGAATTGTATAGGTCACCATTTGTTGAAACCTGGCAGCAGGAGAAGCGGGGTTGGGCGGCGCTTCACTGTTAACGATGGTGCTCAAATCCACCGTTTCAACCTTAACAATAATCTGTTTTAAAGGAATATTTTTAAAGGTCTGTGGAATAAGAAATACGATAACAAGACCTGCCAGATAAACCCAGGGACTAATAGAATGTATGACAGTATTTAATTTCTCAGTGGCCTGTTTTAATTTGTTCATTAGCGACATCTCCATATGGGGTGTTGGCAAGGCCCCTGTTGCGAAACAACGCTACAACCCCAGGCATTACAAACCTGCTGTGGATACACATCAAATGCATGGGCGTACCCGGCAATAAAGGCACCATAGGGACAGTAGGCATAGGCAAGCCCGATGTTGCCCATAATAAAAAACAGTATGAGTTTGAAAAAACGCCCTAAACCCCTTGCTTTGCTTATTTTCATTATTAAACCTCCGTATTAAAAAAGCTCTATCGGAAGATAAGACACTTTTAAGCCTATAATCCCCACCTGTAAAATAGAGAATACCCGGTCGGTTTAATATATTGCGATGCTGAACTTATAGCAGCGGGTGCTCTGCTTGTGGCGAAGTGGCTGGATTCCCGCCTTCGCGGGAATGACAGTTAGCTAATAGTAGTTTAAAGTCTGTGGACTTTGTGTTTTTATAACCCCTGTTCATTAGATCAAGACGTAACATCCAGTTAATATAAATAATAAACGCTGATCAGTATTTGCGTACCAAAGGAGTTCCCTATGCTAGGTTCTGTTGATATCAAAGACCATATGCTGAAAAACCCGGTGACCATCTCCCCCGATGCACCACTATCCGAAGCGGTAAATAGTATTTTACGTCACAAAATTTCAGGCCTGTGTGTTGTTGATAGCAATAAACAATTATTGGGGGTGTTGTCAGAGCTGGATTGCCTGAAGGGTTTTATGGCCGCCACTTATAATAGCGCCAGCATTGGCAGCGTCGCCGATTATATGACCCGGGAAATCGATGTGGTCGATGTTCATGAAAATATTATCAATGTCGCCAATGATATGATGAGCAAAAGCCAGCGCCGTCGTCCGGTTATCCAGAATGGTAAGTTAATCGGCCAGATTTCCTGCCGCCAGCTGTTGCACGCCGTTAAAGAGTTTTCCAGTAACGCCAGTTACGCTTAAAAAGTCATCCCCGCGAAGGCGGGGATCTAGGTTCCCGCCTTCGCGGGAACGACGGTGCTGGCCTTAATACTGCCAACCAGTGGCAACAACACTAGCGCAAACAAGGGAATAAAAATAACTCCAAGCGTTAGCAAACTGTTCTGCACACCATAGGCATCCACCCAATAGCCCAGTATTGGCCCGGTAGTAATAAAAATACCCCTTACCCCCAGGCTGACCAAAGAGTTAATAGTGGCACGAAAGTTTGCTTTTACCCGCCTATTTAAAGCGTCATAAAAAACAACCAGACTTAAACCTCGGCTAACGGGAAACGCTAAAGCCATCGCGAGCCCCAGCCAGCCTCCAAAAGAACCCATACCAAAAAAACCGACCATCGGTAACAGGGCAATCAAAATAAAAACATTGCGAAAACCCAGCGCCGCTTCTATCTCAGTGGCAAAGCGTGCAGTGACACCACGGATAATACAGTGGCAGGCCCAGATATAACCAAACCAGGTAACAGGAATAGACTGCAACTCCCAATACTTCTGGTAAAGCCAAAAGGTATATAAAGCCGCCAGGCTAAAAACAATAATTGCCAGTGCGGTCCATAACACCAGTGGGTTTTTTACGATGTCATGATAAACCTGCTGCCAGTTTTCACTATGGCTTTGGGCGCTTAACTGTCGGGGAGCTTCCACCAATGACAGTGCAAACACAAAACCCAGCACACCAATAATCGCCTGGGCCCAAAGCACCCAATCCAAATACCAAAGACTTAAAATACTGGCTAATATCGCAGCAAAGCCACCGGCAAAGCCCTCGATAGAAACAAGGCGTGCAATATGACGGCTATTGTCGCCTTTGTATTTTTGGTGTCCACCGCGATTAAGGTGGCTCTGGCTATCGTAAAGCAGTGCCAGGTCAGCACCAGAGCACAGGCTGATACCTATACCCATTAGTGCTTCATAAATAATAAAGTCGGCAAAGTCATCGGCAAACAACAAATAGATAAAGCTAATACAGCAAATGCCCGCACCCACTGCGATGGTATTTTTTCGTCCCCACAAATCTGCCAAATAACCACTGGGGACCTCACAGATAGCCACCACCAGTGCAAATAAAGCCTGAGTTTGCAGAACTTCAGTCATGCTTAGGCCGTGCCTTTGCAACAGCGGTACAAAGATAGCGGTAATAATCATGGCGTTTTGAAAAAACGACATAAGGTATATGTTAGTAATATTGCGACGTAGTGCTCTTTCCATGGCGGACTCCTTACTGCGTGTAGCACCAGAGAAGCAACGGCCGGAGATTTTTAAGGAATGAAAAAGGAAGTGTTCATAACGAAAAAAGCCTCCGGGCTGTTGATCCTCGGAGGCTTTTTCATTATCAAATGAACGTGTTTAACTTAACCTCAAAGAATCGATCCCTTTATACGTATGCACATGCATACGCACACTGGACGCCACTGCGGCAAACGGTTTGCCGAGGGACGCGGGTGTGGAACATATAATTCGATTTAAGGTGTTCATTTGTTTAAGTCTATTCGTTGTTTTAAAAACCTGCTTTCATAAGCAGGCCGAGGATCTTGCGCCTCGATCAAAATGAAGTCAATCCCTCTGGGTGATTATTTTTCAATAAACACCGGGGAAAGCAAAACAGCTTTTGATTTTTGGGGTGACGAGTTAGGGTGAACTAGAAAGTATCAAACAAGCCTTTCAACCCCGACAACGTATCCTGCCCCCGTTGCACATTTAACGCCTCATCCTTCTCTTCCCCTTCCCACACCAAATCATCATAGGGCAGCTCATCCAAAAACCGGCTAGGCGCACAATCGATTCGTTCACCATACTGCTTACGCTTACCGCAATAAGTCAGTGCCAGCGTTTGTTTGGCGCGGGTAATCCCCACATAACAAAGCCTGCGTTCTTCTTCGATATTATCTTCTTCGATGCTAACGCGGTGGGGCAGGATCTCTTCTTCAACGCCGATGACATAGACATGGGGAAACTCCAAACCTTTGGATGCATGCAAGGTCATTAGTTGCACCTGATCCAGGGCTTCATCATCTTCCTCTTGTCGGTCCATTAGATCCCGCAGTACCAACTTGGCAACAGCGGCCTGGATATTGTCTTCATCGTCGTCGGCTTTTTCCAGGGTGGACTGCAGAGAATCAATCAGGGTGAAGACATTGGCCATTCGTCGTTCAGCCACGGTGCTGCTGGAACTGTTTTGGTGTAACCAGGCCTCGTAATCAATATCGCCAACCATTTCCCGCACGGCGGCCATACCATCGCCGCTATCACAGCGTTGGGTTACTCGGTTCATCCAGGCGGAGAATTGTCGCAGGCGTTTTACGCTGGCTTCGGGGAGGGTTTGTTCTATGCCGATTTCATCGCAGGCTGCAAACATACTGATACTGCGCTCGGTAGCGTAAGTGCCTAAGCCCTCCAATGTTGATGCGCCGATTTTACGTCTGGGGACATTGACGATTCGTAAGAAGGCATTGTCATCATCGCGGTTAATCAGCAGCCGCAAATAGGCCATGATGTCTTTGATTTCATTGCGGGCAAAAAAGGAGGTGCCGCCACTGATTTTATAGGGGATATTATGGACTTGGAATTTCAGTTCCAGCAATCGGGCTTGGAAGTTGCCCCTGTATAGCACCGCAAAGTCAGAGTACTGGCCGCTGCTCCTAACCCGGCGGTCGAGGATTTCGGTGACCACGCGCTCGCATTCAGCTTCTTCATTGCGACAGCGAATCACCCGGATCGGATCACCATAGCCCAGCTCACTCCACAGGGCTTTTTCAAACACATGAGGGTTGTGGTCAATCACATGGTTGGCGGCTTTTAGGATGCGGGCGGTGGAGCGATAATTTTGTTCCAGCTTAATCAATTTCAGCTTGGGATAGTCATCCTGAAGCTGCGCCAGATTCTCCGGGCGAGCCCCGCGCCAGGCGTAAATTGATTGGTCATCATCCCCAACTACAGTTAGTTTGCCCCTGTCCCCTATGAGTAGCTGGACTAGTAAGTACTGACTAACATTGGTGTCCTGATACTCATCCACCAACATATAGTGAATGCGGTGCTGCCAGTGTTGAAGGATTTTTGGGAACTGCTGAAACATCTGCACCGGCAGCAATATCAGGTCATCAAAGTCCAGCGCATTATAGGCCTTCAAGGCCCGCTGGTAGCGCAGGTAAGCCTGTGCGCAGAGCATATCCGCAGGGCCATTGGCTTGGGCGATCGCCTGTTCCGGGGTGATCATATCGTTCTTCCAGTTGGAGATCTGGTGCTGGATATGGTCCGCCTGGTCGTTATCTTCACCGTGCTGCTGAATCAGCAAATCCTTGATCAGGGCCTGGGCGTCCTGGGCATCAAAAATGGAGAAGCCACTCTTATAGCCCAGTGACTGGTGTTCCTTGCGGATAATCCGTAGACCCAGGTTATGGAAGGTAGAAACAATCAACCCCCTTGCTGCGGGACCTGAAACCAACTGCGAGACACGCTCTTTCATCTCCCGGGCTGCCTTATTGGTAAAGGTCAGGGCGGCGATATTACGGCCTTTGGTACCGCATTCCTCAATCAAGTAGGCGATCTTGCGGGTAATCACGCTGGTCTTGCCGCTGCCGGCCCCGGCAAGCACCAAAAGTGGGCCGTCAATATACTTAACGGCTTCCAGCTGACGGGGGTTTAGATTACTCACGGATAGGGATCATCGGTTAAGAGGGGTTCACGGGCGACAAAGGGCAGGCATTGTAGCAGCGGATTTCTTGCAGTAGGAGGTCTGGCGGCACTATATATAGAAATCATATGAAAAATCTTGCATAAATACTAGAAGTTCTATTAGATGTCGCCTATAACTACTTGATATTGAAATAAATATAGCTATTTTTTGATGTTGGGAAGAAAACAGCAAAAAGAAGAGCAAGATCAGGCCCTAAAAGCCGTGGGAATTGCCAGGGACAAAACGGCCGTAAAGCCGTAATAAATCGCTTGAAGGAGCAAGCACCATTAGAGATAGGCCTTCAGTTAGGCCGCTGCTGAGTGATAGGTATTGAAATGCAAGAGTCCATGGCGCGAATACTGCTATTAGGCAGTAACCTCGCCGAATATCGCCGATTTGAAGCGATGCTGTCGTCTATACAGCAAAGCTCATTTCAGCTGCTGTGGTGTGAGCAGTTGGAAAACGGCAAGGCTGAAATAGTCTCGGGGAACTATGATGCCGTTCTTCTGGACTGCCAGCATCAGCCAGACACCGCGCTACTCTTGTTGCAAGAGACCCTGGAACAAGGTTGCCTGTTACCCATTATTGCCCTGACCGCCGAAGTTGATAACACCGCTTCCCAGCAAGCCCTGCAATATGGCGCTGCCGATTACCTCTCATTGGATAACCTCGACGATTACGTTTTCCAGCGTTGCATCGGCTATGCCATTGATAAAAGCCAGGTCGAGAAAAAGATTAACCAGCTCAACCTCTATGATCCCTTAACCGGCATTCCCAATCGCATGTTATTCCGTCAAACTATGGAGCGGGCGATTGAACTGGCCAAGACCCAACAAATTTCACTGGCGCTGTTATTAATCAACCTCGACGGTTTTAAAAAGGTTAACGAAAGCTATGGTAGCGAAGCCGGCGATCGATTAGTGGCCACCATGGCCCAACGCCTGACACGCTGTGTGCGCAAGAGCGATGGTATCGCCCGTGTTGGTGGCGATGAATTTACTTTGGTACTGGAAGACTGCCACGGCAATGATGATGTCGCTCTGGTGGCAAAAAAAGTGATTGATGTTTTATCGGCACCGTTTACCGTTGCGGGTCAGGGGTTAATTGTCAGTTGCAGTATTGGTATTGCCATTTATCCAGAAGCTGGTGAGTCTGTTGATGACTTATTAAAGCGCGCCAATATGGCGATGTTAGAAGCCAAAACCCAACGGGGCAGCCAATATAATTTTTACAACGAAGATACCAATGCCGACGCCATGTATCGGATAAATCTGGAAGCTGATCTTCGTCGCGCTTTGCGCAATAGTGAATTTGAAATGCACTACCAGCCCCGCGTTGCCATCGGCACCGGAGTCACCGTTGGCATGGAAGCGCTAATTCGCTGGCGCCATCCCACACGTGGTTTGGTGTCACCTAATGAATTTATTCCCGTCGCCGAAGAGTGCGGCTTAATTGTTCCTATCGGTTACTGGGTGATTCAACAGGCCTGCGAAGATATGCGCTTTTTCGATGAAAACGGCCACGATAGTTTAGACATTGCTATCAATCTATCCTTCAAACAACTGCAAGATAATATGTTTGTCGATACCGCTACCCGCATTATTGAACAAAGCGGTGTAGATGCCCATCGCTTGGAATTTGAATTAACCGAAACGGCCATCATGTCGAACTACCAACAGACCTACGAAGGAATGATGGCTTTAAGCAAACTCGGCATTACCTTTTCGTTAGATGATTTTGGTACCGGCTTTTCATCCTTTGCCCATATCCAGCGCTTGCCGATTTCTGCGTTAAAAGTAGATCGCAGCTTTGTGCGCAACGTGGTTAAAAATGACGACGACGGCATTATTGTAAAAGCGATGATAAACCTGGCCCATAGTTTACGTTTGCAGGTGATTGCCGAAGGCGTAGAAACGTTAGAGCAGGTGCAGTTCCTTTGGCAAAATCACTGTGACCAGGTACAGGGATTTTATTTTAGCCCTGCAGTGAGTGCGACGGACTTTAATTTGATGATTGATCAGAGAGCCACGGCGGCAGTTTAGCGGCCGCCATTGTTATTTATGTAATAACGCGGGTTTTACCCGAGTCATCAAGGGCAACAAACACAAAGTCACCCTCGGTGACCTTGGTGGGCTCCTGGGTTTTTTTATGCCTAATCCAAACCTCAACACTCACCTTGATTGAGCTGCGGCCAACCTCGGTGACATCAGCATAGCAACTAACCACCGCACCGACATGCACCGGTGTTAAAAATACCATGCCATTAATCGCTACGGTTGCTATACGTCCCTGGGCAATTTTAAGTGCAGCAATCGCGCCAGCCAAATCCATCTGCGATACCAGCCAGCCACCAAAAATATCACCGTTGGCGTTAGTGTCTGCGGGCATGGCCATGGTTTGCAGGGCGAGGTCGCCGCCGGGAAGAGGGATATCATCATTTAAATCGTTGTCACTCATAAACAATCCTTAAAAATCGCTGAAGGCAAAAAGTGTTATTACTGCGTTAATAACTCGGGGAGACCGGTAACCAGAGATGGCCACTGCGCAATCATGCCTAGTAGTAGCAGTTGAATCAATACAAAAGGGATAACTCCGCGATAAATATCCCCGGTTTTTATCGACTCCGGCGCAACGCCTCTCAAATAGAACAGGGCAAAGCCAAAGGGCGGCGTCAGGAAGGAAGTTTGCAGATTAATCGCAATCATAATTCCCAGCCAAATAGGGTCAACACCCATAGCCAATAAAATAGGCCCTACAATCGGTACCACCACAAAAGTGATTTCAATAAAATCGAGAATAAAGCCCAGCAAAAAAATCACCAGCATCACCACCGCGATAGCTCCAACCACACCGCCGGGCATTTGCTGAAACAGGTGGTGGATAGTTTCTTCACCACCAAAGCCGCGGAACACTAAAGAGAACACCGCCGCGCCAATTAAAATCATAAAGACCATACAGGTCACTTGCAGGGTAGAGCGGCCCACTTCACCCAGGCGCGCTGTATTTAACTCACCTTTTAAAGCGGCCAGCAATGTTGCTCCTAATGCCCCAACACCGGCGGCTTCTGTAGGAGTAGCAGCGCCTACCAGAATAGAACCCAGTACCGCCATAATGAGTAACACCGGTGGCATTAAGCCACCAAATAGATCGGACCAGGAGGGCGGCTGCTGATCATCAGCTGCAGGTGCAGCCTCTGGTCGCATTTTTACCAAGACCAAAAGATAAACAATATAGAGCGTGACTAAGATAAAGCCGGGCACCAGTGCACCCATAAACAGGTCGCCAACGGAAACCGTTTTGGGATTAAAAACCCCCATATTGAGTTGCGCCTGTTGATAGGCGGTAGAGAGAATATCCCCTAATAAAACCAGCGCGATAGATGGTGGGATAATCTGCCCCAGCGTGCCAGTGGCGCAGATAACGCCGGTGGCCAGCTTAGGGTCATAGCCACGATTTAACATCGAAGGCAATGACATCAAGCCCATGGTTACCACCGTAGCACCCACAATACCGGTACTGGCGGCGAGCAACATGCCGACTAAGACGACAGAGATCGCCAAACCACCTTGTACCCGACCAAACAGCGCAGCCATATTACCCAGCAACTGCTCGGCAACTCGAGATTTTTCCAGCATTACACCCATCATCACAAATAACGGCACTGCAATTAGCGTGGTGTTTTTAATGGTGCCAAACAGGCGGTTAGGCATGGCGGTTAAAAAGGAGGGGTCAAAATGACCGGTAATAATACCTGCCCCGGCAAAGACCAGCGCGGTACCGGCGAGGCTGAAGGCGACGGGGTAGCCCAGCATCAATACCAGGCATACCGCGATAAACATAAACAGTGGAATCAACTCAATCATTAGCGGCTTCCACCAGTACAAGGGCACTGCGTAAAATGTCTGCCAACGCCTGCAAACCAAGATTGATCGCCATAATGGGAATTAAGCTTTTTAGCAAAAACACTGCGGGAATACCGCCGGGCTCCGTAGAGACTTCGCCAATGGCCCACGACTGCAACACAAAATCCCAGCTGATAAAAAAGATATACACACAAAGAGGGAGCAGAAAAATAATCCCGCCCAAACTATTAATCCAGGCTTTGCTCCTGGGTGAAAAGTTGCGGTAGAAAATATCGACCCGAACATGGCCGTCATGCTTCAGGGTATAAGCGGCCCCCAACATAAAAATACTGGCATGCAGATAGGTCACCCCTTCCTGCAAACCAATAGACCCAATCTCAAAGCCATAACGCAGTATCACCACCAGGCAGAGCAGCACCATCATCAACAGGCTTAACCAGGCCAGTACACGACCTGTCAGCTCAGAGAGCTGATCAATAAAGCGATGAATAAAGGACATGGGCATAATATTGAGGGCAAAGGTTCAATGGTGGCGGCATTATAGAATGTAGGGTGGATTACAATCCACCGCTTTCCCCCCCTTCTTAAAACGCCGTGATTTGCAAACCCTTTGTCATTCCCGCGCAGGCGGGAATCCAGCCTGCATGGTTATGCTGTTATTTCCGCTAAAGCGGAAATTGACAGCACTGGATTCCCGCCTGCGCGGGAATGACAGTTGTTCGGAAGTGGTGCAGGGCTTACTGGCCAGATTGGGGCAAAATCTGCTATGGTTCGGCTCAGGAATCATTTAATTTTAGTGGCAAACCCCTCCTATGAAACCATCACTACATGCCGTTATTTACCCTCTGTTATTGGGCACCACGGTTTTTTTAACCGCCTGCGAAAGCAAATGGGAAAAAATGCCCGATGATGAATTGGCCGCCAAAAATGCCGAGTGCTACACGATCGACGATCCGGCAGCTGCGATGATTCAAGTGTGCAAAAACTATAAGCGTGAATGCGAGCGTCGTCGTTCACAAGGTATCTACGTCTGCTAAGGGCCGGTTTATTATGACAGACAAGCAAACAGAAGCCCTTATTGGCGGCGAGCCCACCATTGAGCTGATCGCCGGGCAACACCCCAACGGTGAGTTGGTGGTAGAAAAAGTGTTGATCAACCCCCAGCAACAAGCCAATAGCTATCAACTATTAAAATCCCCCTTATTTGTTCGCGGCATTGCCCGGGCTGATATTATTCAGGCGATGGAAAAACCGAAAGGCGCCTTTAAAGTACTACAACATGGTGGCAACCTTTGCCTGCGGGTATTTAGCAAAGAAGATTTTAGCAATACCGCCTTATCGGCTCTGGAACAGAACCTCACCTCAGAAATTGAAAAGCTTGGGGGTGATTTGGATATCAAAGAACCCAAAGCCCTGGTTTACAGCATTCATGTCAGCTGTGGCTTTAACGCCATAGAAAAAATGTTAGATGAAGCGCTGTCATGCTATGAAGATGTGGCATGGTTTTACGGCAATGTTTATGACCCGCAAACCGGTGAACCATTGAATTGGTGGCAACCTATTCTGGCGCCCACTGAATAAAAATTAACAGCAGCGCAACAAAGAGTAAATAACATGTTAATGGTTATCTCCCCCGCAAAAACACTGGACTTTGAAACCCCGGCAAAAACCAAAGTTTCAACCCAGCCGGATTTTTTGGATCAATCACAGCTGTTGATCGATCAGTTGCGTGAACTATCCCCTTCAGATATCTCAGGATTAATGAGTATCAGTGACAAGCTGGGTAACCTGAACTTTGATCGCTTTTTAAATTGGCATACTCCTTTTGATGTCGACAACGCCAAACAGGCGGTACTGGCTTTTAAGGGTGACGTATATACTGGCCTGGATGCAGAAAGCTTTAACGGCAAAGATTTTAAGTTTGCTCAAAAGCACCTACGGATTTTGTCCGGCCTTTATGGCCTGCTTCGCCCTTTGGATTATATCCAGCCCTACCGTTTAGAAATGGGCACCAAATTTGCCAACGAAGGCGGTGACAACCTCTACCAATTTTGGGGTGAGCAAATAACCGATGCGATGAATGCCCAGTTAAAAAAATCCAACAGTGAAGTGCTATTAAATCTCGCCTCAAACGAATACTTTAAGTCTATCCAGCAAAAAAATATCAACGCCGATATTATTACCCCGGTATTTAAAGACTTAAAAAACGGCAAATATAAAATCATCAGCTTCTATGCCAAAAAAGCCCGCGGCTTGATGAGCGCCTATGTGATCAAAAACCAGCTGACGGATGTAGAGGATATCAAGCAATTTGATACCGATGGCTACCGCTACAATGCCGCAATGTCCTCAGCCAGAGAGTGGGTGTTTACCCGCGATGAACCCGCCTGATGCACTTTTAGCTAGTCGACTGCAATAGCCTTAAACCTGAGTTGATCTGTTTATGGACCTTCCTTTTTCCCAAGCCTGTGAAAATAATAAAGCCGTAATACTCGAGGTGTTGCAGCGTTATTTTGCAGATGTAGATTATGTGCTGGAAGTTGGCAGCGGTACTGGCCAACACGCAGTATTTTTTGCCGAGCACTTACCCCATCTCTATTGGCAAGCTGCTGACCAGCAAGACTATTTAGAGGGGATCAACCGCTGGCTTGATTGGGCAGAGCGCGACAATCTATTACCGCCGTTACCCTTAGACGTTAATCAGGAGTGGCCGGTATCAACGGCCCCCGCAATCTTTTCAGCCAATACCGTCCATATAATGAGTTGGCAGGAGGTTGAACGTTTTTTTTCCGGTATCAACAAAGTGTTAGAAGTGGGCGGTATCTTTTGTCTCTATGGCCCCTTTAACTATGACGGTAAATTTACCAGCGAAAGCAACGCCAACTTTGAGCAATTACTAAAAAATCGCAATCCACTCAGTGGCATCCGCGACTTTGAAGCCGTTCAGGGTTTGGCAGAGCAGGCTGGACTAGTGTTGCTGGATGATTTAGCCATGCCAGCCAATAACCGCTGTTTAGTTTGGAAAAAACAGTAAACGGAAGATATCACCGCGTAGGGTGGATTATTTCTCAGCCTTCCTAAACGGCAACATCTCACTAGCCTGTGCGATATAACCTTCCATAGACTGATTATCCTGCGCAATAAAATCCTCAATCGCCGCGGCAAAGGCAGGCTCGGCAATCCAGTGGTTAGACCAGGTTTCTATCGGCGTAAACCCCCGCTGGATTTTATGCTCACCCTGGGCGCCCGGGTCAAAGCGTCGCAGACCATTGGCAATACAATAGTCAATACCCTGGTAATAACAGGCTTCAAAATGCAAAAATTCATATTCCACCATACACCCCCAATAGCGCCCATAGAGTGTATTGGAATCGCGAAAATTAATCGCACCGGCAATGGCTTCGCCACCCTTATTATGATCATAGGCCAAAACCAAAACGATATGCTCTGCCATAGTCTCGGCTATTAATTCAAAAAAGGCCTGGTTTAAATACCCACCATGGCCACTGCGCTTGGCATAAGTTAGCTGGTAAAAATAATAAAACCGCTGCCAGATTTCCGGGGAAATATCCGGGCCTTCAATAATCTCTAATTGCAGATTTTGTGCTTCAACTTTACGCCGTTCTTTTTTCAGGTTTTTGCGTTTTCTGGAACTAAAGGTATTTAGAAAATCATCAAAGCTGGCAAAGCCCTGATTAAACCAATGGTACTGTGTACCCCGGCGCGGTTTAAAGCCTAATTTCTCAAAGCGATTTTTATCATCCACTGGCGGAAATAAAATATGGATGGATGAAGCATCCATTTGTTTGGCATGCTCCAAAAGGCCCTCTGATAACCGGCTATAAATAGCCCCTGTATCTTGCCCCGGTTTAATACAAAGCCTGGGGCCTGTTGCCGGTGTAAACGGAATCGCGGAAAGTAATTTCGGGTAATAGGCAAAACCATGTCGCTGGTAGGCATCCGCCCATGACCAGTCAAACACATATTCGCCATAGGAGTGGTATTTTAAATACAGCGGCATTACCGCAACCAGCTCGTCCCCATCTTTTACCAACGCATGCTGCGGTTGCCAGCCGGATTTTTTCTCGGTGGCCTTGCTGACTTCCAGCGCATGTAAAAATTCATAACGGGTAAAAGGATAGTCAGTGCCGGCAACAGCATTCCATTGGTCAGCATCGATCTGTTCAATACTGTCGATAAAACTAAGCTGCATAAAAATAGCTCAAGGCAATACCACAAAAAATAACTGCACCGACCCAGTGATTATTTAAAAAGGCCTTAAAGCATTGATCACGGTCACGGTGACGAACCAAGTATTGTTGGTATACGAAGAGTAAGGCGGTGACGATCAAACTTAAATAATAGACATCACCCAGGCTAAAGGCGTGGCCCACAACTACCAGTAGCATAATAACAACCAGCTGCAGCAGCCCGGTAATTAGCCGATCATACTGACCAAACAAAACGGCGGTAGACTTTACACCAATAGTAATATCGTCATCCCTGTCGACCATGGCGTAAAACGTATCGTAGGCCACAGTCCAGAGCACCACTGCAAAGTACAGCAGCCACAGTGGTTTGGGCAGGGCATTTTGCTGGGCGGCAAAGGCCATGGGGATACCCCAGGAAAAAGCAGCCCCTAGCACCACCTGCGGTAAATGGGTATAGCGCTTCATAAAGGGGTAACAGGCAGCCAGGGCAACGGCGGCGAAGGATAGCAGGATGGTTTTCAGGTTGGTAAATAACACCAGTACAAAGGCCAGCAAACAAAGCACCGCGGTAAAAACCAGTGCTTCCTTCGCGCTGATTTTACCCGAGGCAAGTGGTCGGTTGGCCGTGCGTTTAACATGGGCGTCAATATTGCGGTCAGCATAGTCATTAATGGCACAGCCAGCTGAACGCATTAAAAACGTACCGAGAATAAAAATCACTAGCAGTTTTGCGTCGGGCAAACCCTCGGCGGCAAGCCAAAGGGCCCATAGCGTTGGCCACAACAATAGATAAGTGCCAATAGGGCGATCAAAGCGAATCAGCGCCAGATAGGCGGGGGCTTTATTCAGGATAGTCGTATGCAGGGCGGTCATAGCATTTGGCGTTCTTATTACAGGCGGCCTGCAGTATAACAGTTACCGCCAGAACAAGGTTATAGCTTGGCGTTGCCGCTACCAAATGCTGGATTTTTAGGGCTTAAAAGCGGGCAGAAAAATTTCGCTGACCATAATCGGTTTAGTGGCCAGCTCAAAACGGCAGCGCCGTCCCCATAATGTTGTTTCTTGCTGCAAACTGGCAGGTAGCTGCGAGCTGTTACCTTCAATTGAGGCAATCTGGAAAGGGTGGCGTTGCATACTGGGGTCACGAAACAGCATCTCCCCGAGGGAGCTATCATTAAACTTACGCAACCTGCGCAGCCTGCCTACCAGTGAACTGGCGGGCATAACACTGCGGGCAAACACCCAGGGCTGGCCGCCGCAAAGCAGGGCCACTTCGCGAATAATGGCCATCTCCCGATGCTGCATCCCCAACAGAGTGGCTTCAGAGAGTCGTGGCCGCTGCCATTGCTGCTTGAGTACCTGCACTTTGAACTGCCCGCGACTGGACTTGATAAGTCGCTGGGTCAAAGAGCCCCGATCTAATAGCCAGGGACGGACCGAGCCGGGCAGCTGGGAGGATGTGAAGTGGTGATAATCCTGCCAGTTGGACTCTGTGGGGTGGTATCCGGATGGTTGAAGGGCGTACAATATCGGGCTTCCAGCGGGTTAGGTGTCAATAGCCGTGAGAATGCGCGAATGCCATTAAACATGCAAGTAAACATGCAAGTAAACATGCAAACGCTCACGTGCTGGACGAACAAGTACTGGCAATAAATCAGGCAAAAATAGAATGACAAAGAATAGGCAGAACTTCAAATGACTAAATGGGAATGTATTGTTTGTGGCTGGGTTTATGACGAAGCCAAGGGAGACCCGGAATCAGGCTTAGCACCCGGCACCCAATGGGCTGATGTCCCCGACGACTGGTTATGCCCTGACTGTGGCGTAGGCAAGGAAGACTTCGAGATGATAGAAGTTACCGGGGCCACAACTGAAGTGCCTCACCATGAAGATGAAGACACCACCGACCCTGTGGTAGCCCCGGTGATTATTCTGGGCACCGGTCTTGCCGGCTATGGCCTGGCCAAAGAATTCCGCAAGCATGATGCCGAGACACCATTAATCTTAATCACCAATGACGATGGCCGCGCGTACTCAAAGCCCATGCTATCTACCGGTTATACCAAAAATACTGAAGCCACTGACCTGGCCCAGTCCGATGCCGGCAGCATGGCCAGAACCTTAAAAGCCAGTGTCTGGACCATGACCGATGTGTTATCCATCGATACCGACCAGCAAATGATCAAAGTCGGCGATGCCGCCACCAGCATCCACTACAGCAAACTGGTACTAACCCTGGGTGCTGAAACCATCAAGCCGCCGATTGCGGGTGACGCGCTGGACTATGTTTACTCCATCAATGACTTGCTGGACTTTGATGATTTCCGTAAAGCCATGAAAAAAACCGGCGCAAAAAAAGTCTGTGTTATCGGTGGCGGCCTGATCGGCTGTGAATACACCAACGACCTGCTTAATGGTGGTTTTGAGGTTGAGACCGTTGACCCACTGGATTACTGCCTGCCTACTTTGTTACCAGAGGTAGCCGGCAAAGCGGTACAGCGTGCACTGGAAGAAAAAGGCGCAAAATTCCATTTTGGCCCCTTAGTCACCGAAGTAAACAAGGCAGAGTCAGGCGTTGTTGTGACCCTGAATACCGGTGTTACCATCAATGCTGATATCGTCGTTTGTGCTGTAGGTGTGCGTCCACGCACCGAGCTGGCTAAAGCGGCCGGTATTGAAGTTAACCGCGGTATTGTCGCTAACCGCTTATTAGAAACCTCTGCCAACAATGTTTACACCCTGGGTGATTGTGCGGAAGTAGCCGGTCATGTATTGGTTTATGTAGCCCCACTCATGGCCGGCGCCAGAGCCCTGGGTAAAACCCTGGCCGGCGAGCCCACGGAAGTTAGCTATGCCGCTATGCCCGTTACCATTAAAACACCGGCCTGCCCCGTCGCGGTAAACCCGGTACCTAAAGATGTCCAGGGTGAGTGGACAGTGCAGGAAAACGGCAATAATGTGATTGCAGAATTTCGCGGTGCTGACGGTGGCTTAATCGGCTTTGCCCTGACCGGTGAAGGCACGAAAGAGAAAATGCGACTACAAAAAGAACTGCCCCCCATCATGGCCTAATCGTCACGGTTGGATGTCATCAGGGTTAATTAATCCAAAAACTGTGGTTTACTAACCCGGGGAAAATTGAGATAGTCATTAACATGGCCATTGAGATAGCCATCAAGATAGCTGGATAAGGTTGTTATCAAGCTATCCCAAGCAATGGAATAGCTAACTCTAACAATAACTAAGCGTCTTTATTTAAAGACATAACAAGAAAAAGGAACGATTATGCGCAAGCCAGATCTAGCTGAACAAATTGCCGACAAGGCCGACATTCCCATCAACAAAGCGAACGATGTGCTGTCAGCCATCCTGGACGAAATCACTAATTCACTGAGCCGCAAAGAGTCCGTAAGCCTGATTGGTTTTGGTACCTTTGAAACTCGCCATCGCAATGCCCGCACCGGCAAAAACCCTCAAACCGGTGAGCCAATCCAGATTAAAGCTAGCAACACCGTAGGCTTTAAGCCTGGTAAGGCCTTAAAAGAAGCGTTGAACTAGCAGCTGCTCTTGAACGATAACGAAAAACGGATGACATGAGAGTGTTGTCCGTTTTTTTTTACCAGAACGTCATTCCCGCGAAGGCGGGAACCCAGCACGGTAGATTCCCGCCTTCGCGGGAATGACGGAACTTCTATGATAGAAACCAGCCTAGCCGCCCAACAAACTCGCCAATGGCTTGAAACCATTGTGGTGGGTCTAAACCTTTGCCCCTTCGCCGGCCCCGTACTCAAGGCCGATGGCGTGCATATTGACGTATGCCCAGCCGAACAAGACCAGGCCATCATAGCGGCAGTGTTAGAACAGCTAGACCAACTGCAACAAACTGACGAAAGCACAATAGCCACTAGCCTGCTAGTATTCAGTAACGGCTTGAAGGACTTCGACCAATATTGGTCATTAGTTGAAGTGGCCAACGAATTATTACAGCAGGTAGGTTTAGAGGGGGTGATTCAAATTGCCAGCTTTCACCCCGATTACTGTTTTGAGGGTGTGCCCGAAGAGGATGTGAGCCACTATACCAATCGCTCACCTTATCCGATGTTACATTTTATTCGCGAAGCGCAGCTAAGCCGGGCGTTGGGAAACTATCCACAGCCAGAATTAATACCTGACAATAATATTCGTAAACTACAAGCCCTGGGCAAGCCGGCCCTACTCAAATTATTAGCAATGGAATCAACTTCATGAAGCTTGCACTACATTGGCAAATTTTAATCGCAATTATCGCTGCAATCATTGCGGGAATAATCACGGGAACCGATACCAGTATTTTGGGTATTAGCTTTTACGCTATTTATGCCTTTGTCGGCACCTTATTTTTAAACGCTTTAAAAATGATTATCGTGCCCTTGGTGATGTCTTCCATTATTACCGGTATTTCTGGCATTGGTAATAGCGAAAACCTCGGTCGCCTTGGTGGCAAAACCATTTTGTTTTATGCCACCACCAGTTTGCTCGCCATCTTAGTGGGTCTTGTTTTAGTCAACATCACCACCCCCGGCCTGATTGATGGCCAAGCAGCCGGTGACCAACTGAACTTAAGCACCGATGCTAACGAATTAGCTATGGTGGTAGAAAAAGTAGAAGGCAAAGGCGCCAGCGATATTAGCGATGTGTTTTTACGTTTGGTGCCGACTAACGTCGTTGCCGCTGCAGCCGGTGGTCAAATGTTAGGTTTGATCTTTTTCTCCCTGTTATTCGGGTTTTTTATCACCCGCATTGATAAAGATAAAAGCGATGTGTTAAAAAACTTTTGGCAAGCGGTGTTTGATACCATGATGCATATCACCATGTGGGTGATGAAATTTGCACCGCTGGGTGTATTTGGTTTGGTGGCAAAAACCGTAGCGGCAACGGGTTTTGCTGCGTTCTCACCGCTATTAATATTCTTTGTTACGGTGGTTGCAGCCTTAGGCATCCATGCCTTTATCACCTTGCCCATATTATTACGTGTTTTGGGCCGGGTCCGCCCCGGTACATTTTTTAAACAAATGTCACCGGTGATGCTCACTGCATTTTCCACCGCTTCCAGCTCTGCAACACTGCCATTAACGTTGGAGACTGTTGAAAAAGACATCGGTGTGTCCAACAAAACCACCAGTTTTGTATTGCCACTAGGCGCAACCATTAATATGGACGGCACCGCCTTATATGAATGTGTAGCCGCCATGTTTATTGCCCAGGCCTATGGATTAGACCTAACCATCGTGCAGCAATTTACCATTGTGTTAGTGGCTTTATTAACTTCCATCGGTGTTGCGGGTATCCCCGCCGCCAGTCTGGTAGCGATTACAGTCATCCTTGGCGTTATTGGTTTGCCGTTGGAAGGCCTTGGCTTGCTGTTAGTCACTGACCGTATCCTGGATATGATGCGTACAGCGGTAAATGTCACCAGCGATTCCGCCGGTGCCGTAATCATTGCCCGCTCAGAAGGCGAGCAGACCAATATCGCATCCTAGCTCGAAAGCCCCCGTCATTCCCGCGCAGGCGGGAATCCAGTGCTGTAGATTTCCGCTCTGGCGGAAATAACAGCATAAGCATGCAGGCTGGATTCCCGCCTGCGCGGGAATGACGTCCGTTTTTTGGCGCCCCCTCCAATTAGCTTCTATATTCCGCTTTTTTAGCGGCAAAACTCCGTCAGCCACGGATTAAAAAGTGACTTAATACCATCCATGTAAAAACAATTTCTTTCCATTTATCAATAAGATACAGGCCAATTCTAGCCTTGTTTATAAAGTTGGCCCGCCGATTGCTTTAGTACTGGTATTGAAGCAAAAACAAATCAGCCACAAGGGGCAAGACATGCTAAACAACTATATCGATAGCCTACAAAGCAGCATCATCTGGGCACAGCAGCAAGATGATATCGATGTATTGTGTTTGGCCCGCGACACTATGAATCAACTGATGGACTTCGTGACTACGCTACCCACAGCGGACCAAATGCAAGCTCATCAAGATATTGAAGACGTACTACCCATGGAATGGCCTTTATGGATGGAAGCTTGCCGCTATGAAGATGGCGCGTCTAACAAACACTGTGATGCCACGGTGCACTAACTCACTCGAGAAGTTAGCTCAGCATGTTGGGGCGGTTTATCCGCCCCTTTTTTTTGCCTGCCAGACAGTGGTATCGTGTTGCCAAATTCTACCGACCTGAACAAAACTTATAATATGCCTGACCAGCCACTGATCGTTTCCGATATCCAGGAAGACCAACACACCTTACAACAACGATTTCAGGAGTGGGGTTATCTGCATTTTAAAAACTATGTGGCAGCCGAGCAGTGTGATCAACTTTTGCAGGATTTTTTGGCGGTACTTGAGCCTTATATTGGTTTTGATAAGAGCCGGCACAAACCGATATTAGTGGGCGATGGGTTTGGCGAAACCGACCCTATCTGGGACGAAGTGTATCCAAAAATGCAGGCACTGGAATCGTTCCATAGTTTTTTTCATTCACCGGCTATCGAGTCACTAATGGAAAAACTTCAGGGCAAAGCCTGTTTTGTTTATCCGATTAAAATGGCGCGCATCGCCACTCCCAATAATCTCGGCTTTGAAACACCACCCCACCAGGACGCTCACTCACACAATGCTGGCCCGACTATGGCAGGCATTTGGGTAGCCCTGCATGATGTCAATGACCAAATGGGCCGCTTAAAAATATTACCCCGCTCCCATAAAAAAGGTGTTAGAAAAATTGGCTCAGCCGATGGGGTAGGGGGTGTGCAGTGTGAAATTTTTCCCGATGAAACAACGTGGCATGTTTCTAATGTGGAGCAAGGAGATGTGATTCTTTTTCACTCCTGCACTATTCACAAAGCAGAATCGAATACCGCCAAAGACCTGGTAAGGATTAGCGTAGATACCCGCTTTTGTGATTATGGCGCGCCGGTGTTTTCAACCAATCTGGAACCGCATCATGGTTGGCGCATCGAAGGTTTAAATTGGGAAAGTATTTATCAACATTGGCAGGGAAAAGAATATCAGTATTACTGGCGAGATTATCCAAACCTGTTTTAATTATAATGCGTTAAATGTTCTTACTAAATACTTTTGAATTGCGCTGCAAATTATAGAGCTGCTTTTTCTTTTCCGGCAACTGCTGCTGCGTAATTTCCACAAAACCCAATTCCTGAAACCAATGCGCAGTTTGCGTTGTCAGTACAAAAACACTGGCCAACTGCTTTTCCCGTGCTTGCATTTCCAGGGCAGCTAATAATCTTTCACCTCTATCTTCACCTCTGTAATCCGGGTGAGTGGCTACGCAGGCAATTTCTCCTGAGGCAGACTCTTCATAAGGATAAAGGCCTGCGCAGGCAACAATCATCCCGTCTCTTTCAATAACAGTAAACAGATTGATCTCGTTTTCCAGTAATTCACGCGAACGTTTTACTAGCGAGCCTTCAGCTTCAAGGGGTTCAATTAATTCTAATATACCGCCTACATCTTCAATCGTAGCAGTGCGCAATTGCTCATAGTGATCTTGCGAAATTAATGTACCAGCGCCGTCTCTGGTAAATAGTTCTTGTAGCAATGCACCATCGTCGCTGTAGCTAACACAGTGGCAGCGGCTGATACCGTTTTCACCGCTGGTAGCAATAGCTCTTAGCAAGCTGGCGGTTTCCGGGTCATCGCTATGATCGAGCAAATATTTTATTTCACTCACTGAGCAGTTTTGAATTAAATCACCACTGGTATCCAGCAGGCCATCCTGCGCAGAAAAAACAATCAGCTTATCAGCCTGCATCGCAATGGCCGACTGTGTGGCTACATCTTCCAACGACAAATTAAAGACTTCACCCGTCGGTGAATAGCCGGTAGGCGAAAGTAACACAATAGAGCCATCATCCAGTTGTTTTGCAATGCCCTGAGTATCAACTCTTCTAACCATTCCGGTATGTTCATAATCAACACCGTTGCGAATGCCAATAGGTTTTGCCACCACAAAGTTACCGGAGCATACTCTGATTTGTGCGCCATGCATGGGGGAGTTGGCCAAGCCCATGGTTAACAGTGCTTCAATTTGTGCCCGCACAGAACCGGCGGCATCTTTAACGCATTCCAGTGTTGGGCCATCGGTAATGCGAATATCGTTTTCGATCCGCGAGCTGATCCCCCTGAGGGCAACACGCTCTTCAATTTGTGGCCTGGCACCATGGGCCAGAATAAGCTTTACCCCAAGGCTGTTAAGCAAAGCGATATCGTGAATGATATTGGCAAAATTCGGATGCGCCACCGCATCACCACTAAACATCAGCACAAAGGTCTTCCCTCTATGCGCATTGATATAGGGCGCTGAGTTACGGAACCATTTGACGTAATCTTTTGTGGGCATGGTGTTTTTTATATTGGGTGAATTAATCGTTGGCTTATTGTGGGGCCTAATGAGTATTAGGGCAAGAGGCAGCCTGGATTCCCGCCCCCGCGGGAATGACGTGGGGGGCGCGGGAATGACGTTAGAGACAGAATCGGCCGATCAATTGCTTGAGCAAATCCACCGCCGGTTGTACCTGGTTGAGCGCCATATATTCATTAGGTTGATGCGCCTGATCAATAGAGCCGGGCCCCATCACAATCGTCTCCATCCCTAACTGCTGTAACAGCGGCCCCTCAGTAGCAAAGGCAACCGACTCGGCACTATGCCCCGTCAGTTGTTCCGCCGCTTTGACCAAGACAGAATCCGCGCTTTGCTCAAAAGGTGCCAGTGGTTTGATCAGCGACCGTAGGCTGATATTAACCTTAAGTTGTGTGGCCAATGGTTTTAGTCGTTGGGAAATTTCATTAAGTACATCGGCGTTATTCATGCCGGGCAGGGCACGCACATCAAAATGCAATTCACACTGGCCGCAAATTCGGTTGGGGTTATCGCCGCCATGAATACAACCCAGATTAAGCGTAGGGACAGTCACTTTAAATAAAGGGTTGTTATAGCGCTCTTGCAACTCAGCCCGAAAGGCCATTAAGTCCGCCATCACAATATGCATCGCTTCCATCGCATTGTTACCCAAACTTGGGTTCGATGAATGCCCGGCGCGGCCTTCCACTTTGATAGCATTCATCATCATGCCTTTATGCATGCGAATGGGTTTTAAATCCGTGGGCTCACCAATGACCGCAAAGCGCGCTTTGGGTGCGCCCTGCGCCGCCAGTTCCCTTGCGCCGTCCATTGAGCTTTCCTCATCAGCGGTAGCAAGAATAATCAGGGGTTCTTTTAAGGGTTGGTCAAGAAAAGCTTTAGCCGCTTCAATCGCGATGGGAAAAAATCCTTTCATATCCGTTGAGCCAAGGCCGAATAATTTATTATCTTGCTCAGTCAGGCTAAGGGGGTTCATATCCCATAGTTCTTCGTTAAAGGGTACAGTATCGGTATGACCGGATAACACCAGCCCACCAGGCCCGCTACCAAGGGTGGCAATTAAGTTGGCTTTATTAGCTTGTTCAGCCAAAGGAATAATTTCGCAGTTAAAACCAAGGCTACTTAACCAGCCAGCGAGCTTATCAATCACCTGGCGGTTGCCGGTATCCCACTGGGCCGAGGTTGAACTGACTGAGATTTCACTGAGTAGCTCGTTCATCATGGTGAGAAGAGGGGGGACTGTAGACATGGTTTATTCCATTGATGGATGTATTACAGAATCATACTACTAAATGCCACTGACACCACCCTTGCTGTGCCCGTCCGAACCCCTCGTCATTCCCGCGAAGGCGGGAATCCAGACTGCATGCTTATGCTGTTATTTCCGCCAGGGCGGAAATCTACAGCACTGGATTCCCGCCTTCGCGGGAATGACGATAGTCATTTTTGCCGAAGCCTGCCCTCGGGTGCTTTAGTCGGGAACTACGGGCATAAAAAAAGCAGCTACAGAAAACTGCGCCGCCTTTTAAACCAGAATTACCTGATTAACTAAATATACCCTTAAAGGTAAAGAAGAACAGAATGGCTAAGCCGGCACCTGCTGGCAAAGTAATCACCCAGGACATAAAGATACTACCAACAACTCGCAGGTTCAGAGCGCCAATACCCCTGGCCAAACCAACACCCAGCACAGCACCTACCAGAGTGTGGGTGGTAGAAATAGGTAATCCCGTTGCAGAGGCAAATACTACCGTAGTCGCAGCGCCCAGTTCCGCAGCAAAACCGCGACTTGGGGTCAGTTCAGTAATCTTCTTACCGATGGTTGCCATTACCTTAAAGCCGTAGGTAGCCAAACCGATAACAATACCGCCACCGCCCAGCAAAAGAATCCAGGGTGGAAGAGCTGACTTGCTGGCAATCTCACCACCGCTGCCAATCACACTGGCAATCGCCGCCAGTGGGCCAACGGCGTTAGCTACATCGTTAGAACCGTGGGCAAAGGCCATGGCACAGGCAGTGAAAATCATTAATATCGCAAACACTCTTTCTACATTGCCAAAGCGGTTGCCATCTTCCGGAATCACCTCTTCTTTAACTTTGCCCAGCATACCTTTACCAATGATAGCGACAATGATGCCGATAACAGCAGCAACGGGCAAAGCGTTGGCAAACTTGCTGCCCAGGCCGAGGTCGATCTCAATACCCAGATGCTTTAGACCTTTTAACAAGGTCACCATGGCAATCATAAAGCCCACAGCAAACATATACATGGGGACATATTTTTTAGCATTTTGAAACGGCTTGTCGGTATTGAGTATCAGCTTTTGTACACTCATAAACAGGCCGAAGGATATAGTTCCCGCGAGAACTGGCGAGACAACCCAACTGGCAACAATAGTACCGACCTTGCCCCAGTTAACCGCATCCACCGAAATACCTACCGCGGCAAAACCTACCAGTGCGCCTACAATAGAGTGGGTAGTGGAAACCGGCCAGCCTTTCATACTGGCGATTAATAGCCAGGTACCCGCCGCCAGGAGTGCGGCCATCATCCCGTAGACCAGTAACTCTGGTGAGTTATTGATCAAGGCCGGGTCAAGGATGCCCTTGCGAATGGTGGACGTTACCTCACCACCGGCGAGGTAAGCTCCCGCAAACTCAAAGACCATAGCGATTAAAATCGCCTGCTTGATAGTCAGGGCTTTTGACCCTACCGAGGTACCCATAGCATTGGCAACATCATTGGCTCCAACACCCCAGGCCATAAAAAAGCCAAAAAGGCAGGCCATTATTAAAAGTATGTGGCCGTGCTCAGCAATAATAGACATAGTTCTTTTCCGAAAAATTATTAGTTATTAGTGTGTTTATTAACTGGCAAGCAAGCGCTCTAAGCGAGAGCCTACTTTTTGTGCGCGGTCGGCTAATTCGCCAACCCAGTCGATGATTTTGTAGAGAAACATAACGTCGACAGGGGGCAGGTCTTTTTCCAGCTTAAACAGCATGGCGCGGACTTTAACCTGAAGCTTGTCGTTTTTATGTTCAAGACGGTCCAGCTCTTTAATCAGCTCTTCAACCACCTTGACTTCACGGCCACGAAATCCGGTTTCTAACAACTCATCCATTTCTTGAATCGCTTTGAGAGCCTGGGCTGATGTGGCAACGGCTTCGTGCACATAGTCGACCATAATAGGGGCTATTTTTTCAGGGATTACCATCTTGCGGCCCAGCATAATGCCGGCAATATCCTTGGCGCAGTTGGCGATTTTGTCTTGCATGGCCACCAGGTCGAGCAAGTCAGAACGAGGCACCGGCATAAACAGGCTTTTGGGCATATTCAGGCGCACCTGCTTTTTCAGCTTGTCGGCATCGCCTTCCAGCTTAGAAATCTGCTTTTGCAGATCTTTGGCTTTATCCCAATCACTTGCGATCACAGCTTCAAAATAGTCGCTAAGCTTTGACGCACAGCTATGGGCAGTTGCCATATGCTCTTGAATAGGCCGAATAGGGGATTGGCCAAATAGATTCCCGAAGGGATTGCCAGCCATAAGTGAGCTCCTTGAATAGGTATTGTTATTTGTATCCGAGCTATATTTCAGGCCGGCTAATAGGCACAGCCGCCCAGTTTACAGGTTCAGAAAGCCGTAATTGTACTCGAAGATCAGGCTATTGTTTCAGAAAAATGACATTTTTATTACATTATTTGTCGTGGCGGAAAAAGTACATCACCATGCTCTGGTCAAAGCTGTGATTAATATCACCGCCACCGCTGGCGGCCCTGCCATACTGGGCCATACTTAAAGGCTAAGACAGAAGATTAGCGGCTTATCGAAGGAGTTAGATTTACATGGCGGGTTCAACAGACAATGCAGCTTTTGGGGCCAAACAGGCGGAGCGAGCCTTGGATTTACGGGGCCTGATGGATGATTTGCTGCGGGACCAGCGCATCGGTCACAAAGACCATGTGCAGGTGCTCAATAGTAGCCGCAGCCAGCAAGATGCCCTCAGGCACCCCCTTAGCTATATAGCTGACCAGAAACTACCGGATGCCGCTCGCCCGGGTGCCGTCCTCAATATAGATGCACTATTGGCCTGGCTGTCCCTGTCCTGCGAGCAGCCGGTCTATAACCTGGACCCGCTAAAAATCAACGTACCCGCCATTACCGAAGTAATGTCCTTCGAGTTTGCCCAGCGCCATAAAATCCTGGCGGTGGATGTCTCCGCCGAAGAAGTCACCATCGCCAGTTGCGAGCCTTACCTGAATGGTTGGCAGTCCAACCTGGAGCATGTACTGCGCCGGCCGATTAAACGTGTGCTGATCGACCCCGCTGACCTGAAACGTTATACGGTAGAATTTTATTCGCTATCAAAGTCCGTGCGCGGTGCTTCGGGCAAAGCCGCCGGTAAAACTTTTGCTGGCGTCACCAACTTCGAGCAGTTATTAGAACTGGGGGATATGAAAGACCCCGATGCCAATGACCAGCATATCGTTAATATTGTTGACTGGATTTTACAATACGCCTTTGACCAACGTGCCAGTGATATTCATATCGAACCGCGCCGTGAAGTCGGCAATGTACGATTCCGAATTGATGGAGTGTTATATAACGTCAGTGAATTTCCGCTACAGGTGGCGATGGCCATTACCAGCCGCTTAAAAATTCTTGGTCGGTTAAATGTGGCAGAAAAACGCAAACCCCAGGACGGCCGTTTAAAAACCGTCACCCCGCAAGGCAATGAAGTGGAACTACGGTTATCCACTTTGCCCACCGCCTTCGGTGAAAAACTGGTGATGCGGATATTTGATCCCGATGTGATGCTGCGAAGTTTTGAACAGTTGGGTTTAGCCAACGAAGATTATGCCCGCTGGCATGGCATGATAAAAAACCCCCACGGTATTGTTTTGGTAACCGGGCCAACCGGTTCCGGAAAAACCACCACTTTATATTCCAGCTTAAAACAGCTAGCCACTTCAGAAGTCAATGTCTGCACCATCGAAGACCCTATCGAAATGATGGAAGACAGTTTTAACCAGATGCAAGTGCAACATAATATTGATTTGGATTTTGCCAGCGGCGTGCGTGCATTAATGCGGCAAGATCCGGATATTATTATGATCGGTGAGATCCGGGATTTGGAAACCGCTGAGATGGCTATTCAAGCCGCACTGACAGGCCACCTGGTTTTATCCACCCTGCACACCAACGATGCCCCGAGCGCACTGACCCGATTACTGGAATTAGGTGTGCCGCCTTATTTATTAAAAGCCACCGTGTTGGGAGCAATGGCCCAGCGTTTAGTCAGAACCTTATGCCCACATTGCAAACAACCCGATACAGTGTCGGAAGCGGATTGGACCTCGTTAACAAAACCCTGGAAAGTGCCAAAGCCAGCAACGATTTATCAACCCAAGGGCTGTTTGGAATGCCGTAACACTGGCTACTTGGGGCGCCAGGGTATTTATGAAATATTATTATTATCCGATGAAGTGCAAGAGCATGTGGATGAGCGGGTGGATATCGAAAAAATTCGTCAACAATCGATGAAGGAAGGTATGAAAACCCTATGCTTATCCGGCGCACAAAAAGTGGCCGCAGGCGATACCACGATTGCAGAAGTATTAAGAGTGGCGCCGCCAAGAAAATAAAGACCCAGCTTACGTCGAGAAAAACCATGAAGGTATTGTCGCCCGCCGATTTTCCGGCATTATTGTCGGAGCAAATCAACCAAAACAGGCAGCAATTTACTAGCACCAACCCCGATTATCTTGCGTGGTTTGAACAGTGTGTAGCGGATAAAAAATTTTCAGAGCAGTTAGATAGAGTATGGTGCGGTAGCCAGTATGCCTTTGATCTTTGTTGCCGCAAGCCGCTACTATTTCGTGAGTTGGTTGATAGCAATAACTTAAAAACCACCTATACCAAAGCATCCATTCAGAATAACCTTTCCCATCGGCTTGTCCATACTAGCAACCCTAAAGAGCTAGACAGCCAATTACGCCTTAACCGCAACCAGGAAATGCTGCGCATTATTTGGCGTGATATCAACCGTCTGGCCGACCTTGAAGAAACAACCCGGGATATTTCTCTGCTGGCTGAAGCCAGCATTCAACAGGCATTGGATTTCCATCATAACAATCTTGTCAAATTATATGGCCGCCCCATGGCCATCATTAATAGTATTTCCACAGAACAAAAAATGATGGTTATCGGTATGGGCAAACTGGGTGCCCGGGAATTAAATCTCTCTTCTGATATCGATTTAATGTTTTGTTACCCCCGTCGCGGAGAAACCGATCACAAGAAAAACCCCCAGGACAATGGTGAGTTTTTTACCCGTGTTGCAAGAAAGCTGATTCAATCTATTGACCAGATGACGGTTGATGGTTTTGTGTTCCGTGTCGATATGCGGCTGCGGCCCTATGGTGAAAGTGGTGCACTGGTATTAAGTTTAGGCGCCATGGAAGAGTACTATCAGGATCAAGGCCGTGACTGGGAACGCTATGCGATGATCAAGGCCAGGGTGATTGCCGGTGAGGCGAAGGCTGCCGGGCAATTAATGAATGTACTACGGCCCTTTACCTACCGCCGTTATGTAGATTTCTCAGCCTTTGAATCATTGCGCTCCATGAAAAAAATGATACAGCAGGAAGTAAAGCGCCGGCGTTTAGACAATGACGTAAAGCTGGGCCCCGGCGGTATTCGGGACATTGAATTTATTGCCCAGTGTTTTCAACTAATACGTGGTGGCCGAGAGCTGGAGCTACAAGAACGTCGTGTACAAACAGTGTTAACGGTCCTGGCGGAACAAAACACGATGCCGGTAAAAGCCGTAGAAGAATTACAGGCCGCCTATCTCTTTCTGCGAAATACCGAACACGGCATTCAAGCTTTTAACGATCAACAAACACAAACGCTGCCAATAGATCATTTACCCCAGGCCGCCCTGGCCATGGTGTTAGGCTTTCGACAATGGCCAGATTTTATTGCGGCATTAACGAAACACAGAAACAACGTTAGCAAACACTTCCAGCAAATTATTGCCGATGACAAGGAAGCCGTCGCCATGGATAAACCCTCAAACTGGGATACGGTTTGGTTAGCCGATAGCGACAACGACAACGATCAAGTCCTGGCCTATCTAGCCGAAGCGGGACATGAAGATGGCCAGGCAGTACTCACCCAATTGCAACGTTTACAAAAAGATCGCACAGTACAGCGAATGCAAGCGGTTAGCCGCGAGCGTCTCGATCAATTTATTCCCCTGTTACTTCAGGCCGTAGCTAATACTGCAAGCCCCTCCGCGACACTATTGCGCATTGTTCCCCTGGTCGAATCCGTATTGCGGCGTTCGGCCTATCTAGTACTGCTAGTAGAAAACCCAAACGCATTAAAGCAGTTGGTTATTCTTTGCTCGGCCAGCCCCTGGATTGCAGAAAAACTCGCCACCCAACCGGTACTGTTAGATGAGCTATTAGATACTCGAACTCTCTACCAGGTTCCGGAAAAAGACAAGCTGCGCGCAGAGTTGCAACAACACCTGCTGCGCGTAGCCTGGGATGACCTGGAAGCGCATATGGATGGCCTGCGTTATTTTAAACAGGCCCATCAACTACACATTTCCGCCGCAGAAGTCATCGGCAAATTACCCTTAATGAAAGTCAGTGACTATCTGACCATGATCGCCGAAGTTGTACTTGAACATGTGCTGGAGCTGGCCTGGAGTAACCTGGTGGCCAAACATGGCCGCCCCCAAAAATCCAAGGGGGTGGCCTGCGATAAAGACTTTATTATTGTCGGCTACGGCAAGCTGGGGGGCATCGAGCTGGGCCACGGCTCTGATTTAGACCTGGTCTTTATCCATAATGCGGCCTCGGGCCTGTCCACCGACGGCGACCGCCCCATTGATAACGGGATGTTTTTTACCCGTCTAGGCCAGCGCATGATCCATATTATGACCGCCCAGACCCCCTCCGGCATGCTCTATGAGGTGGATATGCGGCTGCGGCCCTCCGGCACATCGGGTCTATTGGTTACTTCCTTAAGCGCCTTTGAAACCTATCAAAAGCAAGATGCCTGGACCTGGGAGCACCAGGCTTTGGTGCGAGCGCGGGTGGTGGCCGGAGATAAACAGCTCTCCCAGACCTTTGAAGCCTTAAGAGTTGAACTGCTGTGCCAGCACCGTGATGAGGACCAATTAAAGAAGCAAGTTGGCGCCATGCGGGAAAAGATGCGCGATCATTTGCTGCCAAAGGGGCTGGAACAGGCCGATCCGCCAATTTTTCACCTCAAACATGGCACTGGAGCTATCGTCGACATCGAATTTATGGTGCAATACGCGGTTCTGGCTTGGTCACACCAACACCCCGCATTAGCAGTATATACGGACAACATCCGAATACTGGAGGCCCTACAACAACAGGGGCTATTTTCCATCGCTGAGGCGGAGGCCCTAACGGAAGCTTACAAGGCATACCGCGCCCACGCACACCGCTTGAGTTTGCAGCAGCAACCCAGCGAAGTGCCCCTGGCGGATTTTGCCCGGCACCGCCAGGCGGTGGTGACCTTATGGTTGCAGGTGATAGGCTGCAGGCGATAGGCTGATGCTTGATAGCTTAAGTAAACAGAATATATAGAAGCAATAAAAACGATTTGACGTTGTAAGGAGTTTGTTATGTCCATGGCTGACCGCGATGGTGTTATCTGGTTTGATGGTGAAATGGTGCCCTGGCGCGATGCCAAAGTCCATGTGCTGACCCACACCCTCCACTATGGTTTGGGCGTGTTTGAAGGCGTGCGCGCTTATCACACGCAGAATAACGGCACCTGTATTTTCAAGTTACAGGAGCATACCGACCGCCTGTTTCGCAGTGCCCATATTTTGAATATGACCATGCCCTTCGACAAAGAAACCATTAATGAAGCGCAAAGAGCGGTAGTACGCGAAAATAATTTAGAGGAAGGCTATCTTCGTCCCATGTGCTTTTATGGGTCAGAAGGTATGGGCTTGCGTGCCGATAACTTAAAATCCCATGTCATTGTTGCTGCCTGGGAGTGGCCTTCTTATATGTCGCCAGAGGCTAAAGAGCAGGGCATTAAAGTGCGCACCTCTTCCTATACTCGCCATCACGTCAATATCTCCATGTGTAAAGCCAAAGCCAATGGCCACTACATCAACTCGATGTTGGCACTAAAAGAAGCTCTGGACAGTGGCTGTGAAGAAGCGCTGCTATTAGATAATGAAGGCTATGTTGCCGAAGGCAGTGGCGAGAATATCTTTATTGTTCGCAACGGCATTATTTTTACGCCGGAGTTAACCAGCTGTTTAGATGGCATAACCCGCAATACCATTTTTTCTTTTGCTGAAGAGTTGGGTTACGAGGTCAGGGAAAAGCGTATTACCCGCGATGAAGTCTATGTGGCCGATGAAGCATTTTTCACCGGCACCGCAGCAGAAGTATTGCCGATCCGTGAATTGGATGGCCGTTTGATTGGTGAAGGTGGTCGCGGCCCGATTACTGAACAGATGCAGACCATGTACTTCGATGCGGTTAAAGGTCGTCGTGAGCAAAATATGGATTGGCTGGCTCCGGTTTAAGCCCCTATGACATCCAGCCCCAAAAAAATCCTTATCGTTGGCCCGTCCTGGGTTGGCGATATGGTAATGGCGCAATCTTTATTTATTGCCTTGAAACAGCAACACCCAGATAGTTCTATTGATGTCCTGGCTCCAGCATGGAGCTTAGCCATTCTTGAGCGCATGCCAGAAGTGCGCAAGGGAATAGCGATGCCGGTAGGCCATGGCAAACTCAATTTAAGTGTGCGTTTTGAGTTAGCCACAAGCCTGCAAGCCGAGCAATACGATCAAGCCATTCTATTACCCAACTCGTTAAAATCAGCACTAGTCCCCTGGCTTGCAAAAATTCCAGAGCGTACCGGTTGGCGGGGTGAAATGCGTTATGGTTTGTTAAACGATATTCGCTTACTAAAAAAATCTGACTACCCATTAATGGTGCAACGTTTTGTGGCCCTGGCCCATAAACCCTTTACACCGTTGCCCGATGAGTTACCAAGACCGTCCTTAGTGGTCGATTCATCCCGTGTTGCCGGGTTACTGCAACGCTACGGTTTTAACCAGCAACCCTTTATTGCCTTATGTCCAGGTGCAGAGTTTGGCCCCGCAAAACGCTGGCCAGAAAATCATTATGCCGCCGTCGCGCAATCCTTTATTGATCGCGGCTGGCAGGTGGCTCTGTTTGGTTCCGCCAATGATATAGACGTGACCGAATCCATAATTGCATTGCTACCTGAAAAGCAGAAAAACGCCTGCATTAATTTAGCAGGAGAAACCGAATTAGCCGAGGCCGTTGATATACTATCCGCCGCTTCCGCCGTGGTCAGTAATGACTCCGGCCTTATGCATGTTGCCGCCGCTTTAGCCCGGCCAATGGTAGTAGTTTATGGCTCAACCTCCCCGGACTTTACGCCGCCACTGAGCGACAATGTCGCGGTAGAAAAAATGGCGGTGGAGTGCGGCCCCTGTTTCCAGCGGGAGTGCCCACTTAAAGACAGGCAGATGCATTGTTTAAAAGACTTGTCGCCGCAGCGTGTGATTACAGCATTGGACACATTGCTATGAGTCGCCCACTCGACCCACAGTGGTCAGATTTTCTAGCCCCCGGCTATTGGCCGACCTGGCTGCTTTTATTGTTGATGCGTTTAATCGCGCTATTACCTTTTAAGGCGGGCCTTGCAGTGGGCAGTGGATTAGGCTCACTGCTATATCGCTTAGCGACAAAACGCCGACGAGTGACAGACGTGAATATCGCCCTCTGTTTTAAAGAACTGACAGCCAGCGAACAAACTAAACTCGTTAAAGATATTTTTAAAGCCAATGCTATCGGTTTTATAGAAACGGCCTGGGCCTATTGGGGCAACCGGCAAAGTATCGAAAACCGAACCACCTTTGTAGGTTTCGAACTGCTAGAAGAAGCGTTGAAACAAGAGCGGGGCGTGATTCTACTAGGCGGCCATTTTAGTACCTTAGATTTAGGCGGCTTATTACTGTCTTTTTACGGCAAGCCCTTTGATTGTGTTTATCGCCCCCATAATAATGCCTTAATGGATTATTGGATTTGCAAAAAACGCTCGCGCTTTACCAAAGTGGTAGACCGAAAAAAATTCCGCGAGCTACTACGCGACCTTAGAAAAAACCGCTGTGTCTGGTATGCGCCAGACCAGGACTTTGGCAATAAGGGTGCAGTTTTTGTACCGTTTTTTGGCCAGACGGCAGCGACCATTGTAGCCACCTCAAAAATGGTGCGATTAAATAATTCACCCATCTTGATGCTGGCCCATTATCGCAATAAAGATAATGCCGGTTACACCATGGAAATAACAGCGATGCCTGAGTTTCCTTCAGGGGATGAAACCCGCGATGCTGAGTTAGTTAATCAAACGCTGGAACAGGCCATTCGTAAAGCGCCCGAGCAATATATGTGGGTACATAAGCGCTTTAAAACCCAGCCCGATGGCAATCAAAAATTGTATAAAGCGGCGGGTTGCTAATGAAGATTGCATTGTGCCTGTATAAATATTTTCCCTATGGTGGTTTGCAGAGAAATTTTTTAGCTATTAGCGAAGAACTGTTAAAACGTGGCCATGATATTACCGTGTACACCGGTGAGTGGGAGGGGGAGTGTCCGGCCAATTTATCAGTGACCTTGCTTGCAGCCTCGGGCGTTACCAATCATGGTTACAACAAACATTTTTATAAGCTATTACAGCAGGAGCTGAAAAGAAAACCCGCCGATATCGTAGTGGGTTTTAATAAAATGCCGGGTTTGGATATTTATTATTGTGCCGACACTTGTTTTGCGGCAAAAGCCTTTGAAGACAAAAGTTGGCTATACCGCTTATCGCCTCGCAGCCGATGGTCTATTCGTTATGAGCGCGCTGTATTCGCCAAAGATTCCAAGACTGAAGTTCTGTTGTTATCAGCAGACCAGGGCGACGCGTTTAATCGCTACTACTCAACGCCCTTTGTACGCATGCATCTAATGCCCCCGGGTATTAGTCGGACCCGAGTGAGAACCGCAGAGAGTGACCAGCAAGCAGTGCGAATTCGACAAGAGCTGGATATTGCACCCGAAGAAAAAGTGATTGCCTTTCTTGGTTCAGATTATAAAAGAAAAGGACTAGACCGCTTGTTAAAAGCGGCGGCAGCACTTCCAGCGGACCAGAAGGCCACTTTAAAAGTGTTAGTGATAGGCCGCGATAAGCGCAGCAAAGATTATGAGACGTTAGCGGCAAAGCTGGGCATTCGTGATAGGGTGCTGTTTGTTGGGCAACGTGATGACGTTCCTGAATTATTATTTGCAGCGAACTGTTTGGCGCATCCGGCTTACTTGGAAAATACTGGCAACGTATTATTAGAAGCAGTGGTCGCTGGGTTGCCCGTTATTTGTAGTGGTATCTGTGGCTATGCTTTTTATATCGAAGACAATAATCTGGGCGCAGTAACTCCTGAGCCCTTTAATCAAACTACAATGAATCAACAATTAGCTAAGTTAATGGTAGATCCAGTTGATTGGCGTACACGGTGTGCTGACTTTGCGCAGTCAGCGGATATCTATTCACGCCCGTTACGGATCGCAGAAAAAATCGAAGCTATTGGAGTGAAGCGATGCCATTGATTATTGACTCACAGGTGATTCGAGATTGGCTGGGTAACGCAGACCCTTTTGAAAAAATCAAAGCTATAAAAGGCAAGGTAGTCCGTTCAAAAGAGGGAAGAACCACCCAGTGCTTTAAGATCAACGGTGAAGGTTTTTACGTGAAGTTGCATGAGGGTATTGGCTGGCAAGAAGTCATAAAAAACCTATTACAACTAAGGCTGCCGATTACCGGCGCTAGCAACGAATGGTTGGCGATAAAAAAATTACACCAGCTAGGGCTGGATACATTAACCGCAGTGGCCTATGGAAAACGCGGTTATAACCCGGCAGCAGAGCAGTCATTTATTATTACCGAAGAACTGACAGACACTTTAAGCCTGGCTCAATATGCTGAACAATGGCCTGAAAAACCTCCGGCGTTTAGTCATAAAAAAGCCATCATTGAGAAAGTTGCCGAAGTTGCCAGCACGATGCATAACCATGGCATTAACCATCGCGACCTCTATATCTGTCATTTTCTTTTAGATATCTCATCGGGTGAAGCTTTTACCGATAAGGAAAAAATCCGTCTGTTCATCGTGGACTTGCATCGTGCACAAATACGCCAGCAAGTGCCCAGGCGTTGGTGGGTAAAAGATGTAGGTAGTATTTATTTTTCAGCGTTGGATATCGGCCTGACAAGGGGTGATGTCTATCGGTTTTTGCGAGCCTATTATCAAATGCCGCTTAAGGATATATTCAGCCAGCACCATGACTTTTTACGTGCTGTTGAGCGTCGTGCGGTTAAACTGTATCGGAGAGACTTTAAGCGTACTCCGACACTGATCTAAGCATATTTGAGTAAACATTTATGAAAGACTACGGCCCTAATCCTGGCTTTTTCCAGAAATGGTTAAGAAATTACAAGGTAGCCAGGCACCGCCCTAAAATATGGCGCCTGCCTTCACCGGAGTTGGGTTATATTAAAATTACCAAAGTGGCTTCAACCTCTATTGAGTTGACCCTGGCCAGGCATTTACATGCAACACAGGCCGGTGGTGATATTGAAGAGGTTACCCCGCAACTGGTGCGCCATTATGCGAATAACTATGCCAGCCATGAAACCATCAAACAGTTTTTAGTGGCCGATAAACCGCCATTTATTTTTGCCTTCGTTAGAAATCCCCTCGATCGTTTGCACTCAAGTTATACCGATAAAATACAAGATGTCAGAAACTCCGGAGGCAGTAAAAATATATTCTGGAATCTGGGTATTACATTGGATATGACATTCGAAGAGTTTGTAGACCGGGTGGCTGAAATACCGGATGAAAAAATTGATCGACACCTGCGCGCCCAGACAAGTTTTCTTTGTGATGGTGATAATGTCGTAGTGGACTATATAGGCAAGTTTGAAAATATGGCCGAAGATTGGACCGTACTCGCCAAAAAATATGACCTGCCGGCCTTGCCTCATAAAAATAAGTCAACCAAATCTGACCGACCTTCACCTTATACATTGCGTTCAGCCAAAGTTGCGGCTGAGAGATATAAAAAAGATATCGCATTGTTGGGTTACCAGGAACAGATCGACGCTTTAATATCATCCTTATAAGGTGTTTGCATTGTGCGGATTATCCAATGAGTACTGATCGCCGTGATTTTTACCCGATCTCAAGTGATGGCACTACCGGCCTGATTAAAAAAAATTCAGGCCTGGACATCGACGAGAGCTTAGCGAGTATCCCGGATTTATTTAGCGCAATAAGCGTGATCAAAGAAGAGCCTTCCCGCAGTATTTTTAGCGCAACACTATTGAATCAGCAAACACTTTTTTGTAAATCCTACCGTGATTCTGGTATTGCAGCCATGCTTAGGGCTGTGTTCAAAGGTAACAGGGCACAACAAAGCCATGACAAAGTTAATCTATTTATCGCCGCTGGTGCTACAGCGCCACAGTCAATGGGTTATGTGATCAAGAAAACCGGTTTGCTAGCCCGCGAGTCAGTGCATTTCAGTGAGTATCTTGAAGATGCCCAAACATTATATGATTTTGTTGCCACAGCAGATGATCAGGAACTAAGCCATGTTTTATCGCAAGTTGCCCAGCAGCTAGCCCGTGTTCATAGTGCTGGTTATGTCCATGGAGATACCAAACTGCATAATCTGCTTATAGATAATGCATCAGTCTATTTTGTAGATTTAGATAGTGTCAGGGCGATTTCCAAAAAGTATTCTCCGGCGAGGGATTTGGCGAGGCTTTTAGTGGGACTTTCAGAGGCCAGTATTGAACAGTCTTTTTTAACGGGCCTGATGGAGGTCTATTATAAGACGGCGGCAGTCGATAAAAAAACATTGGCTAGTGATATCCGTTTAATCATCCCTGATTTTCAAAAAAAGCATCTCAAAAAATACGGCCGCAAACCATCTGTTATTACTTTTTAAGGCATTTTTGAACAACATCATCGGTAGCATACTGACTAACCCAGGCGTTAAAGGCGGCTAAGCCTTGCTCCGTGGCTTGATAATCTCCTTTGGCAATATCGCTAATAATCTGTTTATTGGCCGCTGAAGAGTAATGCGTCAAATCGCGGTAATTATTCAAATCACCTGATAGCGCCTCTTTTGCCCTGAAATCATAGAGTCTGGTATTTTCTTTGCCTGCCAATAGGGCCTGCGCAGTTTGGGCAACTTGAAGATACAACGCATACCTAACCGGCTCATGTTCTTTTATCAAGCCCCAATATAATTTTGAAAATGGCGGGAAGAAAAAATCAAATTGTATATCGGGGTGAGCATTAACCAAAGAAACGATATTGGCCTCGATGTTGTCAGCGATATTATTACTTGTATCTAATAGGTCACTGTCCTGTTGCGGCATACCCGCTTTCTTAATTTGCATATGTAATAAAGAAGGGCAGCCATATTCATTGTCTTTGGCAGCGTATAGGTTTTTCCAATTCCTGGGCTTGATATCTTTTTTACCACTAATCTCTTGCAGGCTTGATAGGCTTTTCTTCAGGTTGGTGAGATTGTAAAGATAATAGGCATCAGTTAGGGGGTTATTGTCGTATAAATATTCAGGGAATGAAGAGGTTTTAACCGCATCCTTATCCAGTACAAAAGCGGCTGGGTGTAGCTCCCAAATAACTCGACTCAGTGTTTGATATTTTAATGCATTGGCTACGGTAAGATTCTGCTCTTTACCGCTGCCGGCGGGTATGGATAGTACTGCCACCTCGCCGGAGAATTTATTTTCAGCATCCGTAGCTAAAAAATTTTGACTGAGTGATGTGCCAATAACCAATATTGAAAATTGTTTATGCTTGCCGATACCCGCATTTTGATGCCGGCCCTGTCCCGTATCAATAGAAAACTTGCTGTCGCGGAAATACATCCAGGGATCAATCGTATAATTTAAAGCCATTAACAATAGCGCCGCTACCGTGACGGTAATAAAAAAGAAGACAGCATAGCGAGGAGTTGCTTGATTCATCGTTATCCTAAAATTGAAAGTAAAGGAATTCAGAAACAGTATTGAGTGATACCGTTGCGATGATAAAAAGCAGCCCAACTAAAACAGCATTTGTTTTAGTCAGCTTAATTTCAAAACGGGAAGCATCAATCGTGCCTAAAGCAGGCTTATAGGCCCGTAGTAAACTAAAGCTATTGGGTGCATAGCGGGCAAAGACCCATAATAATAGAATGGTATACAGTGGTGAGATAGAGCTAAAGCCATCCAGATAACGGAATTCAACACCGGCACTGATTAAGTTGTCACTGAATGAGCCCCAACGCTCGGCATATTTTATCGGTATGGCAATGCCGTTTTGGCCAAACATTCCCGCCAGCATTTTCATGGCCCCTGAATAGGTTTCGGCTCTAAAGAACACCCAGCCTACAATAATGGCTAATAATGTAATAGCAACCCCTAGCTTGCTACCCAGCCAATTGACTGACCGGGGTAGGGCTGGCAGGCCCCTGTGCACAGCATGCCAAGCGTGGTTGATAATAAGATAACTGCCATGCAAGGCTCCCCAGATAACAAAATTCCAGCCGGCTCCGTGCCAGAGCCCACCCAGCAACATGGTAATAAACAGATTGATATAGCGGCGGCTTTGACCCTTGCGGTTACCTCCAAGGGCGATATATAAATAGTCTCTTAAAAACCGTGACAGTGTCATATGCCAGCGACGCCAGAAATCGATAATATTTTTGGCCTTATAAGGCGAATTAAAATTAATAGGCAGCACAATACCAAACATTCTGGCGGCGCCCATCGCCATATCGCAGTAGCCACTAAAGTCAAAATACAGTTGTAAGCTGTAAGCCAGGGCGCCCTGCCATGCCTCCAGTAGCGTTATGGTTTGGCCCGCGTCTGCCTTGGCAAAAATGGCGGTGGAGTAGGGCGCCATATTGTCGGCAATCAATACCTTCTTTGCCAGGCCCAGAGTAAATAGAATTAAGCCTACCGAGATATTTGATGGGTTGAAGAGGGTTTTCCTCTGCCGGGCAAATTGCGGCAGCATTTCGCTGTAGTGAACAATCGGGCCAGCAATAAGTTGAGGGAAAAAACAGACAAACAAACAGTAATCGAGAAACCCATGGGCATGGGTTTTCCCCTGGTAACTATCAACCAGGTAAGCGATTTGCTGAAAGGTGTAAAAGGAAATAGCCAATGGCAAGATAATAGACAGCGATGGGCTTTGGCTGTCGAGCATCAGGTTAATGCTTTCAATAATAAAGTCCGCATACTTAAAATACATCAATGTCAGCAGGTTGGCCGCTACCCCAAGGCCCAGCACGAGTTTTTTATAGCCCCCGGGGCCTGCTCGCAATAGCATTAGGCTCAGGCCATAATTCAGCAAGATGGAGGCAAGCAGCAGAGCGACATACTCAAGTTTCCACCAGCCATAAAAGCCCAGTGAAGCAATCACCAGATAAAGTGTTGGAGAAAGTGTTGGAGTAGACCCCGTCGATAGCCTGCGCAGCAGGTAATAGCCCAGTACCACCAGGGGTAGATACAGCAGGATAAACTCGAAAGAATTAAATAACATCCAGAGCCTTTATGGTATGAAAGGGTAATGCTGCTTTATGGATATGCCACGATAGTCATTCAACTGGCGCACGCTTAATACTAAAGGGTTATTGTTTATTGGTGGCTAAGAATAGATACTCTGGCGAGAGAAGTCTATTTAGAATTTACTGTTGGCTGTAATCAGATATGTCGATATGCTATGTGTTTAGAAATGATGGCTTGCAAGTCACTGCTATAAGCTCCCAATGGAACTATGGAATGAGAATATATGTCAATGCAGGATAGTATTGTTACCGGGTTAAGAGCTTTTACCAGCTATATGTTGGAATCCCGTGGCCGTCTGGTTACTTTTTTTCTGTCGTTATTAGTCATTACCTTTCTACTTCGTCTATGGCAATACGGCTGGGCGGTGAACGACGATGGCGCCCTGTACCTCTATGCCGCTAGAAACTTTATCGACCATGGCCTGGCCGAGGCGCTTAAAACCTACCCATGGGCCTATTACTCCGTGCTTGTTGCCTATGTCGATATGGCTTTTTTCAATAATTTACTGGTCAGTGGCTGGGTGCTTAATTTTGTTTTTCAGTGTGGCCAAATCTACTTTTTTTATCGCATTTGCAGTGCATTGCGTGTGCACCAGTCACGTCTATTTTGGGCCGTCGTATTATTTATTATTTCAATAAGCTTCCACAATTTTCGTAACTACTTAATGCGAGACCAGGGCTTTATTCTCTTTATTATGATCGGTGTTTATTACAGCCTTATTTGCATTAACACCGACAGGCTAACATCCAGCCGTGATAAAAAGTCATTGATTTTGTTTGTTCTATCTTTTGTGATTGCAGCGTTATTTCGTATTGAGGCTTTGGTTATATTGGCTTTTGGTTTCCTGGCGGTTATTTATTTAACTCGTCAGTACCTATTGGGCTTGTTGGCAGGGGTTGTACTATTGTTGGCGGCGGCTATTGGTCTGCTTGCTATTGATATGCCCCAGGCAGATGCCTGGAAGTATGTTAGCGGTAAAATTCCCAGTGTTTTTGTCACCTTTTCACAGGGGCAAGAAATTCTGGAGGCGGAGTTATTATCCAAATACTGGGCTGGACATAGTGGCGTTGGCTTGTTTAGCCTCTATATAGGCACCTATTTTTTCTATCTTTCCAGCTCGTTGTCGGTATATCTGCTGGGGCTTTTTTACTTTCAGCGGAAACAGAAAAATAATGCCACTATCTTACTCTCGGTTTACGCCTTATCAATCGTTGTTTATTGTTTGGTATTTTTATTTAGCCGAGGGTTTTTAGTTTTTAGATATAACCTTCCGTTAACCTATTTTCTAACCGCCTTATCGATCATATTAATCTTGTCTGCCGCCGCCAGGCAGGCGCGGTTTTCAAAAATATTACTGACACTTATTATCATTGTGCCCCTGTTTAAAGTGCTGGATGCTCCCTCGGGAAGCAAACGCTTCTTAAATGAGGCGCAAAGTAAAGTTGAAGCTATGGGCCTGTCAGGCCCTGCTGTTTATTCTAACGCTTTGCAAGTATCGCTGGTTAACCGTGTGGATTATAAGAAAGCACGTACACTCAAGGCCGAACCAACAAAAGTATTAAAGGTGCTGGAATCAGGCTTAAAGCCTGATGTTGCCGTTGTTTATTATGGCCGTTCAGATGAGCAGGTAGTGGTTTCTGGAAAAAACTGCCTGGCCTATTACGTTAAACATCGTCGCCGGACAATTAGTGTCTATGTTGCCAAAAACGAGCATTGCCTAATGGAGCAAGGCTAAGCCTGGGTCTGTGATTGCTGGTACACAGTGTTTGCAGAAAGCAACTGTAAGCAGCTTTGGGTTCTGGCACAGCTTTGTTTACTACAGGCTTCAAGGCAGGGAGTTTCTGAGCGAAGAATGTGGCTATTGTCCGACAGCGGTGACCATAGCGTATCGTCAGTAGGTCCAAATAGGCTATAGACGTAAGTTGGTGTTGTTGCCATTAGGTGAGTGGGCCCAGAGTCATTACCAATCATCGACTCACAGATAAACCCCAGGTGAATAGTTTCAATTAGGTTAAATTGCCCAAAGCCATTGATGGGGGCAATCGACGTATCCTTAATAATCGCTTCCACTTCAGGCTTATCAACCCCGGCGCCAATCAATAACACCTGTTTGTTATCTTGCTCCAGCATGGCAATCAGTTTTTGCCAGTGATGAGTAGGCCATAATTTATATGTTTTACCAGCACCGGGATGAATAACCACCAGAGGCCTGTTTTGATCAACAGCTAATGCGTTCAGCTTTGTTCGCAGCCCTGAGTAAACATTGTCGAGCTTTGGTGCATTGAGTTTTACATGCGTAAGCTCACCAAAGAGCGGATAAAATGGATACCGGTAAAAATCTATTTGGTGGTTGGCGGTTAAATCACTGTCTCTATCACACCAATCATATTTCTCTTTCAATTTCGGTCGACTATAGAAAGCAGAAATATAGTTGGCACCTGAAAGCTGGGCAATTTTAAGGGATTCGCCATGACCATATAAATCCACAGCAGTATCTATCTTGAGTTGTTTTAGTCGAGTATACAGTTTGATAAACAGCTTGGACTTTTGCCATATAGAAAGTTTGGAGCCGCGCAAGTTGCAGGGAATAAATTCAATATCAGGTAAAAAATATGTGGCCAGCGATAGCAGATGGTAATCAATAACGCAGCTAAGGGTTTGCTCGTTAGATAATTGTTGTTGCGCGGCTTTAATGGCATATAGACTGACTAACAAATTACCGATATGGCGGTCAGTCATAACCACTAGCAAGTTGGAAAATGGTTGTAGCGGTGGTCGGCTCATAATGGCGCGCAATCTATCTATTGGTGTTTATTATGGTTTTGGCTGTAAAGGAGGGCCATCATACCGCCTTATGCTCAGTATTTAAATTGCTGGATAGGGCGTAAATGTAGTCATCAATTGCGTCAGAATGCCGTATAATGCCCGCCAATAACTGAAATCCCTTTTAAAACGATCAATGCTCAGGACTGCGGCTACTCTTAATGGCTAAACCTTCATCCACACAAACCGCTGATGGCTGGTCAATCTACCGCCGGTTATTAGGCTATAGCGCCCGCTATTGGCCCTATTTTGTGATTAGTTTGTTGGGTTTTGCCGCCTATGCCAGTACCCAGAGTGCATTGGCCCATATGATGAAGTACTTCGTTGATGGGCTAGAGAGCAAAGATGCCGACCTGGTCACCTTTATCCCCCTGGCTGTTGTGGCTATCAGTATTGTGCGCGGTATTGGCTTTTTCTGCGGCAACTACTTTATGTCGAAAATCTCCCTGAGTGTAGTGAATGATCTGCGCAAGCAGATGTTTGACCATATGCTGGTGCTGCCCAGCGCCTTCCATGACCAATGTAACTCCGGCGAACTGGTATCGATGATCACCTACAACGTGAATCAGGTGACTAATGCCGCGACTAATGCCATCAAGGTGTTATTTAGGGAAGGGCTTACTGTTATCGCCCTATTGGGATATTTGCTATATCAAAACTGGGAACTAACGCTGATCTTTATACTGGTAACGCCGGTGCTTGCTGGCCTGATTGTCTATACCAGTAAACTATTCCGCCGTATGAGTGAAAAGATGCAATCGTCCATGGGGCGGGTGACTCATATCTCTAACGAAGCTATTCAGGGTTATCGGCTCGTGCGCAGTTACGGTGGTGAGGGCTATGAGAAGCAGCGCTTCCACACTGCCAGCAACAGCAATACCCTCCAGGGTATAAAATTCAGCCGTATTGCCTCTGTCCAAACGCCGGTATTCACCTTTTTATTATCGCTGGCTATAGCCGCCTTGATGTATATCGTCCTGCTGATGGCTGCCGATACCTCAGCGGGGGAGTTAGTGGCTTATGTGGTTGCGGCGGGCTTGTTAGCCAAGCCGGTAAGACAACTAAGTGAGATCAACTCCACCATTCAGCGCGGTATAGCAGCGGCAGATTCTATTTTTGGTTTGCTGGATGAACAGCAGGAGCACAATAGTGGCTCACAAGTGGTGGAGCGAGTCAGCGGCCGAATTGAGCTGCGCAATATCAACTTTGAATATGAAGCCGGTAAGCCGGTACTCGATAATATCAACCTGACCATTGAGCCCGGCGAAACCGTGGCATTGGTTGGCCGTTCTGGCAGTGGTAAAACCACCTTGGCCAGTTTGTTATTACGTTTCTATGAGCTTGGCAGCGGTGATATCTTATTAGACGATATAGCCCTGCGTGATTTGGACATCGATTGCTTACGCAGACAGGTTGCTTTGGTTAACCAGCAGGTAGTGTTATTTAACGATACCGTTGCCGCCAATATAGCCTATGGCCAATTGGCCGATGTTGATCACAGCGCCATCGAAAAAGCCGCCACGGATGCCCACGCCATGGAATTTATAAATACCTTACCCGAAGGACTGCAAACCATTGTGGGTGAAGATGGCACCCGTTTATCCGGCGGCCAGCGGCAGCGCCTTTCCATTGCCAGGGCCTTATTAAAAGATGCCCCGATTCTTATTCTTGATGAGGCCACTTCAGCTTTGGATACGGAGTCAGAGCGTACCATTCAGGAAGCGCTTGATAAGGTGATGGAAGGTAGGACTACGATTGTGATTGCGCATCGGTTGTCGACGATTGAAAAGGCTGATCGGATTGTGGTGATGGATGCGGGGCGAATAGTTGAGCAGGGTAAGCATGAGGAATTAATAGCGCAATCCGGGCATTATGCAAAATTGCATGCTTTGCAATTCAATGATAATGCGTAAAAGCGCTGTAAGGGAGTTGTTAGAATTCCGGGTAGGGGTGATGTTTTTTATTTGCTATCTAAGTGGGATTAGAAAATACAAAGAGGGAAAGGCAAATTAAAAATATTAGTAACTGGCGGAGCTGGTTTTATCGGCAGTGCATTAGTACGTCATATCATTAAAAATACAACGGATGAAATAGTTAATGTCGACAAATTAACTTACGCTGGCAATTTATCCTCGGTTGAAGAGGTGCTGCCATCAGATAGGTATTCATTTTATTAAGCCGATGTTTGTGACCCGCTTGAGTTGGCAAAGATCTTTGAAAAAGAGGAGCCGGACGGCGTTATGCACTTGGCTGCCGAGTCTCATGTTGATCGCTCAATTGATGGGCCTGGTGCATTTATTCAAACCAATGTAGTCGGCACTTATACCCTGCTTGAAGCCGCGAGGCACTACTGGCAAAACTTGAGTGGAGATAAGAAATCTAATTTTCGATTCCATCATATTTCTACGGATGAAGTCTATGGTGATTTAGACGGC
>NZ_JAQWFR010000019.1 GCF_029238675.1 Oceanicoccus sp. | reverse complement strand
AGTCAGGGCTAGCGCCGATTGAGTGTTTTGAGACAGCGAAGCGTTTTAAGGCTCAAAGCCGATTGAGGGAAGGCCGGAGGGCCGCAAGACCATTTCGCAACCCTACCCCCGGCTCATCAGCGGGGCCATTTAACAAACCCCAAGACTGTAAAGTAACCACTTTATACTGGACAGCATAAGCATGCAGGCTGGATTCCCGCCTTCGCGGGAATGACGGTGTTCTGCGGGAATGACGATAGTCATTTTCGCCGAAGCCTGCCCTCGAGCGCTTTAGTCGAGGGCGGGAATGACGATAGTCATTTCGCCGAAGCCTGCCCTCGAATGCTTTAGTCGGGGGCGGGAATGACGATAGTCATTTTCGCCGAAGCCTGCCATCTATGGGAGCGGCGAAGTTTACAGTAAGCCCGCAAACGCCCCTTTTAGATCCATGTGTTCTTCAATAGCATCCGCTAATCGACTAATTTCCTTTTCCTGTAAAGCTTTATAGTCAAAGGCTTCTACCTGATCCAACCCTGCCCAGCCCAATAGTGCATCCCTGGCTTTAGTATGATCAAACAGACCGTGAAGATAAGTGCCTATAATCGCATTGTCATCCGATATAGCACCTTCGTTAGTATCGTTGATAACAGCAAAGGGTGTATCGAGTGCTGGTCCCTGGCTAATGCCTGCATGGATTTCATAAGCCTCTACAGTTGCCCGATCAATGTTTAGCTGGCCCTTGACCTGATGCAATTGCTTATCAGCTTCCAGCACGGTATTAAAATCCAGTAAACCCAGTGCATCGCTACTACCGGCTTCACTTTCAATCCCCAAGGGGTCACTGATATTATTTCCAAGCATTTGAAAGCCGCCACAAATACCCAGCAGTTTACCGCCATAACGTAAATGTTTATCTATCTCTTTATCCCAGCCTTGATCCTTTAGCCACTGCAAATCCGACCTGACACTTTTGGTGCCGGGAATAATAATTAAGTCACAGGCAGGGATAGATTGCCCGGGGCCGATATATTGCAGGTTAACCTGTGGGTGTAATCTCAATGCATCAAAATCGGTATGATTGCTGATTCGCGAAAGCACCAGCACCGCTACATTAAGAGGTTGTTGTTCGGTGACTTGCTGTGATTGTTCAATGGCGTCTTCGGCTTCAAGATGGAAACCCTGGAGGTAGGGCAGGGTAGCTAATACCGGTTTGCCAGTATGGTTTTCCAGCCAGTCGATACCCGGTTGCAGCAAAGCGATATCACCGCGAAAGCGATTAATCACAAAGCCGATCACCCGTTGTTGTTCTGATTCAGAAAGCAAGGCCAGCGTGCCAACCAGATGAGCAAATACACCGCCGCGATCAATATCCGCCACAATAATCACCGGGCAATCCACCGCTTCGGCAAAACCCATATTGGCAATATCCCGATCCCGTAAATTAATTTCAGCGGGGCTGCCTGCGCCTTCAACAACAATGGCCTCATATTGTTCGCATAAGCGCTGGTGGGATTTTAAAACTGCCGTCATAGCAGTGGTTTTATAATGATGGTAATCCACCGCCTCCATATCAGTAACCGCCTTGCCGTGAATAATCACCTGCGCCCCAGTATCACTGTTAGGCTTCAATAAAACAGGATTAAAATCAGTATGGGCTGGAATATTACAGGCCTGAGCCTGCACCGCTTGTGCTCTGCCAATTTCACCGCCATCCTCGGTTACTGCACTATTTAACGCCATATTTTGCGGTTTAAAGGGAGCGACTTTAACGCCTTTTCTTGCCAGCACTCGACATAGTCCTGCGACCAGTACACTTTTGCCTGCGTCGCTGGTGGTGCCTTGTACCATTAATGTTTTGTTAGGCATATGACTGTTCAATCTGCTTAATGCTAGCCAGTACCCGTTGATTTTCCGGGCAGCTGATATTTAAGCGCTTGGCTTCGTTGCAGAGGTAGCCATTAATAAAATCAATTTCTGTTGTTTGTTGTTGTTTGCAGTCTTGGTACATCGATGAGAAATTGTTGGCGGTAATGTTCAGGGTGTGTACTGTTTGTTCAAAAAGAGGGTTTTGAATGTCGATTGCCAACGCTTGCATTACCGTGGTGATTTCATCACACAATAATTGAATCCGTGCCATGGCTTTTTCATTATCGAGTAGCTCACCATTACGACATTGATAAATAACGGTTAAACCATTAATTGCACAGTTAATGGCAAGCTTCTGCCATTGTCTGCTATCAATATCGTCGCAGTATTTTATCGATAGGAACTGCTTTGGGAGGTATTGAATAATATGGCGATCGCCAATTAGCGTTTCTCCTTCGCCAGCATGAACCACAGTGAGTTCACTGGTTCGATAAGCCCCGTCTGTGGTAATGCCAGTAATAAGCTGCTGCGACGGTAATAGCTTGGCAATATCTTTACTGGCCATCCCGTTTTGTAAAATCAGCAATGTTGCCTGCTTATCGATATTAGGCTTGATATCGGTTAATGCCGGTAAAGTTTGCTGCGCTTTGGTAGTAACCAAGAGCTGTTTGATATTCAGTGCCGACTGCTGAACTTCGCTCACGGTTATTTGCTTAACAGTTATCGATTGCGAGTGACCGTTTTTAGTCAGTTGGATATTGCTGCCGTTGCGCTTTGTGCGAGTAATTAATACCGCCGGGAAGCCGGCCAGTGTTAAATAAGCAGCCCAAAGACAACCCATAGCTCCAGCCCCAAGAATATACCAAGGGTTGTTGTGATCGATAGCTGTTGCTTGTGTTGTTGGCATGCGCTGTGGGTGTTATCTACAGGGGGCGAAAGTTCAATGGTAGCATTTTATGAACTAATGGGGGATGCGGGCCGTGGGTATCACGGTAAGCCCCTTGGTAGTTTGATGGTCAAGCTGGGCATGAATACCATAAACGCTGGCCAGGTTGCCCTCAGTTAAAACGCTCTCTACATTACCCTCACAGGCTACCACGCCCTGATTGAGTAGCACTAAACGGTCACAAAAGCGTGCTGCCATATTTAAATCATGCATGACCACCACCGCACTGCCGCCGCGGTCACAATGTTCGCGAAATAATTCCATGGTGTGTAATTGGTGGTAGGGGTCCAGTGCGGCAATGGGTTCATCCGCTAAAACTATATTGGGTTCTGTGGCAAACATTCTGGCGATTAAAACGCGTAAACGTTCTCCGCCGGATAGGGTGCTAATAATCCGTTCGGATAGATGCTGAACCTCAGCTTGATTCATAGCGTTATCAACAATCGCCTTATCGCTACCGGTTAATTGCCCCCATGGACTTAAGTAGGGAAGGCGACCTAGTTCTACTAAGCGCCTAACCAGTAATGGCCAGTGAGCCGGTGCACCTTGCTCCAGGTAGCCCAGTGTTTGAGCCAATGTTTTGCGATGGATGCTTTTGAGGTGATGGCCATTTAATTCAATCGTGCCGCTATCGGCTTGCTGTAGATTGGCAAGTATTCTTAGTAAGGATGTTTTACCTGCACCATTGGGCCCAATAAGGCCAACAAAGTCACCGGCATCAACGGTGATGTCGACGTCGTTGAGAATAGCACTGCTATTTAAGCGCAGTGAAAGGTTTTTCCCTTGCAGCTTCATATCAGTGTATTTCGCGTCTTAATAATTAAATAGAGAAAGAAGGGGCCGCCAACTAAGGCCGTGACCACTCCCAGTTTTAACTCTTGATCCGGTGAAATAGTTTGCACGGCGATATCGGCTATCAATACCATCAGTGCGCCGCCGAAGGCACTGGCAGCTAATAATCGTCCGGGTTCATAGCCCACTAAGGGGCGCAAAATATGCGGCACTAGTAAACCGACAAAACCAATATTGCCGCTAACGGATACTGCCGCGCCAACACTTAAGGCAACACCAATCACAATAATGGTACGCTGTTTGGCTAAATGAAATCCCAGTGACTGTGCGGTTTCTTCACCTAAACTCAGAGCATTTAAAAATCGACCGCTACTTAAAATCAGTAACCAGCCCAACACCATAAACGGAGTGGCTAATTGAACATCAGCTAAACTGCGATTGGCTAATGACCCCAGCAACCAGTAAACCATTTCTGACATAGCATAAGGGTTAGGGGCAAAGTTGAGTGCCAGGGAGATTAATGAGGATGCAACCGCATTTACGGCAACCCCCGCCAGCAAGAGTGTCATTACATTGCTTTTATAGCCGCCGATCATAAAAATTAATACGACCGAAATAGCTGCGCCCACCATACCAGCAGCAGGTACGGCAAACCAAACCACAGCACCCCAGCCAAAATATAAAGCGATAACAGCACCCAGTGCTGCACAGTTAGAGACGCCGACCAAACCCGGGCCTGCTAGCGGGTTACGCAGTAAGCCCTGCATGGCAGCGCCTGCCAAACCTAGGGTTGCTCCCACCACGATAGCCAACAAGGCGCGGGGCAGGCGTATTTCGCTCAAAATCATTGCTGGCAGTGTGTGAGTGCTATTAAGGCTATCACTAAAGGCTTGGGTGATATTGATATCCGCGGGGCCAATATGTAATGCCATAAAAAATAAGGCGGCGGTTGCTAGCGCCATCAGTGACAGCAAATAGACTTGGCGAATAATCATTGGCGTTGTTCCGCCAGTGTCAGAATCGCTTTGCTGGCCAGTGGGCCGGGGCAGATCCAGTGGCTGGTAGGCACGCTGACTAAATTATTGTGACCTAATAAGCGTTTTAAAACAGGGTGGGTAACAAAACTTTGTGCCAGAGAGTTTTGATTGGGAATATCTTCATCAATAACCACCACATCGGGGTTGGAGATAACTAATTGCTCCAGGGAAACATTCCCATAGTAATCGATCCCCAGTTCTGCGCCGAGGTTGCGATAACCGGCAGCATTAAAAATTTCATTTTTTAAGGTGAACTTACCGGCGGTATAACCGTTGGGTCCATAACTGATAGCCAGTTGGGGCGGTAGTTTTGCCACCATGTTTTTAGCCTTGGCAATATCCGCTTGCATAGACTTAATTAATTGTTCTGCCCGTTCGGGTTCGCCTACCGCTTTGCCAATATCCCGGGCGAGTGTTTCAGCTTCTTTCAGTGTGGTAGGGGAATCAAAGGTGGTGGTTGGGTAACCCAGTTGCGCCATCATGGGTACGACGTTACCTGTACTATATTTTGAGCCAATAATTAAGTCGGGCTTGAGAGGGACGATACTTTCGGCTAAACCGGTATGGGTTGTTAAGCCCTGTGCTGTTTGCCATTCAAAAGAATAAATGGGGTCTACGCTTAGAAAGGTGATAGCGGCAATGCGTTCTTTTTCTACCAACTTTAATAGAATTTGATCGGTGCAAAGAGAGAGTGAGACAATGCGCTGCGGTTTAGCATTAGTCTCAGCCTGACAGCCGAGTGCTGTCAGCAATAAAAGGGCTGATGCTATATATGCAGCGACGAATTTCACAAATCAACACCTTCACGGGCCTTAACGCCAGCACGGAAAGCATGTTTAACATCTTTAATTTCAGAAACGGTATCGGCAATATCGCGAATACCTGTGCCGCCGCCGCGACCGGTAACAATCACGCTCATTTCTCTGGGGCGGTCTTTAATAGCATTAAGGATTTTATCTTCATCAAGATATTTATAAGCCAGCATATAGGTCAGTTCATCCAGAACCACTAAACGCAAAGATTCATCCTGCAACATTCTTTCCGCTTCTACCCAGGTGCGTTCCGCTGCGGCGATATCGCTTTCTCTATCTTGGGTGTTCCAGGTAAAGCCGGTACCCATTTGGTAGAAATCTACCTCGGGATGTTTGTCGCGGATAAAGATTTCTTCGCCGGAAAGCTGCACGCCTTTGATAAATTGTACAACGCCGACTTTATGGCCATAGCCAATACTACGCATTACCATACCAAAGGCTGAGCTGGATTTTCCTTTGCCGTCACCGGTTAATAAAATAACGACGCCGCGCTCTTCATCGGCTTTGGCGATTTTGTCATCGACCTTGGCCTTTTGTTTTTCCATGCTTTTTTTATGGCGGGTGTTTTTATCGGTCATGATAGGGTTTCTCTTTTAGTCAACTAAAGAAGGCGGATCCCTTCTTTAGTTGTATCTTTGCAGTAGTCTAGAGCTTGGGAGTATAAACAACCGAAAACAAAACTTCTAATCCGGGCTGTTTGTAATCACCAAGGCCAGTGAAAGAGGATGCCTGAGTTAGTACATAATCTTTCTCAAAGATATTGTCTGCTTTAAGTTGAAGCTTCCACTCATCACTTACCGTATAGGCCGTACGAAGTGCTACGGTGCCATAACCACTTAACTCTGAGTTGTTAGCCGCATCATTATAACGACTGCTGGAGGCATAGAATGTAGCGCCCACTGACCATTGGTCAAAGCTGCGGTCGATATCGATATTTAAGATTTCATCTGGACGACGGGCAAGGTTATTGCCTGTTTTGTCATCCTCTGAATCTAAAGCTGTGATGGCAGTATTGACAGTCCAGCCAGCAATTTCAGTTTCAAGTGAAATTTCTATGCCTTCAATTGTTGCTGAAGCTATTTGATCGTTAACAAAGATAGCGCTGTTATATTGAATCAGGTTTTCAATATCGTTTTGAAAAACACTGACTGACCAGTTATGGCCAGCGTTAAAACCTTTAACTGCTATCTCATAGGTTTCTGTTTCTTCCGGTACCATAGTTGGGTCACCAAAGTTAGGGAAGTACAGATCGTTAAAAGTTGGTGCTTTAAAAGCCTCGCCATAGCTTGCAATCACTTTAAGCTCGCTATTGATAGCGTAACCGCCAGCCAGATTATAGGTTTCGTAATTACCAAACTGTTCATTATCATCATGACGAGCACCGAGGTTGACCGAGAAGTCACCATGATTCAGTTGCAGCTGAGCAAAGTAACCATCGTTGTCACGTTCATCAACATCATAATCAGTAGTGCCGCTAACTTCTTCGTTGAGGAAGTCATAACCTATGGTTAAAAGCAGCTCTTTATTGATTTGGATATTGTTCAGCCAGCTGATGTCAGTTTTTTCTGTATTAAATTCCCCGCCGCTGGTGGTTGTTAGCATGTCGATGTTATCGGCTAAAGTTTCAGATTCATCTTTTGATTTGCCTGCGCTTAATATGCTGGTCCAGTTGCTGGTGATATCCAGTGAGCCTGTCAGGTTCAATGCTTCGGTGCTTGTATCGGAATAGGGTGAGCACAGTACTGAGGCAAAAGTTATCTGTGCACTACAGCTATTATCATATTCAGACTCTGATTCGCTAAGTTGGTAGCTTAGCGAAATATTGAGATCTTTGTTGATATCAACTGCACCATTGAAGCCGATAGCAGTTTGCCTAAAGGCGTCATTATCGTCACTTGGAAGGGTGGTTGTTTCAGAGTTGTCATAACCGCCGGTGTACTCGTATGAAGCAGTAAGGTTTGCCTGGTAGTTGCTACCACGCTGGCCATAACTGACAGATGCCTGGTTACTATTGTTGTTACCAACACCGCCTTTGATGCTCAGTGGAGTGTCGCTGTTGGCTTTGCGGGTAACGATGTTAACTACGCCACCAATAGCGTCTGAGCCGTATAGGCTGGATTTTGGTCCGCGAACAATTTCTACGCGCTGGATAAGTTCGGGGTCGATTTTTTCTAATGGTGAGCTACCCAGAGTTGAGCTGCCAATGCGAATACCATCGACCAGAAATAGGGTGTGGTCGGTTTGATTGCCACGCAGGGAAACGCCCGTTGATGATCCGCGGCCACCATTACTGGTAATGCTCATGCCAGCGGCTTTGCTTAACAGTTCAGCTAAGCTGCGAGCCTGGAATCTCTCAATCTCTTCTCGCGTGAAGACGGTAACGGATGAAAGCGTATCTGCAATGCTTTGTTCGGTACGCGTGGCGGTGATAATGATTTCTTCGGCTTTGCTATTACTGCGCTCGGTTGTTTGAGTTTCGGCAATAGCGTTGCTCGACAGCGCTACGGCTATCGCTAATGATAAAGATTTGTTCATGGTTGTTCCTCAATGCAAGGGGGGTTAAAAACCCATAAAAAGTGCATGAGGGAGGGAATAGCGTGGAAGTTGGAAAAGACCACTGACGACGCCCTCCGCATCATCGTTGTGCACCTCAAAAGTGGTGCGCTGCAAAAGGCTGGTATCGGGCTTCTGGTGATTAACCAGTTACCGTTGCGGGGGCAGCGCCGGATTTGAACCGGACTTCCCATTTCAGTGATTTAACAAAAATCGTTAGATCAACACCTGCTACAGTTGGCGCGCACTGTAGGTTTTTGGGGGGGTAAAGTCAAGTTACACACCCCGTCATTCTCGCCCTTACCGTCATTCCCGCGCAGGCGGGAATCCAGTGCTGTAGATTTTCGCTTTGGCGAAAATAACAGCATAACCATGCAGTCTGGATTACCGCCTGCGCGGGAATGACGGTAAGGGGG
>NZ_JAQWFR010000018.1 GCF_029238675.1 Oceanicoccus sp. | reverse complement strand
AGTCAGGGCTAGCGCCGATTGAGTGTTTTGAGACAGCGAAGCGTTTTAAGGCTCAAAGCCGATTGAGGGAAGGCCGGAGGGCCGCAAGACCATTTCGCAACCCTACCCCCGGCTCATCAGCGGGGCCATTTAACAAACCCCGTGCCTGCAAAGTAACCACTTTATCCCTTACAGCATAAGCATGCAGGCTGGATTCCCGCCTTCGCGGGAATGACGATAGTCATTTTCGCCGAAGCCTGCCCTCGAGCGCTTTAGTCGAGGGCGGGAATGACGATAGTCATTTTCGCCGAAGCCTGCCCCCGAGCGCTTTAGTCGGGGGCGGGAATGACGATAGTCATTTTCGCCGAAGCCTGCCCTCGAGCGCTTTAGTCGAGGGCGGGAATGACGATAGTCATTTTCGTCGAAGCCTGCCCTCGAATGCTTTAGTCGGGGGCGGGGATGATGTTCTGAGTGTCTGGGGGGAAGTTACTGTATAAACAGCGAAGCGACTCGACTCTCAACCGGGATCTCTGCCCGCTTAATGGTCGGCTCACCACTTAATTCACGGTATAGACGCTCAAATTCTTCTGACAACTTATGCTTGGGATACAAGTAAACCAACGGGGTTTGCATAGCATGGGATTCCTTCATTTTTACCGATGAAGAAATATAACTAGCCAAAATCGGGTAAGACTCATTAATCAACTCACCCACCAACTGCTTGGGAAAGCGAGCCTGCTTGTTAAATTGGTTAACGATAATACCGCCAATACGCAGGTCCGCATTGTGATCTTCCTGTAGCTCAGCCACATTCTGCATCAGGCCATAGAGCGCCTGGCGAGAAAAAGTGTCGCAGTCGAAAGGGATCAATACGCTATCCGCAGCAATCAAGGCTGATTTGCTGTAAAAGTTAAATACTGGCGCGGTATCAATATAGATATGGTCGAAGGTCTTGTTTAACTCAACCAGCGCTTCACGCAGCTTGTAGATTTTGTAGCGAGACTCAAGTTCGCGTTCCATTAAATCCAATGCGGGGCTGGATGCCATCAAATACAGATTTTCAAACTCTGTTTCGGTGACGTAATCCATAGGGTCTTGTTTTGGGGTAAACATATCAATCGACTGCTTAAACAGACCGACAATAGAACCCTCACTCAACATTTTATGGCCCTGATCATGGGCATAGGCTAAATTTAAGGGCTGTTCATGGCCTAAGTAGAAACTACTATTAGCTTGAACATCTAAATCAACTACCAACGTTTTATAACCGCGGCTGGCACTAATAGCAGCGAGGTTACAGGTGATGCTGGATTTCCCAACACCGCCTTTTTGGTTGAAGATTACTCTTCTCATCAGCAAGATCCCTAGTTTTATTTATTATTAATATATGATTATGAATACGTACATTAGCTGACAAATCATTCTAGTTGCTAGTAGCGAAAACGTCGACAAAATATGGCACAACTTGGAATTTATTTTTAAATACATCAAAAAAGCACAAAAAATTGACAATGATATTGAAAAAAAGCCGGAGCATACCCCTGCCCCGGCTTTTTATTTTTCTAAAATGAAGAATAAGCTAGACTTTGCGTACGACCATACTACCTATGGAATAACCCGCACCAAACGAACAAATCACGCCATAATCACCAGCGACTAAATCTTCATGGTATAAATTAAAGGCAATCAAGGAACCCGCCGAGGCCGTATTCGCATAACGGTCTAATACGATCGGCGCCTCTTCAGGCGTGGCATCTCTGCCTAATAACTTTTTGCCTATTAATGAATTCATATTGATATTGGCCTGGTGCAACCACCAACGACTGACATCTTCCGAACCAAGATCATTGCTTTGCAGGTGTTCGGTAATATGATTTGCCACCATGGGGCAAACTTCTTTAAAGACTTTGCGACCATTTTGGTGAAACAAACGATCCGCCGAATAAGGGTCACTATCGTTGGCACGGTCCACAAAGCCAAAATTGGAACGGATATTATTCGAGTAACTGGTCAGGGCCTTGGTGCTAAGAATTTCATAGCGATGATCAGAGTTACTAGTCTCGGCAGACTCCACCACCGTAGCCACACTGACATCACCAAAAATAAAGTGGCTATCGCGATTTCCCCAATTGCATTGGGGAGATGTTAACTCGGGGTTAATCACTAATAGGGTCTTGGCGGTACCCGCCGCCACCATTTCATAGGCACGGTGAATACCAAAGGTGGCCGCAGAACAGGCCACCAACATATCAAAGGCAAAACCCTCAACACCTAAGGCATTTTGTATTTCTACAGCAATAGCGGGATAGGAGCGCTGGGTATAGGTGCAGGACACAATAATGGCATCAATATCAGCGGCGGTCTTATTGGCAGCGGCCATCGCCAGCCTGGCGGCATGAACACCCATTTCAGCCTGATCTGACAATTCATCATCCGCCCGCTTAGGAATATTGGGGCACAGGCGATTAATATCGAGAATGCCGTCTTTTATATAGGCAAAGCGGCTTTTAATACCGGAGGCTTTTTCAATAAATTCCGCACTGGAATGAACTTTAGCGGCCACCTCACCCGCTTCAATCGCAGCGGCGTTTTCCGTATTAAACAGGTCGGCATGGGCATTATAGGCTGTAACTAGTTCTTCATTGCTGATGGCGTGAGGTGGGGTCCATAAACCAGTGCCACTGATTACAACAGGGTTTGACATAGAGATGTTTCCGGTATGAGAAGATAAGGCCTATCAGGCTTCGAATTATTGTGAAAATTTTAACTGTTTATGTCGAGGAAGTCACTGCTGACGGCATAGGTTCTTAGGCATAGGTCTTTAGGCATAGGTTCTTAGGCAAAGGTTCTTAGCCCGTTTTCATAATGCCCATCAGATTTTGAGCGTGCTCCGCTGCTTCAATTCCCCGGTGCGTTAGGTAACCACCATCCGACTGGGAGATCAGTCCTTTATCAAATAAGCGTTGAGTGGCACTAATCACCTCAGGACCAGCATTAGCATGAACTTTAATGCCCGCCTGGGTGGTATCGAGATTAAAACGGGCAAGGATATTCAGTTCTTCAACAATATCGGGTGAATATGGCATGCGTATTCCTCTCTTTTTTATTAATAGACAAAGACTAGCCAGACAGAGACTAACATAGCCTTAGTGGTGACGGTTATTTAAAACATTAACACGGCAGCGCTGCCACAGAGTGTCATTACAAATAAGAACCACTTTAGGGTTGCTGGCTTGGCGGTGATGGCAAATTTTACGGCGATATAGGCACCCGCCATACTGCCGACCGCTAATATCAAACCGGGAACCCATAGCACCTGCCCCCTGGCAGTAAATACCGCCAGTGCAACTACTGTCGGTACCAGCACACAGACCACTTTTAAGGCATTGGTTCTTACCAGGTCATAGCGCAGAGAACCTGCCAGGGCGGTGATTAAAATAAAACCGACACCGGCCTGGATAAAGCCCGCATAAAAACCAGCACCCGCCAACCACCACCAGGCAGATGGCTTTGCTTTGACTTTGTGGGGGATGGTGCCGGGCGGAGGCGATATCACACCGGGTTTAACCAGCATAATCACTGTCATAGTCAACATTACGGCAAGTAGCAGTGGCTTTAATATCCACTCCGGCGCATAGGACGCTCCAATCGCACCGAAAAAACCGCCGACCAAAGTAGGTAACAAGATAGCGCCAAGATCATCGGTGGGTAATTTATCGTGCTTATAAAAGCCCTGCATCGCCACAGCATTTTGTAAAGTTACCGCCACACGGTTGGTAGCATTGGCAATATCAGCGGGCATACCCATTACCATTAAGGCCGGCAGGGTCAGGTTTGAGCCACCACCCGCCAGGGTATTGATCACTCCTGCCAATAGGCCAGTTATCATCAGTAATACAATATGCTCTAAGGCTATTTCCATTTAACAGTCTCTTGCGTCCCCTTTATTGAAAGTCATCGCTGATAACATCCTGCGCCGCTTGAAATTGAACACTGACTAACAACACGATTGAGAGTAATACCCTCATAACAACCACTCCACATTAGGCTTATCATCAGCGAATCTTAACAAGTGCGAAGACAGAAGTAACTGGTATACTGTCGGCCACTCAACTAACCCGTATCACGATTAGCCATAGGCTTTAACATATGAGACCAGACTGGGACGACTATTTTATTGATATGATGGACACTGTTGCCACACGAGCTACTTGTGACCGTGGCAGGTCAGGCTGCATTATCGTTAGGGATCGACGTATTATTTCCACCGGTTATGTAGGTTCACCCGCAGGTCTCTCCCACTGTGATGATGTAGGGCACCTGATGAAACAGGTCATTGACGACGACGGCACTACCCGCCAGCACTGTATGAGAACTATCCACGCTGAACAAAATGCCATCTGCCAGGCAGCCAAGCACGGTATTTCTTTGGAAGGCAGTACGCTGTATTGCAAGATGGAACCTTGCCGCGTTTGTGCCATGTTGATTATTAGCTGTGGCATTAAAAAGGTAGTGGCAAAATACATGTACCACGCCGCCCAGGAAACACGGGATATGTTTGCTCAAGCGGGTGTCACTATGGCCGTACTGGAAAACGCTACTGAAAATTATGACAATCAGTAAGCACTGATTGTCATTGCACTCGGTTAATCGTTATTGATAACAATATTCGGGAAAGCAGGCCCCGCACTACCCTGGCCAGCCAACTGCACCGCCATATCTCTGGCAATCTCACCATAAAGTAAAGCTTCATCACTCTCCGGCTCCGCCACCACTGTTGGTGCCCCGGCATCGACCTGCTGACGAATTTTCAGCGACAATGGCAAAGAACCCAATAGCGGCACTTTATATTCTTCAGCAATCCGGCTACCGCCACCATCACCAAAAACATGCTCCTTATGACCACACGCACTACAAATATGGATCGCCATATTCTCCACCACACCCAGCACTGGCACTTCAACTTTGGTAAACATCTCGATGCCTTTTTGCGCATCCATTAGTGCAATATCCTGCGGTGTAGTGACAATCACTGCACCGGCCACCGCGGCTTTTTGCGAAAGAGTCAGCTGAATGTCACCGGTTCCAGGGGGCATATCAATTATCAAATAATCCAACTCACCCCACCAGGTTTGCGCCAACAATTGGTTTAACGCACCGCCGGCCATCGGGCCGCGCCATACCATCGGGGTTTTATCCGTGACCAGATAACCCATCGACATGGTCTTTAAACCGTGGGCTTCAATGGGTGATAAGTATTGCTGATTTTCTGACTCAGGGCGGGCACTTGCATCCACCCCCAGCATCATCTGCTGACTTGGGCCATAAATATCAGCATCTAACAGACCTACCTTGGCGCCGTCTTTAGCCAGGGCCAGGGCTAAATTGACAGAGGTGGTAGATTTACCCACGCCACCCTTGCCGGAAGCCACCGCAATAATATTCTTCACACTATCCATATTGCGCATATCACGCTGGCCCTTGATCGAGGCAATAGCCCAGCTGATCTCAACACTGACATTCTCAACACCTGGAATCTGGCTTACTAACCCCACAATAGCCTTCTGCATGGCGGCTTTAATAGAAGCCACCGCAAAACCCAGCTCAATAACGATGGTCACCATACCGCCGTCGACAGAGATCGACTTGAGGGCATCGGCCACCAGCACATTCTTATTCAGATGGGGAACCACATACTGCTGCAGGGCTTCTTCCACCTGCACTTGTGTCACTTCAGACATACTTTCTCCAGGGAGTGTTGACGCAAAAACCCAGTATTTTACTCAGTTATTTACCAAGACTCAAAAATAATAAACGAAACAGCCGCTTAGCCCGCCTAAGTGGATGAAAAGGCAGCGTAAAAAGGCTATAGTAGCGCCCCTTTAGAGCGACATAAGCAGCCATACAAAACACAGGCCTTATACACAGACCCCTATGCCCCAGACATCGCCCCGTAAAATGCTGGTTACCAGCGCCCTGCCCTATGCCAATGGTTCCCTCCATTTAGGCCATCTGTTAGAGACCATCCAGACTGATATCTGGGTGCGCTTTCAACAACAGCGAGGCAATGAATGTATCTACGTCTGTGCCGACGATGCCCACGGCACCGCCATTATGCTGACTGCGGAGAAAAATGGCATTACCCCAGAGCAACAAATTGCCAATGTGCAGGCTGAACATGAAAAAGATTTGGCGGGGTTTTTAATTAATTTTAATAATTATCACTCCACCCACTCTGATGAGAACAAACATTACTCAGAGCTGATCTACAAAAAACTGCGGGACAACGGCCATATTGCCAGCCGGGAAATTACCCAGCTATACGACCCCGAAAAAGAATTATTTTTGGCGGACCGCTATATCAAAGGCACCTGCCCTAAATGTAAAGCCGAAGATCAATACGGTGATAACTGCGAAGCCTGTGGCGCCACTTATAGCCCGGCGGATTTAATCAATCCCAAGTCTGCTATTTCAGGCGCAACACCGGTAGAAAAAGAATCGACTCACTACTTCTTCACCCTGCCAGCGTTTGAAGACCTATTGAAAGAATGGACCCGCAGCGGTCGCCTGCAAGATCAAATTGCCAACAAACTCGGCGAGTGGCTGGAAGCCGGTCTGCAAGAATGGGATATCTCCCGCGATGCCCCCTACTTCGGTTTTGAAATACCCGATGCCCCTGGAAAATACTTCTATGTATGGTTGGATGCACCGATTGGCTATATGGCCAGCTTCCAGAACTACTGCGATAAAGCCGGTATAAACTTCGACGATTACTGGGCTGAAGATGCCGATACCGAGCTCTATCACTTTATCGGCAAAGATATTATTAACTTCCACGGTTTATTCTGGCCCGCCATGCTGCACTCCGCCGGTTACCGCACACCGAGTGCTGTTTATGTACATGGCTTTGTCACCGTCAACGGCCAGAAGATGTCCAAATCCCGTGGCACTTTTATCAAAGCCTCGACTTACCTTGATCACTTAGATGCTGAGTATTTACGCTATTACTACGCCGCCAAATTGTCCGGCTCCGTTGATGATATTGATTTAAACCTTGAAGACTTTGTGCAGCGGGTTAACTCCGACCTTGTCGGCAAAGTGGTGAATATCGCATCACGCTCTGCCAAGTTTATTACCAAAGGCAATGACGGCATAATGTCTGCCAATCTGGCTGACGAACAACTATGGCAAGACGCTGTCGCCAAAAGCGAAGCCATTGCCGAGCTTTATGAACAACGTGAGTTCAGCAAAGCCATCCGTGAAATTATGGCCATTGCCGATATCACCAATGAATATTTTGATAGTCAGGAACCCTGGAAACTGGCCAAAGAAGAAGGCAAAGAGCAGCAGGTTATTACAGTGGCCTCACTGTGCGTCAACCTGTTCCGCTTGATAATGATTTATTTAAAGCCGGTGCTTCCCACAACTGCCGAGAAGGCCTGCACCTTTTTAAATGCCGACCTTGAATGGCAAGGTGCTATTGAACCGTTGCTAAGCCACCAGATTAACAAGTTTAAACCACTAATGACCCGTATTGATAAAGACAAGGTCGATGCCATGGTAGCAGCAGGTAAAGAATCAACGCCCGCCAAACCTGAGAAAAAGGCCAAAAAGAACAAAGCGACCAAGAATGAAGCCCCGGCCACTATTGAGTTTGATGACTTTGCCAAAGTCGATTTACGGGTAGTAGAGATTATTGCGGCAGACCATGTCGAAGGTGCTGATAAGTTACTACAGCTAACACTAAGCCTTGGGGATGCAGGTACCAAACAGGTCTTTGCGGGTATTAAGTCCGCTTATGCGCCAGAAGACCTGGTCGGCAAGCACACCGTTATGGTCGCCAATTTAGCGCCCCGCAAGATGAAATTCGGCGTTTCCGAAGGCATGGTATTAGCCGCAGGCCCCGGCGGCGAGGATATCTGGCTACTGGAGCCCGACAAAGGCGCCAAACCCGGCATGAAAATACAGTAACTTATGACCACAAAGGTTTAAGCACTTATGTTGGCAGACTATTCACTGCTACTGATCGGAGCGATTCTGGTCAATAACTTCGTTTTGGTACAGTTTCTTGGACTGTGCCCCTTTATGGGCGTCTCCAATAAACTGGAGACCGCCATTGGTATGTCCAGCGCAACGACCTTTGTGCTGACCCTTGCCTCTATTGTGAGTTGGATGACCTATGAATGGCTGCTACTGCCACTGGGTCTGGAATACCTTAAAACCATCTCCTTTATCCTGGTTATTGCCGTTGTGGTGCAATTTACCGAAATGGTTGTCCGTAAAACCAGCCCCATTCTCTATAAAGTATTGGGCGTTTTTCTACCGCTTATTACTACCAACTGCGCGGTACTGGGTGTAGCGTTACTCAATATCAACAAACAGCATACCTTTGTTGAATCAGCCCTTTATGGTTTTGGTGCAGCCCTGGGCTTTTCACTGGTACTGGTGTTATTCGCCGCTATGCGAGAGCGCCTTGCGGTTGCCGATGTACCCGACCCATTTAAAGGTGCCGCCATCGGTATGATCACCGCCGGATTAATGTCATTAGCCTTTATGGGCTTTGCGGGATTGGTGTAGCAGGCCGTGATTGAATTAATTACCCAACAACCTTTTGTCTCTGCCATTATCGCCCTGGTGATTTTGGGCGTACCCTTTGGTGCGTTGTTAGGTTTTGCTGCGGTTAAATTTAAAACTGAAGGCGACCCGATTGCCGATCAGGTTGAAGCCCTATTACCCCAAACCCAATGCGGCCAGTGTAGCTACCCCGGTTGCCGCCCCTACGCCGAAGCCATAGCCAATGGCGAAGCTATTAATAAATGCCCGCCCGGTGGTGAAACCACCATCCATGCCTTAGCTGACCTGTTAGATGTGGAGGCCGTTCCACTGGATGAAGAACACGGTGAAGAAAATATTAAAACCGTCGCCTTTGTACGCGAAGACGAATGCATAGGCTGCACCAAATGTATTCAGGCCTGCCCCGTTGACGCCATACTCGGTGCTGCCAAACAAATGCACACCATTATCGCCAGCGAATGTACCGGCTGCGACCTTTGCGTTGAGCCTTGCCCGGTAGATTGTATTGATATGCTGCCTATAGAAACCACCGTACAAACCTGGAGTTGGGATTTACCCAAACCCGCTGAAGTAATAGCTACTGATAAAAACAGCGGCGACGAGGTGGCGGCATGAGAAAGGTATGGGATATTCACGGTGGCGTTCACCCACCAGAAAACAAAGAGCAGTCCAACCAACTGGCAATAACCAGTGCTGGCATTCCTGATCAGTTAGTCTTTCCGCTATCCCAACATATCGGCACACCGGCGGCCCCTATCGTGGCAGTGGGCCAAAAAGTTTTAAAAGGTGAAATCATTGCCGAGGCCAAAGGCTTTGTCAGTGTGCCCGTTCACGCATCAACATCCGGTGAAGTGATTGCTATTGAGCAGCGCAATATTGCGCACCCCTCCGGTATGGCAGCGCCCTGTATTGTTATCCAGGCGGATGGCAAAGACGAGTGGATAGAACATAGCGGCATTGAAGATTACACCGCGGTTGATAAAGCGGAATTGCTTAACCGTATACGGCAAGCCGGTATTGCCGGTATGGGCGGCGCAGGTTTTCCTTCAGCTGTAAAACTGGGCACACGCGATGATCAAGTGATCGAAACGCTGATTTTTAACGGCACAGAATGCGAACCTTATATCACCGCTGACGATATGCTGATGCGGGAACGGGCCGAAGAAATTATTGCCGGCGCTAAAATTCTAAAGCACCTGGTCAAGCCCACTAAAGAAACCATTATTGGTGTTGAAGATAATAAACCCGAAGGTATTGCCGCGCTGGAAAAAGCAGCGCAAGGTTCCGGTATTGAAATTGTCAGTTTTCCTACCAAATACCCTTCAGGTGGTGAAAAGCAACTTATCCAAATCCTGACTGGCAAGGAAGTTCCCTCCGGCGGTCTGCCAGCTCAAGTAGGTATTGTTTGCCAAAACCTCGGTACCACCGTTGCAATCTATCGCGCCATACAATTTGGCGAGCCGTTAATTTCTCGTATCACTACGGTTACCGGTGAAGCCTGCGAACAAAATCGCAACTATGAAGTCTTGTTAGGCTCACCAATAAGCCACCTGTTAGAACTTTCCGGCTATCAACAAAAGAAAGCCTCACGTTTAATTATGGGTGGCCCCATGATGGGCTTTACCTTACACAGTGAAACGGTACCGGTAGTAAAAACCACTAACTGCATTATGGCCCCCAGCGCCAAAGAGATTCCGCCACCCACACCGGCACAAGCTTGTATCCGCTGTGGCATGTGCGCAGAAGCCTGCCCGGTGTCATTACTGCCACAGCAGATGTATTGGTTTGCCCGTGGTAAAGAATACGAAAAGCTGGAAGCCCATAACTTAATGGATTGTATTGAGTGTGGTGCTTGCTCTTATGCCTGCCCCAGCAATATCCCGCTGGTGCAATATTATCGCGCCTCCAAAGCTGATATTCGCCAACAACAACAAGACGCGATTAAAGCCGAACAATCCAAAGTACGCTTTGAAGCCAGGCAGGAACGAATAGAGCGGCAAGAGGCTGAGAAAGAGGCCAAACGCAAAGCTCGTAAAGCCGCCGCTGAAGCCCGGGCTGCCGGCAATGCCGAAGCTGGCAAAGTGGACGCAGTACAAGCGGCTGTCGAACGGGCCAAAGCCAAAAAGGCAGCAACCGACCCTGCACAAGTTGCAGCTGAAACGGCTGCGGACCCAGCACCCAATGGTGATGCTGCTAAAGATGCTATCGCCCGGGCACTGGCAAAACGTGAAGCGGCTTCCTCTATGACTGACGAAGAGCGTTTACTGAATGCCGTTAAAGCCTTGGGTAAACGATTGGATAAGACGCGAGAAAAACTGGCTACCGCGCAAGCCGAAGGCAGCGACACCGTCGAGATACTGACTGAAACGCTGGCCAAATTAGAAATAAAACTCGTCGATGCCAAACAGGCCTACGACGACCACCAACAGAAAAATTAACTATGGCACTGTTTAAAGTCACATCGCCCCACGCAACTGGCCCGCTAAATACAGCGCGGGTTATGCAGTTAGTGTTGCTGGCCACCATACCCGGAGTGCTGGCATTAAACTGGCATTTTGGTTGGGGTGTATTGGTCAATATTGTATTCGCCTCTGGGGTGGCTTTGGCTGCCGAAGCCCTGGCGCTGACTTTACGCAAAAGACCGTTAGGCTTTTATCTGGGTGATTACAGCGCACTGGTTACTGCGGTATTACTGGCTGTTGCTATGCCCGCCTACTCCCCCTGGTGGTTAATTGCGGTGGGGGTTGGCTTTGCCATTTTAATTGCCAAGCATCTTTATGGTGGTATGGGTTATAACCCGTTTAACCCGGCGATGGTGGGCTACGTTGTATTATTGATTTCTTTCCCGGTGGAAATGACCACATGGGCAGCGCCTCGCCAGGCCTTTAGCGGTGAAATGCCAGGCCTTGCGGATGCAATCAGTGTTTTATTTGCGGGCCGTGAAGCTATTGCAGCTTTTGCCGTTGACGGCATCACCATGGCAACGCCGCTAGATATCCTGAAGCAAAATAATTCCCTATTAATTGAAGACCTGTGGCAGCAATCTCCCGTGTTTGGGCAATGGGGTGGTTTGGGTTGGGAATGGGCTAACCTTGGCTTCCTGGCCGGTGGCTTATTCTTATTATCACAACGAATCTTTACCTGGCATGCGCCTATTAGCATGCTGGCGTCCTTAACCTTAATATCAGCGTTATTTTATGATGGCGGCAGCTCCGCTTCCGGTGGCTCTCCCCTGTTTCATTTATTAAGTGGCGCGACTATGTTTGGCGCTTTCTTTATTGTTACCGACCCAGTCACCTCCGCGGTTTCTGTTATGGGAAAAATAATTTATGGCGCCCTGATTGGCGTACTACTTTATTTAATTCGTGTTTGGGGTAACTACCCTGATGCCATTGCCTTCGCTGTATTGCTGATGAACTTTGCTGCTCCCTTAGTGGATTATTACACGCAGCCAAGAACCTACGGCCACGAGCCGGCCCATAAGAGCGGAGACGAATAATGCTAGGTGAATCGATAGGTCGTAATTCCCTGCTGCTGGGTTTCTTTGCCATTTTAAGTACGGCCATCATTGCTGGTACTTACCTTGGCTCGCAAGATACGATTCGTAAAAATATTCGTATGGCGGAAGAACGGGCACTGCTGGAAATTATTCCCAAGTCACGCCATAACAACTCCATGCTGGAAGATGCCCACGGCATTAGCGACAGCGAGATGTTAGGACTGCGCTCGGAAAAGAAATATTATATTGCCCGCCAGGACGGTGCTGCGGTTGGGGTTATTTTCCCCGCCACTGCCAGAGAAGGTTATACCGGCGATATTGATATGATTATTGGAATTAATGTCGATGGCACGATTGCCGGTGTAAGGGTTTTATCCCACCGTGAAACACCGGGCTTGGGAGATGCCATTGATCGTAAGAAAAGCACATGGATTGACGGCTTTATAAATAAGTCACTGCTCAACCCTGGCGTTGACCTTTGGAAAGTAAAAAAAGACAAAGGCGTCTTTGATCAATTTACCGGGGCAACCATTACCCCCCGCGCCGTTACCCAAACCGTTTTACAAACACTGCAATATTTTAATCAACAGCAACACGATATTCTTAAGCAGCCAATACATACCGAGGGGCAGTAACTATGAGTGAGGTAAGTTATAAAGAACTCTCTCTAAATGGTTTGTGGAAAAATAATCCCGCCATCGTTCAACTGTTAGGCCTATGCCCACTGCTAGCCGTTACCGGCACCGTTATCAATGCCATCGGTATGGCGTTGGCCACCATGCTGGTATTAATTATTTCTAACTCCTGTGTCTCTTTAATTCGCGGCATTGTATCCGATGCCATTCGCCTGCCCGCCTTTGTTATGATTATTGCGGCGGCAGTCACCTGTATCGAATTGCTGATGCAGGCTTATACTTATGAGCTGTTCCAGATTCTGGGTATTTTTCTACCATTGATAACGACTAACTGCGTTATCCTGGGTCGCGCCGATGCCTACGCCTCTAAAAACTCTCTGCTGCCCGCCATGTATGACGGGTTTATTATGGGGCTGGGCTTTGCGGTTATTTTGATTATATTGGGTGGTATGCGCGAACTGATTGGCACTGGCGCCCTCTTCAATAATATGGATTTATTATTTGGCGAAGCTGCCGCCAGCTGGAAGGTCGTGGTCTTTTCTGATTACAAACAGTTTCTGCTGGCGATCTTGCCGCCCGGTGCATTTATTTTTACTGGCCTTATTATTGCGGTAAAAAATCTGATTGATAGCCAAATCAAGCAACGCCAGAATGCTCTAAAAGAGAAGCCTGCAGCGGGTTCTAAACGCGTTCGTGTTACTGGGAATATCTCCTAATCCACCACCACCCCGTCATTCCCGCCTTCGCGGGAACGACGGGGTGGTGGAGATTTAGTCGCGCTTTTTATCGCGTCGTTTATTGCGCTCGCCCAACTGCTTCATAAAAGTTTGCAACTCGGCATCCGCCCAAGCTGTGGCTTCTTGCTCTGAGGCAAAACCGCTTTGGGTTTTACTGACAGTGGTCTTTCTGGCCGATACCTTTCTGATAATATCTGCCTTCCAGGTACCCTCTTCTTCCTGCACCTGGTAGCTAAACTTTTTATCTTTGGACATGATGTTACCTATAAGAACTACATTTAAACTACAGTACGGCCTTGGGGTAGGAACCCAATACTTTTAATACGCGGGAGTGGTCGCCCAGACCTTCAAGGATATCAGCAATTACCTGATCATCTTTATGCCCTTCAAACTCAATAAAAAAGACATAGGCCCAGGTATCTGTCCGCGATGGGCGGGTATCAATACGCGTTAAGCTAACCCCTGAACTTTGAAAAGGCTCTAACAGTTTTAACAAGGCGCCGGGCTTATTGTTGGCTTCAACAATCAGCGAGGTTTTATCACTACCACTAGGGGCAACTTCCTGGGTACCAATAATTAAGAAGCGAGTTGTGTTATTGGCAAAGTCTTCAATGTTTTTGGCAAGTTTCATCAAACCATATTGCTCGGCGGCAATATCACCGGCGACGGCTGCTATTGATGGATCGGCCTTAGCCATTTTTGCCGCTTCGGCATTGCTTGCTACGGCAATACGGTCAATACCGGGCCAATTGTTATCCAACCAGTTACGCGCCTGCGCCAAGGCCTGCGCATGGGCGCAGATGGTTTTGATGGTGTCAGGGCTGGCCGTTTCATTAGCCAACAGGTGCAACTGGATACGCAGTTCAACTTCACCACAAATCTTTAATGGCGAATCCATAAAATTATCGAGGGTATGGCTGACCATACCTTCAGTGGAATTTTCTACCGGCACGACACCATAATGACACTGGCCTGATTCAACCTGTGAAAACACATTGGCAATGCTGGATTGCGGCAAACTAATAACAGACTGGCCGAAATGCTTAATGGTAGCTGCCTGGGTGAAGGTACCCTCGGGGCCAAAGTAAGCCACCTCCATAGGTTTTTCCAAGGCCAAACACGCCGACATAATTTCACGAAAAATACGCGCAACAGTTTTACCCTCTAGCGGGCCTTTGTTGCGATCGATCACATTGCGTAAAACTTGCGCTTCCCGCTCGGGGCGATAAAACAGCACCTTGGATAAATCACCCCCACCATTCTCAGCGCTAAAGGCTTGCAGCTTGGTTTCTGCCACGCGCTCGGCACACTCAGCGCGCTGATTAAGGAGTTGATGAATCTGCTTGTCGATCGAGTCGATCTCTTTACGCAGTTGGTCCAGATCCTGTTTATCTGACATAGCGGCTAAGCTCTTGGTGTTAGACTCTTGGTGTTAGGCTTTTGATTCGAAATCTTTCATAAAGTCGATCAAGGCATCCACAGCGGCTTCAGGTACGGCGTTGTAAATACTCGCGCGCATACCACCCACACTGCGGTGACCTTTAAGGTTTAGCATACCGGCTTCTTCAGATTCTGCCAAAAACTGCTTATCCAAATCGGAATTAGCCAGGGTAAAGGGTACATTCATTAATGAACGACTGGCCACTTCAACCGGGTTGGCGTAAAAGTCGCTGGTATCAATAAAGTTATACAATTTATCCGCTTTGCGACGGTTAACTGCTTCAATCGCGGCCAGACCGCCTTGATCTTTTAACCACTGAAAAACCAAACCGGCTAAATATATACCATAGGTGGGTGGCGTATTGTACATAGAGTCGTTTTCAGCGGCCGTTTTATAATCCAGCATAGCTGGGCAGTGGGCAGTGGCCTTGCCTAGTAAATCCTTGCGAACAATGGCAATGGTTAGACCCGCCGGGCCGATATTTTTTTGCGCACCGGCATAGATCACACCAAACTGATTGACATCAATAGGGCGCGACAGAATGGTTGAAGACATATCCGCCACTATTGGCACATCCACTTGCGGTGTCCACATAAACTCAACACCGCCAATAGTTTCGTTAGGGGTGTAGTGCAAGTAGGCGGCATCTTTATTGAGCTGCCAACTTTCAAAAGCTGGAATAGTCGTGAAGTTGGTATCTTCAGAGCTAGCCACCACATTAATATCAGCAAATCGTTTCGCTTCTTTGATCGCTTTTTTAGACCACTGCCCGGTATTAACATAATCTGCAGTGGTTTTATCACCCAACAGGTTTAAGGGTACAGAAGCAAACTGTGTGCTGGCTCCACCTTGTAAAAATAAAACGGCGTAATCATCAGAAATATCTAATAGCTCACGAAAATCGGCTTCGGCCTTTTCAGCGATCGCCACAATTTCCGGTGAGCGGTGGCTCATTTCCATAATGGATAAACCGGCGCCCTGATAATCAATCAGTTCAGCAGCCGCTTGTTGTAACACAGCTTCAGGTAATGCAGCGGGGCCTGCACAAAAATTATATTTACGGGACATCAACTCAACCTCATTTTAAAACAGAACGTCAGGCCTGAGATCTCTGCAAGAGGGGCCTGACGTAGCTGGAACTTTTACTGAAATAAAGCGCAGGCTTTATTCTTCTGGAGCATCACCTTCAGTATTCTCAACAACAGGTGCCTCATCGGGCTCATCAATACGCTCAACGCCCACAACATGTTCGCCTTCTTTCAAGCGAATCACGCGGACACCTTGAGTATTGCGGCCTAATACTGAAATCTCATCAGTGCGAGTACGCACCATCGTACCCTGATCAGAAATCATCATTAATTCATCGCCGTCAAACACCTGAACCGCACCAACAATATCGCCGTTACGCTCAGAAGCCTGCATAAAAATCATACCTTTGTTACCACGGCCTTTGGTGGCAAACTCGGTAAATTCGGTACGCTTACCGTAGCCGTTAACGGATACCGATAACATACGGCCACCGTCTTTAGGCACAATCAATGAAATCATTTTCTGGCCTTCTTCAAGGCGGATACCGCGAACACCTTTGGCGGTACGGCCCATGGCGCGAACATCGTTTTCATTAAAGCGAACCGCTTTACCGGCAGAGCTAAATAGCATCACATCGCAATCACCGGTGGTGACTTCGGTACCAATCAGTACATCGCCTTCTTCCAGTTCAAGGGCACGTAAACCTACGCTACGCTGGCGGGAAAAATCGGTTAAGGCTGTTTTCTTAACGGTACCGTTAGCGGTGGCCATAAAGATATAGTGGCCTTCGGTGTATTCACTCACTGGCATAATCGAGGTGATACGCTCACCCTCTTCCAGCGGCAATAAGTTCACCATTGGGCGACCTCGGGCATTACGGCCAGCCAGGGGAATATGGAAAACTTTTAACCAATACACTTTACCGACATTGGAGAAACACAAAATGGTATCGTGGGTACTGGCAATAATCAGGTGCTCTACAAAATCTTCATCTTTTACTGCCGTTGCCGATTTACCCATACCACCTCGACGCTGCGCTTGGTAATCACTCAAAGCTTGGGTCTTGGCATAACCACCGTTGGAGATTGTGACAACTCGATCTTCTTCGGTAATGAGGTCTTCTTCGGTAATATCGCGCAGGGACTCAATAATTTCAGAGCGACGCTCATCACCATATTCATCGACAACCAGTTGCAACTCTTCGCGAATAATACCCATCAATTTCACAGCATCCGCAAGAATGCTTAGGTACTCAGTAATCTCGTCGAGTTTTTCCTGGTATTCCTTCAGCAGTTTTTCATGCTCAAGGCCGGTTAGTTTCTGCAAGCGCATATCGAGGATGGCTTGAACCTGAACCGGTGACAGACTGTATTTACCGTCGATAAAACCAAAGCCTTCTGCCAGATCTTCCGGGCGAGAAGCCGCTGCTTGCAGATCACCTGCGCCAGCGCGTTCTAACATGCCCATCACTTCGCCCGGCTCCCAGCTACGGGCCGATAATTTCTCTTTGGCTTCTGCGGTAGTATCGGAGGATTTAATCAGCTCGATCATTTCGTCGATATTGGAAATTGCAACCGCCAAACCTTCAAGAATATGACCACGCTCGCGGGCTTTTCTTAATAGGTAAACCGTACGGCGTGTCACGACTTCACGACGGTGAAGTACAAAGTACTCCAGCAGTTCTTTCAGGTTCAGGATGCGCGGCTGACCATCTACCAAGGCAACAATATTAATGCCGAACACATTTTCCAGCTGGGTTTGTGCGTAGAGGTTGTTGAGGCAAACATCGCCCATTTCATTGCGCTTCATTTCGATAACAATACGCATACCGTCTTTATCAGACTCATCGCGTAGCTCGGCAATGCCTTCAATCTTTTTCTCTTTAACCAGGTCGGCAATCTTTTCAATCAAGCGAGCCTTGTTTACCTGGTAAGGAATTTCGCTAATGATAATGGTGTCTTTATTGGTTTTTTCGTTGCTGATTACTTCCGCTCTGGCGCGGATATAGATACGGCCTTTACCGGTGCGGTAAGCCTGCACAATACCGGCGCGACCATTGATAATGGCGGCGGTTGGGAAATCAGGACCGGGGATATGTTCCATCAGTTCATCAATGGTGATATCCGGATTGTCGATCAGGGCCAAACAGCCCGTCACCACTTCATTAAGGTTGTGTGGCGGAATATTGGTCGCCATACCTACCGCGATACCGGAAGAACCATTAACCAGCAGGTTAGGAATTTTAGTGGGCATTACCGCGGGGATTTGCTCAGTGCCATCATAGTTAGGCACCCAGTCCACGGTTTCTTTATCGAGATCTGCCAGAATTTCGTGGGCAATTTTGCGCATACGGATTTCGGTATATCGCATGGCTGCGGCGGAGTCACCATCAACCGAACCGAAGTTACCCTGCCCGTCTACCAGCATATAGCGCAGCGAAAAGGGCTGGGCCATACGAACGATGGTTTCGTACACCGCTGAATCACCGTGTGGGTGATATTTACCAATCACATCACCAACCACACGAGCCGATTTCTTGTAGCCCTTGTTCCAGTCATTGTTAAGCTCGCTCATGGCGAATAACACACGACGGTGTACCGGCTTCAGACCATCACGCACATCGGGCAAGGCTCGCCCGACAATAACGCTCATGGAATAATCGAGATACGACTGTTTTAGTTCGTCTTCGATGTTAACCGGAAGGATTTCATTGTTTGCAATATCGGTTGATTCACCCATAGAGAATGGCATTCCTAATTATTTTGAATTTGATCAGTTTTACGGCGTTTATTTGTTCTTATTAGCTGTAACTTTCCTGCTGAAACTTCTATCTGGACAAGGGCAAAATCATACCATAAATCAATGTCATATCGACAGCTAAAAGCTGTTTAAATCGCCCTTAAATCCACTCTTTTTCAAGTCAGCGCTCTACAGGAAAAGGGCAATTGTCGGGGAATCCGGTTATACTCGCCAGCACACAAAAATACGGACACATTTTCCCCATTTCTATGAGCCATCAAACACCCCAATCGATCGATACTTTAATCACCGCCCGCTGGATTATCCCCATTAGGCCCGCCAAAACCGTGCTGGAAAATCACAGTATTGCGATAGACGGCGGCAACATTATCGCCATCCTGCCCAAAGACGAAGCTATGGCGCGATTTGATGCCAATTACGGTATTGATCTACCGGAACATGTGCTAACCCCCGGACTGATTAATGCCCATGGCCATGCCGCCATGAGCCTGTTTCGCGGCATGGCCGATGACCAGCCACTGCAAACCTGGTTGGAGGAATTTATCTGGCCCGCCGAGGGGCAATGGGTAAGTGAAGAGTTTGTGCGCGACGGCACCCAGCTGGCTGTGGCTGAGATGCTGCGCTCCGGGACTACCACCTTTAGTGATATGTATTTTTTCCCCAATGTGGTGGCCAAAGTCGCCAGCGAGGCGGGTATACGGGCGCAAATTACCTTCCCTGTGTTTAACTTCCCGACCATTTGGGGGCAAGACCCGAACGACTATATTGAAAAAGGTCTGGCCGTGCGCGATGACTTTAAGCATAGCGAACTGGTGGATGTGGTGTTTGGCCCCCACGCCCCCTATACCGTTAGCGATGAAGGCTTACAGAAAGTCAGCATGTTAGCCGCCGAGCTGGATATCAGCATTCATATTCATGTACACGAAACCCAGCAAGAAGTGGATGATGACCTTAAGCTGCACGGCCAGCGCCCTATTAGCCGCCTGAATGACCTTGGTATTCTGGGACCAAAGACTCAGCTGGTGCATATGACCGCATTAACCGATGAAGATATTGCCATCGTTAAAGCCAGCGGTGCCTCGGTGGTGCACTGCCCGCAGTCAAACCTGAAGCTTGCCAGCGGCTTTTGCCCGGTTAAAGTCCTGGCCGATGAAGGTATTACCATTGCCCTGGGCACCGATGGCGCAGCCAGCAATAACAGCCTGGATATGTTTGCCGAAATGCGTGCTGCTGCCCTGCTGGCCAAAGCCGTCTCCAAAGATGCCTCCGCACTTAGCGACTGGCAGGCTTTAGAAGCGGCAACACTGGGTGGCGCGAAGGCCTTGTCTATAGATAGCAAACTGGGAACACTGGAAGTGGGCAAGCAAGCCGATATTATTGCCATTGATTTTAGTGCGATTGAGCTGCAGCCGTTGTATGACCCTGTTTCACAATTGGTTTATACCGCCTGCGGGCATCATGTCACCCATAGCTGGGTACACGGCCAACAGGTCTTGGCCGACCGACAGCCCGCCAATCTTGATATTCCGGAAATTGCCGCCAAAGCCCAGGGCTGGCGTGATAAAATCAGCAACACGACAAACACCAAGCACTGATTATTAAAAAGTAGCTTTTAAAAAGGTAACGATTAGTGACAAACTCAGCGAATGTAGACCCTTCTGAAATCGCCAAATTTGAAGCACTGGCCAGCCGCTGGTGGGACAAGAACAGTGAATTCAAACCTCTGCATGAAATCAATCCACTACGGGCCAATTATATTGACCTGCACTCAGCGGTTGCCGGCAAAAACTTGCTGGATGTAGGCTGCGGCGGCGGTATTTTATGTGAGGCGATGGCGCAACGAGGAGCTACCGTAAATGGTATTGATATGGGCGAAGCGCCTTTATCCGTGGCCAAACTGCATCAACTGGAATCAGGCGTGACGGTAAACTACCGCCAAATCACGGCGGAAGATTTAGCCGAACAGGAAGCAGGCCAATACGACATTGTCACCTGCCTGGAAATGCTTGAGCATGTACCTGACCCCGGCTCGGTGATTAAGGCCTGTTCTGAATTGGTACGCCCCGGCGGCCATGTGTATTTTTCTACCCTTAACCGCAATCCCAAGTCTTACCTGTTTGGCATTATTGGTGCCGAGTATGTATTAAAGCTGCTGCCCAAGGGCACACACGATTACGATAAATTTATTAAACCCTCGGAGCTGGGCCACTGGGTTCGCGAAGCCGGCCTGGAGATGCAGGATATGACCGGCATGACCTATAACCCCATTACCAAACAGTATCGCCTTAATAAGGATGATGTAGCGGTTAACTATCTGGTACACACCCATAAGCCAGCCTGACAAAGCATTCTATTTATGACATCACCCATCACCCTGCAAGCGGTTCTCTTTGACCTTGATGGTACCTTGATCGATACCGCTCCGGATTTTGCTGTCGTGGTTAACCAGTTGTTAGCCAACCATGGTAAGGCTGAATTACCCTATGCCGCTATTCGCGAGACCGTTTCCCACGGCGCAAGAGCCCTGGTCAGTCTGGCCTTTGATTTACAGGAAGGTGACGACAGTTTTGAAGCACTGCGATTGGAGTTGCTGGATTTATACGGCCAGCACTTATCCGTAGAAACCGCGCTTTTCCCGGGTATTCACGAGCTATTACTCTGGCTGGAAAACCATAATATCCCCTGGGGCATAGTCACCAATAAGCCCCGCCTCTATGCCGAACCAATTCTCACGGATCTGTTAATCAGCGAACGCTGCAGCGCCATGGTCTGCCCGGATGATGTTACCAACACCAAACCAGACCCCGAGCCTATGCTGTTAGCCTGCAAGCAAATTGGTTGCGATGTTCAACAAACACTGTATGTCGGTGACCATCGCCGCGATATTGATGCGGGCAAAAACGCCAGGATGAAAACCATCGCGGTTAACTACGGTTATATAGACCCACAAGACCCCGCCGAACATTGGCAGGCGGACTTTTATGTCAACCACGCCGATGAAATCCAGCCTGTATTAATAAGACACTTTTCTGCTAATCGATAACGGTACTCACCATGTCTGCACCGCACTTATATCAAGCCCCTGACAACCTGCTAAAGGGTCGCACTATTTTAGTGACCGGCGCCGGCGACGGTATTGGCCGCTGCGCAGCGATCACTTTTGCCGCCCACGGCGCAACGGTAATTCTGGCAGGCAAAACCATTGAGAAACTGGAATCGGTCTATGACGAAATTGAGAACGCCGGTTATCCCCAGGCGGCCATCTACCCGATTCATTTAGGCGGTGCGGTAATGAAGGATTACCGCGATATGCATGACACACTGGAGCAAGAGTTTGGCCAGCTTGACGGCTTGCTGCATAACGCCAGTATTCTGGGTGACCGTAAACCTATTGCCCAAACTGATAGTGAAGAGTGGCTGGAGGTGATGCAAGTCAATACCAATGCGACTTTTATGATGACCCAGGCATTGCTACCCTTGCTGGAAAAATCCCCTGATGCCTCCATTATATTTACTTCCTCCGGCGTTGGCCGCAAAGGCCGAGCCTATTGGGGGCCTTATGCTGTCTCAAAATTTGCGGTGGAAGGTTTAATGGAAACACTGGCGGACGAGCTAGCCAACACCAGTAATATTCGTGTTAACTCCCTTAACCCAGGGGCGACCAATACCGGCATGCGCCAAACCGCCTACCCAGCCGAAGATCCATCGGTTAACCCTCTACCTGAAGATATTATGCCGCTGTATTTGTATTTGATGGGGCCGGATAGTCAGGGGGTTAACGGCCAGGCGCTGGATGCACAAACCCCCACCTAATACCTTGGCGCCCCTAACCACAAAAACCACCAACACTACACCTAGAAGGTTTTTACCCCGGACAGCTACACACAAAAACAAGAATAAAGAAGGCGGCAGAAATTTGACTACCGATAATCCTGCATTGTCGCTTTTACCCTATATGGCAATAAACAAACCTCCCTTTACTATTTTTTTATAATACTTATCAGTGACTTAAGAATAAATCATGATTTATGGCATAGTTTTCGCTAATTATCGTTTTGAAAACCGTTTTGAAAACCTTTTTGAAAACCATTGCCAGTGAGTTTTAACTTATCTGCCCCTGGATTACTTATAGCAAAGCATTGAGGCCATTAAGTTATGGTAACCACAGTACAGAGTTCAAACACTATTGCCTTCCCCACTTCAAAAACACACAGCGGTAGGGAGCGCACCGATGTAATCCGTGTTGAACAGTACGCAGAATTACGCCTGCAGCTAAGCAATATCCTGCAAACCACGCTGGAGTTGCCGCAAGTTTTACAATTATTTTTCAATGAAATGCAGCGCAGTCTGGGTATTGATAGCCTGACCTACCGCAACAGCAAACACACATCTAATGTAGAGCTGGGTATCAGCGCCCGCCACAACTGCCACTACAATTTGGTCACCAACAAAGACTCGTTGGGAGAAGTGAAATTTAGTCGTAGTAAGCGCTTTAGTGAAAAGGAATTACAACTACTGGAAATGCTGGTCGGCTGCCTGATTTGCCCTATCCGCAATTCACTGATGTACCGTGAAGCGGTACAAAGTGCATTGCGTGATCCATTGACAGGTTCCGGCAATCGCATGGCACTGGAGAAGACGCTTGAGCGTGAAGTAGCCCTAGCTAAACGCCACAATCAGGCCTTGTCTGTACTAGTTGTCGATATTGATAAATTTAAAGCCATCAATGATAACTACGGCCATACTGCCGGTGACTATGTACTTAAAGATGTCGCCCAAATTTTGTCACAATGCTGTCGTGAAACGGATGCAGCCTATCGCGCCTACCGTTTTGGCGGTGAAGAATTTGTATTGATACTTAATCATACCGAAGCCCATGGCTCTACCGTTGTTGCAGAACGCATTCGTCAGTATATTGAAAATATGACGACGACCTTTGAAGATAATTCGTTGAGCGTTACGGTTAGTGTCGGTGCAGCCAGCCTGGTTGAAGAAGATGACATGACCACTCTATTTAGCCGTGCAGACAAGGCACTTTATCAAGCCAAGCATGAAGGTAGAAATCGCGTAGTTATGATTAAGGGTTAATCCGCAGGCCGAATAGCCACTCGCTTAGCCGCGACCTCGGGTAGGCCGTTTAATGCCACGGTTTTTACGCTGCATTCGCTCCATACTTTCCAACTCCTTGGGCAGAATTTTTACTGGCTTTGGTGCTTCCATAGACACCATTTTATATAACTCCTGCATATCCTTATAATTCATTTCTTCCCATTGCCCCTGCTTGAGCTTAGGCGGCAAAAAAACTTTACCAAAACGCACCCGCTTTAAGCGGCTGACCTGAACGTCCTGTGATTCCCATAAGCGACGTACTTCACGGTTGCGACCTTCCATTAAGGCGACATAGAACCAACGGTTAGCACCTTCGCCGCCACCATCAACGATATCAGTAAATTTGGCAACGCCGTCATCGAGTAGAATACCGTCCAGCATACGCTGCAGCATGGCTTCATCTACACTGCCTAACACTCGGCATAAGTACTCGCGATCAATTTCTGAGGAAGGATGCATCAGGGCATTGGCCAATTCACCGTCAGTGGTAAACAGCAATAAGCCGGTGGTATTAAAATCGAGGCGACCCACCGCAATCCAGCGACCATCTTTAACTTTGGGCAGACGGTCAAAAACCGTCTTGCGACCTTCAGGGTCATTGCGCGAGCAAATTTCACCTTCGGGTTTGTTGTAGACCAATACACGGCCTACATTTTCATCGGCCACCTTCACTAAATGACCATCCACTGAAATTTTATCGCGGCGGCCGGCACGGTCACCCAGACGGGCTACTTTGCCATTGACCTGGACACGGCCAGCAGCAATGACCTTTTCCATTTCACGGCGTGAGCCAACCCCCGCCTGTGCGAGAATTTTTTGCAGTTTTTCGCCAACAGGAGCATCAGTCATAACAATAGGCTTTTCAATAAGAGAAATAGAATGGCAATTAAGCGGTGATATCGTCTTCGGTGCTGGCTACGTCAACCTGATCTTCGGCCTCGGCCTCAGTATTGGTATCGGTATCAGTATCGGTGTTATCTTCAACACCCGCAGCTACCTGTTCAGCGTCTGGTGTATCAACACCCTCAAGGGCTAACTCTTCATTCATGGTATCCAGGTCACGAATTTCAGCCAGCGTTGGCAAGTCTTCCAGGTTTTTAAGATTAAAGTAATCCAGGAAACGGCGAGTTGTTGCATACATCGCAGGGCGACCCGGCACATCTTTATGGCCAACAACACGAACCCACTCGCGCTCTAAAAGAGTTTTAATAATATTGGAGCTGACAGCAACACCGCGAATATCTTCAATATCACCGCGGGTAATAGGCTGGCGGTAAGCAATCAAGGCCAAGGTTTCTAACAGGGCGCGAGAATATTTCTGGGGTTTTTCTTCCCATAAACGGCCAACCCAAGGGGCGACAGTTTGTACCACCTGGAAACGAAAGCCACTGTTAACTTCTTTTAATTCAAAACCGCGACCTTCACAGTCGTGCTGAATATCTTCCAGCGCTGCACGAATCACATCATTGGCCGGACGCTCTTCACTATCTTCATCAAATAACTCTGCCAGCTGTGTCACGGTCAAAGGTTTTGCCGAAGCCAATAAAGCACCTTCCAGAATATTTTGTAATTGTTTGCTATCGATACTCATGATGATCTTGCTTTTACGTGAATGGGGCCAAAGGGTTCTGACTGAACAATTTCAACCAGTGATTCTTTAATTAATTCCATCACCGCCAGGAAAGTGACTACAACACCGAGGCGACCTTCTTCAACGGTAAACAGGGAAACAAAAGGCGTAAAGGAATTATCCGATATCATCGTCAATACCTGCGACATACGCTCACGGGTAGACAGTTTTTCTTTGTGTACCTGGTGACTTTCATACATATCGGCGCGGCGCAGTACTTCACCCAGAGCCAATAAGATTTCTTTCATTTCGACCACCGGCTCAGGACGTTCTTTCTTAATATCCGGTGGTGCGGCGCTGGCTTCATAGATCTCGCGACCCAAGCGGGGCATCTCGTCAATATCTTCTGCGGCCTGCTTAAAGCGCTCGTACTCCTGCAAGCGGCGAATCAACTGTGCCCGCGGATCTTCTTCATCTTCTTCGGCGTCCGCTGAGCGGGGCAGTAACATCCGGGACTTAATTTCAGCCAACATGGCTGCCATTAACAGGTATTCCGCCGCCAGCTCAAACTGCATGGAATCCATCAGCCCAACATATTGCATATATTGATGGGTGATATTGGATACATTGATTTCAAGAATATCGATATTCTGGCGCTTGATCAGGTAGAGCAGTAAATCCAACGGGCCCTCAAAGGCATCCAGAAAAACTTCCAACGCATCGGGGGGGATATATAAATCCTGGGGAATCTCGGTAACCGCTTCGCCCTGAACCACGGCAAAGGGCATCTCACCCTGCTGTGAACCACCGCTGCGTAGCTCTTTCAAGCCCGGTGAAGGTTGCACGGCCTCTGCCACGGCATCAACAAGCACAGCCTCTTCAGGGGCAGAAGCCTGGTCTTGCGGGGCCTTGTCTAATACTAGCTCGTCGTCCACGGATTTATTATTATCTCACTGCTTGGGTTGTTGGGCTAAAGGGTAATATTTCAATGGCAGCCATTATATAGGCAATGCTTAAATGATCACAGTGGCCAGATCGATTAATCCACCTCAAAATAGCTAACGTCACCCTGTCCGCGGCGGATAATCTCCGGGGTATCTTCCACCAAATCAATCACCGAAGTGGGCTCCATACCGCAATAGCCGCCGTCAATCACCAGATCTAACTCATGTTCTAAGGTTTGGCGAATCTCATAGGGGTCAGTCATGGGCAAATCATCCCCGGGCAGCATCATGGTGACGCTCATCATCGGCTCATTCAGGCCTGCCAATAGATCGCGGGTAATGTTGTTCTCCGGCACCCTTAGACCAATGGTTTTGCGCTTGGGGTGCATTAGGCGTTTGGGGACTTCACTGGTCGCCTTCAGGATAAAGGTATAGGGGCCTGGCGTATGATTTTTGAGCAGGCGGTAAGCACTGTTATCGACCCGGGCATAGTTACCCAACTCTGATAAATCCCGGCAAATCAGGGTGAAGTTGTGCCTGGTATCCAGCTGGCGAATACGGCGGATGGTCTCCATGGCTTTTTTATCGCCCAAATGGCAGCCCAGGGCATAGCCGGAATCGGTTGGATAGACCACTACCCCGCCTCGACGAATAATATCTACTGCCTGATTAATTAGGCGCGCCTGCGGGTTATCGGGGTGGATCTGGAAAAACTGGCTCATAAGTTACTCACTAAAAACGACTTCCTGTCACTCCCGCTAATGAACGTCATTCCCGCGAAGGCGGGAATCCAGCCTGCATCCTTATACTGTTATTTCCGCAAAAGCGGAAATTGACAGCACTGGATTCCCGCCTTCGCGGGAATGACGATGTTTATTGAATGACGATGTTTATTGAAATAAAGCCCATATCGGCTGGCAATTCCCGGGTAACTCCCCTGCCTGCCCCAACTCATTCCACGGCATACCCGGTCGATGGAAATCACTACCTTTAGACGCCATCAGCTCAAACTGCTCGGCTAATTGGGCCAGATACTGGGTGCGATCTTTAGCCTGCTTACCGCTAACCACCTCAACAGCACCGCCGCCCTGCGCTTTAAAATCGGTTAGCAAGGCCCGCAGTTTAGTCGCTGTCATTTTATAGTGTAAGGGGTGAGCCAATACCGCCACACCGCCACTGGCGGTAATCCACTGGATGACCCTGGCCATCTCTGGCCAGCTGGATTTTACATCCCCTATTTTGCCCGCCCCTAAATACCGCTTAAAAGCCTCTGCCTCGGAGCTAACATGGCCATGCTCCACCAGGAATTTAGCAAAATGCGGGCGCCCAATCTGGCCTTTGCCGGCTAATTGGGCGGCATAGGCATAGCCCCCTTCAAAGCCTAGCCTGGCCAGCTTTTCTCCTATCAGTCTGGCGCGTTCCAACCGAGCTTGTTGCAAAAACTCCAGTCCAGCCTGCAATTCAGGGTTATCAATACCGATATTGATACCCACCACATGAATCAGGCGCCGACTCCATAAACAGGACAGCTCAACACCGGCAATCAAACGCAGTGAGGAATCCTGCCATCGGTCGCACACAGACCGATAACCGTCCACAGTATCGTGGTCGGTGATGGCCATCAAATCTACACCCCGCTCTTTAGCGCGCAACAACAAATCCATTGGGCTTAAAGCACCATCGGATGCGGTTGTATGACTATGAAAATCTACATTCACGGGGGAATACCTGGCAACAAGCGAATAAATCCCCAATCAGGGAAACAGTGGGCAACATAGTAACGCAATTTGTGGCATTATTTGCCTCCTTTATAATTGATAGACCCAAATAGTCAGGAGCCCTTTAGTCAGTGACCACCGAGCAAGCACAAAAATCGCAAAAGAAACCCAGTATGCTAGCCAACCTGGCCTTCAATATTATTATCCCCACCCTGATTATGACCAAGTTAAGCTCAGAGGATTATCTGGGACCGGTTTACAGTATTGTGGTGGCCTTAAGCTTTCCGATTATTTACGGCGCCAAGGACTACCTGGAAAACCATAAGGCCAATTTCTTTTCAGCCCTGGGTATTCTCAGTGTTGTACTAACAGGCGGCATTAGCCTGCTGCAATTGGACCCGCAATATATAGCAATCAAAGAAGCGGCCATTCCTGCCTGCTTTGGATTGGCCACACTCTTTTCGGTGCGCACCAAATACCCGCTGGTAAAAACCTTCCTGTTTAATGACCAGATATTACAAATTGGTAAGGTGAAGGCAGCACTGGAAGCCAATAATACCGAAACGGAGTTTGAGCATAAGCTGGCTAACGCTTCTTATATGGTAGCCGGCTCCTTCTTTCTGTCATCAGTGCTTAACTATATTCTTGCCAAAGTGATTCTGGTGAGTGAACCCGGCACAGTAGAATTTACCGAAGAACTAGGAAAAATGACCGCCCTTAGCTTTCCTGTTATTGCCCTGCCCAGCACGATTGTGCTTATGGCCGCGCTTTATTATTTACTGCATCATATTCAGAAATTGACCCATCTCAAAGCCGAAGAGATTTTTAATGAGACGTAGGGTGGATTATAATCCACCATCAATCACACAAGAAAAACCCATAATCGCAATAACTGTCAGGCAACCAACCATAAGGAAAACCCTGTGAAAAACATCGTGTTAATGTTGCTTTTAATTGCAGCCAGCAGCCAGGCATACAGCCAAACCCTTTATGTTAGTGATCAACTCACTGTGGCTCTGCGCAGCGGCCAAAGTAACGAGTATCGCATCATTAGATATCTGGTCAGTGGCACCACTTTGACCGAAATCAGCAAAAGCAAAGATGGCAGCTACACACAGGTGCGCACTCGAAATGGCACCGAGGGCTGGGTTCAAAGCCAGGAACTAAGCGCAAACCCCTCTGGCCGAGCTATGTATAAAGCCGCCCAAAACAATATCGCAAGTATGGAAAGCAAAAATGCCGCGCTAAAGAAACAGCTAGCGGATATCATGAATAAGCAATCAACCACGCAGAAAAAACTGACCGACTTAACCAGTAGTAATAATCAGGTCAGTAAAGAACTGGAAAATATTAAAGCCATCTCAGCCAGCGCCATTCAACTGAATGAAGACAACCAGCGTTTACTGGAAGAAAACCAGATGTTAAAAAATGAGGTGGAGGTACTGTCTACAGATAATCAGCGCTTAAATGACAACCAGGAAAACGATGCCTTTCTCAATGGCGCCTTTGCGGTATTAATTGGCGTGATGATTACTTTGATTGTGCCAAGGGCATGGCCAAAGAAAAGCACTGATTGGGCTTAATCAATAAAACAACGTCATTCCCGCGAAGGCGGGAATCCAGACTGCATGCTAATGCTGTTATTTCCGCCAGGGCGGAAATCTACAGCACTGGATTCCCGCCTTCGCGGGAATGACGATTAATTTACAATATGAGAAAATTTTTGATGAAAAAAACAATCTGCTTATTATATTTTGTGTTTTTTAGCGCTATCGCAGTTCCAGCTTATTCTGCTGATAACACTCCGGCGGCAAAAAACCCCACTGCTATTATCCACACCAGCAAAGGCCCAATCACGATAAAGCTCTATGCCAAAGAAGCACCCATTACCGTAGCTAACTTTATCGACTATGCAGAGTCCGGTTTTTATAACGACACAATTTTTCACCGGGTTATAAAACGCTTTATGATTCAAGGTGGTGGCTTCACCAAAGATATGCAGAGAAAAAATACCAAAGCCCCTATCGTCAATGAATCAGGCAACGGTTTATATAATGACCGCTGGACACTTTCCATGGCGCGAACCAATGACCCAGACAGTGCTACCTCGCAGTTTTTTATCAATACTAAAATGAATTCCAGTCTGGATAAAAAAGGTAGAACGCCAGGCTATGCGGTATTTGCGATTGTGACCGATGGTCAATATGTGGTTAAAGCGATTGAAAAAACACCCACCATGAGACTGGGTAACTATGCCGATGTACCGGTTGAAGCGGTGTTGATTGAACGCGTAGAAATCATTAAATAAAACCTACCAGCAGCGGAAATATTGTGAACACAGCCAATCAAACTGATCTTAGTGTTAACCTTAACAAAATTGCGCTGATTAGAAATTCTCGCGATACCACTTATCCCAGTGTGCCTAAACATGCACAAATGTGCATTGACGCGGGTGCTGATGGTATTACCGTTCACCCCCGCCCTGACCAACGTCATATCCGCGTTGATGACTGTTATGATCTAGCCAAAATGTTAAGCGTTGAATTTAATATTGAAGGCAACCCTTTTGCTCCGGCAATGAAAAGCGACCGCACTGGCGTTAGTGACTACCCGGGTTTTATTGATTTAGTCAAAGATATCAAGCCCGCCCAATGCACACTGGTGCCAGACAGCAATGAGCAACTCACTTCTGACCACGGCTTTGATTTAACCCAAAGTGGCGATCAACTAGCCCCCATCATTCAAGAGCTACAAAAGCTGGGCATTCGAGTTAGCTTATTTATGGACCCGGATCTGGAACAAATCGAACTGGCAAAACAAGTAGGGGCTGACCGTATTGAACTATACACCGGCCCTTATGCCGACGCCGTCAAAAATAACCAACAGGTTGATGAAGTCTTTCAGCAATTTTATCGCGCCGGGGAAAAAGCACTGGATGTGGGTATCGGCCTGAATGCAGGACATGATTTAAATCTGGATAACCTGACGCTGTTTGCTACCATCCCCCAACTATTAGAAGTTTCTATTGGCCACGCCATGACAGTAGATGCTATTAGTATGGGTTTGGCTGAAGCAGTAAAAGCCTACCAACACTGCCTGGGGAAATAAGATATCCGGATGAATACCATGGAAAGAAAATTTACCGATTGGGGCGGCGTTGTTATCGCGCTGTTACTGGTTATTGCCGTTAACTGGCTTGCTAACTGGTTACCCATTGGCGGGCAAACTACCGGTCAGGTCTCTGCCAAATATAGTTCATTGTTTACACCTGCCGGCTTTACCTTTGCTATATGGGGCGTTATTTATTGGGCGCTATTTATCTACGCCATTGCTCAAGCACTACCCTCTAAACGCAGTAGCCAAACGCTAAGTATAATCGGTAAATACTTTATCCTTAGCTGCCTGTTTAATAGTGCATGGATGTTCGCCTGGCATTTAGAATATATAGCGGTTTCCTTTGTGCTGATAATCGGTCTACTGCTAACACTGATTCAGGTCTATCGCACTATTCAACACTCTGAAGAAACACTAAGCCTGGCTATTACCTTGCCGTTTAGTATTTATGTGGCCTGGGTCAGCGTGGCAATCATTGCTAATTTCAGCGCTTTGCAAACCGCCCTCGATGCCAATGATATCGGTCTCAGTTTTGTTAACTGGACCTTATTGAAGTTGGCTATTGCGGGTACGGCAGGGGCCAGCGTGCTGATTATCAAAAAAGATATTGCCTATATATTAGTGATTGGCTGGGCAGCTTATGGGATCTCAGTCAAACAGGTGGCTACACCAGAGGTTTCTGGCGCAGCATTGACCTTAACGTTGCTTGCGATTGGCTTAGCGGTATTTCAAGCAATACGATCCCGGTTGACCTAAGCTATTGCCAACCCTGCAAGTAAGGGCTTTAACGTAACACCACTCCATTAAAGCTTCTTTGAGCTTCTCTTTATCAACGGCATCGGCCGCTTTTTTCTTAATGACAGAACCCTGCAACTCCAGGCTTATTGAAGAAATAGCAATAATCGGGTCGAAGCCATCTGGTAACCCGCATAAAATCCTGTGACCACTTATCGAGTAAAAAGTATCGATCCAGAAAAGTTAATCTTGTATCCTGACAAGCAGCGGAGGACATATGGTCGAACAAGTATCACTGACATACCAGCGTATTGCAGTAGCAATAGACTATATAAAGACGCATTTTAAAAACCAACCCACGTTAGATGAAATCGCCAGCGTTGCCGGTATCAGCCCATTCCATTTTCAGCGATTATTTACTGAGTGGGCCGGGGTAAGCCCAAAAAAATTTACCCAGTACCTAAGTCTGGAATACGCCAAGCAGCAACTCAGGGAAAAACAGTCATCGGTACTGGACGCAGCCTATAGTACAGGGCTCTCTGGCCCGAGTCGCCTGCATGATTTATTTGTCACTATTGAGGGGATGACACCCGGAGAGTTTAAAAAAGGTGGCGAAAATCTCACCATTAATTATAGTTTTGCCAACAGCCCTTTTGGAGCCATGATGATTGCCTCCACTGCAAAGGGAATCTGTTATATGGTGTTTGAAGAAGATAAACAGCAAGCCCTGGAAGATCTTAAGCAACGTTTCCCAAAAGCTCAATATCACCAGGCTCAAGACCCGTTACAACACAATGCCCTGAATATTTTTCGGCGAGACAAGCAGGAGTTAGAACCTATTAAACTGCATCTTAATGCCACCCCGTTTCAGCTCAAGGTATGGCAGGCACTATTGAAAATCCCTATGGGAACACTGAGTACTTACGGAAGTATCGCAACCCATATCGACCAGCCCAGTGCCTCCAGGGCAGTAGGTACAGCTATAGGCCGCAACCCCATCGCATTTCTAATCCCGTGCCACCGAGTGATACAAAGCAGTGGCCAGACCGGTGGTTATATGTGGGGCAGCACTCGTAAATCAGCAATGATTGGCTGGGAAGCCTGCAAGCGGGATCAATAACCATGGACTTATTCAGGCAATCCATAGAACAACCAGAAAACTTACTGCCCCAGGACGGACAGGCTTACTACCACGGTATTCTGATTCCGGTTGACGATGCCGACCACTACTTCGCGGCACTGATGGACAATATCCAATGGGAACATGACCAGGCCCTGATTTACGGCAAGCGTATTATTACCCGACGCAAAGTTGCCTGGTACGGTGACCAACCCTTTGCATATACCTATTCCAAAACCACCAAACATGCATTAGCCTGGACTAAAGAGTTATTGGCACTCAAAAGTATGATTGAACACCATCTGGATGAAACCTTTAACTCCTGCCTGTTAAATCTCTACCATAATGGCGATGAAGGCATGGCCTGGCACAGCGATGAAGAAAAGGATTTAAAAAAGCATGGAACGATTGCATCGCTAAGCCTGGGCGCCGAAAGAAAGTTTGCGTTCCGGCATAAGCACAGGCAGCACCAACAAAAACAACAAACCCAGTCATTGATACTAGAGCATGGCAGTCTCCTGGTCATGGCGGGTACGACGCAAACATTTTGGCAACACCGGCTACCCCCCACAAAGAAAATCAGCACGCCCAGAATCAACCTGACCTTTCGAAATTCTGTATAAAATATTTGAAATAGATTAGTGCTAATATTAGAGGCATGAATACTGAATACAAAAACACCCCAGACAATCCATTTACTAATGACGGCGCGGGCTACGCCCTCAGTCGCCCAACCTATCCAGGCACCCTGGTACAGGCACTATCAAAACATTGTACCGAGCATAAGGTTGCCGTTGATATTGGTTGCGGGACGGGGCAGCTTTCAAGCTTATTAGCCGAAGCTTTTGAGCATGTTATTGCTCTCGATTCGAGCTTGTCCCAACTGAACCACGCTACACAGTGTCACAATATCACCTACAGGCAAGCTTTTGCTGATGACACAGGACTTGAAGATCAATACGCTGATTTGATAACTGTGGCTCAAGCAGCTCATTGGTTTGACCTTGATCGATTCTATAAAGAAGCCCAGCGCATTGCGAAACCGAACTCAACCCTTGCCATTATTTCTTACGGCGTCCCGCTACTCGAAGACGGCGAAGTCGCCCAGCGTTTCGAACAGTTTTATTGGCAAGATATCCACAGATTTTGGCCAAAAGAGCGCAGGCATGTGGAAGATAACTATCTTTCACTTTCATTCCCGTTTACGGAATTACCCTTCCCAAACCTCAAAATCGAGAGACACTGGTCATTTAAGGACCTCGCAGGCTATATCGCCACCTGGTCAGCCATGAAGAAAGCCAGTAGCGCCGGTGCGGAACAAGCAATGCTTGCTGCTCTTGGTGAGATTGAAGCGATATGGGGAGGCTCTGAAGTTAAACGGCTTATCTCATGGCCGATTAACTGTAAGGTCGCGCAACTTAATCCAAAGGATTGAAGCTTTTTAATGCCACAAAACTTCTGGCTACGCTACATCCTATCAGCGAGTCGTCCCGCTAATTACGCCGTCATCTGCTTTTCCTGGATCCAGTGAAAAATTATCGACAATAGCGGGATTTTGCGACAGGTGATAATGTTTCTTCGCGTTCCAAACTTTGATATAGCGATAAAACGGAACCCTGGGATAGAGATGATGCACCAGATGATAATTCTGATACACGAATAACGGGGTTAACAACCACTCCAAACCAACTCGATTGGAAGTGCTGCGAAAAGGGTCGTCAGCAGCGTGTGTCTGGTGCGGATAGTGGGGCAAGAAATCAAACACCCATATAATAAAGAACTTGGTTATTCGCGTCGGGATAAAGAAAAGCAGCAGATAATATTCCAGCCACCCCGCAAAGGTGAACGCAGAAATAACCAACGCCCCGAAAAGAGTCGCCAAATAAAATTCTACTCGTTCGCTTTTTGGTCTTTGCTGAAACACCTCAGGCTTTAAATAATACTTGAAATAGACCACATCAAATATCATCCATTTAAACGGAAGCAGCCAAGCCGGGCCAATACCAAAGTATGCATCAGGATCTTTTGTCGGGTCGTTGGTAAACCGGTGATGCTGCATATGCACGCATCGAAACACCGGCAGCAATGGCGCTGGCTCAAGCAGCAAAATGCCGGTTCTACCGAGCCAGTCGTTTAATTGGAGATTGCTACTTACTGCGCGATGGGCTGCTTCATGAACCACGGCAAAAGACAGATAAGAAGCCGTGGCATTAAACAACATTGCCCAAAACAAGGGCAATATACCTTCTATGTAGGCGAATGTTGCGACACCAAATAGCCCATAGGCTGCTACCAGCAGCAGGATAGTAGGCCAGGCAATTTTTGGGCGCTGGGTCAGCGCTTTAAAACGTTCAGGATCATCAGCTTGATCACAGTTGATAGGCTTCGCACTCATAAGGTTGGTCCATTCACAATAGCGTTAGTCACATAGCTATTATTTGACTAATTGCCTTCGTCAAACAGAACAGAGAGTGACAACAGGGGGACAAATAGTGACAAACTGTCTCACCTGGGTTTACACTGAGGCCGGGGATTTTAGCTCGAGACTACACCATTAGGCTCAATATCCGGGTTGGCTAAACATGGCAAATAATAAACATCCTTCCTCCAGTTATGCTCGTATTCTATTTCGGCATTTACGGTTGAATGAAAAAAACAGCGCAGCCTATTTTGCAGGCACGAATGTGTCTTATAAAACATTAATGGCCTTAGATGGCACAATTCCCCTCAATGAAATGGCCCAAATCTATCGAAATGCACAAGCTATCTCCAGGCTTGAAGATTTGGGCTTATCCGTCGGAGCCCAGTTACATATATCAACCCACGGCCCGCTAGGTGTGGCAGCTTTTAGTGCCCCCGACCTTCGGGCGGCGTTAATGTTGTTTGCCAAGTACAGCCAGACCCGAGCAGAATTTTTTAACGTTTCCATCCATGAGCACCCAGAGGGGTTAAGGGTGAGCTTTTCTGAAACCTTTGACCTGAATGATTTGCGCGTTTTTATTCTGGAAACAGCATTAATTGGTCTCTTTTCTTCTATTACTTCTTTCGTCGGTACTGGTCAGTTCAAAGGGCACGTTAAATTTTCTTATTCAAAACCAAACTATTGGCAGAAGTACCACAACTACTTCGGTAACGATATATCATTCAATCAAACGACAACAGAAATTATCGTTTCAAACTCTATTTTGTCCACACCATCTCCTGTTGCCGACCCAGATATGCACCAAGAGGCAGTGGCAATCTGTGAAAAGCAATTACAGGACATCAAAGGCCGCGAAGCTACAGTGCCGGTGTTATCAACTCAAGAGACAGTAACAAAGTTGATACTTGAAAACCCTGGCAGGATTTGGACCTTAAGGGAAGTAGCAGCAAAGCTGCATACGAGCCCCCGCACGCTTACACGAAAGTTAAATTCGGAGGGAGCGAAATTCCAGAACCTGCGTGACGAATTAAGTAAAGAACAAGTCGCCAACTACCTGAGCGATAGCAGCTTGTCTGTTGAAAGCGTCGGGCATTTGATGGGATTTAGTGACGTTTCCAGCTTTAGGCGTAGCTTCAAACGCTGGTTTGGAGAAACGCCATCTGAATATATCGCCAGAGTCAGGGGCGTTTAAGAATTGAGGCATGGGCCTCCATTTATGGTATTCGACAATTTCAACACATAGGTGGCGCAGGTGGCGTGAGCTTAAAAAAGGGCCGGCAAACACTGCCGACCCTTCATTATGACCAGGAAAACTGGCCAACAGAGAGATTACTCTGCTGAATCTTGAGGCACTGGCTCACCCAGTGTTACGGTAACCGTACCCACGTTATACAGGTCTCCCCCAAGTGGGCTAGGACTTGCAGCATCAATGTTATAGGTGATGGTGTCGCCTGTAATTTCACCGCCTTGCCAAGTGTTACTTGTCAGACCTGTAATAGGTAGTACTTGACCAACTGCAACAGCTCCATCACAGGTCAGAGGTGCGACGCTAGTATTAGTACAGGCTGTACGAGTCTG
>NZ_JAQWFR010000026.1 GCF_029238675.1 Oceanicoccus sp. | reverse complement strand
TGACGACTAAACAGCCCAACTGATTGAAGCAAAGCCTCGATTTTATCGGGGCTTTTGTTTTTAGGATCAAAGCTAAATGCGTTTTTCTCTTATGATACTCGGCGCCCCCTATTCCAGCCAATCGGTTGCTACCGCGCTGCGCTTTACTCAGGCTGCCGTTGATGCTGGCCATAGCTTCCATCGTATTTTTTTCTACCATGATGGCGTTAATAGTGGCAACGCCCTGATTACTCCGCCACAGGACGAAAACAATATTCCACAACAATGGCAAAGCCTGGCTGACAAACACGGTATTGACCTGGTGGTCTGTATTGCCAGCGCCTTAAAGCGTGGAGTACTTGATAAGAAGGAAGCTGAGCGCCATGAACAAACTAACCATAACCTGAATAATGGTTTTACCATTTCAGGCTTGGGGCAATTGGTTGATGCCTCGATTGAATCTGATCGTTTGATCACTTTTGGGCCATAAGCATGACCAGCAAACGCATTTTACTGATCTGTCGTAAAGCACCCTATGGCAACGCCTTGGCCAGAGAGACCGCTGAGATCGCTTTAGCGGCTGGTGCTTTCGATCAAGAACTAGCCATCGCTTTTATTGGCGATGGCGTTTGGCAACTATTAGACCAACAAGACAGCGCGGACATTCAACAAAAAAATCATCAAAAGTTATTATCCGCCTTTGAGCTTTACGGCATCAGCGAAAGCTATGTTGAGAGCGCAGCCCTGGCTGAAAGGAACATAGACCACTCTCGTCTTAGTCTTGCAGCCAAACCAGTAAACCAACAACAGCTAGCCGATTTATTCGAGCAGGCTGATATTCTATTGACGGTATAAGCCATTATGATTTTACACACCGTTAATCAATCACCCTTTAATAACCAGAGCTTTGCAGACTGCTTAAAGTTTTGCCGCAAGGGCAGTTCTATCTTATTAATTGAAGATGGCGTCTATGCAGGCAAAAAAGGTACTGAATATAGTGCACTGATTGAAAGCAACAACAACATTAACTTCTATGCCCTGGCGGTAGATGTTAAAGCCAGAGGCCTGACTGAGGACTTAAGCCCTGCAATCAGCCTTATCAGCGACCGTGAGTTCGTTGACTTAACCGTTACACACAAAAGCGTGCAAAGCTGGTTTTAATCCTATGGAAATGATTGTCGACCAACAAACCATTCCACTGGATAAAGAAGGTTTTTTAAAAGACCTTAACCAGTGGAGCCCTGCCGTCGCCGAGCAACTGGCAAAAAACGAAGGCATCACCCTCAGCCAGGACCACTGGGAAATTATCAGCTTGCTGCAACAGTTTTATCGCGAGTTTGAATTATCTCCAGCCATGCGCCCACTGGTAAAATATATAGGTCAACAATTGGGCAGCGATAAAGGAAAGAGTATCTATTTGTTATCACTATTCCCCGGCAGCCCGGCCAAATTTGCCGCCAAAATAGCCGGTCTACCCAAACCCGATAACTGCCTGTAGGGTGGATTAAAATCCACCAATAACTATCACCAATAACTACCACCAATAACTACCACCAACCCAGAAACCATCATGTCAGAACAGTACCGCAACAAACTCAGCCAAATAAAAACAGGCGAACACCCCTTCGCCCAATATGTACGCATCCTTGGCAAGGGTAAAACCGGCTCCCGCTCCTTAACTGAACAGGAAGCCTTTGATGCCATGCAAATGATACTAAAAGGCGAAGTGGAAGACCTGCAGCTTGGAGCCTTTCTGATGTTATTACGCGTCAAAGAAGAAAGCCATGAAGAGCTAACAGGTTTTGTTGCTGCTGCCAGGGAAAGTATTGCCGCACCCAAAACCCTTGAGGTGCAATTGGATTGGTCCAGTTATGCGGGCAAGAAAAAACAGCTACCCTGGTATTTACTCAGTTGCTTTGCCATTGCCGATCAGGGTATTTCGGTTTATATGCATGGCGCCAGTGGCCATACCGAAGGCAGGCTTTATACGGAAGAGGTTTTAAACACACTGAATATTACTCCAGCGCAGAATTGGGCAACAGTGGAGCAGCAACTGAACACAACGCAGTTTTCATTTATGCCGCTGGAATTTTTATGCCCGCCATTAAAGCGCATTATCGATTTCCGTAATTATCTGGGTTTACGCTCGCCCGTGCATACTCTATCGAGACTACTGAATCCTCTGGCAGCCCCCTACTCCATGCAAAGTATTTTCCATCCGGCTTATGGTGACAGCCATCAGCAAGCTGCTATTAGTTTGGGCCAGGCCCATGCGGCAGTATTTAAAGGCGAAGGCGGTGAAATTGAACGGCGGCCTGAAGCCAGTTGTCTGGTTAAAACAGTTATTGATGGTGTAGCAGGTGAAGAAAACTGGCCCAAAATGGTTGAAGGCCGCCAGGCACTGCCTGAAACGCTGGATATTAATCACTTTAAAGCCGTCTGGCACGGGACTGCAGAAGACGCTTATGCAAACAATGCCATTATTGGTACTTTGGCAATTGCCATCAGGTTAATGCAAAAAGCCGATAGCCAGGAATCAGCTACCGCGCTTGCCAAGCAGTGGTGGCTGGAACGTAACACCCAGCGGCTATAACCCAACCACCCCCCTATAAAAAAACACCGTCATTCCCGCGAAGGCGGGAATGACGGCGGGGGCAGGTATGGTGGGTTGTATTTTACGTTTTATAACCCGAAGGGTTTTGGCTTTGCCAGCGCCAGCTATCTCGGGTCATTTCTTCTATACCCAGTTTTGCAGTCCAGTTAAGCTCCTGCGCCGCAAAGGCTGGATCAGCATAGCAACTAGCCACATCACCCGGCCGGCGATCAACCAGCTTATAAGGTACTGGTTTGCCACAAGCCTTTTCAAATGCAGCCACCATTTGCAGTACCGAGTACCCGGTACCGGTTCCCAGGTTATAGGCTATAGCGCCTGGGTTAGAGGCCAATTTTTCCAGCGCCTTAAGATGACCTAATGCCAAATCTACTACATGGATATAGTCTCTGACACCGGTACCGTCTACGGTATCGTAATCACTACCAAACACAGCAAGAGTCTCGAGTTTACCCACAGCTACCTGACTAATATAAGGCAGTAAGTTATTGGGAATGCCATTGGGGTCTTCACCAATACGGCCACTCTCATGAGCACCGGCAGGATTAAAATACCTTAACAACACGGCATTCCAGCGATCATCTGACACATTTAAGTCACGTAAGATTTCTTCTACCATTAACTTAGAGCGACCATAAGGATTTGTTGCCGATAAAGGAAAGTCTTCATCAATAGGCACAGTAGCCGGATCACCATAGACCGTTGCAGAAGAGCTAAAGACCACATTAAACACGTCATACTTTGCCATCACATCGCACAGCACCAAGGTGCCATAGACATTGTTTTGGTAATAAAGAGAAGGCTTGGCAACGGACTCCCCCACCGCTTTAAGCCCAGCGAAGTGAATCACTGCATCTATTTTTTCCTGGCTGAAGATAGTTTCCAGAGCGGCAGCATCACGAATATCAACCTGGTGGAAAACCAGCTCACGACCTGTAATTTCCTGCACCCGCTTTAATGACTCAGGGTGACTATTAGACAGGTTATCTACCACAATCACTTCATGCCCCGCCGCTAACAACTCAACGCAGGTGTGACTGCCAATATATCCTGCACCACCCGTTACTAATACCTTCATGCTTTAACCTATTGAATAAACTCTTGAATAACTTGCCTCTTGATCACTAAAGTGTAGCCAATAGCCGTGTTTTTTTCATTACGCATCACAGCAATAAATCACTATAATGCCTGCACTATTTACTATGTGACCAGCATCATGCCCCTTAGCAACGTCAATCCAGCTAATTATCAACAGCAACTCCACAACAAGGCCGAGCGTATTAGCCAACAGTTCCGTGAGTTTTGCCCCCCGGATTTGGAAGTCTACGATTCACCCAGTTTGCACTTTCGAGTGCGGGCTGAATTTAAAATCTGGCATCAAGATGATGACACCTACTATGTGATGTTTAATAAGGCCGAACCTAAACAACCTGTAAGAATTGACCATTTTCCCATCGGCTCAACGATGATTACCGGTTTAATGGATACCTTGATGGAGGCCATCAAACCATCGCCCCTGCTCCGCCACAAACTCTTCCAGATGGAATTTTTAACCACCCTCAGCGGCCAGGCACTGGTCACTATGATTTACCATAAACCCCTGGGGGACGATTGGCAGCAACTAGCGGAGCAACTACAACAGCAACTGCAGATCAAAATTATTGGCCGCAGTAAAAAACAACGCCTGGTGCTTAGCGAAGATTATGTAACGGAGAGCCTGACGGTCAAAGACCGGCAATATGATTTTCAACAGGTAGAAAACAGCTTTACCCAACCTAATGCCACCGTTAATCAAAAGATGCTGACATGGGCGCTGGATAACTCCCGTGGTTTAGGTGGCGACCTGGTTGAACTCTACTGCGGCAACGGTAACTTCACTGTTGTGCTGGCTCAAAACTTTAATAAAGTGTTAGCTACTGAGATTTCTAAAACCTCGGTCAGATCTGCCAATTACAATTTTGAGCTTAATGGCATTAGCAATGTGACTGTTGCCAGAATGTCCAGCGAGGACTTTTCCTCAGCTCTGGCGGGTGAGCGGGAGTTTCGCCGCCTTAAGGATATTGACCTGAGTAGCTACCAATTTTCTACGGTGCTGGTGGACCCACCCCGGGCAGGTCTGGATAAGCTGACTGAAAAATTAATCAGCCAGTTCGATCATATTTTGTATATCTCCTGCAATCCCAATACCCTCTATGAAAATTTGAAGGCGCTGTGCCAAAGTCACGACATCATTAAATTCGCCATCTTTGATCAATTCCCCTATACCGATCATATTGAGTGTGGTGTTATGCTAAGCAAGAGATAAACAACAGGATTGGCTATGAATACTATTGCTGCGTTAAGTGAAGCTGAGATTCAAACACGATTGCAGTCCCACGGTGAATGGGCGTTGCAAGGGACCAAACTTTACCGCCGGCTGGTGTTTGAAGATTTTGTTCATGCCTTTGGTTTTATGACACAAATCGCTATCGTCGCAGAGAAACTCAACCATCACCCTGAGTGGGCCAATGTTTACCGTACGGTAGATATTTACTTAACCACCCATGAAGCCGGTGGTGTTAGTGAAAGGGATTTTGAATTGCTGGAAAAAATCGAGCACTTAATCGGAAGTCGATAGCTGGTCATAATCACTGATGATATACCGGTGCCCCGGGTGAATAATCAACTGCTGCTGAAAAGAGGTCATCGCTTTTATATTTTTATTAATAAAGGTATCAATGCGATTGCCCCCTTGAGACACCTCATACCTTAAACCACCCTGCTTATTAAGCAGTACAGAAATAAGCGCAGAACGACCGGGGTTTAAAAGTTTAAGCCTGGCTTCAGCTTGAGCCCCAGTACCAAACAGCCTGATATAATCCACCGCTTCTGCACTCCGGTTAATCACCTCAAGTTGATACACAGCCACTTGCCGCGATTGCCAAACGTTGTAAGCCAGCCCTAATAGCAGGGCCACTAATAGCAACAGCAAAACCATCGCGCTGTTTTTCATTTAAAACACCCGAATGCCCTGCTTGCGAAATTGGCGGGTTAATACCTCATCCAGCTGGTCGAGGTCGTCTTTTTCAATATCAATCACAGCACAGCCATATTGCTGGTAAATATCTTTGCGCTGCATCCTCTGGGCAAGGCTGGAACCGCCAGCATCATCCCAGCACTCTATATAAAGCTGATGCGCTGGCAGATAAAAATCCGCCCGCAAGGTTTGTGGGTTATCTTCAGCCACAAAAGGTAATTCACGCTGGCAGGCGTGGGCAATGCCCGCCATATACAGCCAGTGGCAGATTTGAAAATGCGCTCTGCTGCTGTGCCGGTGACCATCCAGCCCTTGATAGTCACTTTGATTGGCAAACATATCACCAGACACCGCTGCAGGGTCTGCATAAACCCCGGCGGAAAATTCTAACAGCTTACTTAAGGCTTTATTGCTCTGGATATCCTGTGGCCACACCACATAAAAGGTACCGCTACTGTCATTCTCTAATTGGATGCCACCACGCTGTTCACCCACAGCGGTGAGCTCCCAGCCTTGAAAGCCATGTTTAATCCAACCCAGCTCCGCCAGTATACGGTTAACTTCACGGGCACTAAGCCCAAAGGCCTTACCAACCATGGTCGCAGAAATATGTCGATTATCTTCAAGGGCCAGCAACAAAGGATGGGAGGCCAACTCTTCCGGCCAAACGATATAGCGACCATAGCGCTTGCTATGCACATACTCACCCCCTTCAAACTCACCCTTGGAACTTAAGGCCCAGCCCTCGTCCAGCTTGCGAATCCAGCCATAATCTTTCAGGGTGGCAAATAATTGCTGTGATGGGACATCCAGCACCTTGGCCAGGGCACTGGTGGATAATTTCTGCGGGGGCTCTTTTTGCGTGCTTTGAGTTTGTTGGGGCTTGTCATCCATTGGCGGTGTCCACGAACTTTAAGCCGTTACCGACTGATAGCGCTGCTGCAGTGATTGATAGACGACTTCACCGTAGTTCGCAGCGGCGCTATCCAACTCAGCCAAAATTTCTACCAGGTGTTCATTATCTTCACGGCCCTGCCACTGCTTGATATAGCTGCCGTCTTTGTAGCCGTTATCCTGACGGAAGAAGTTCAACACATTCTTGCCCACATACTGACGATACAATTCGTCAAAATCCATCTCTACCGAATTAAGCAAATCCCAAAACAGGGGAACAGAAAAGCTTTTGCTCTCCAGGCTATGCTGGGCCAGCGCTTCGGTGGCTTCGCGAACTCCCTGCCCCTGGTATTGATAGCCAGCCAACTGGCCTTCCATTAACTCAGCGATAGCCTCCTGTGTCTCACCTTCAGTAAATAAAGCGCTCATACCAAAATGCCAGATATCGATCACTTCAAGTTTGACCTGGTCCATATCGGGAGTCTGTTTTTTCCACCATTTATAACCGTAGTGCTCAACCAGTTCGCCACACTCAATCCAGATGGCGCGATACCACTCAAATCGTTGAGTAACCCAGTCAGCATGCACCTTCTGATTCATTTTATCCTGCATGCCTAACATTGTGACAAACGCCTGTTTCATTGAGTCTACCCTGCTAATTTTTATGGTGGCTAATGGCTGGGTAGATTATGCCGCACCATCAACACCATTACCATGCGCATCTCACCCTGCCACTCCCAGGCGCTCTGCCATCACCGGCAAACAGCTAACGGAACACGATCCAAAAGCCTGCCGTGAAATTTTAAACTTTGAATATTAAACTTTTATGCTGATTCAAAAAGCTTATCCACAAATTCTGTGGATAAGTTCGGGGATAAGTTGAAAGAAAACTAGCAAAAGGCCCATTGTTTCAAGCCCTATCATCGATTGATTAAATTTTGACCAGCTATTTAATTCCTTATTTATCAATAGCTTACATTTTTTGTATGCATATACAGTTAAAATGACAAAGAATTGACCTTATGCTTTTTTCCATAAAGTCAAATGTGTATAACGTATCCATAAAGGTTAGTGACCAATGACCTGCAAACTCAATAGCAACGCTTACTTAGTAAATATGGATTACTGTAAGGACGGATAAAGATCAGACGCCAGCGACACCTGCATAGTATTCGGCTGTTGCCGCTGGGGTTGGTTGATCATTTCATCGTAGGCGGATTGGTGACTTAAGGTAAGTGATGATATCGGCATGGCCTTTAGGGCTTCGCGCATATCCATCAGGCTTTTTTTACGCAAGGGTTTGCTATCACCGCCTACAATAAGGCGCTCCTCACCATCAATAACCACCGTAGCCTGATAGCCGACCATATCAATAGAATGAACAATAACCGGTAACTCAGCCTTCCAGAGAAAAAACTCGTCCAATGTAATTTTCATTATTGCTAACCTCTAATTTATTTTACTTACTCGGCTTTTACGTATTAAAACCCTTGGCAGATGAGTTATTGACCACAAACACATCCATAGCCCCTGACAATTCGTAAGGATTTTACAGGTACTCAATTTAAGGCTCTGGAAATGAAACGGGACAAACTTTACTACGACGGCCAATGCCCACTATGCTCAGCAGAAATGGATAAATTGCAGCGACATGCCGCAGGAAAATTGCAGTTGGTCAATATTCATAATATGGAACACCAGGCTGGTATGCCCAGCAAAGAAGCACTACTTACCTTACTGCATTTGCAGCGAGCGGACGGTGGAGTTTTAACAGGCCTGGATGCCAATGTCGCCGCCTGGCAACACACCCGTTTTGGTATTCTATTCCGATGGCTACGCTGGCCACTGATCAAGCCTCTGGCAGATAGTATTTATCGAAGTTGGGCACAACGTCGTTACCGGCGTTTGTATAAAGGAAAATAATTAATTGAGAAGATAAACGATGCCTGAGCCTACACCTGAAAACATTCTCCAAGAAAAAACACTGAAGCAACAATAGCATTTGCCGATTTCATCGTTTGTAAGGTGCGCCGCCTTGTTAGGCAAAGCCCATAATCTTGGCTTCGGCTTCGAGAATAGGCTCCATAATCGGATGCGTTTTTACCCGGTCAATAAAGGCGCTCAGTTGTGGCCAGTGCTGCGTATCGACGGTGTAGTTGGCATAGCTGGCGTTAATGAACGGGCTTACCAGGCTGATGTCGGCCAATTGCAATTCACCAAATAGAAAGTCAGTGGCAGGTACTAGCGTCTCCAGGTGATCGAGAATGGGCGGCAGATCTTTGTCGATTATTTTTTCGACCAGCGCCTCGTCTGGATCTTGTTTAAACACCATGGGGCGCATAAAGCGCTGGAAAAATATACCCGTGGCCAGTTCAGTTACGCGACTGCCCGCCAGTTCTTCTATCCAGCGCGCTTTGGCTTTGTCGGCGTGGTTGGTTGGGTAGACATTGATCTCAGGATGGGTGTCTTCCAGATATTCACAGATGACTGTGGAGTCGCACAGAGTGATGTCGCCATCTTGCAGCGCGGGTATCTTGCCCAGCGGGCTGATTTTATTGAACTCAGCATCTCTGGCGAATGGCATTTGTTGCTTTTGTTCGAATGGCAGTTGTTTCATCGCCAATACAGTAATGACTTTTCTAACATAGGGTGAGGCGGATACGCCATGCAGTATGATCATCGTAGCTCTCTATACTCTCTTTTTTAAGCTTCAAAAAAATTCAAGACTATACAGGTACATCAATACCTTTGGCCATAACCAGTTGATGTGAAGATAAATAACCCCAATTATGATAATTAATGACCTTCCTACTAAGGCGTTTGGTATTTAATATAGCGGCTTAGGCTATCTATCACATTCGTAATGATATTCTTGATACCCTGCTATTGGATCAAAACCATGATTATGAATCACCAAAGACTTTGTATCGGTTTATAAATAGTCTTGGGCACTGGATTAATTGAGGAAGTAAATAATGATTGTATCTTTTTGGGTCTTGTTGGCAGCGTTATATATTGCATTTGTTTTATGGTATTACAATTGGTCTGGACCTATAAAGGCTCATGAAATAGAAGACTTAATAAATACAGTTAGAGAAACTCAAGGTTCACTGCATACCAGTATAGATGTGTTAGTAGAGTTTATGAAAAATGATGATGGCAAAGAGTTTGTCATGCAGAATTTAATACGAGTGAAAAAGGGAGAGATTGATAACCCTGTAACGGGTGAGAAAACACATGCTGCAGCATTATTGCAAAAATACAGCGGTCCTTTTATGAAAGCATTATTCTTTCGCGGTGGTCACCCTGTTTCAATTTCTCGCAAAGTGGGCGGCTACATTGATAGCTGGGGGAAGTATCCTGATAATGATTATGCCGATGAAGGTTGGCATATTGCGTCTATGATGCGTTATAGAAGTCGACGCGATCTGATTGAGTTGGTAACGGATCCAAAGTTTGACAATATTCACATCTACAAAACTACCGCGATTGAGAAAACGATTAGCTTTCCAGTTCAAATACAAATGTCTTTTTTTATGAGGCCTGGCGCCTACGCTCCCCTTGGATTGTTGTTTGTGGGTATGCTTATTCAGCTGGTGGCGCTTTCGATTTAGTAACTATTCGGCGTCCCACAGAACTTACTTGGAGCCATCTTATTCCAGCGAATAAAGGCCCGACGGGAATTGGTCATTTCGGTACAACCCAGCAAATGAGCGATATCCTCGACGGAAATTTCAGTTTCCGTCAGGTACTTCTTTGCCAGCACATTTTTCACTTCATCGCAGATAATTCTAAATCCCAGACTTTGTACCAGCACTACCGGAGTGGCTGACTCATCGTCTGGACAGCGAGGTAACCAGCAATAAGGACTTTATGTTAATTACGGATAGCCATTTCTCTCGTGGGCAGCGCTATGTGAATTACCAGTCCCGCAATGGCATCGACTACGACGATCTCATTGATCACCTATTAGAACAGACGCATTCAAAAACACGTAATGATTAATGACGGGAACGGCGTTGAAAGCCTGAATCGACGGTGGATAAAAAACAGAAATGGTCCCAAACGGGCTTGGAAAATAAAAAAGATAAGGGAATCAAACAGATAAATGGCGGACCGGACGAGACTCGAACTCGCGACCTCCGGCGTGACAGGCCGGCATTCTAACCAACTGAACTACCGGTCCGCATAACCGGCGGCTGCTAATGTTAACTCAGCTTGTCAGGGCTGAAGCAGCTTAAAAGGACGATCCGAAAGTGGTGGGTGATGACGGGATCGAACCGCCGACCCTCGCCTTGTAAGGGCGATGCTCTCCCAGCTGAGCTAATCACCCCTCTCGAACGTGGGCGCATTCTACAGTAATGGCCTTTCTTGTCAAACCCCTAAATAGAAAAATTATAAGTTTTTTTAAAACTGAACTAATTGTTTGTTTTATAGGTACTTTTTAAGTAAATACAGATGAAAAATTAGCCCAATTTCCACGCCTTTATGCACAAAAAATAATCGTGAAATTTTACCGTCTAACGATATGGATCAGGTGCTGTACAGCTCTTTGCAGGATGATTACACTTACGCCGCACCCGCACATCTAACCACACTAATAGGGTAACCATGGAAATATATAAAGAATTTACTTTTGAAGCTGCCCACCGTTTACCTAATGTACCCGAAGGGCATAAATGTGCACGGCTGCATGGTCACTCCTTTTATGTTCGCGTTTATGTCGCAGGCGATGTAGAACCGCAAACAGGATGGGTAATGGATTTTTATGAACTGAAAGTGGCCTTTAAACCGATCCTTGAACGGCTGGACCACTACTACCTGAACGATATTCCCGGCCTGGAAAACCCGACCAGCGAAAATCTGAGTCGCTGGATATGGCAGGAGCTTAAGCCCAGCCTGCCCTTGCTGAGTAAAATAGAAGTTAAAGAAACCTGTACCAGTGGTTGTATTTACACTGGCAGATAAGCCGCAATGCGTTTACTTTTCAGGTGAGCGCCCAAGATAAATTCCCCATTACCAATAAAAAACTTATTCACACACTTGTTTTTTATACTTGGAAAGAGTAATGATTAGTAAGAAGTGTAAAAATTACTTTAACTTAATATCATAACATATTGATTTAAAAGGAATTAAGGCTATATGACTATTTTTTATACAATTTAAGTAGCCCATCGCCAGTTGTGCGTTAGCGCTCAAACTGAACATCTTATCCACCAAGTTATCCACAGCATCTGTGGACAAAAAACTAAGGTAAATCGAAGCCTGCAGAAATAAGTGAAAGATAATCGATCATTTCTTCACTGCTGTTAAAAGGCTTTCTTTTTAGTACTTGCCAGTCGGCGCTGGCATTATCTGAGGGCAGGATAATAGACATGATTTCTGAGGTGGAAATAAATACACCGTGCATACCGGAAACTGGCGCAAAGTCCGGCGCAACGACCACATCAAATCGTGGTACTCCGCGACGGTGATGAACCTGGCCAAAAGGCAAGGTGCGAGAATCTGAAAGACTGTTGTAAACCATGCCTGCCCTGCCATCCAAACCTTCCACAGCTAAAGCAGCCATAATTTCATCTTTGTTACCAAAAGGTGCCTCTGTGCTGGCAGAGCCGTCAGCAGCTTCCAGCTCGGCCATATCCATATCATCTAAAGGCGGCAGATCGTCCAATGAATCAAAACTCTCATTGCTACCGGAGGAACCGTCTATTGGCTTGCTGGCATATTTATCCAGAGACTCATCCAAACGCTTTCCAGATATCTGTAAAGACTTCAAAGCCCCTTTAAGCTTTTTCACCTCGGCAACATCATGGTTGAGGACTTTGTTAAAATCGATACTCTTGGTGGCCGACAATAGAGCATCTGCATTTTCTAGCACAACATCTGAAAGACGATTCACAATTTCTCCACGGGGCTCACAGGGTTTATAGAAGCGGCAAAACGCTTGCATAATATATAAAGCACTGGCAAAAAACATAGACGGTAATCCGCTTAAACACCAGCCACAACACCCAAAGATCAGGCCTTATCCGCTTTTACGCTGTAACAAATCGTTAAAAATTCGATCAAAAAACAATCAGCTCAACCCTGCCTGAGTATGACTTTACTATAATTTTTAATAAGTGCTTACGCTAACCCATTGATTAAAAATAAAATAATAATTGCTAAATTTATATTTCATCTATACTTAGAAGGATTTTATTTTTATGACTTGACTGTCATATTTATGAAACATCTATGCTCCACAATCGCCTTATTCAAAACCTACAGGGGTGTCGGTTTTGGAATGATGTTGAGTATAGTGCGCGAGATTCGCTCGCTATAATAAATAAACTTTTGGGAGACAACCTGATGAATTATAAATTATTACCTGCTGCAATCGCTGCCGCTTCTGTTATGGCTTCTTCAGCTTATGCTGGCGATATTACGGTTTACGGCAAAGTTAACGTTAGTTTAAACACTGTTGACTACGAAACTAATGGCGACGATCAATGGGAGCTTTCAAGTAATGCTTCACGTGTCGGAGTCAAAGGTTCCATTGCGATCAATGATAATTTAAAAGCTATCTACAAAGCAGAATATCAAATTTCTGTTGATGGTGATGATGATGAATTTTCACAGCGTAATATCTATGGCGGTTTTCAAGGCAACTGGGGAACCCTTTTAGCAGGTAAACACGATACGCCTACAAAAATGGCCCAGGGCAAAGTTGACCGCTTTAATGATCTGGACAATGGTGATATTAAAAATATCTTCGCAGGTGAAAACCGCGTCAACAATATCATCATGTACAAAACACCTAATATGAACGGTTTTTCCGTTACAGCTGCAGTGATACCAGGTGAAGGATCTGACGGTGATGACGGTGTTGCCGATGGTACCTCTATCGCCCTGTCTTATAAAAACGAGACGTTCTCTGTTGCTTTGGCGAATGACAGCGATGTTGGCAAGGATGGTGAAAGGGCTGATATCACTCGCCTGGTAGCTGAAATAAAGGTTGGCGATGGTAAAATTGGCGCCCTTATTCAAGATGGTGAGTCTTCCGATAGTAATGATGACATCGAGCAAGATGGCTATCTTATCAGCGGTGAATACCCCGTAGGCAGCTATGTGTTTAAAGCACAATATGGCACTAGTGACACTGAAGAGTTAGGCGTTGATCTGGAAGCGACTCAAATCGCCTTGGGTGTGGACTACAAACTAAATAAGAGCTCAAAGCTTTTCGGTTATTACTCCAACATTGAATATGATGAAGCTGGCGCTGCTGCAGAAGATGATATCGTAGGCATTGGTTACGAAATTAAGTTCTAATGCAAATGCTTCTATAGCATTTACCTGCACTAGTCATCAGGGGCACCAGGCTCCTGATGACCATTTTCCTACCAGAGAAATACCATGTACCGTCTTCCCCCATATCTATTAATTCTTTTGATGAGTCTTGTTTACGCCAACCCTGTTATCGCAGACTTTGACGTGGACGATGCTGACTCTCTGGATTTTGAAGCATTCCACCGTGATAAAAACCCAGACAAGAAAACCTGGGAAAAAAAATCAATCACAACAAGCACCAACAAAGCCAAAACCGATGCTTTGCCACTGTCAGAAAAAGAAGAGCATCAATCAAGCGATAGCAACACAGGACGAGAGTATCAGGTACGAGAGCGGTACAGCCTGAAACGCAGTACGGAAACACCCTACTCCGCCTTTTATGTCATCGAAGCACTGCATAAACAGATGGCAAGTTTATGCCCCAAAGGCTGGGAAAAAATCAAGGAATGGAGTAAACCCGTTGAAAAGGATTTTTACTTATATTATGAATTACGCTGCTTATAGGCTGCTGGCAAACCCCAACCGCTTGAGAGCTAAAGTATTGAGATAGATCAGTGAGGGGAAACGTAATTATACGTTTCCGTTCGCCTCACCCTTGGCAGCACCATTTTTTTCAAGCTGGATACGGTTGTAGATCTCTTCTCGATGAACTTGAACTTCCTTTGGCGCATCAATACCGATTCTTACCTGATTGCCTTTTACACCCAATACCGAGATGGTTACATCATCTCCAATAATCAGATTCTCACCAATTCTACGTGTTAAAATTAACATATTGCTTCTCAGTTTTTTGTGTGCACTTTGACGTGCACAATCATTATCATATTATATTGGGCCGCCTTCTAACGGCCCTGTGACTATTCTTTCATGCCAATCACAAGCAATGCAACTTAATTTTTTCAAAGGTTGCAATTCACACAGGTAAAACGGTAGTTTGTCACCCAATTATAAGAAACCCGGCATTGACAGGCGACACTGCCGAAATCACAAAACCCTATTTAGCATTATGAGTATTTGATCATTATCAATGACTTCCGGAGCTGCAACTATGAGGTTGATAACGCTATTTACTCACACTTTCAACTGAAGTGTTCTAATGGTAGTACTGCTGATATCAGCATCTGGGACAACCATGAAAGGTGGTGCGTAGGTAAAAGTAGGCAAAAGTAGCCAGGAACTGATAATTTATAATTAGGGAATAGCAGACTACAGCGAGACGCCCTGGGTCTGGTTGCCACCATCGTGTTGCGAGCGATAAAGCATTTCCTGCGCCTCATCCATTAAGTCCTGGTAACGCTTGTCACGGGAAGGTTCAATAGTAGCAACCCCCGCACTCACCGTTAAAACATCTGCCACGGTTGAAGTGGGATGGGGAATCCCCAGAGCGGCTACAGCCTCCACCATACGTTCAGCAACATGCAGTGCGTTCTCTAGTTCCAGCGCTGGCAATAACACCATAAACTGATCATTTTGATAGCGGGATACCATATCTGCTGCTCGATTGCTGCTGCTATCCAGTACACGGGCAATACGCTTTAAGGCATCATCACCACTAGCTAAACCGTTCTGGTCGTTATAGGCGGTAAACAGGTCAATATCGATACTGATCAGCGACAGGGGATAAAATTCACGCAAGCTACGGCGCCACTCTATATCCAGATACTCATCCAACCGCTGCTTGCTGGCCAGGGCCGTTAGCGGATCAAGGGAGGCTATATCAGTAAGCAACCTGGTTTTATGCTGTAACTCCAGCAGTGTATTTAAATGCCTTTCAACCACTTCAACCGAGCTACCCTGGGTGATCACATCAACAGCACCCATATGCAGCCATTTTGCCGCATCCTGACTATCACCCAGCATAACCACTATCGGCATGTGTCTGGTTTCATGATCTGTTTTTAACCATAAACAGGTCTCGTGGGCACTGTCCCCAATGCTGCCAACATCCATTAACAGCAGGTCAATACCCTCATTTTCTGTGGTGACGTCAATCACCTGATCTGCATTGCTGGCATGCGCCAGTGTCAACGATGACTGTAAATGCCGGCACAGCGGAGAATCTAAAACAACCTTCGAACCAATGACCAAAAGTGTTGGTGTGTCAGAGGACATGTCTACACCCTTTATATTGTTTCTAAACACTAAAACACTGAATATTTAATTTATTAAACTTAGATTAAAAAACTACTGGATTCAAATACATTTACGATGGCATTGGCTATAATGTGCAGCCGTTGGCTTCTTTTAACTCATAAAGACTATCAATACATATGTTAAAGCTCGATACCAGCACTAGCCTGGCTGTTTTACTGATAACAAACCTTGCCCTACCCCTCCACGCTGAGACCAAAAACAGTATAGAAACAACTATGGAAACAACCATAGTCACGGCCACGCGCACCCAGCAAAACCTGACAGATAGCGCTGCCAGTTTATCAGTGATTTCCGGGGAAGAGCTGCTGCAAATATCAGCCGTACATATCAATGAAACCCTGGCCCGTGTGCCCGGTGTATGGATCAGTCGAGGCAACGGCCAGGAGCACCTGACCGCCATTCGCTCACCGGTCTTAACTGGCGCTGGTAGCTGCGGTGCTTTTACTGTTGCAGAGGATGGCGTGCCCGTTCGCGCCACCGGTTTTTGTAATGTAAACCAACTGTTTGATATTAATACCGAACAGGCCCAACGGATTGAAGTATTGCGCGGCCCCGGCACAGTTTTGCATGGCTCAGACGCCCTGCACGGTGTCATCAATGTTATCAGCCAGCCAGCTGTTGCCGCCCAGCAACAACTCAATATTGAAGCTGGCTCCAATGATTATTACCGAATAAAATTCAGCCAAAGTAACCGCTCAGGCCAGCACGGCTACCGGCTAAACCTTAACGGCGCCCACGATGGTGGCTATAAGGATGATTCCGGTTTTGACCAACAGAAAATGACTGCACGGCATGATTACAACGCTGATAAGCTGAAGATCAATACCCTGCTAAGTATCAGCAACCTCAACCAGGAAACCGCCGGCTTTGTTGCGGGGACAGACGCTTATAAAGACAGTGACCGCCGCCGGGAAAACCCCAACCCGGAAGCCTACCGCGACAGCCAGTCACTAAGACTGCAAACTTCGATTGAAAAATCACTCAACAACGGCGGCGTATTTATTATTACGCCCTACGCCCGCTATACCGATATGGAATTCTTAATGCACTTTTTACCCGGTACGCCGCTGGAAGAAAATAGCCAGAAAAGCGCCGGGGTTCAAAGCAGCTATCAGCGCACCCTGTCAGATACCCTAACCCTGCGCCAGGGTTTTGATGCTGAGTTGACTGATGCTTTTCTCAAGCAATCCCAACAAGGTGGCTTTTCTTCATTCCCCGCAGGCAAACAGTATGACTATGAGGTTGAAGCCATAATGCTGGCCACCTTTATCAGTGCCGATTACAGACTTCAAGCCGATACCGTACTGTCATTTGGCGGGCGTTATGAATATCTGGAATACGACTACGATAACCAGATAATTTCAGGGAATACGGCCGAAGACGGCTCGACCTGTATTAATGGCTTTACCGGTGCAGAAGGCTGTCGCTATACCCGCCCTGAAGACAGTAAGGATGACTTCGATAATATCTCGGCTAACGCCAGCCTGAATCATCAACTCAATCAACAGCTAAACACCTACCTACGCTTTGCCCACGGCTTTAGAGCGCCACAGGCAACGGAAATGTACCGCTTGCAAAACGGCCAGATGGAAGCGGGGCTGGACTCGGAAGAAATTAATAGTATCGAGTGGGGGCTGCGCGGCAGCAGCGAAAGCCTACAATACAGCCTAAGCAGTTTTTATATGAGAAAGACCAATGTGATTTTCCAATCTTCCCAGCGCCTTAATATCGATGATGGCCAGACCGAACATCTGGGGCTGGAATACGAGCTGCTTTGGCAGCTGGGCAAGCAATGGGATTTAAGGGCTTCAGGCACCTTCGCCCGCCATAAATATAGCAGTGATGTTAGCCTGTTTGGCTCCGATGATGATATTAACCTCGACGGCAATGATGTAGATACCGCCCCAAGAAGAATGAGTACGGTTCAGTTAGGATGGCAGCCCACAGTAAACACACGGGCCGAATTAGAGTGGCTGTCTATGGGTAGGTATTACACCGATATCGACAATCTACACAGCTATGAGGGTCATGACCTGATCCATTTGAGAGTACGCCAGCAGCTCAATAATCAAGTCAGTGTGGGCCTGAGAGTCAATAACCTGACCAATGAAGATTATGCCGAAAGGGCTGATTTCTCCAGCTTCTCAGGGGACCGTTACTTTATCGGTGAGCCCCGCTCTTATTACGCCGATATCTCAATAGCGTTTTAAACGGCTTATTTTTGTGTACTAATCCACAAAATCGACACACCCTTGTGGCAGTTCCCGGGATCATTGTTATAGTGGAGTTATAGATTTCAACGTCTCCCCATCTTTTGCTCTCCCCTCGAGTAAAAGACCGCCGCCTCCCAGAGGCGGTTTTTTTTGCCTGCAAAACAGCCATCCGCCCTCGCGGGAATGACGGTTTTATTTGAGAATAGGCGCGATACCCACTGCAGCACGCACTTTCTTTAACAGTGCCGACGCATATTCCCGGGCTCTTTCACCCCCCTTCTGCAATTCCTTCTCAATAAAATCACCGTCCGCCATTAGCTCTTCATAACGCTCACGGGCCGGGCCAATCTCATCGTTAATCAATGCAAACAATTCTTTTTTCGCCTGCCCCCAAGCAATACCGTTAGCAAACTGGTCACGCATATATTGGGTTTGTTGTTCAGTGGCAAAGGCCTGCCAAATTTGAAATACCGTAGAATCTTCAGTGTTTTTAGGCTCACCTGGCTCTAATAAGTTGGTTTTAATTTTATTGATATGCTTTTGCAGCTTTTTCTCGGTTAAGAAAAGCGGGATAGTATTGTTGTAGCTCTTGCTCATCTTGCGACCATCAAGGCCATTTAGCACGGCGACATCGTCACCTACCTCAGCTTCGGGTAATACAAATAAGTCATCAAAGTGGTGATTAAAACGCTGGGCAATATCCCTAGCCATTTCCACATGTTGAATTTGATCTTTACCGACTGGTATTTTTTTACCGTTAAACATTAAAATATCAGCCGCCATTAGCACCGGGTAACTAAATAAACCCATAGTAATCGCTTTGTCTGCATCTTCACCTTCGTCGATATTGGCTTGCGCGGCGGCTTTATAAGCATGGGCACGGTTCATTAAGCCCTTGGCAGTCATGCAGGTTAAAATCCAGCTCAGCTCGGTAATCTCTGGTACATCCGACTGCCGGTAGAAAGTACTGTTATCCGTATCCAAACCTAAGGCCAACCACGTCGCAGCAATTTCCTTAGTGGACTGCCTTACCTGAACGGGATCATGACACTTAATCAAGGCATGGTAATCCGCCAGAAAAAAGAAGGAATCAATATCACTGTGCTTGCTGGCTTCAATCGCCGGCTTAATGGCCCCCACATAATTACCCAAATGAGGAGTGCCTGTAGTGGTAATGCCGGTTAATACGCGTTCTTTAGTCATAACAAAATCTATCAGAGGTTTATAAAAGCGGGCTTATAATACTGGTTAGGCGTTGGCATGGCTACGGATAGTTTGCGCAACACTCAAATTGCAATGGCTAGATATTAGCCATTGCAATGGTTTTTATGTATACTTCGCCGCCGTTAAAGAGCGCGTTAGTTGGTTTACTCTGGTAAGACCTAAGCACTTTCTCACACCAAACTCACACCAAATTTTGAACCTGATGATATTACCGAGGTACCTACCGTGGCGTCAGCCGAACAACTAGAAGCATTGATCAATCTTGAGAGCAATCTTAAGGCCCAGTACGAAAAGAAAATCACCGCCGAGCGCTATAAAACCGAAGAGCAGCTAGAAGCCAAAGCCAAGTTACAGGCGACTATTGCCCAGCAAGCGGCTGAAATTAACCAACTTAAGAGCGGCGGCACAGACATTAAACGTCTTGAGCAAGAAAACCGCGAATTAACCAACCGCTCTGAGAATATCAAAAACGAATTTGACGCTCTGCGCGCTAAAAACAAAGCGGCACAAAAGGAATTAGGCAATCTTAAGTCTGAAGTTAAAGACCTTAAGCAGCTTGATGCCAAGAAGCTGAAAAAGAACCTGGTTGAAACCAAGAAGAAGCTGGAAGAACAGCGTAAAGCTAATGAGCTTCTTAGCAAGAGTAATAAGGAATATAAGCAGGAAAGCTATGAGCATCAAAATACGATTGCTAAGCTAGAAGCCGAGCTTGAAGCATTAAAGCCTGCTGAAGAGGTTGAAGAGAAAGAGCTAGCGGAAGCATAAGCAACGCTCTTTGAATAAAAGGCCCTTATGGGCCTTTTTTATTGGGCGGCTTAAAACCCCCTAGCCTATCTATCTGGAGACGAATAATGCGCTATTTACATACCATGGTACGAGTCAGCAACCTCGAACAATCATTAGAGTTCTATTGTGATCACTTGGGTCTGGTAGAAGTCGCTCGCCAGGATAACGAAGGTGGCCGTTTTAGTTTGATTTTTCTCTGCGCTCCAGAAGATGTAGAAAGCTTTGAGCAGCATAAATCACCCACCATAGAACTGACCTATAACTGGGATGACAATAGCTATGACGGCGGTCGTAACTTTGGTCATTTAGCCTTTAGGGTTAAAAATATTTATGAGACCTGTCAGAAGTTAATGGATGCTGGTGTTACGATTAACCGCCCACCACGCTGTGGCCATATGGCCTTTATTCGTTCACCGGATAATATTTCTATTGAGCTGTTACAAGAAGATGGCTCACTGGAACCAGCGGAGCCCTGGGCATCCATGGAGAATATTGGCGAGTGGTAGAAATCTGCGTCATTACCCCGAAAAACCGTCATTCCCGCGAAGGCGGGAATGACGGGGCTGCGTGGGAGTAACGAGACCTACCAAAATTGCCACCACGGGCCTTTCAGCTCTTCTTCACACTTGGCTAGCTGGGCGGCATAACGCCGGGAGCGGGCCGAAACCTTTTTCGCCACCTTGGTAAGCCAGGGCTTTTTCTTAAAGGTTCGGCGGTTAAACCCACCATGGCCCTCGTGGTAAGCCAGGTATAGGTGGTAGGTATCATTGGTTTTGATACGAGACTGTTTGCGGCTGGTATTGTTATACCAACCTACAAAATCAATCGCGTCCTCAAAGTCATCCCTGTCTGCACCATAGTTGCCGCTGCTGCGCATATACCAGTCCCAGGTACCGTCTTTGGCCTGGGAGTAACCATAGGCACTGGAAGGTCTGGGGCCGGGAATAAAGCCCAGGATTTTTGTACGCGGTGGTTTGGCCTTTTGTTTAAAACGTGATTCCTGGTGCATGATGGCCATCATCACTGGAATGGGGGAATTCCAATTCTCGCGGGCATCCGCGGCGTCATCATACCAATCATCCTTCTCGCGGAAGATTTCGCAGATATTATCCTGGTTTTTGGGAGGGGATACTGTACAACCGGTCGTAAGTAGAGTGACCGCAACTAATAACAGAAAAGCTTGTGATATAAATTTCATAACTACTCATCTAGCCCATTAACGCTTGATAGTCCATTTTACCCTAAGTCATTCCCACAAAAAAAACTTTGTCATTCCCGCGAAGGCGGGAATCCAGCCTGCATGCTTATGCTGTTATTTCCGCTGAAGCGGAAATCTACAGTACTGGATTCCCGCCTTCGCGGGAATGACAGTTTTTTTTGTGGGAGCGATGAGGTATGGTTAAAGGTCATGTTGTTGTAATAAGGCTATCAATGCCGCCTCATCAATCACATCAACACCCAACGCCTGGGCTTTGGTTAATTTTGAGCCTGCACCGGGGCCCGCCACTACACAATCGGTTTTTTTAGAAACACTGCCGGCAACTTTAGCACCTAACTGTTGCAGCTTTGCTTTGGCATCACTACGACCCATGGTTTCCAATGTTCCAGTCACCACATAGATCAAACCATCCAAAGGTAAAGCAGCCACTTCCCGCTGCTCACAACTCCAATGCATACCAAAATCCAGCAACTGCTGCTCTAAAGAATGAGCTTTAGTGCGATTATCTTCGCTAGTAAAGAACTCGGCAACGCTCTCGGCAGCTTTGGCACTAACTTTATCAATATCAGCCAAGCTATCGGCAGAGGCATCCATCAATGGCGCCAGCTCATTAAAATGCTTAGCTAAATTTTCAGCAGTAGTAGGCCCAACACCGGGAATATTAAAACGACCAATAGATTCAGCCATGGTAATGGCGCCCTGGTATTTGGCGCCGATATCACCAGCATCGCTGGCATTCACACCGACGGCAATCAGGTCATCAATCACCGCCGCATTATGTGAATCCGCAAAAAAGCCGGTAATCTCATTGGCCACTTCACGGCCTACATCGGGCAAGTGAACTAACAACTCCGGTAAGGCCCGGCGAATTTTATCGATGCTGCCAAAGGCTTCTGCCAAAACTTTCGCGGTTTCTTCACCGACATCGGGAATGCCCAAGGCAAAAACCAGCTTACTTAAAGGTACGGTTTTTCTATCGGCAATGGCTGCCAGTAAATTTTTTGCGGACAGTTCTGCAAAACCTTCCAGCTCATGTAAATCTTCAAACTTCAGTTTGTATAAATCGGCAGGGCTTTTAACCAAACCCTCACCCACTAACTGCTCAACAATTTTTTCCCCAAGACCGTCAATATCCAAGGCCTTGCGGGACGCATAATGAATAATCGCCTGGTTTAACTGCGCCTGACACACTAAACGGCCGACGCAACGATAGGCAGCGCCCTCTTCCTCGGTGCGTCCACCTTTGTTGTATTTAACGATTTTGACTCGCTCAACATCGGAATCACAGACCGGGCAGCGCTCAGGGAATTGAATATCAATAACATCATCGCCGCGGCGCTCCAATACCACTTTGGCCACCTGGGGAATCACATCACCCGCCCGGCGCACCACAACGGTATCGTTAACCTTAACGCCAAGTCGTTTAATTTCATCGCGGTTATGCAAGGTGGCATTACTGACAGTAACCCCACCGACAAAAACCGGCTCTAAGCGGGCAACTGGCGTAATAGCTCCGGTTCTACCCACCTGAAAATCAACACCTAACAGTTTAGTAATTTCTTCTTCAGCGGGGAATTTATGGGCGATAGCCCAGCGTGGCCCTTTGGCGGTAAAACCTAATTGTTGCTGCAAATCCAGGTTATCCACTTTATAAACAATACCATCAATGTCATAAGGCAGACTGTTGCGCTTAGCTAATAGATAGTCATGATATTCAAGACAGCCATTAACATTATCAACTACACGCATTTCACTATTGATGCGAAAACCCCATTGCTGTAATTGCTCCAGTATGGCGCTGTGATCATTTGGCAGGTCACCGCCCTCGACTAAACCCACGCTATAACAACACATCTCTAGCGGACGCTCGGCAGTTATACGAGCATCTAACATGCGCAAACTTCCTGCCGCTGCGTTACGAGGGTTTACAAAGGTTTTTTCATCATTGGCGCGGGCGCGTTCATTCAGCTTGTCAAAGCCTTTTTTCGGCATATAGATTTCGCCGCGCACTTCGATCACATCCGGGTATCCCTCACCCATTAGCGTTAATGGGATGGATTTTATGGTTCTGACATTATGGGTAATATCTTCGCCCACTGAACCGTCACCACGGGTTGCACCACGTTCCAGCTTGCCATTTCTGTATAGAAGGCTGACAGCCGCACCATCTAACTTGGGCTCACAGACCAAACGAAAGCCGGTATCACTATCTAAACGCTCTGTAATACGCCGATCGAAGTCTAACAATTCTTCTGTGTTGAAGACATTATCCAGTGACAGCATGGGTACTTCATGCTGAATTTGATTAAAGCCTTCCAAGGGCTCAGCACCCACTCGCTGTGTCGGTGACTCGGGATTAACCGCCTCGGGGTATTTCGCTTCAATAGCCTGCAAATCACGCATCAGGCGATCATATTCCGCATCGGGAACTGATGGATCATCCAGGGCGTAATAACGGTAGTTATGTTGGTTAATAACGGCGCGCAGCTCCTCGAGCTGCTGGGTAATCTCAAAAGGTAAGGACATTAGGCGTGGGTTAGCTGGCGTCGCTCAAAATCACGCAAGCGCTGGCGGCAATGCTCCAGAGTTTGATTAGTCATGGCGCTGCGAGATTCATCCAGCATTTCACCATTAAGATTGCTGACCAGGCACTGGGCGGTTTCTACCATGCACTCAAAGGCTTTTATAGCGTCTTCAGGACCTGGCACACTCATAAAGAAACACACACCGGGCGTAGAAAAATCGTCAATGGCATCAAGGTCAAAATAACCGGGCTCAACGCTATTAGCCATACTAAATTGTACGGGACCTTTGCCGTTGGATTGCTCGTGGCGATGGAAAATATTCATATCGCCAAAGCGTAAATCGCAGGCCAATAAAATATGCAATAAGTCAGGGCCTTTAAAGGGCTCATCTTTAGCAACAATATTAATCACTACAACTTCTTGCTCGCCGGTTTGAGGCTCAGTGGTTTTCTCTTGAAGTTCTGGTGCTTTTTCTTCAACAGGTTCAGCTTCAGCAACAAGCTCTTCAGGCTCAGGCTCGGTAACCATCGGCTCAGTGATAATGTCTTCTTCCGCGACTGGTGGTTCTGCTGCCACCGAGTCCATTAACATAGGTACTGATTTCCCAAGGTCAATGTTGCCATTTTCAGCGGGGGGAATATCTTCCATTAACACATCGTGAAAGGAAGCACCGTCAGTACCTCGACCCACGGAGCGGGCTCCACCATTGGGCAGCTCGCTGGAGGATTCTTCACCAGCACCATTTGAATTTAAAAATTGTTTATTGAGCGACATACGAATATTACCTCGTCGCTCATTACGCATACGGCGATAACCATCCAACAGCACTACTATGATAAGCAGCACCCCTACAATAATCATCCAGTCACGAACATTTAATTCCATCGCAGCCTGTTAACCTTTTTGCTTTATCTTGTTGAACATCATTCTTATTATTAGCCCAAATTGTCTATTGTTCAAACTGAGATTTCAAGTTGGCTAATGCGTTCATTGATCATTTACAAAGCCGCCAGTTCAGCAGCCTCATCAACATCTACGGTTACCAGACGAGAAACACCTGGTTCATGCATGGTTACACCCATTAATTGATCGGCCATTTCCATAGCAATCTTGTTATGGGTGATGTAAATAAACTGAACCGATTTAGACATTTCTTTAACCAGACGAGCATAGCGACCCACATTGGCATCATCCAGTGGTGCATCAACCTCATCCAGCATACAGAATGGTGCGGGGTTAAGACGGAAGATTGAGAATACCAGGGCGATGGCGGTTAGCGCTTTTTCACCACCGGATAACAGGTGAATAGTACTGTTACGCTTGCCCGGGGGGCGGGCCATAATCGCAATACCGGTATCGAGTAAATCATCACCCGTCATTTCAAGGTAGGCGGTACCACCACCAAAGACTTTCGGGAATAACTCCTGCAAGCTGCTGTTGACTTGCTCGAAGGTATCTTTAAAGCGCTGGCGAGTTTCTTTATCGATTTTGTGGATTGCGTTTTCCAGCGTACTGAGCGCTTCTTCCAAATCATCATTCTGGGCATCTAAATAAGTCTTACGCTCAGACTGTGATTTATACTCATCGATTGCGGCCAGGTTGATGGGGCCAAGGCGAGCTACGCGGCGACCAATACTTTCCAGATTATCATTCCAAACTTTTTCTTCGGCGCCTTCTGGTAGATTTTCCAGTACGGTTTCAAGGTCGTATTGGGTTTCAATCAGCTGTTCTTCTAAAGTACGGCGACGAACCTGCAAGCCCTGCACCTCAACCCGTCCTCTTTCCAAATCACCACGAACGGTTTGTGCCCGAGCCTCAATACTGCTGCGTTTGCTTTCGGATTCACGCAAGCTATGTTCAACCTCGTCAACGCTACGACGAGCTTCTGCCAGCTCTTCTTCTACCACCAGACGCGCTTCTAGCTGGGCTTCCAGTTCCAGCTTCATTGCTTCAATCGGCTCATCGGCACCGGCAATACCTTCCTGCAAGGTAGCGCGGCGGCCTTCTAACTGTTGAACCTGGTTGCGAGTACGTTCGATATTCTGGCTCATTGAATCTAGCTGAGCGCGAAGAGATTGATAACGCATAGCTAACTGATGCGCTGAATCTTTATCGTGGCGGGCACTTTGACGGGCTTGATCTAATACCGTGCGGCATTGATCCCGGCGAGCCAATAAATCTTCACGCTGGGTAGAATCCTGCTCCATACCCTCGATGGCTTCCGATAAAATAATACGAGCTTCGCTCAGGCTTTCTTGCTCTAGTTGAAACTGCTCACGACTTTCATCAATCTCTGAATTGAGACGGTCACGGCGAGAACTAATCTGCTCAACTTTAACTTGCCTGGCGCTTAATTCGGAACGCAATTCATTATGTTTGCTGTTCTGTGATTGTACGGTACGCTGTAATTCTTCACGCTGGCCTTCGAGGTCACGTAGTGATTGACGACAATCGGATAATGATTCATCCAGTGTTTCTACACGCTCTTCAATTTCAGCAATGCTGGCGGTTAACTGTTCCAGCTCTTGCTGACGCTGAAGTACACCGGCTTGCTCATCGGAATCTTTTGCTACTCGTAGCCAGTTAGAGCCCATCCATAAACCCTCTGCGGTTACCACGGATTCATTGGCGGCTAACTTTGAACGCAAGGCTAACGCTGAAGATAAATCAGCGGCGGTATAAATGCCGGCCAATAAACCTTGAGCTTGTTGGCCACTCTCTATTTTACTGGCCAAAGTCTCGGCAATATCGCTACCCGTAAAAACGGCGCTACCATTGTCTAACAGTGTGATACTGCCCTGCTCTAATTTCTCTGCCAGTTCAGCAACAGCATCAATACCATCAACACAGACGGCTTGCAGGTTTTCACCCAATACCGTTTCAACGGCTTTTTCCCAGCCAGCGGTTACTTTTAAGCCTTCCGCTAAACGGGCTTGGCTGTCTAAGCCATTGGATGACAGCCAATCACTGATTGCACCCTGCTGCTGACCTAAAGCGGCTTGCTGCAATGCCTCTAACGACGCATGACGACCACGCTTACTTTGCAGCTCATTTCTGGCCTTATCCAACTCATCACCCAGGGAAGTATTCTTCTCACGGTGCATATTGATTTGTTCAGACTGGTCATCAAGCTTTTGCTGTTGTTCTTCAGCAAATAACTCGGCCTCAGCTAACTGCTCGCTAAGTAATTCAATGTCTTCTTCAACCGGGCCTGCGGTAAGGGTGGATTTCTCTTCTTCCAGCTTTTCAATCCGCTGCTGAACACGCTGCAATAGTTGCTCAATATGCTGAATACGAGACTGCTGTACTTCTGCTTTCTGGCGCGGCTCAAGGGCTTTCTGGTTAAAGTCATCCCACTGCTGCTGCCATTCCTGCATCGCTTCTTCTGCGGACTGTAGCTTTTCAGCGGTCTCTTCTTCAGAGCCCTGGGCCATTTCAAGCTCAGGTTGAATTTCTTCTATCTCAACACTCCAGCGCTCTTGCTTTTCGCTATCGGTGACCAAATGCTCTTTGGACTCTTGATAGCTACGCTCGGTTTGCTGTAAATCTTCTTTTAGCTGACGACTGCGTTCCTGCTGATGCTGAATAGACTGCTCAGCACGGGCGATCTCAGCGCCAACACCGTAGAAACGGGCCTGCACTTCATTGAACTTGTCCATTAAGTCCGTATGCACATCGCGGAATTTCTCAATATCCGCATCAACGGCGCGCTGCTCGGCGATAACGGCTTCCAGCTTCACTTCCAAATCACGGATGGTCTGTTCATGGCCTTTAACCTGAACATCCAGACTCTTCCACTGCAGGGCCTGCAACTGGGCTTTGAGTAAACGCTCTTCTTTTTTCAGCTCGGTATAACGCTCGGCGGCCTGGGCCTGACGCTGCAAGTGTTGGAGTTGGCGCTCTAACTCATCTCTTAAGTCGGTTAAACGCTCAAGGTTTTCAAGGGTACGACGCATGCGGTTTTCCGTTTCGCGGCGGCGCTCTTTGTATTTAGAGATACCGGCGGCTTCTTCAATGAAGACCCGCAGCTCTTCTGGTTTGGATTCGATCAGGCGGGAAATCATACCCTGCTCGATAATCGCATAGCTACGTGGGCCTAAGCCGGTGCCGAGGAAAATATCGGTGATATCGCGGCGACGACATTTGGTGCCGTTGAGATAATATTCAGAAATGGCTTCGCGGGTGACTTTACGGCGAATGGCGATTTCAGCAAAGCGGGCATACTCACCACCGACGGTGCCATCGCTATTATCAAACACTAACTCGATAGAGGCCTGGCCGACAGGCTGGCGGTTAACCGAGCCGTTAAAAATAACGTCGGTCATATTTTCGCCACGCAGGTTTTTGGCGGAGCTTTCACCCATCACCCAACGCACCGCGTCGATAATATTCGATTTACCACAACCGTTAGGGCCGACTACGCAGCCAAGATTGGATGGAAATGACACATTGGTAGGGTCGACGAAGGATTTAAACCCCGCCAGCTTGATACTTTTTAGTCGCATTCTACATTAACTTTGTTATTTAAGTATTTGTATTTATTAGAATAAATAATTCAATAGCGAGCGGGTATTCCATGCCGCCATTTCCCCGAAAAACTCGACGTAGTGTATAGCTTTTAATGGGGTAGGACTACGCCGATTGAGCGGTTTTTTGGATTTTTTTTACTGCCAACCACTGACTTCAAAGTTTCCACACGTCATTCCCGCGAAGGCGGGAATCCAGCGCTGCAGATTTCCGCTCTAGCGGAAATAACAGCATAAGCATGCAGGCTGGGTTCCCGCCTTCGCGGGAATGACGGGGGTTTAAAAAAGGAGGGTTATTTAACCAACTGATCGATTAATAGAGACAGGTTTTCTGCCGGTGAAGCGGTACTGACTGGCCCGAATAAACCTTCGATATCACCGGAACCACGATTGGCAATACCGTTCTTAGAGATACGAGCCACCAACTCTACCTCCTCAAAACTCGATAGCTTAAAGCCGGGCGCCATTGCCATTGAATCGTCCAGAGTGATAGTCGTCGGCAAGTCCGCCACCGTCATTCTGGCAACAGCCAGCGGCATTCGCGGGCCGCCCATGGCTCGCGCATAGACAAAGACTGAAGCACCCTGTTCGGCTTGAATCCCCTCGCCTATGGCTACCTGAACCTGCAGACTAACAGCAGCCTGCTCAACAGGTGTTGACGTTTCAGTCACTTCAACACCACCCTCTCGCAACAGCTCTTTTGCCTGCTCAATTCCCGCCACAATCATCTGGCGGTTAGGCGAAACCGGGCCTAATAAGGGTAGCAGTCGCTCCCAATAGTTAATTGCCTGCTGGTAATCATCCTCTTCAAAATAGGCAATACCCATCATACCGAGCACGGTGGCCTGCTGGGGGTCAAGACTTAAGGCCTTATCGGCAAGCCTTCTGACCTTATCGCTTAAGGCGCGACCAGAGGAAAGGTAAAGCGCCTGGGCATACTGCCCTAATACCGCAGGATCTTCAGGGCTGAGAACCGATAAGCGCTGGTAGGCATCAGTAGCCGCCGCATAATTCCCCAGCCCCATTTGGGTAGTACCCACCAGCATCAAATAGCGTGAGTCATCAGGCCGCTGCTCAAGGCGCTGGTTTAACTGGGCCACCAGCTGGGTAACTTCCCGCTGAGTATTGGCACCTGCCGCTGCTTTTTGGCGAGCTTGTTTTAGGGTTTGAGTAATCTCCCAGTCCGCCCTGGCTCCGGTTTGTTGGTAGATACTCCAGGCAACCAAAGGGATAGATAAAGCTAATAGTCCAATGATTACTTTCGAAGGTTTACCTGATACTGAAGCCACTGTTTCGCCACTCTCTCCTGCATCCTCCAGCAGGCGACGCTCCAGTTCGGTTTTTAGTGACTGAAATTCATCATCACTAATCACCCCCTGTTTGCGATCATTCTCCAATTCCTGCAAACGATCTTTAAACAGGCTCACATTAATGCTGCCCCGCTCACCACTTTGCACACTGCGGTTAAGCATTAACGGCGACAGCACAAACAATGCAGCCAGCGCTGCCAGCAATACCGAAACCATTAAAAAATCAGGCATTAGGTTGATCCTTATCCGTTAATAACGCCCGTAGACGCCGCTGTTCATCGGCATCCAGTTCTGCACTGTTGCCCTGTGTGGATGCGGAGGGCTTTTGCCGTTTAAACACCATAAAGATCAGCACAAAACCCAGCACTAAAAAGATGGCCGGAGCCAACCAAAGCACCGCTGTCTCGGCGTTAAAGCGAGGGCGATACAAAACGAACTCGCCGTAGCGGCCCACCATATACTCAACTATTTGAGCATCGGTTTGCCCATCCTCTAACAGGCGATGTAATTCACGGCGCAAGTCTTTGGCGATAGGTGCATTAGAACCGTCCAGGTTTTGATTTTGGCATTTGGGGCAGCGCAACTCATCGATAAACTGATGGTAACGTTCACGATTAACTTCATTTTCAAAGTTATAGGTTTCAACCACGGCCACGCACAGAGGCGACAACAGGCAAAGCAAGATAAGTCCATACTTCATCCTATGCACCTCCCGGAGCTTTTTGCTCAGCGCGTAATTGATCCATCATCGGCTGGAATTTTTCCTGCCATATAGTTTCATCAATGGGACCTTGAAAGCGCATGCGTACAAAACCACGATGATCAATCACATAGGTTTCTGGCGCACCGGTCACTCCCATATCCAAGCCAAGGCGACCCTGGGGGTCAAAGATATTAAAGCGATATGGGTTACCCTTCTCTGCCAGCCACTGCTGGGCAAGAGACGCCTTATCCTTATAATTAACACCGTAAATGGTAACCCCTTTCTCGGTAGCCAAATAATTTAGATAACCATGTTCAACATGACAGGAGGGGCACCAAGTAGCCCAAACATTAATCAGCGCAATGTTGCCCACTAAATCTTTCTGCTCAATTTGAATCGAAGGTTCTTCCAGTTTCGATAAACTAAAAGCCGGAAAGGATTTATTAACCAATGCTGAAGGTAATTCCTGCGGATTATAATCACCATCACCAATACGGCTAACCATGATATAAAAAAACAAAACAACTACAACAAAGGCAATCAGGGGTAAAAAAAGTTTAAGACGCTGCATGGTGTTACACCACTCCCTGTGATGACGCCGCCACAGCAGATGCCGATGATTTTTGAGCTTTAACTGGCAGGCGATAACGCTTATCTGCCGCTGCCAGGGCACCACCAAAGCCCATCAAAATAGCACCCAACCATATCCAGCGTACAAAGGGTTTGTAATGCACACGCACCGCCCAGGCACTTTCACCAAGAGGCTCACCCAGAGCTACATAGAGATCGCGTAAAAAACCATTCTCAATATCAGCCTCAGTCATAACCTGGCCTTGCTGGGCATTATAACGGCGCTTCTGGGGATTCAGTGTGGCGATAACTTCACCATCCGTACTTACGGTGATAATACCTTCATCGCCTTTGTAATTCGGGCCGACAATAGAGCGAGTTCCCTGGAATTGAAACGCATAACCCGCCAGCGTTAATTGATCGCCGGGCACCATACGCAGATCACGCTCGAGGCTGTATTGGCTGGTAAGACAAACACCCAGGGCGCATATAGCAAAACCCATATGGGCGATAATCATGCCGTAATAGGCGCGAGTTAAACGGGCCAGGCCTGCGGATAAGCTGGGGGCATTTCTCAGTTTATCTTTAAGATTAGCGAAGGTGGAAAGAATAACCCAAGCTGAAAAACACACCGCCAAAGCTGAAGCAATTTTATATTCCTCACCGTATATTAGCGGGAATAACAGACCAACAATCACACTGGCACTTGCGGCCACCAGGAGTCGAGCTTTTAAATAAGAGGCTTTGGTTTTTTTCCAATGAGCGCTGGGGCCAATACCCATAAACACCATCAGGATAGCCATTAACGGCACAAAGACCGCATTAAAATACGGTGGACCCACGGAGTATTTACCCAGGCCCAGACCATCCATCAATAGAGGAAATAAGGTACCGAATAGCACAGTCAACATCGCCGCTAAAAACACCACATTATTGACCAGCAATAACATTTCACGGGACAGCCACTCGTAACGACTCTTACTGGAAACCGTCGGAGCTCGAAGCGCATAAAGTGTTAATGAACCACCAACGACCAAAGCCAAAAAGGCAAGAATAAATAAACCGCGCTCTGGATCGGCAGCAAATGAATGCACTGAAGTCAGTACACCGGAGCGAACCAGGAAAGTCCCTAACAGACTTAATGAGAAAGCAAAAATAGCTAACAGCACAGTCCAGCTTTTAAACACACCACGCTTTTCTGTCACTGACAGGGAATGGATTAACGCGGTACCCACTAACCAGGGCATAAAGGATGCATTTTCAACCGGGTCCCAAAACCACCAGCCACCCCAACCTAATTCGTAGTAAGCCCACCAACTGCCAAGGGCGATACCAATGGTTAAAAAGGCCCAGGCAATATTGGTCCAGGGTCGTGACCAGCGAGCCCATGCCGCATCTAAACGACCACTACTCAAAGCGGCAATAGCAAAAGCAAAGGCCACCGAAAACCCTACATAGCCAAAGTACAGCATCGGAGGGTGAACGATTAGGCCAAAGTCTTGTAACAAGGGGTTTAAGTCACCGCCATCAGTTGGAGAGTTCGGTAAATGACGATCAAAGGGATTGGAGGTCAGCAGGGAAAATAATAAGAAACCTACGGAGATCATACCCATCACAGAAAGCACGCGGGCCAACATATCAACAGGCAGCTGCCGGCTAAAGATCGCTACCGCCAAACTCCACATAGAAAGAATCAACACCCAAAGCAGTAAAGAGCCTTCGTGGTTACCCCATACCGCACTGAGTTTATACATCCAGGGCAGCTGGCTATTGGAATGGGCGGCAACCACTTTAACGGTAAAGTCATCCTGTAAAAACAACACACTGAGAACAACAAAGGCAATAGCAATAAAAGTAAATTGCCCTGCAGCCAGTGAGCGACTCATAGCCATCATATAGCGATTGCCCGTTAATGCCCCCCACAGCGGCACAGCGGATTGTAATAGCGCCAGACAGAGGGCGAGGATTAAAGCAAAATGTCCGTACTCAGGAATCATCTAAGCATCTCATTGGGGGGGGTTAGTAGGCCGCTTTACCAGGCTTAGCCTTTGACTCTGCCGCAGAATCTAATGCGGATTGCACTTCAGGGGGCATATAATTTTCATCGTGTTTGGCCAATACTTCTGTGGCTTGAAACACGCCGTTTTCATCGAGCATGCCAGAGGCGACAACACCCTGCCCTTCATCAAACAGGTCAGGCAGAATACCGGTATAAACCACAGGCACCTGTGCTTCGTAATCCGTCACAATAAAATCAACACGTAGGCTTTGGGTATCACGCTTTATACTACCTTCCAGCACCATACCCCCGGCACGAATGGATTTACCCACAGGGGCTTTGCCCGCTGCAATATCTGCAGGCGGATAAAACAAATTAATATTCTCACGCAGTGCAAAGGTCGCCAAAGCCACTGCAATAGCCGCACCGAATACAATAAACAGCACAATAATCAAACGTTGTTTTCTAACAGGGTGCATACCCACTTCTTCTTAATCCTCTTTTGGTGGATTGCAATCCACCACCACTCTAACTCTTCTCCTGAGACCGCTGTTCACGCTTAACCAACATAGCTTGCTCAGTAAAAAACTGACGGTCCTTACGTAAAGGAGCAACCGCCAAACCCATCAACACCACAAAAGCAATCGCATACACCGACCAAACAAAAACCCCATGGCCTTCCATCGACATAAACGCTGCCAAACTTTCAAACTGCATACTACCCTAACCTCTTGGCGACTAACTCTTTCACCCACTTGGTATTGCGCTCACGCACCAAAATTTCACTGCGACTATGCATCAGCAATAACAAGGCATAGAAGGCATAGAAACCAGCGATCATAATTAATAAAGGCTGCAACATATCCGAGTGCATGGTCGACTCTTCCGTCAACTTTAAGGTGGCGGGCTGGTGTAAGCTATTCCACCACTCTACGGACCAGTAGATTATAGGGATGTTCACCGTCCCCACCAAACTTAGCACCGCACAGGCTTTGCTGGCGGAGACATTGTCTTCAAAGGCTTCATAGAGGGCGATAACACCCAGATAGAGAAAAAACAGAATTAACATGGAAGTCAGCCTGGCATCCCATACCCAGTAAGTACCCCAGGTTGGCTTACCCCAAAGCGCACCACTGATTAGGGAAATAAAGGCCATGCCCGCACCAATGGGCGCCGCGCATTTCATCACCACTTCAGCCAGTTTCATTTTCCAAATCAGGCTGATGGCAGCAGCAAAGGCCATCAGCATATAACCCGCCAGTGCAATCGCCGAAGCAGGCACATGTACATAGATAATTCGGTAACTGTTGCCCTGCCTGAAATCCGCCGGGGCATAAGCCAGCCCCCAAACAGTTCCAACGGCCAGCAGGCCAAATGCGAATACAGCAATCCAGGGCAGCCACTGACCACTGATTTGGTAAAACCAGCGTGGTGAGCCCATTTTATGGAAGAATGTCCACATAATATCTAAGTCTGTCCACTAAAAATGACGGTGATTAACAGGCGATCATTATACAAGAATCCACCCCAGCCGATAGCTAATACCTTGATTAATCAGCAGATATGACTGTCATTCCCGCGAAGGCGGGAATCCACCCTACTTTTGTTGACCTGCGTCAATGTGGATAAACCTTACAGAAAGTAGGATTAAACCATCACTAACAATAATCTCACCCAACCAAGGAAAAACTATTATGAGCGATCAAGTACTTGATGATGCCACTGCAATGAAACGCGTCGGAATCGTTGTGGTTGTGCTAGTTGGCGTGGCTGTTGGCTTAATCGTAGCTGTGACCATCATTGCCTAGTTATCAGCGCTAATTCTTACGCTGGCTGCGATTGCTAAAGGAGCCAGCGTAACCGCCAAGGCTAAAAAGGCACCCAATACCGCTAATTGCCCCGCATAATCAAAACCATCAACGGCGGCTTTAACTGAAGCCACGCCAAAAATCAGTACAGGTATGTAGAGTGGCAAGATAATTAACGACAGCAGCAAGCCCCCTTTTCTTAAGCCCACCGTTAAACCCGCACCAATCGCACCGATAAAACTTAAGGTCGCTGTGCCCATAGCCATAGCGATCACCAGCGCAGCCATACCCGACGAAGGTAGCTGCAACAAAAGCCCCAATAATGGCGCTAATAGGGTTAAGGGAAAACCAGTAAGCAGCCAGTGTGCAACGGTTTTGGCCAGGACCTGTATATACATAGAAACAGGACTAATCAGCATTAACTCCAGACTGCCATCATCAAAATCACTGCGAAATAAAGTATCGCTGGATAACAGGCAAGCCAACAAAGCCACTACCCATAAAATCCCCGGTGCTAATATCGCCAACTGCTTGGGGTCAGGGCTGATACCCAGGGGAAATAAGGAACAAACAATTAAAAAGAACGCCAGCGGATTCATAAAATCACTGCGGCGACGGAAGGCCAGCAGTAAGTCGCGTTTTAGCGTGGCTGAAAAAGCTGACATAAAAGAAGGTGCCTGTGTTTCCATCTTAGACCTCCCCTAATCGAATGCGGTTAATTGGTGTTTCAATGGTCAGTTCATGGTGGGTCGTTAAGATTACCGTACCACCATTGGCTGCATAATCAGCAATCCATGACTCCAACTCCTTAACACCTTGCTTATCAATCGCAGTAAAAGGCTCATCAAGAATCCAGAGTTTAGCGTCACCAAGAAATAACCTGGCCAACCCTACTCTACGTTGCTGACCGGCGGACAAAGTAAAACAAGCGGCATCTTCATAGCCGTATAAACCCACCTTATCTAAAGCAGCGAGAATAGCGCTTTCGGCTTCATCACCCTGTAAGCCCTTAAGGGAAGCATGCCATTGCAGGTTTTCACGGGGGCTAAGGGCAGCTTTTACCCCGGAACTATGCCCCAGATAAAGTAACTGCGAGTGATAAACCGTTTTCACCTTCTGGGCTGGCTGACCCTGCCAGTGAATATCGCCGGTATAACGGGATGAAATACCACAGAGCACCCGCAATAAGGTGGTTTTACCACTGCCATTGGGGCCTTCAACTTGATAGATATGACCGGGCTCAATGCTGAGATTCAGGCCATCGACCAAGGTTCGGCTATCCCGCTCACAGCATAGATCAGTAGTTGTTAATAACGCAGTCAAACGAGCCTTAGCCCCCATGGAGATAAATCGGCAAAAATACCAGCAAAGTTATTGTTATAGCGGCCGCTATAGTAACAATGAAAGCAGCCATTGCCTGTTATATGCGACCAGGAACGTTATTATATACACAATCTTTGGGTATCCCTATTAGCGTTTCATCGAAGAGTGCACCTAACACTACACCTAACACTACACCTATCACTACAACTAAAACTATGGCCGTGACCGTTGATTCATTAATAAACCAGCTTATCCCCCTGAAGCCAGCGGCGGGCGATAATCTTGCGGCGTTAGCTAAAGCGGGCATTCTGGAAGCGATAGTACTCTCAAGCCAGGCTGCCGACGGTAAAGCAATAGCCGGCAAACCGCTAGTGAATGCGGAGCTGTTAAAGCCCTCCACAACAACTAATAGCGACCAACAATTTAAAGTAAGAATCAGCGTCAATAACCAACCCTTTGAGTTAGTCACCAAGGTGCCCATTGCTGCGGGTACACGTATTCAATTTAGTGTGGCGCAAAATAATCTTGCTACGATTTTAAATATTGCCAGCCCGACACAAACTCCCGGGCAAACCAATACAACAATCTCTCCTGCAAGTAATACAACATTGAATGCTGCGCCTTTAGTCACAGGCTCAACAAAGCCTGATGTGGTTCCCGCTATCAATAACCGCCCTGCTATTGAACAAGGTATACGACAAGCTTTGCCGCAACAACAACCACTGCGAAATCTATTACCATTAATACAACAAATCGTGCAGTTGCCACCGCAGCAAATTCCCAGGGAACTGCTACAAAATCTCAACACTTTATTGCAACAGTTTCCCACTTCGCAGCAAGTGCAACAGGCCAAGCCCTTGCAACAGACGCTGAATAACAACGGTATTTTCTTTGAGGCAAAATTGGCGCAACAACCTGCCAAAGGTAATACCCCGTTAAACCCAAACGACACAACGCGTTTAGCTAGCAACCCCATCAACCAGGACGTAAAAGCTATTTTGCAAAAACTGGTCTCACAAGTCGATAAACCGGCCGCCCAACAAACTACAACAACCCCCTTAACCAGTAACACCACTGATGGCAGGCAAGCTCTAACTTACAACCCTACTGCATTACCTCCCATGACAGCTGATATACCAATTTCAACGACTAACAGCCTTGCAAGCTCTGAACAACGTGTAGATGTATTGTTAAAACAGCTTAGTAATCAACTGCTGGCCAGCCTGGCGCGAACACAACTTAACCAATTAGAAACACTAGCCGCCAGGCAAGCTAACACACCTGACAATCAGGGCCCGGTTAATAGCTGGACGATGGAGCTACCCATTGTTCACGGTAAAAATATCGATAATCTTGAACTGCGCATTGACCAGGATTTAATAGAAGATGAAGATCAAGGTGAAACCGCTGATGGCAAGAAACTATGGACAGTTATGCTGGCCTTTGATTTACACAACCTCGGTAAAATGAACGTGCAACTAAAGGTGGTTGAAAAATCGGTATCCGCTGTCGTTTGGTCTCAACTTGAAAACACACATCGCGAAGTCAAACAACAGGTAAAGAGTTTAAGCCAGAGTCTGGAGAAAGTGGGCGTTAATGTTAAGCATGTCGACTGTCAACTGGGTCTGCCGCCAAAAAATAATTTACCGATCTATCAGCAGTTAGTGGATGTGAGAACATGAGCGATTTTGAAAAGCCGGATAAAAAAGCCGCTGCGTTACACTATGACGGAAAAAATACACCCACGGTTACCGCTGCTGCCAGCGGCGTATTAGCAGAAGAGATTATTGAAATTGCCCGCCAGCACGATATTCCACTATTTGAAAACGAAGCACTACTAAAGTTGTTGGTGGATATTGGTGTTGGCGAGGAAATTCCTGAAACTCTGTATTTATGTATTGCCCAGGTCATTGCCTTTGCTTATAAAGTACAGGGGAAATACCCAAAGGGTTGGGATTCTATCAGTGAGACCATACGCAGTTGATCAATAGATCACTGACTAATCCGTTCCTTGCCACCCAATAGCTATCATTCTGGCGAAGGCGAGGGATTATTTAGCGGCAGATTTTAGCAAGGTTAAAAGATCAGCTTCTGCTTCCGGTACACCATAGCGCTCAACCAGTTCATCGGCATTAGCGCCGTTACCCGCCAAAGAAGTCGGCTGGTTGTAGGGTATGGCTTCGGTAGTATTTAATGTGATTTGCTGCTGTTTTTCGATCGAGAGTTTAAGTTTTTTCTCTACACTGATTAAGTGCTGGCCTACACCCATAGCTGCATTATTTACAGCGGCCAATTCATGACTAAGGTCAAGGGTCTCTTTTTCGGCTTGCTGCTCAACTTGCGTTATACGCTTGCTCAACTGGACTGCATAGGTCGCCACTGCCACCAGGGTAATACAACAGACAACTAATACAATCCACAGCGATATTATCATTTAGAACTCTTCGATTTCTGACCACTCTTGATCGGTAAGTAGCTTGTCCAGCTCAACCAGGATCAACAGTTGATTGTTTTTGTTACATACGCCCTGGATAAAACGAGCGCTTTCGTCATTGCCTACATTCGGGGCGGTTTCGATTTCGGATTGACGTAGATAAACCACTTCCGCTACAGCATCAACCAGAATACCAACCACATGGCTGTCCGCTTCGATAATCACGACACGGGTTTGGTCGGTCACTTCAGTGGTGGGCAAGCCAAAACGATGACGGGTATCAATAACCGTCACTACATTACCGCGCAGGTTGATAATCCCCAACACATAGGCCGGTGCTCCTGGTACCGGTGCTATTTCGGTATAGCGCAGCACCTCTTGCACCTGCATGACGTTAATGCCGTAGATTTCACCCTCTAACCGGAAGGTTACCCATTGCAGCATTGGGTCATCAGCATTTTTCGCTGTATTTGTAGTCATATTTCCATCCTTAACGTATAACTCCCACCGCTAGTGGTAGCGATCCGGGCGTCAATAATTAATCATTGCCGTCCCATTACTATAGAACATTGCACTATCTGTGCCAGCCTTTGTCGCTCTGTTTCTAAATCTATAACTAGCGAAGACCTTTACTTTAAGCGCCCTCAGCTTCAAACATCGCTGCCAACTGGCTGACATCAATCAAGGCACACATATGTTCGATGACGGTGCCCGCCAACCATGGCCGCTTGCTGCGCTTACTGCGCCAACGGACATCTTCCGGCTCCAGCATAATCGCATTAGAGACTGTATCGACTGCCAGTCCCCAATCCATAGTATTAATTGATATCACATACTGGAAGTTGTCTTTCATACCTTCATGGTAGCGCTCTGGCATCACCACTTTTGGGGTATCAACGGTGCGCAGGTTGCCTTCTTTGACTGGCAGCAGTCCCATAAACCAGTCTATCTGACCAAATAATGGGGTAATTTCATCGTTTATGGGATAGATGGTTCCCAGTTCTACTAAAGGTACCGCCAGTGTCAGGCCGCCGACGCTAAACAATAGACACTCGAAACGATCCTGGGCCCATGCGGGGCGGCCATTGGACCATTCTGTTAGGGGAGCTACCGCAACCTCTGCCTCAACCTCAATCACCGGCTCGGGAATAGGTTCTGGTGCTGGAGGTTCTACTTCAACAGGTGCCTCGACCTTGACCTCTTCGACAGTCTCAACAACCTCTGCAGGTGGTGGTGGCTCGATTTTTACTTCAGGCTTTACCAACGGCAATGGCGCTTTCAGGGTTAGCGGCTGCGATGGCTCAGCATAAGGTTTGTTCTCGATATCGGCACTATAAAGCTGGCGCTCGGAGACGGTATTGGGGTTACCACTCAAACTATGTACAGAAGAGTTTCTTGAACGGCGGGACGAGCCGGTAATAGGCGTTACATTATTAGAAGACATCACATCGGCTGCGACAGTATCTATTTGAGCTTGGGGGTTTTCAGTTGCCGACATTAATAACAAATCAAGATAGTCCTGCACGAACTCCTGATCATTGTCATTACTATTGTCATTGTTGTCGGGGGGTTTGCTCATAACGGTGATTACGCCAACGGGCCCATCATCAGGCTCGCAGGCGTTGCTCCTGTTGTGATAACAGAAATTTTAACAGGGCTTTGTAAGCAGTAACACCTCGGGCTTGAGGGTCATATTGGGAGGGGACTTGCCCCTCCCTGCTGGCATCCCTAAACCGAGTATCTATCGGGATCATTGAGGCCCAAATGCTATCGGTATAGGCGTTGCGCATAGTGCGCAGGGATTTGATGGAGGCCTGGGTACGGCGGTCAAATAGGGTGGGGACCACCAGGTAATTCAACTCTTTCTTTAATGAACGGGTCACCATAGTGATAGTGCGAATCATCCGCTCCAGTCCTTTAAGCGCCAGGAATTCAGTTTGTACCGGTATCAGCAAACGCTCGCTGGCTGCCAATGCATTAATCATCAGGGCGCCCAACACAGGCGGACTATCAATCACCACATAATCGTAGGCATCCCACACCAGAGCCAACGCTTTGGCCACCTTTAAGCCCATGCCTTCAGAGGCGGCACGGCGTTCGACAGTAGCTAACGCCATACTGGAAGGCAGCAATGTTAGCTTATCTGAGGGAGTTTTCAGTAATAAGGTTTCAATATCGTTAACTGTCAGGTCATCATCAGCGAAGAGGTTAAAACTGCTTTTCTGCAAGCTATCAGGGTCGTAGCCAAAATAGCTGGTCATCGAACCATGAGGGTCAAGGTCAAGCAGTAATACCCGGTTTCCCTGGTCAGCTAATAGACCACCCAAGGTCACCGCTGAGGTGGTTTTACCCACGCCTCCCTTTTGATTTGCCACTGCCCAAACGCGCATGTAGATCCCCTGATCGCCGTCAATTACTCGTCATTAACAGATGTGTGTGTATTTTTGACTAGGATAAAGCAAATTCCTTGCCATCGGAACTGCTGTTCTCGCTTCTTGTCATTCCCGCGAAGGCGGGAATCCAGCCTGTGTGCTGCTCTCTCTATTCTCGCCTCCTGCCATTCCCGCAAAGGCGGGAATCTACAGTGCTGGGTGCCCGCCTTCGCGGGAACGACGGTGGTTATTCTTCTCTTGGGGCGTCATTGGTAAATAATAAGCGGCCATCATCGAGTTCGATGGTTATTATACCCCGCAATGGATCAGCTGGTGGTGTTTCAGCCGCCTCGGATGTCGTTGCTTGATCAGGGGTATTAACGCCAGGGATAATAATTTCAATGCCGGTATTTTGCTCCAACAAAGCCGTTTCCTGTTCTGAGCGTTTTAATAAATCCTCGGTTGAGGTCACTGTTCTAAGCTCCGGGCGCAACTCATCCGTTTTGGAGATCATTAAGACTACGCGACGATTTTCTGCACGACCCTGCTCGGTATCATTATCACTGACCGGTTGAAATTCACCATAACCAATAGCGGCAAGACGACTGGGATCAACACCCTCTTCTATAAATAGCTGAACAACAGAGGAGGCCCTGGCCGTTGATAGTTCCCAGTTAGAGGGAAAACGTGGGGTATTGATGGCCCGGTTATCAGTAAAACCTTCCACTCGAATCGGACTACTCTGCCCTTTTAAAATCTCGGCAATACTGCCCAACAACTCCAATGCCGGCACACTTAAGGTGGCATCGCCACTGGAAAACAATAACGAGGATTTAAGCTCAACTTCCAACCATTCCTCATTGCCACGAATAGTTATTTTTTCATCGCGGATTAAATCAGCAAAAGCCTGGTCGATTTGTACATTGATTTGCTCAAACTCCGAGGGGAAGCCCCCTTCAATCGGCTGTGGGTCTTTGCCCTCTTCATCACTTTCAGATTGGTTTTCAATCAGGGCATTACCCGTTTCCATTTCAATAAAACTTTGCGGATTGGATTTGACGATATCACCCACCTGAAAGGGATCGAGAGTGCGTTCAGGGTTATTGGTGGAAACGATTTGGGTGGTGGTAAACACTTCGGATAAGGTATTGGACAATACTTTATATTTACCCTCATTCACTTGTGAGATGGAATACATCACAACGAAAAACGCAAACAACAGGGTAATAAAATCTGCGTAGGAAACCAGCCAACGTTCATGACTTACAGGTTCTTCAACTATACGGCGACGCGCCACTATGATTTCGCCTCCTAACGATGCAGAAAGCCATTGAGTTTTAATTCAATGGCGCGAGGGTTTTCACCTTCGGCAATAGAGATAATACCCTCAATAATTAAATCGCGGTACTGGGCATCAAGGCGGGCCAGGTTGCGAAGCTTGCTGGCAATGGGCAGTAATAATAAATTGGCAAAACCAACCCCATAAATAGTAGCAACGAAAGCTATAGCTATGCCCGAACCTAATTTGCTGGGGTCAGAGAGATTGCTCATCACTTGAATCAAACCCATTACCGCACCAATAATACCGATGGTAGGTGCATAGCCACCCATGCTTTCATAAAATTTGGCGGCATCAACATCGCGCTGTTCTAACAGCAGTGACTCAACTTCCATCACACTGCGAATATTTTCCGGTTCGGTACCATCAACTAATAACTGCAAACCTTTGCGGGCAAAAAAATTGCTTTCCATTTCTGAAATAGTTTCTAAGCCCAATAAACCTTCTTTGCGCGCGGCAATAGCCCAACGCACCACTTTACCAACGCCCTGGTTAAAGGCTAAAGCAGGAGGAGAGAAAACCCAGGACAACCGACTGGCCGCAAACTTTAAACCTGACCAGGGCGTCTGGAGCATGGCAGCACCCAGGGTGCCACCGATAACAATAATGGCGGCTGGCAGATTAACCAATGCAGCGATAGTACCGCCTTCCAGATAGTTGCCCCCAATGATGGCAGCGAACCCCAGAATAACGCCAATTATACTTAGAATATCCATAACCGTACCTAACCTATTTCACTTAGGCGCTTGCCTACTTTAGCCAAAGGTAATATTTCATCAGCGAGGTTTGCCTTGGCAACAGCCATTGGCATGCCGTAAATAACAGAAGTTGCTTCATCCTGGGCCCACACTGTGGCGCCCCTTTGCTTTAGTAATTTAGCGCCTTCACAACCATCAGAACCCATGCCGGTTAACACCACCGCAAGCACCTTATCATTAAAAACATTGGCCGCCGAGCCAAAGGTTATATCGACACTGGGCTTGTAATTTAAACGTTCGTCGCCGGGCAATACTTTTACTCGACCACCTTTAACAATCATCATCTGCTTGCCACCGGGAGCTAGCATGGCAACACCGGGGCGAAGGGTATCACCATCTTTCGCCTCAACCACACTAATTTTACACAGTGAATTTAATCGTTCAGCGAACGCCGAAGTAAAGGTTGATGGCATATGCTGAATCAAAACTATTGGCAGCGGGAAGTTAGCTTGTAACTGGGTTAATACATTTTGCAAAGCAACAGGACCACCGGTAGAGGTGCCAATAGCAACCAGCTCAAAATCGCTGCGACTTTTTCTAGCTGCTGGTACTCTCGGCGTGGGCGCTCTCGGTGTGGGTGCTGGAGCGGCAGGTTTGGGCGAAGGCGCTTTAGCCGGAGCAGATGAAGCAACAGTCTGCTTTAATGCACTTCCCTTGCCTGCGCCGGCTACGGTTAAAATTCTTTCAGCCAGCTTTTTCTTTAATACAGCAGAGCTTTTGGAAATTTCTTCAAAGTTTTTTGGCAGGTAATCAACAGCACCGGCTTCCAGTGAATCCAGTGTCACTCTGGCGCCTTCGTAGGTCAACGAGGAAAACATCAAGATAGGGGTTGGGCATTGATCCATAATATGCCGCACGGCGGTAATGCCATCCATCACTGGCATTTCATAGTCCATGGTCACGACATCCGGCTTTAGTTTTAAAACCATATCAATCGCTTCGCGACCATTGCTAGCAGCGCCAACAACTTTTAAACCGTCAAACCCGTTAATCATTTCACCTAGCCTGCGGCGAAAAAATCCGGAATCATCTACTATCAGGACGGTAACCGTCATTTATAACCTCTATTAAAATCTCTGCCCCTGTGTGTTGGCTGGACGAGGACATGTTATTTTTATACTTAGCCCGCATAGCGTTTAAGCATACTCGGAACATCAAGAATCAGCGCAATACGACCATCACCGGTGATTGTTGCACCAGCCATTCCTGGCGTACCTTGCAACATTTTCCCAAGAGGCTTAATAACGACTTCTTCTTGACCGATTAATTGATCGACAACAAAACCCACTCGCTGGGTACCAACGGTAACAATCACCACATGGGCACTTCCAGTGGGTTCTATAGTCTGGGTACCATCTACCAACCACTGCTTCAAATAAAACAGCGGTAGGGCTTTGTCTCTTACGGTGACAACTTCCTGACCATCTACTACATTGGTGCGGGTCAGGTCCATATGGAATATTTCATTAACACTGACTAACGGAAAGGCAAAGGCCTGCTCACCTAACATCACCATTAAGGTGGGCATAATGGCCAGTGTTAACGGTACTTTTATTTCTAAACGGGTGCCCTCGCCTACTTTCGAGGTAATCTCCACCGAACCGTTAAGTTGGGTGATTTTAGTTTTAACCACATCCATACCAACGCCTCGACCTGAGACATCGGATATTTCAGTTTTGGTAGAGAAACCGGGCATAAAAATAATATTAAAGCATTCGCTATCACTTAGACGAGCTGCCACATCTTCGTCAAAAAGGCCTTTTTCTATAGCTTTTTGGCGCAGCATATTTGGATCCATACCGCTGCCATCATCGGTTATAGAGAGTAAAATATGGTCGCCTTCCTGCTCTGCTGCCAGCACAATTTTACCGACGCGGGGTTTACCGACCCTTTCGCGATCATCGGGCATTTCGATGCCATGATCCACAGAGTTTCTGACCAGGTGAACCAGGGGATCGGCCAAAGCCTCAACCAGGTTTTTATCCAAATCCGTTTCCTCACCCTCCAATTCCAGGGTGATTTCTTTTTTCAGGTTACGGGCCAAATCCCTAACTACCCGAGGGAAACGACCAAAAACTTTTTTGATTGGCTGCATGCGGGTTTTCATCACCGCTGTTTGCAAGTCAGCTGTTACCACATCCAGGTTGGATACCGCTTTGGTCATCACTTCATCGCCACTTTTGGCGCCTAAGCGCACCAGGCGGTTACGAACCAGCACCAGTTCGCCGACCATATTCATAATGTCATCGAGTCGCTGGGTATCGACCCGAACGGTAGCTTCTGCTGCTGCGATACCTTCTTTTGTAGGAGTTTTCTTCGCAGGGGCGGGTTTTTTCTCGGCGGCAACTTGGGCAGTGGGTGTTTTTTTCCCTGGTGGAGGCTTGGCAGCTGGCTCAGTTTTTTCTGCTGCTGGTGGAGTTGGTGCGGCAGTTGTAGGACCCTGACCCTTGCCATGCAATTGGTCCAGCAGGGCCTCAAATTCATTATCGTTAATAATGTCATCATCCGCGGCTGTGGCAGGTGCAGCAGCAGCGCCTTTTTTTGCAGCGGCAAATTCGCTGGCTTTCTCAGAACCAGGGGCTGCACCACCGTGCAAATCGTTTAGTAGGGCTTCAAATTCATCATCGGTAATGGCATCGCTATCATTGGCTGTGGGGGCAGCCTCTGCCGTGGGAACGCTGCCATGCTTGCCTTTGCCATGAATATCATCCAGCAGTGACTCAAACTCATCATCGGTGATTTCATTATTACTATCATCATGACTATCATTGGCGGCTATGGGTACAACAGAAGCTGCGGGCGCTTCACTTTCACCGGGCTCGGCGATGGCACTTAAAAATTGTTCAAATTCTGCATCGGTAATATCACCTTCAGGTTCGGCAGTTGCCGAAACGGTGGGAGCAGCATCTTCGCCTTTAACTAATACTTCAAGGCTGGCCAGCAAGGCTGAATCTGCGGCATCGGGCTCTTCACCCCCCTGCACTTGTTCAAACATGGCATTAACAGCATCCAGTGCTTGTAACACCACATCCATTAATTCCGGGGTAACTTCACGCTGGCCATTACGGAGAATATCAAACAGGTTTTCGGTGACATGACAACAATCAACCAAGGGGTTTAGCTGCAGAAAACCGGCGCCACCTTTTACCGTGTGGAAACCTCGGAAGATGGCATTGAGAAGATCCTTGTCCTCTGGGCGCTGTTCCAGATCAACTAACTGTTCAGACAATTGCTCCAAAATTTCTCCGGCCTCAACCAGGAAATCCTGAAGTATCTCTTCGTCTTCACCGAACATTCACTATTCCCCAGCAAACCCAATGTTTCCTATTAAAACTGAAGTCAGGCATCTATTTAAAAACCCAAACTTGATAGCAGGTCATCAACATCATCCTGCCCTGAAACTACATCTTCGCGTTTGTCTGCATTCACTTGCGGGCCTTCAGCCTGTGAGTCCAGCCCCTCTGGTTTAGCCGCTTTTTCTTCTGTGCTGCGCACAATGCCAGTCAGTTCTTCAACCTGACCGGCCACTCTCATTAATTCTACCAGGCGTATTTCTACATCCTGCACCAGGCTAATCACTTTCTTAATGACCTGCCCCGTTAAATCCTGGAAGTCTTGTGCCAGCAGGATGGTATTGAGCTTTTCACTGAGCTGGCTGGAGCTATTGCCGGTCAATTCTAAATATTGGTCAACGCGGCGGTAGAGGTCACGGAACTCGTCCGGGTTCATATCACCTTGCACCAGTCGACCCCAGTCTTCGCGCAGGAACAAAGCTTTTTCGCCCATCTCGGTAGCAAGGGGGATGCCCTCTTCCACCATATCCATAGTCTTATCGGCAGAGTTCTGGGTTAGATTAATCACATAATCCAGGCGGTGCTGGGCATTGGCCATTTGTGACTCTTCGCCTTCGACCTCCGATGATGGCTCGCCGATATCAAAATTTACAATAGCGTCATGCAGGCCTCGCGTTAACTTACCTACCTCGAGGTAAATACTGCGGTCTCGGGCCTCATTCAATTCTTCTATCGCAGTATTGGCACCGGGTAAATCTCCGGATTCAAGGCGTTCTACCAAATCGCGGGCACGGCCTTTGAGCTCGTCCCACATGTCATCAGGCGTATTGCTTTGATCTTGTCCCAACATGGCGTTGTTATACCTTGCGTCAGTGGCTTATTGGAGTGGTCTGGCAAGTAACAGGGCTAGCCATCTACTCGCTCAAAGATTTTCTCGATCTTTTCTTTCAGTACTGCGGCCGTGAAGGGCTTAACCACATAACCGTTTACGCCAGCTTGTGCGGCCTCTACGATCTGGTCGCGTTTGGCTTCAGCGGTTACCATCAAAATAGGCATGTCTTTAAGGCGGTCGTCAGCGCGAACGACTCTTAGCAATTCAATACCTGTCATGCCCGGCATGTTCCAGTCGGTGACCAAAAAATCGAAGTTGCCATTTTGCAGCATCGGTAATGCGGTCTGCCCATCGTCGGCTTCCGAGGTGTTAGTAAACCCCAAATCCCGCAATAGGTTTTTAATAATTCGCCTCATTGTTGAGAAGTCATCAACAATAAGAATTTTCATATCTTTGTCCAAAAGGTACCTCCAGCTTAATTTTTGTATTTGCTGTACATTTTGCCCTACAAAATTGACTACTTAACTAGTCTAGACCCTGATCTTGCGGTATCCAGTAATCTGGCGACTTTATAGCAACTTTTATGGCAATTTTCATAGAAAAATTCAGGCAGATTGACCAGATAATTGCTGCCAATCCACCATTTTATTACGTAGCCGCAGAGCTGCCTGGCTATGGATTTGACTAACCCGGGACTCACTTACCCCTAAAACATGACCGATTTCTTTCAAATTCAGTTCTTCGTCATAGTACAAGACTAGTACCAACCGCTCTCGCTCTGGCAAAGTGCTAATAGCTTTGGCCAGCCCCTGCCGCATGGCATCGCACTCAATCCCTTCAAGGGGGTTGGCGGTGGAACTGGGCAACTGTTCTTCAGGACGGTCATCTCCACTAATTAACGCGTCATAACTGAATAATTTGCTGGCTACAGAGTCTTGCAGCATATGGTAGTAGTCATCGATGGGAACACCCAGTTCATCTGCTACTTCCTGATCACTGGCGTCACGAGCAAGGCGAGTTTCTACATTGCGCAAGGCCTCCGAGACACGCCGGGAGTTTCTGTGAACGGAACGTGGAGCCCAGTCACCACGACGAACATCGTCGATCATTGAGCCACGGATGCGAATACCGGCGTAGGTCTCAAAACTGGCGCCTTTTGAGGCATCATAGTTGCGGGCAGCTTCTAACAAGCCAATTAAGCCGGCCTGGATCAGGTCTTCTACTTGTACACTGGAAGGCATGCGCGCCAGCAGATGATGGGCAATACGCTTAACCAGCGGCCCATGCTGCTCTACCACATCGTCCATTGAGGTTTTTTCTACGGCGCCATACATGGCTAGCCTTCCCGACAGCGACATTATTACTGTCCGGGCACGCCCTGCACTAAACGCTCTACGAAGAATTCTAAATGTCCGCGCGGCGTCGAGGGCAAAGGCCAAAGATCAACTTTTTCTGCTAATTGTTTGTACGCCAGGGCAGCCTTACTACGAGGGGAGAGTTCAACAACCGGACGCTGGCGCTGGACTGCCTTGCGTATCGATTCATCGAAAGGAATATTACCCACGTATTGCAGTGTCACATCGAGAAAACGATCAGTGACCTGAGTAAGTTTATTATATAGGTTCCGACCTTCCTGGGTCGAACGAGTCATATTAGCGATAACGCGGAAGCGGTCAACGCCGTAGTCTTTATTGAGTAATTTAATTAGGGCATAGGCGTCAGTAATGGATGATGGTTCATCGCAGACTACTACTAACACTTCTTGTGAAGCGCGCACAAAACTGATCACTGAGTCAGAAATACCTGCTGCGGTATCAATCACTAACACATCAATTTGCTGGCTAATTTCGCTAAAGGCATGAATAAGACCGGCATGCTCCATAGAGCCTAACATGGTCATCCGCTGGGTGCCGGAAGAAGCCGGAATAATACGAATACCTCCGGGACCCGTTAGCATAATGTCGTTAAGGGAGCATTCACCAACAAGTACATCTTCGAGGTTGTGTTTGGGGCGTAAGCCCAGCAACACATCAATATTGGCTAAACCCAAATCCGCATCTAACAAGGCGACTCTACGTCCCATTCCTGCCAGACAAACACTTAGGTTAATCGAGACATTAGATTTACCAACGCCACCCTTACCACCGGTAACAGCAATTACTTGTACGGGGTGAGTACTACTCATCGCCTGAACCTGCTCCTAGTTATATTTTCTGGCTATTGCTACTCTAGCTAATAGCCGCATTGTACACGAACCTTTGTCTATCTATACAAAACTCTTAAACAATAAACTGATATTCAAAGTTTTTTTTGCCCGCACTAGTCATTTTATAACCACTATCCCTATAAAACACCAGTACGTAATTACCCTAACCTATCGTCATTACCGCCAAGGCGGGTACGACGTTAGCTGCGTTAGTTTGTGGCCATCAAAGATTGAACTCTCGCCTGGTTTTTCGACAGGGTCGACATCTCATCGGCCATAGCATCGTCATCGGTTGTTATATGCCTGGCCAATTCAATGGCCGAGCGAACTAAACCGCTGGAACATCCGACAATAATATCATTGGGAATATCCTGGCCATGGGTGCTATAGGCAACCGGTAATGACTTATCGATTGCCAAGCTTAACGACTCACCCAAGCTAGCGGTTTCATCCAACTTGGTTAGCACACAACTGTTTAGGTTATCAGTTTTGTAAGTATGGTAAGCAGCTTTTATCACCTCAACCTGACTGGTGGTTGGAATCACCAACACAGTTTTCAGGCGCAGGCCAATTTCATTCAAGCTGTTTAGCTGGAGTTTTAAGCGCTCATCCTGACGATTGAGGCCCGCCGTATCAACCAGTACCAGTGCTTTGTGGCGCAGTGAATACAGCACGCGCTCGAGGCTGTTGTTTTTATCAACAATACTTATGGGTATGTTTAAAATACGTCCGAAAGTCCGTAGTTGTTCGTGGGCGGCAATGCGCATGGTATCGGTGGTCACCAGGGCTATATCTTCAGCACCGTTTTCCAACACATAGCGGGCAGCCAGTTTACCAATGGTGGTGGTTTTACCTGCACCGGTTGGGCCAACAAAGGCAAACACACCGCCACTGCTGATTAAGTCATTATCAACCACTGGCAACTGCTGGCACAGCTCGGTCATCATCGCCTGCCAGCTATCGTTTGAGCCACTGGCTACGGCGGGCTGGCTTGCCAATAAATTGTCAGCCACAACAGCGCCAATTCCCATGCGTTTTAAACGCTTCCACTGGCTGGCTTGCTGTGGACTCTGTTGATTAAACTGTCCCCAGGCCATAGAAGAAAGTTGTTGCTCTAGCAGGTCGCGCATGGATTGTAATTCATGACGCATCTGGCTTAGTTCCTGATCTTTTTCAGTATTGCTGGCGACTGCTGGTGTTGTTTTTGGTGTTGTTTTTGGTGTCGTTTCTGGTGCCTGATTAAACTGTTCTTCCATCGCCTGAGACACCATCTGGTTGAAAGAGTTTTGCTCACCAGCTTGCTTCGCCTCTTCTTTTGCTGCCTCCGGAATCTGGTCGGTATTAATCACCTGCTTTACCAGCTCGCGGTTTTTTTCTGCCAGGGTAGCCGCCAGAGCTTCTGCTCTTTGCCTGGCTTCATTTTGCATGCGCTCAACTTCGCGTTCTAATTTGCTGGGCTTAGTCGGTGCTGTTGGCGCCTGCTGGCGATGATAGTCCTGCGCTTGCTGAAAAGGGTTAGTAGAGTTTGCCGGTGCTTCAGTTGCTGGCACCGCCATATCATCTACTTCGATAGCAGTTAGGATTTCTACCCCTTCCGGCACCCGTTTATTGGATAAGATCACGGCATCAGGACCCATTTCTTCCCGCACCATATTCAGTGCCAGACGCATATTGGCTGCGACAAAACGTTTCACTTGCATTGTTTAGAACCTCTTCTTACCCAGTGTTTTCTAGCTTGCTTAACCTACGGTACTTTCTATCGTGATTTGTTTGTCGTCCGGAATTTCTCCGTAAGACAACACCTGCATATCAACTGCGCTGTAACGAATAAACTTCACCAACACATGGCGTAGAGGCGCCGATACTAATAACACTGAAGGTTTACCCGCCAGCTCTTGTTTTTGAGAGGCCTCAGCCAGTGCGGTCTGTAATTTTTCTGCCAGACCCGGCTCAAGGACAATATCGTCAGTAATCCCGTTTTGTTGCGCCTGATGTACTGACTTAAGCAATAACTGTTCCATTGATGGATCCAGTGCTATTGCGGGTAATACTGCGTCATTACCGTAGATGTTCTGCACAATCGTCCGGCGCAGGGCCACCCGTACCGCACCGGTTAAGGCGCCAAGATCTTGACTGAGGTTGGCATTGGCGGAGACAGCGGCGGCAATGGTTCTTAAGTCGCGGATGGGCACCTGTTCCATTAACAGGTTTTTCATTACGGCCAGCAGTACGTTCATCGGGATAATTTCGGGGGCTAACTGCTCTACCAGTTTTGGTGAATGCTTGGCCAGCATATCCAGCATTTGCTGAACTTCATCGTGGCCCAGTAGCTCATGGGTATGTTTAAGCAGTATTTGATTGATATGGGTTGCCACTACAGTACTGGCATCCACGACGGTATAACCCAGGGTTTGTGCCTGGTCTTTTTGTGAAGGATCTATCCATAGGGCTTCAAGGCCAAAAGCGGGATCAACAGTAGGAGTACCATCCAGCTTGCCGAATACCTGACCGGGATTGATGGCCAGGTCACGGTCGGGATAAATTTCTGCCTCTCCAGCTGTAACACCGGTCAGGGTAATACGGTAAGCGGTGGGTGTAAGATCCAGGTTGTCGCGGATATGCACCGAGGGGATCAAAAAGCCCACTTCCTGTGAGAGTTTTTTACGAATACCTTTAATACGACTAAGCAGCTCACCACCCTGGGCTTTATCCACCATGGGAATTAATCGATAGCCCACTTCAAGTCCTATAGCATCCACCGGCTGTACATCATCCCAGCCAATTTCAGGAATCTGGGCCTGCTCAACTTGCTGTTCCTGTTGGGCTTGAATTTTTTCTGTACGCTCGACTTCTACCCGCTCGGTTTCAACCTTCTCTTTACGCAGGGTAATAAAATAAGCAACGCCGCCAGTAACGGCGGCCAATGACAAGAAGGCAACATGAGGCATACCGGGGATAATCCCCATAAATCCAAGGATGGAGGCGGTAACAGCGAGTGCCTTTGGCGAGTTAAACATTTGCCCGGTAATCTGCTCACCCATATCTTTAGAGTCGCTAACACGGGTTACCATCATCGCGGCAGAAGTTGATAGCAACAAACCCGGAATTTGTGCAACCAGGCCGTCGCCAATAGTGAGTAGTGAGTAGACTTCCATTGCTCGGGAAAACTCTAAGCCATGCTGCACCATGCCAATGGACAGACCACCAATAATATTGATAAATAAAATCAAGATACCGGCAACCGCATCACCGCGAACAAATTTACTAGCACCATCCATGGAGCCGTAGAAGTCTGCTTCACTGGCAATTTCCTGGCGGCGATTCCTGGCCTGGTCCTGGTCGATCAAGCCAGAGTTTAAATCGGCGTCAATCGCCATTTGTTTGCCGGGCATGGCATCCAGGGTAAATCGGGCGCTTACTTCGGAAATACGGCCAGCACCTTTGGTGACTACTACAAAGTTGATAATCACCAGAATCAGGAACACCACCAGACCTACGGCGTAGTTACCACCAATCACTACTTCACCAAAGGATTGGATAACTTTACCCGCCGCATCACCACCCTGGTGACCATCTAACAGCACGACTCGGGTTGAGGCTACATTCAAAGCCAATCTCAACAGCGTTGCCACTAATAGCACGGTCGGGAATACGGCAAAGTCCAATGGCCGCAGGGCATAGACTGCCACCAGCAAGACTACAATCGCCAGGGCAATATTAAATGAGAAGAACACATCCAACAGGAAGGGAGGAACAGGCAGTGTCAGCATACCCAGAATCGTCAGCAGCAGCATAGGCACACCCAAATTACTTTGGGTTAATGCTTTGATGCTAAAGGCCTGGTTATTTGTGACGTTCATTCTTGTTTGTTGACCACTGACGGTGAGACACACTGCTTAAACGTCGCTGCTCTCACGGTGCCCCTCTCAAGGTATGGTATAGCGTTAAAAAATTGTCGGTTTTGGGTGACAATTTTCCGGTTTATACCCCTGTTGCAAGAATCCTTCCGGTTTTGGGTTTTGGGGGAAAATAATTTTAGGGAGGATGGGAGTGGAGATGGAGTGGGAACGAGCTGAGGCTTTCTTTCCTCTATGTCATTCCCGCCCCTCGAAGGCAGGCTTCGACCAAAATGACTAACGTCATTCCCGCGAAGGCGGGAATCCAGACTGCATGCTTATGCTGTTATTTCCGCCAAGGCGGAAATCTACAGCACTGGATTCCCGCCTTCGCGGGAATGACGTTACTTTGCGGGAATGACGTTACTTTGCGGGAATGACGGCTTTTTTGGGGTTACCGCCTCGTTTAATTTAAACCTTGAAATTACTGCGTGAACTTGAAGAGTGTCCCTATTCCTCCGGCGCCGGATTCCCCTCAACATCATATTGCGCCTCTCTCGGCACAACAATCTCCGGCAACGGCTTCGGCCTTCTCCCCTTACCCTCTTTATGGGATTTAAGCTGGAATACATAGGCAAGCACCTGAGCTACCGCCAAATACAAAGTACTGGGAATTTCTTCTTCAACCTCAGTGGTAAAGTAGATTGCCCTGGCCAAGGGTGGTGCTTCAAGGATCAGGATCTCATGGGCATTGGCGATTTCTCGAATTTTAATCGCCATAAAGTCAACGCCTTTGGCTAACACCATGGGTGCCCCGCCGCCATCGACATCATACTTAAGGGCTACTGAAAAGTGTTCCGGGTTGGTGATAACCACATCCGCCTCGGGGACGGCTTCCATCATCCGGCGCTGGGCCATTTCTCGCTGTAGTTGGCGTACCTTGCCTTTAACTTCCGGCTTACCTTCGGTGTCCTTCATTTCGTCTTTGACTTCTTGAAGAGTCATTTTCATTTTCTTACTGTGATCAAAAATCTGGTAAGGCACATCAATAGCGGCAATTAAGATCATCGATGCGCTAACCGCTAAAATCGACCAGCCGATAATAACCAGCATATGCTCCAGTGCCGGATTAATATTCTCGGTGGATAATCCCAAAATTTCAGCATAGAACAGCATCAACATGGCAATGGACACAGAGCCTACCAGAAGGACTTTAGCTATGGATTTAAGCAGCTCTACCAGTGAGTTCATCGAAAACATTCGCTGAATGCCTTTGATAGGATTCATCCGGCTAAGCTTTGGCGCTACCGCTTTGCCACTCAATAAAAATCCACCCAAGGCAGTAGGACCAATTAGACAGGCAACCACAACTACCGTAAAAAAAGGCAGCAAGGCTTCAATGGCGGCATAGGTGGTATCGCTTAAATGCAGCATCATTAACTGGGAGTCAAAGATGGCTTCCCGGGAAACAGCAAAATTAAACCGCATCAGGTCCATCATGGCGTGCCCAAGATCCCCGCCCAAAGTAATCAAGCCGCCCACACCCGCTAATAAAACCAGGGTTGTGGTCAACTCTTTAGAGCGAGCCACCTGCCCCTCTTCTCGCGCCTTATCCAGGCGTTTGGGGGTCGCTTCTTCGGTTTTTTCCTGACCGTTCTCGTTCTCTGCCACGGTGGTCTCTGTGTTGGTGCTAGTACTGGTGTTAGTACTGGTGCTGGCGGTGATGCCAAATGGATGGCGTTTTTAGTCAGGCAGCAAGAGTTATGCCATTAAATTGCCTATCATTCCCGGACAGCAATACGCCTGCGCGGGGATGCGCAATGGTAGTGGGTGGTTTTGTTTATCTGATAAAAATTCGCGTTAAAGATATGCAGGACTATCAGCGATTTTTAGGGGAGCAATTGGCCGCTACGCCTGGGGTTGCCCAGGCGCATACCTATGTGGTGATTAATGAAGTGAAATCAGCAACGGCTATACCGATTGATTGGTAAGCCGTTCATAATATCTTTTTTAGACAGTGCATTAAAACCAGTCAATATTCATATCATGGGAGGTGCTATCAATAGACTGCAGTAATGCAGCCCAGGCATTGATCTCCGGCAATTCAAATTTAAAGAAATACTTCATCGCTTGTAGTTTGCCACGGTAGAAGTTCTCATCACTCTCATGGGGCTGAGCTGCCAAAGCAGTACTGGCAACGATGCCTTGCTTTAACCACACCCAGGCGATCACAACATTACCAAACAGATCTAAATATTTAACCGAGTTAGACAAGGCTAAATCGATATCCTGCTCCATCATCGCGCCTAACAGTTTTTCTGTGGTGGTTTTTAGTGTGGCAATAGCTGCTTCTAACTCATCCGCATAAGGCAATAAGGCTTCATCGCTACGAGCTTGAGCAATGGTTGCAGCCATAGCTGCTAACGCTGCCTGATAACCCGCCATATTTTTCATTGGCACTTTACGCGCCAATAAGTCAATCGACTGAATACCGGTAGTGCCTTCATGAATCGGGTTTAAGCGATTATCGCGGTAGAACATTTCTACCGGGTGTTCATTAACATAACCCGAACCACCCAATACCTGAATCGCATAGTAATTGGCTTTAGGACCGTATTCCGAAGGCCAGGATTTAATCATTGGCGTTAGAAAATCCAGTAACAAATGGGCCTGCTTACGCTCCTCTTCTGACTCAGCGGTTTTTTCGTCATCCGCTAACTGAGCGCCCATTAAGCAAAGTGCCAGGGCCCCTTCACCATAGGCTTTTTGAGCCAGCAACATACGCTTAACATCCGCGTGCTCAATAATATTGACCGGCGGAGAATTAGGATCTTTAGCCGAGGGCAAACGACCCTGTGGCCGCTCTTTGGCATATTCCAGAGAATACTGGTAACCGGTTAATGCGGTCAGTGCCGCATTGGTACCCACCATAATGCGCGCTTCATTCATCATATGGAACATATAGGTCAGGCCTTTATTTTCTTCGCCCACCAAATAACCGACAGCGCCGCCCTTCTCGCCAAAGCTTAATGCTGTTGATGTGTGTCCACGACCGCCCATTTTATGGAATAGGCCTGCCAATTGAACGTCATTGCGCTCGCCTAAAGAGCCATCATCGTTGACTAGGAACTTCGGCACGATAAATAGAGAAATACCTTTTACGCCTTTGGGGGCACCTTTGACTCTGGCTAATACCAAATGAACAATATTTTCATTCAATTCATGGTCACCACCAGAAATCCAGATTTTATTACCGGTGATAAAATAGTCACCCTGCTCGTTTTTCTCGGCACTGGTGGTTAAATCCGCAAGGCCAGAACCCGCATTGGGTTCACTCATAGCCATAGTGCCGGCAAAGCGCCCTACACGCATAGGGTCAACCCATTTACGCTTTTGCTCTTCGGTGCCATAGGCATCAACTAAGTTGGCGTTGGCATCAGTTAAACCGGCATAACCAGTAACTGTACTACCGGCAGCGGCTAAATAACCAGTGGCAACTGCGGAGACTACAGGCGGTAATTGCATGCCTCCGGATTCAAAGTCGGCGCAGGGAGAAATTAAACCCGCTTCTGCAATCGCATCACAGGCCACCTTGATTTCTGCAGGCATATCCACCTTAACACCGTCAAAGGTCGGTTGATTTTGATCGACCTTAAGTTGATTAGGCAGTAAATATTTTTCTGCCAGGGTCTGGGCGGTATCAATAGCCGCATCAAAACTTTCGCGATTATGATCTTCGTAACGTGGACGTGTCGTTAATGCTTCGACATCAAATAATTCATAGATCATAAATTCAAGATCACGTCGATCTAAGATGGGGGCTACCATACACTTTTCTCCACAGGGACAATTATTTCAGTAGTTAGATTATTCAATGACTGGGGCAGACTTACCATGACATTCCCTGTCTGGTTAACAGTCTGGTAGGCCGGATTATAATCCGGCTTCGGGTGGTGGATTATAATCCAGCCTACTTATTCTACAGAGAAAATAAGCCCGGCTTTGTTTTGTAAACGTTCAATTAAAGCGCTGCCCATGGCAGGTGCTGAAGTTAAGCAACCACCTTCGGTTGTAGTATTTTCCAGTAGACAAATACCCGCTTCAGCAATTATTTTTGAGGTAGAGCCGTAACCGGGGTCAAGATCCCCTTTTACCGAAGCCTGAATAGTTTGGCCATCGCTGGCGGTGCCGTAAAACACAATATCGTACAAGCCCGCTTCGCGCTGCGCTTTGCTTGGACCTTCACCGGGCTTTAAGGATGTATCAAAACCCATGCCCTCTCCCAAACTGGCAGGTTCTTTACCTGAACCCATTAACACCATCTCGTCGTAGACAAAGTTTTCACCATATTGGTGACCCAATAAGTAATTAGAGCGGTGTACATTTTTAGTATTAATCATGGCCATAATAAAAGGACCAGACCAACTATTAATATCGTCTTCGAAGATAGGTTTATCACCGGCAGGTTGTTCCGGGCCCTTAAAATCAGCGGTTAAGGCAAAGGGGTTACCCAAAACATGAAACAATTCTGGTGACTCTTTTGCCGCCGCCATCGTCGCCATAAAGCTGGCAACCGTACCGCCTGAGGCCATACCATTCAGATCGCGAACACGACATTTGATACGAGAAACCGGGCCACCTAATTGCTGCTGCGCGGCTTGCTGTAAAAAATAAACCCCCATATCAAAGGGAATAGAATCAAAACCACAGGAGAAAACAATTCTGGCGCCATTGCTTTTGGCAATAGCGTGATATTTGCCAATCATTTCATGCATCCAAGCGGGTTCGCCGCAAAGGTCGACATAATCGGTGCCATGTTCGGCACAGGCTTTAACCACATCAGAACCATATTGCTGATAAGGGCCTACAGCACTGATTAAAACTTTAGTGCTGGACACTAAGGTATTCACTGAAGCTTGGTCAGTGGTATCGGCGACTAATAACTCAACTGAGCTATCAACACCCAACTCATCGCGTACCTGTTCTAATTTGGACTGGCTGCGCCCTGCCATGGCCCAGTTAATATCACCGTTAACACCGTAAGTCAGATTAAGATGTTCGCAAATTAACTGGCCGGTAAAACCAGTCGCACCATAAACAACCAAATCAAATTTAGGGGAATCTGCCATTATCATTCTCTCTTATAAAGTCGCTGCATAACCTTAACGCGTTAGCCTGGGTAGTAAGAAAAAAGGCCTCATTGTTAAGGCCTTTTCAGCATAATCACTACTAGCGATTAGAAAACTTCAAACAAACCAGCAGCACCCATACCACCGCCTACACACATAGTAACTACGGCATATTTTTCACCGCGACGTTTGGCTTCCATCATTGCGTGCATCGCCATACGCGCACCACTCATACCGTAAGGGTGACCAATAGAGATAGCACCACCATTCACGTTAAGTTTTTCATTAGGGATGCCCAGCTTATCGCGACAGTAAAGCACTTGCACCGCAAAGGCTTCGTTTAATTCCCAAACACCGATATCGTCCATGCTAAGACCATTGCGCTCTAACAACCTTGGAATAGCGAAAACCGGGCCAATACCCATTTCATCAGGTTCGCAACCGGCCATAGCCATACCGCGATACACACCTAGCGGTTCAAGGTTACGCTGCTCCGCCAGTTTGCTATCCATCATAATAACAGCTGCTGCACCGTCAGATAACTGTGAAGCGTTACCCGCAGTAATGAAACCACCATCACGTACCGGGTTAAGACCGTTTAAAGATTCCAGAGTAGTAGAAGGACGGTTGCCCTCATCCAGAGATAACGTCACCTGCTCTTCGCTAACATCACCCGTTTCTTTATTCACTACCATTTTGGTGGCTGTAACCGGCACAATCTCATCGGCAAATTTACCCGCCTCTTGAGCTGCAGCAGTACGCTGCTGAGATTGCAAGGCGTATTCGTCCTGCACATCACGGGCAACGCTGTAACGGTTGGCTACAACTTCTGCGGTATCCAGCATAGGCATATGAATATTCGGGGCATGGGCAATCGCTTTAGGATCAACCATTCGACTAGCATTCATTTTTTCGTTCTGTACCAGGCTGATGGACTCACAACCACCGGCAACCAGTGTCTGCATACCGTCCATCACAATTTGTTTGGCACCGGTAGCAATCGCCATTAAACCGGAAGAGCACTGACGGTCAATGGTCATACCCGATACGGTTACGGGTAGGCCCGCGGCCATAGCGGCTTGACGGCCTAAGTTAAAACCTGCGGTGCCCTGCTGTAAGGCTGTACCCATAATACAATCTTCTAACTCGCCTGGGTCTACACCAGCGCGCTGTACCGCAGCTTCTATGGCATAGGAGCTCAGTGAAGGGGCTTCCAAATTATTAAAGGCGCCCCGGTAGGCTTTACCAATAGGGGTACGCGCAGCTGAAACAATAACGGCTTCTTTCATGTTGAATAACTCCGAATTAATTTACGATTGTGACTGAATATGGGCAAAAGCTTTACCCAGAAATTTTTCTGACTGCTTAAGGCCAGACTCTAACTCAGACTGATTGGCGGTATTAGTAATATCAGCCCAGTTTTCCAATACTTTTTCTGGTGTCTGGTCTTCAGCAGGTATGAAAGTACCTTCAGTTTCAAATAAACGTGTGCTGGCATAACCACCGGCACCCGCACAAAGAATCAAACGGTTAGGCGCTTCTTTATGACAAAGGGTTAAGGCACCTGCTGTTACGGCTTCAGGGGTTAACATTTCTAACACTTCAGGAGGCATTAGATCTTCAGTCATACGCGTACCCGCTGTTGGGGCCAAAGCATTAACACGGATATCGTATTTAAAGCCTTCCAATACCAAAGTATTCATCAAACCCAGTACTGCCATTTTGGCTGCACCATAGTTAGTCTGACCAAAGTTACCGTACATACCACTAGAAGAAGTCGTCATGACAATACGGCCATAACCCTGCTCTTTCATGATTTCCCAAACGGCTTTAGTACAGTTAACGGAACCCATTAGGTGAACATCCATCACCAAACGGAAATCATCCAAGCCCATTTTTGAAAAAGATTTGTCGCGCAGGATACCGGCATTGTTAATTAAAATATCAACCCGGCCCCACTTATCCATGGCCTGTTTTACCATATCTTCAACTTCATCAAATTTGGCAACATTGGCACCGTGAGCAATCGCTTCACCGCCATTGGCTTCAATTGCAGCAACCACTTCTAAAGCTGCCTCGGAACCACCGCCGCTACCATCACGTGCACCACCAAGGTCGTTAACCACGACTTTAGCGCCACGAGCGGCTAGCTCTAACGCATGTGAACGACCCAAACCATTACCAGCACCAGTAACAATCGCTACCTGACCTTCAAAATTAACTGTCATAACTTTACCTATCTATTTAAAAATAATGTTTAGCAAATTTGCATGGAGACCCATTCAGCAATCAAGGCAGGCTTTTCTTCGCCTTCGATTTCAACCACCATATTGGTTGTCAATACAAACTGACCGGGATTTTTTTCTACAAGGGAAATTACCGTAGCGGTAGCACGTATTTTACTATCGACTTTAACAGGGGTTAGAAAACGAACTTTATCGAAGCCGTAATTGATAAAGGTGTGCGCACCATCAATAATCAAACCAGTGCTTTCAGCAAAGTGAGACAACATCGATAAGCTAAGGAAGCCGTGGGCAATGGTGGTGCCAAAGGGGCCATTCTTGGCCGCTTCCGGATCAACGTGAATAAACTGATGGTCGAGTGTGCAATCGGCAAACTGGTTAATTTGCTCCTGAGTAACAGTATGCCAGGGACTAGGTTCTGACTGTTGGCCAATATATTCAGCAATAGTGTCAGCCTTAATAATTTTCATCGTGTGCTCCTTATTAATGGGTCATGTTTATAAACAGACCATGCTTATAAATGGATCGTGTTTGAAAAAACAGATTTGTTCACGCTTAATTCGAAAGTATAGCGGCCTCCCTATAGAAGACCATGACATCAAATAGCCGGTTTCAGGTTCGGGAAGATATATTATGTCACAAGATATGACAATATAAACCCGGTAAATAGTCAAAAAACTTGGCTGTATGAGCAAATAAAGCCTGAGAATCAGGCTTTTGGGGTGTTGACCCGGGTTAACTAGGGGTTACTAGGGTGTCAGCAAGTCTAAAACCAGGTTATAAACCAGTCTCCGGCAAGCCTTTTCACAGAGGCCCTGATTCAACTGCAGACGCTCAAGAAACTCGAAAGAGGTCACCGCATCCACTGTTTCGAGAGTTTCTGCTTTCACCGCTTTAAGTTCGGGTAACATATTGATCAGATTCTGACGCAGGCGTTTCTGGTTGTTTTGGTAAGTCTCTGTGAGTATTTCCGAGCGCCACAACAGGCTACGGGTTGCAACGAACAGGGCACGTATCTCAAGATAGCAGCTAACACGGGCTTCAACCGCCCGCATAATACGATCCTCTAAAGAACCACTGGTATCCTGAGCATCAAAATAACTCTCATAACTCGGCCTCAGAACCTCATCAATTTCCAGGAAGAGCTTGTCCATTTCCGAAAAAAGACGAAAGACAGTACGAATAGAAATATCCGCCTCGTTCGCCACCTGCTGTGCAGTAGGGATATAAATCCCCTTATTCATCAACTGAATCATCGCATCGATAATTTGCTGACGGCTGCGCTCACTGCGCTGCTGACGACCATCTACTTTTGAAGCACTCACTGATATTCCACCAAACCCATTAAAATCAATACCCTGCGGTGTATTTTGCCACAAACACCCTTCACTTGTATCTTATCCAACCCATTTTAACGTCCTAAAACTAACATTTTAATTCAGCCTGATTTATCCAAGTTGTACTTGTTGTCTTTGAATATACTGTCATATATGATGACAATATATTATACAGATCACCCCATAGGCAAGCTCAACATGACGCAACTGACAGAACTCTGGACCAACCGTAAAGACTTTCGCAATACCAAAGTAGTGAATGCTAAAGTGCCTACCCCCGGCAAAGGTGAAGTGTTAGTAGCCATAGATAAATTTGGCCTCACTGCAAACAACGTCAGTTATGCCCTTTCCGGTGACATGATTGGTTATTGGAACTACTACCCAACACCTGTAGAAGCCGCTGAAGAACACTGGGGTAAAGTGCCAGTTTGGGCCTGTGCTAATGTTGTCGCCTCTGAATGTGATGATATCGCCGTCGGTGAGCGCCTGTGGGGGTTTTTCCCCATGGCTAGCCATACCGTCCTCAAACCCGGCAATATTATTGCCGACCAATTTATCGACTTTACCGAGCACCGCAGAGAATTACCGGGCCTCTATAACACCTACCGCCGCACTCAAGCGGAACCGGATTTTGTGCAGCAGTATGAAAACGAACGCTGCTTGCTGGTACCACTATTTAGTACTTCTTTTGTACTGTATGACTATCTGCTATTCAACAATCTGTTTGATGCCCAACAAATCCTTATCGGCTCGGTATCTTCTAAAACCGGTTTTGGTCTGGCCAAAATGCTGCAAGATGATCCAGCTGTGACTGCCAAAATCGTCGGTATTACTTCAACCGGCAACCTCGATTTTGTGAATGGTCTTGGCTGCTGTGACCAGGTGGTGACCTATGGCAATGAAGAGCAAATTGATAACAGCCTGCCCAGCGCCTATATTGATATGTCGGGTAATATTGGTCTGACGACCACTCTGCACAATCTTCTCGGGGATAATATGGTAGAAAGCTCCATGGTAGGTGCCAGCCACTGGGAAGCCGGCGGCAGGATGGAGAAACTACCCGGCGCTAAACCGACGTTTTTCTTTGCACCCGGGCATATTGCCGCCCGTGATGCCGAGTGGGGCCCCGGCGCCACCATGCTTAAAGGCATGGAGCACAGTTTAAAAGTCGCTGCTGAGCTTAATCATTTAATTAATGTTGAGTGGGTTCATGGGGCCGAGCAGTTGCAAACCATCTGGGGAGAATTACTGGATAATAAAGTGGCCGCTAGCCGAGGCCTAATGATCTCTTTGCTGGATTAGACTTCGCCCTGGTTCGCTCTGGTCGTCGCCTTAATTCTGGCACTGGCCGCAAGCCTGCTGTATCTTATTTTCGTTTAACGAGTACCCCTATATGAAAAAACTATCCATTATTGTTGTCGTCATTATGGTTACCGCGTTAACCGCATGGCAAAACCGGCTCAATATTTTACTGTTTGCCGCGCCCAAACTTGCTGCGCTGACCAGTAATATCGAGCCTAACAAACCCGTCGTGTGGCCGCAGGGTCCAGCCAGTGCAGAACAAACACCCGCCGAAAGACCCCCTAATATTATTCTGATCCTAACCGATGATATGGGTTTTAATGATATTTCCCTCTACAACGGCGGTGCCGCCGATGGTAGTTTGCAGACACCAAATATCGACCAACTTGCGCAACAAGGTGTCCGCTTTAACAACGGCTATGCCGCCAATGCCGTCTGTGCCAGTTCTCGCGCTTCGTTAATGACCGGGCGCTACTCCACTCGTTTTGGTCTGGAATACACCCCTATCTATAAAACCGGCGTACTTATTTCTAGTTGGATGGCAGAACTCAGCCCCACCACCCCACCTCCATTGGTTGATATGGATGTTGCCGACACCCTCCCGGGGATAGATTTTCTCGGCATGCCCAACGAAGAAATAACCATTGGCGAAGTACTGCAACAACAGGATTATTACACCGCCCATATTGGCAAGTGGCATCTCGGTTCTAATGGCGACATGCGCCCGGAACAACAAGGATTCAATGACAGCCTCTATATGAAAGGAGTTTTCTACCTTCCCCCCGACCACCCCGATGTGGTCAATGCAAAAATAGAGGGTGATCCCATCGACAATATGGTCTGGACAGTAGGCAGCTACGAAGTCCAATGGAATGGCGGCCCCCCCTTTGAACCCAAAGGCTATTTAACCGATTATTTTACCGACGCTGCAGTAGATGTTATTGAAGCTAACCGCAATCGCCCCTTCTTTTTATATCTGGCACACTGGGGTCCTCACAACCCGGTACAAGCTAGCCGGGAAGATTACGACGCCCTGGCGCATATCAAAGACCACCGACTGAGAACCTATGCGGCCATGCTTAGATCGCTGGATAGAAGCGTAGAAAAAATCGAGGCAAGCCTGAAAGAAAATGGTTTGAGTGACAACACGCTGATTATCTTTACCAGTGACAATGGCGGTGCCGGTTATCTGGGTTTGCCGGACCTCAATAAACCTTACCGTGGCTGGAAGCTTAGCCACTTTGAAGGCGGCACCCATGTGCCTTATATGGCGAAGTGGCCTGCACAAATAGAAGCTGGCCAAACATCAAACGAAGCTATTCACCATATCGATTTATTTCATACCATTGCCGCAGCAGCTGGGGCCAGCGTTCCCACTGATCGCAAACTGGACGGTGTTAACTTACTGCCCTTTATAACCGGCGAGCAAACCGGTGCACCCCATAAAACCTTGTTCTGGCATAACGGCCATCAGCAAACCGTTTGGCATGAAGGCTGGAAAATGATTCGGGCTGAACAGCCCGACAAACCCGGCACTAAACCTATTGTGTTTTTATTTGATTTAAATAATGACCCAACGGAGCAAAACAACCTGTTAACTCAGCAGCCAGAAAAAGCCGCTGAACTAACCGCCTTACTCGATGCACACCACGCCGAACAGGCAGCACCGCTATGGCAAAGTGCGATAGAAATACCACAACTGATCGACAAAACGTCGAATGCCGACTACGAAGACGGGGATGTTTATCTTTACTGGCCAAATTAATACCTTGCCATTCTCTATAGGCGCCAGCACAAGCTGGTGCCTACTTATCAAGCTATTACCTGGAAATACTTCAAGTTAAAAATACTATGAGCCCATTAGCGCGGCTAGTTCAGAGCCTGCAAGTCACAGCCGATAAAGATCGGCATTTTATCGGTCAGCCAAGCACGAATGACTTTCATGTTTATGGCGGATTGATTCTTAGCCAGGCCATTGATGCCGCTAGACAATGCAGTCCCAGTAACTACGCCCTGCAATCACTACACGGTCAATTTTTACGACCAGGTATTGCTAAAGAAAACATTCAGATTCGCGTTGATGATTTAAAAGATGGCCGGCGGTTTAAAATTTTTAATGTCTATTGCGAACAGCAAGGCAAAACCATCTTCTTTGCCACAGTCACTTTCCATCTTCCCGAACAGAGCTTTGAGCATACTCGTAAAGCACCGGCTTTATCATTGCCAGCAGAAGATAAAGCCACCCTCTTTATCGATCGCATGACACCGTTACCGGAAGATAAAACCCGAGACGATGCCGCATTGGAAGTACGTATCGAAGATATCAATAAATTTGATATTGAGTTAAAGCCGGAGCAAATCACCTGGTTCAAAACCGCTGACGACACCCTGGCATTAACCCATTGGCAGCAAACCCTATTACTGGCCTATTGCAGTGATTGGAATTTGCCAACGGTAGCCCTTAGACCTCATATCATTACTGAAGACCAAAAACTCAAAGCGGCCAGCCTTGATCATAGTATTTGGTTTTATCAGCAAGCGCAGCTGGATAACTGGGCCGCACATGTCAAAGATAGCCCGGCAGCACAGGGCGGTCGCGGCCATAGCCGAGGGTTATTTTACTCGGCCACAGGTGATTTGTTGGCCTGCGTTAATCAGGAAAGCTTTATGGTAGCGGCGGATAAAAGCTAATCCCGGCCCTTAGCTTTTTCCTGTAAATAGCACTTCCCAAGCCTCTAGTTTTGTCATAGTCTATGCTGATAAATTTAATCCATAAGGAGCTCAACAATGGCTAGCACACTTAAAAAAATAATTATTGGGCTGGTAGCCTTGGCAATCCTGATTGCCATCACTCTGCCGACCATCTTACATAAGGCAGGTATGCACCCAGCCTATAACGGCCCTACCACGACCTTGCCAGGTAAACGCGCCTTAATTATTACTACCAGCCATGCTGTGCTTAATAACCCCGGAGAAACCACCGGCGATGCCACTGGCGTTATGGCTTCAGAAATGACCCACCCCTACTACACCTTTACCGATGGTGGTATGAAGGTAGATCTGGCCAGCATTCAAGGAGGTGAAATCCCTGTCGATCCCGAGACCCTTAGCCGCGCGATAATCAGCCCTGAAGACAAGCGCTATCTGGCCGATGCAACACTTCAAGCCAAGGTCAAAAACTCACTGAAGATTGATGATGTAGATTTCAATCAATACGACATTATTTTTCTGGCCGGTGGCTGGGGGGCAGCCTATGACCTAGGCCAATCCAAAGTACTGGGCGAAAAGATCTCCGAAGCCTATTTTAATACCGACAAGACACCGATCATTGGATCTGTTTGTCACGGTGCACTGGGTTTAATTCAAGCCAAAGACGAAAACGGTCAACTGCTAATTGCCGGACGTAAAATAACTGGAGTGACAGATAAGCAGATTAAAGAGCTGGGCATCACAGCGACTCCCCTTCACCCGGAAACGGAATTGCGCAAAGCCGGCGCAGTGTTTGAAAGCAGCACCGCCTTTGTCGATATGTTTGCTACCCATGTAACGGTAGATGATGAAAAGCGTTTTGTGACGGGGCAGAATCAGAATTCTGGCTTGGAAACGGCCCATAAGATAATGGCGATTATTGCTGAGAGATAATCACATATGACTTCAGTCATTCCCGCGAATGCGGGAATCTACAGTGCTGGTTCCCCGCCTCCGCGGGGATGACGCCCCTTCGGGGGAATGACAAAACGTATACAAAGAGCCTTTATGTGTAAACTAAAACTTAACTCACAAACTGTTGTTTTTTTAGTAGCCCTTACTACGTTATTGCTCTCCACATGGGCAGCAGCCTCTGCTGCCAAGCCCAATATCATCGTTATCCTCGCCGATGATCTGGGCTATTCTGATATCGCTCCCTACGGGAGTGAAATTAACACCCCCAACCTCGATCAACTAGCACAGCAAGGTTTACGCTTTAGCCGCTATTACACCACTGCCAGCTGCGCCCCCACCCGCGCCATGCTACTGACCGGCGTTGACAGCCACCGTGCCGGTGTTGCCAATATTGCAGAAGCCCTGACACCCGCACAGTCTCATTCCCCTTTTTATCGCGGCACGCTTAATCACAATATTGTGACTATAGCGACGCTATTAAAAGACGCTGGCTACCACACCAATATGACCGGCAAATGGCATCTGGGTTATGAAGACCCCTCCTTGATGCCAAGCCAACGAGGTTTTGAACAAACGGTGATGATGCCTTTTTCCGGCGGCGATAACTGGACCCAACAAGCCTATATACCCAACTACCGGAAGACATTATGGTTTGAAAATGGCAAGGAAATCACTCTGCCAGAAGATTTTTATTCCTCTGAATTTATTGTCGATAAAGCCATTAAGCAGATTGAAAAACATCGCGGTGATAAGCAGCCCTTTTTCTCCTATCTGGCTTTTCAAGCAGTGCATATACCCGTGCAGGCGCCGAGAGAATATACCGAAAAATATCTTAATACCTATCAGTCTGGCTGGAGCGTACTGCGAGACAACCGCGAGCAAGCGGTTAAAGACTTGGGACTGATAGCCCAGGATGCACCGGTAAAAACCATGAATACCACCCTCGACTGGGAAGGCTTAAGCGCTGAAGAAAAACGCTTTAACAGCAAGCGTATGGCCGTTTATGCCGGCATGGTGGACGCGATGGATTTTCATATTGGCCGTTTAGTGGAATATTTAAAAGCTATCGGCGAATACGACAATACCGTCATTATTTTTACCTCGGATAACGGCCCGGAACCTTCTGACCCCGCGGTAAATGCGGGATTTTCCTTGATCAGGGAACATATGCTGGGCTACACCTCTGATTTTGAAACACTGGGAGAACGCTACAGCTGGAACACCATTGGCACCAGCTTTGCCAGTGCTGCAGCATCACCTTTAGGACATTATAAATTTCATTCTGGCGAAGGCGGTATGCGCGTCCCCATGATAATTAGTGGCCCGATACTCGCTGAACAGCTACAAGGCCAGATTAGTCACAGCAAAGCCTTTGTTAAAGATTTAGCTCCAACCATTTTGACTATCGCAGGTACCCAACACCCCGGCAGTGAGTACAAAGGTAAAACGATTGAACCTCAAACCGGTAAAGATTTACTCCCTTTACTTAACGGCGGCACAGACACGGTCTATAACGACAGCGATATTATTGCCTATGAAATTGGCGGCAATGCCGCTTTAATTAAAGGCGATTACAAAATCACCTATAATCGAGGCGGCCAAAACGATAGCCTTTGGCACCTATACAATATTGAACAAGACCCCGGCGAAACCCAGGCGATTGAAAAGCAACGCCCTGCAGTTTTTTCTGACCTGCTCAGTGAGTATGAGATTTATACTCGGCAAAATGGCGTTCTACCCGTGCCTGAGGATTACAACCAAACTGTACAGGCAGGCCGTAACGGCGCGGTAAAACGCATTAAAGAAACACTGGCTAATAACAAAGGCATACTTTCTCTATTATTACTATTAACGGCTATGGCTATCATCTTCTTTAAACGAAGAAAAACATGAACCATGGCCACGCGCTATACCGTTTATAAATCGGATATTTCTTACTTCTCAGGAAAGCTGGAAGCCTATCTACGCTATAAAGAAATACCTCACTCGCTGGTAAACTGTAACAGCCGCACCGTCGCTATGATCGCTGAAAAAACGGGCACAGCGAAAATGCCCGCGATTGAAATGGCCAATGGACAGTGGCTCCATGACACCACGCCAATGATGCAATGGCTGGAACACCACCACCCCCAACCCTCGATCATGCCGCAGGACCCTGCCCTTCGATTTTTCGCACTACTGATGGAAGATTATGGCGATGAATGGCTATGGCGACCTGCCATGTGGTGGCGCTGGGTGCCTAAAGTCTCACGTATCACTTTAGGTCGGCGTATTGCCAGTACCATGATCGCCAAACCCCTGGCTATCCCTTTGGGGTTTTATTTTGCTCGTCGCCAGCTTAATGAATGGTTATGGAAAGATGGCGTTGATCAGCATAATTCTAATGATGTGCGGGATATGCTGTACCGTGAATTGGAGTTTATGGAGCCCTTATTTGAGCAACAGGACTTTTTGTTGGGCAGTCACCCCAGTATTGCCGACTTCGGTTATTTTGCTTCGATGTTTCGGCATTTTGGCAATGACCCTATTTCAGCGGAAGTGATGCGAAGAGAAGGGCCGAATACTTATGAATGGCTATCCAGGTTATGGAATATCAAACAGTCGAAGATAAGTCATGATATAAGCTGGGTTTGGCCGGAAGCTGATTACTGGCAACCGCTACTGCAACGTATCGCCAAGGATTATTTACCTTATCTTTATCAAAATGCTGTAGCGTTTTCTCAAGGCAAAAAACGGTTTGATTATAAAGGGAACAGTTTGACCTTTAATGGGACTGTAACGACCGACTATCGGGTTTTCTGTCGTCAGGAATTACAGCGTGAATTTTCTTTATTAACTAAAGACGATCAACAACGAGTTGAACAGGTGTTTGCTAACGTTGGCGGGATAGCTAGTTTACATCAGGACGGCGTGATTGATTCCGGACTGACAAAGGATTATCAATTACCGGTTGACCCAACCACGGTTAAAGCTAAGCCTACTCTGGCTAAACGCATTTTTGGTCAACCGCGAAACTGACTTTTAGTCTTTTACCAGCGGTAATAGCCCTGCCGTCGCTAAAATATTATGGACGACCTTTTGATCATCACCTTCAAGCTTGTTGTATCTCTCCCTTATCCATAATAAACATTTTCCCTGATATGGAAAACTGGGCTGCGTCCACGGCAAACCATCAATCGTGGTTTCAAAAGTTTTCTCACCGGCTTGCAAGGCTTTACCATTGGCCAATAGTTGCGGCATATGGGTGCGTGCAACTTCTTTTAACAAGGCCATTAAGCTATCGGGCAGGTTGCGAGAGTCTAACCAATCTCCCTCTTCCACTTCATAACCACAAAGGTCTTCCGCTCTTTCTGTCCATGCGTAGGTACGCGGTCCATGCTCAAGGGATAAAGCCATTGGCGTTGGATCAAAATGGGTCAAACAGGTTAACTGCCCAAAGGCTGCAAAATCACTGGAGCCCGGGCGCGCGCCCATAAGAAAAGCATGTTGCTGCAGATGCGCATCCATTAGCTGTAAAAATCGAATATAACTCCCCTCAATCACCGGCGCGGTTACCTTATCGGAGCCAACAACAAACAAGCGACTAATCTGACGCTGGGAAAAATCAGCTTTAAACCCCTCAAGCATGGATTCGGCTAATGAAGGGGACGTTAACAAGGGTAACAAGGTCCCGGCTTTCTCAATATCCGCGTCATGGCTCCAGCGGAAATGGAACATACAGCGAGTCAGCCACTCATCGGCATAGTCTTCTAATAAATAATTAATAAAATTTAACGCGGGGTCCGTGGGATGAACACTACGGCCCGGAGAACTCTGGTCCAATTGCTCTAGTATCGGTGTACTATCGGTAAATGCCCTCTCATTACCCGCTTCATCCTGCTGGTAAAAGGTCGGTAACAGCGATGGTTTGGCAACAGGTAATAACTCGGTATCAACATGACCGGTATCGGCAAACAAGCCCGGCTGGCCTATGATAAAACGATAGGGAATCCGACGATAACGCAATACCCCAAGCACTTTGCGGGTGTAAGGGCTGGCGTGCATACCCTGAAGACGGATAGGGAGAGTGAATGTATTCATAGTCTAAGAGCCCGTCAATCAAGGTGTTGGTGATTGTTGTTATGATATAAGATATGACATAAGATATGACATAACATGAAGAACTATACCCTATAACAAGCCATGAGAGAACGCTATGACCGCACGCAGCAAACTCTGGATAATCACCAGTGCCCTCTACCTAAGTTTCTTTGCCTGGTATACCGACTTCAGACCACCGCTAACAGACCAGGAAATTGACCAGTATGTTGCCAGCAGACCGGCAGGCGGCAGCGACCTCGCTGGTATTCATCGAGTAGAAAAAATGCTCCGCAACGACACCGGCCGCCAGTTTCTGATGATCAACGCCATTGATTACAATGAAAGCCCCGGCCTTGTTGAGGGTGCAGAGCCAGGAGAGTCCGCCCAAGACCTTATGGACCGCTATATGCAACACATGCTACCCGCCATGCTGGGAAGAGCCTCCCATCCCGTCATTATAGGCGAGGCTTTTAGCAACGCTTTAGATTTAGTAGGGATAGAAAACGCCGAGGTCTGGGATGCCGGTGCCATTTTTCGATACCGCAGCCGCAGGACTCTTTTTGATATCCTGAGCAACCCGGAGTTTGCAGGGCAGCATCATTTTAAGCATGCTGCGATTAGTAAAACGATTGCTTTTCCGATTGAGACGCAGCTTTATATTGGGGACTTGCGGTTTATTTTGGGGTTGATGCTATTGACGGTGACTGCGTTGTTGGATGCTTGGGTTTTTTCCCGTAAACGGTAATAGGCTTTAGTCTATCCTAACTCGAGCAATATACTCGGATGGCGTTTCTCCAAACCAGCGTTTGAAACTGCGCCTAAAGCTGGAAACATTGATCAATAGGCTCAGGATCAATAGGGTCAGTGTTATTGAGCAGATAAATTTCCTTGAGCTACAAGGTTATAACGACTCTGAACCTATTGATTCTGACCCTATTGATTCTAATTTTCGGCTTTGGCTTGCGCCTCTTTTTCCTTCAGCCGCCTGATACGGGCATCGGGGATGCCATCTTCAATAAATGGCGGCGTAAAACCATCGAATAAGCCATTATGCAATATGCCACCACTCATCATAGCGGGCAGCACACTGGCTTGATTAAGCACAGCATCAACCTGTTCCTTATCCTGATCCGTTAACGCCTGATAGCGCAATTGCAGTTCTTCAAAACTCCAGCCCCGATATTGATGGGCGCTAAAGCTGGCAGTGACACCGTAAATCTCAGCCTGGAACTGCTTTTCTCTTTTAACACAGGCCTCAGCACAGTTTGTTGCAAAGGGGATATAGGTTTTACCAATATAAGCCAGCAAGGCTTGCAAGGTTTCTGGTAAACCGTTATCAAAATCAATCCAGTCACCAAACTCAGTCTGGCCGGCACAACCTCGGGTATCACCCAAATCGTTGATGGTGTGTATCCAGTTACAGGTCCGTGGCGCCAGGGTTTCCATGATTTCGTTGGAATAAGGGTCTTCGTAAAAGTGCACTTTAAGAGGACCATAGAGTGCAAAATCCGCTATCGAAGGTTGATAGCCCAACAAAAATTGATAATGCAAAAAGTGCTGCTCCAATATCGCCAGTAAATCTTTGACTTGCTGGTCCAGACTGGTACGAACGCCCTCACCTTCCAGCCCTAAATGCTGGTCAAAACCCGTTTGACGCTTGCGGAGAATAGGGGCCAAATCCGCGGTTTCCATCTCCGTACTGCCAAAGGTAATGCCGCGAGATATACGGTGGCTTAAAGTATTGCGATTCTGCTCATTACCCCAGCGGGTATGCATATGGAGTCGGGGCATATATTCGTCTGAGAATTCCTCAATCAACCACATAATAAAAGCCAGCCCAGTTTGATCAGGTACCGTTTTTATAGCCGGAAACTGCTGTTCCAGAGTGATCATAATCGGCGTAGAGTCCTGCATCACTTGTCCGTCCGGGGCCAGCATAACGGGAACAATAGATTGCCCCGCCACTGTTTTTGCCCAGTCCAGTTCCATCATGGTGCCTAGTACTTTCTTGTAGGGGATACCTTTATAATTCATAAAGGTCATCACCTTATAGGAATACGGTGATGCCTGAGCCTGCCAGATACGGTAGTGATCTTCTTCGCCGGGCTTGAGTTCCTTGCTTTCGGCGTGGAGTTTTTGCTCGTGAAGAATATTGGCGGCATTAGCGAGTTTTTCGTTCATAGTCATGCTCTATAAAAATATTACTAATCGTAGGGTGGATTGCAATCCACCTTATGCGGGGCGGTTTGGTGGATTATAATC
>NZ_JAQWFR010000021.1 GCF_029238675.1 Oceanicoccus sp. | reverse complement strand
CTCGCCCTTACCGTCAGTCCCGCGCAGGCGGGAATCCCGTGCTGTAGACTTTCGCTTTGGCGAAAATAACAGCATACCCCTGCAGTCGGGATTCCCGCCTGCGCGGGAATGACGGTAAGGGGGGAAATGATGGTAAGCGTGTGGTCTCAAAACTTTGTTATACTGTTGCCCCGTCTAACTCGAATACCAAAACAATGCCCCACGAATTCCCTGAAGATCATAAGCAAGCTGTTTACAACGCCATATATCAGCGGCGGGATATGCGCCATTTTTTATCGGCGCCTGTTGATCCCGATGTAGTGAACAAATTATTGGCAGCTGCTCATGCCGCTCCCAGTGTTGGCATGATGCAGCCCTGGCGCTTTATGCGTATTAGTGATCCGGCTGTCCGGCAGTCTTTGCATCAGTTAGTCGAGCAGGAGCGTATTAAAACCGCCAGGGCTTTGCAGCAGCGTGAAGATGAGTTTATGCAGTTAAAAGTTGAAGGGATTATGGATTGTGGTGAGTTGCTAGTGGTGGGCTTGATGGATAAGCGCGACAATTTTGTTTTTGGCCGTCGTACTTTACCGGAAATGGATTTGGCGTCAGTGTCTTGTGCGATTCAAAATATGTGGCTAGCGGCAAGGGCTGAAGGTTTGGGCCTGGGTTGGGTGTCGATGTTTGATCCCGGTGCTGTGCGTGAATTATTAGCTATGCCGGATGACACCAAACCTGTTGCTATTTTATGCCTGGGCCATGTTGAGAAATTTTATGATGCGCCCATGTTAGAGCAAGAAGGCTGGATCAAAAGCGGTAAGCTGGATAATGTGGTTATGGACAATGGCTGGCAGGAAGATAAAGCCAGCGACGCCCATCAACGGGATTAATTATAGTGTTGGTACTAAAAATAGTCCTGCGCTAAGTAACGCCGTCGTTTCAATAATTTCAGTAGCAGCTCCTGCTGTATCGCCCGTCGCCCCTCCCAATCTTTGTAACATTAAGCGTCGCAGTAAAAATAGTATTAGCGTGCAACTGCCAAGTATAAGTAGCCCGGAGGTGATACTCCCTAAGGCAATACCACAGAGAATAATCGCCGCTAAGGTGGTCTGTCTGGCGATAGCGGGGCAGTGCTCAATAAAGTGTTTGGCAATGCCTGAAGGTTGTACGTAAGGCGCATAAGGAAATGGGCCTGGAATAAATAATAACGGCGCTATACAGCGACCTAAAATCGGCGCGATGATTAATACCATCCACAGTTGGTGCTGCACAACGATCGTTAAAGCCGCAAACTTCACCAGTAAAACACAGACCACAGCAACTAGTGCACCGCTGCCGCAACGGGAATCATGCATAATTTCCAGGGTTCTATTGACGTCATTGGTACCACCTAACCAGCCGTCCGCGCTGTCGGCCAGACCGTCCAGATGAAGACCGCCGGTGACGGCAGCCCAGAAAGCTACCAATACGGCAGCAATGACTAATGGCGATGTTAAAGGAAATAATGCTTTTGCCAACACCAACATCATTAGGCCAATGACCAGGCCGACAATGGGGAAGCAGAGCAATGATCGCCCTTCATCTTCTGGCGCTATGCTTTCAAATCGCGGCATAGGTAAGCGCGTTAAAAAAATAAAGGCGGTGGCCAGGGCTTTTAACCAATGACTTGTAGTTAGCCTCATGGTTATCCTATTGATGAACGTTATGAAAAATTAATTGCGGCCAATGGTCTTTACCTTGTTGATGGTGAACTTTGACTCTACTTAAACAGGCATAGGGAACCTCAATACGGGATAGTGCTGTGAGTGGAGTTTCCATAATATGGCCTAGCAAGGCTCGGATAACGCCGCCGTGACAAATCAGCAATATATGTTTGCCACCATGCTGTTTTATCAAGCCTTCCCATGCCGAGCCAATACGTGCTGAAAAATCGGTAAAGGGTTCGCCATTAGGTGGGCTGTAACGATGGGGTTGCCGCCATATTTTGCTAAACAGTACTGGGTCGTTAGCTTTTAATTCCTCAAAGGATTTACCGTCCCAGTCGCCAAAGTCCATTTCTAAAAAACCCTCATTTATCGTCACCGGGGTGCCGTGCTGTTGATTGATATCATCGGCAAAGGCGGCGCAGCGTTGTAATGGTGAGGTAATGATTTGTTGCCAGGGTGCAGACGGATCTATTAACGGGTTGAGGCGATCCTGCATCTGTTGGTAACCATTATCCGATAGGGGGACATCAATGCGTCCTCGCAAAATATCATCGGCTACGGTTTGGCCGTGGCGTAAAATATCGATGGTCGTGGTTTGAAAGTCAGTTATTGTCATAGTGTTTGTCATGCTGTTTGTTATATTGTCATGGTGTGGCCGTACTAATATTAGCGCTGTCGAAGGTTGCCATGCTGTTGTGCAGTGTACAAGCTAATTGCAACAGGGGAACAGCGCAGGCGGCACCGCTGGCTTCTCCCAGGCGCATTTGTAATTGTAGTAGTGGTGTTTTATCTAAGGCAGCGACTACCGCTTGATGGCCGGGTTCAGCGGATTGATGACCTAAGATTAACCAGGGGGCAATGCCGGGTTGATAGCACAGGGCAGTGAGTGCGGCAATGGAAGCAATAAATCCATCAATTAATAAGGGCATACCCACTTGAGCACCACGGATAAAGGCACCTGTTAGTGCCGCAATTTCAAAGCCACCTAGCAGGCGTAGGTTTTCAAGGGCTTGGCTTGGTTTGGGTTGATGCAGGGCCAATGCGGCTTCAATAATCTGTTGTTTATGTTGCTGTGTCTCACGGTTAATACCGGTGCCCGGGCCGGTTAATGCCGAGGCAGGTTTTTGCAGAAGGGCGCAGGCCAGTGCGGTGGCTGAGGTGGTATTGGCAATGCCCATCTCACCACCAATAAATATATCGGCACCGGCTTCATCAATATGTTGTTTGCCTATGGCCAGGGCTTGTTGCAATTGTTGTTCAGTCATTGCCGCTGTTTTGGCAAAGTTGGCAGTGCCAGCCCCAAGGCGATTATCTTCAACGCCTGTTATAGCTTCCAGCTCTGTCACTGTACCGAGGTTGGCAACACGCAGTTTCGCGTTCAGTTGTTTAGCCAATACTGAAATAGCGGCGCCACCATGGGCAAAGTTTCTAATCATTTCTGCAGTAACTGCCTGTGGAAAGGCGGAGACTTTTTCGGCGGCAATACCGTGGTCCGCGGCAAAAATACTGATGGCGATGTTGTTGACGGCTGGGGTTTCGGTGGCTTGTAGCCCGGCTAGCTGAATGGCCAGTGTTTCCAATTGTCCTAAAGAGCCCGGTGGTTTTGTGAGTTGCTGCTGGCGCGCGGTTGCCGTCAGTATTGATTTATCACAGGGGGATTTAACGGGCTGCTCTAGCCAGTTCATAATAGGGGGTTTCCCTTCATGACTAGCGGTAAACCCGCAGCCGTTAGTATGACGCGGTCACAGTGTTTGGCTAAAGCCTGGTGCAGAAAGCCTGTTTCATCGACAAAGCGTCGGTTAATTTCACCCAGTGGGATAATGCCGGAACCGACTTCATTACCGACCAAAATAATATCGCCGGGTAGTGTGGCAAAACATTGCATCAGTTGTTGCCGTTGCTGTTGCCAGAAGTCTTTATCTTCCTGCATTAGGCAATTACTCAGCCATAGACTCAGACAGTCCACTAGCAAACAGCTATCAGCGCTGGCCTGCTGCTTTAGTTGCTCGGCGAGATATAACGGTTCTTCTATGGTGGGCCAGTGAGCGGGGCGGCTATTTCGGTGGTGCTGAATGCGTTGCTCCATTTCAACATCGTTATAGCTGGCGTCGGCGGTGGCAATATAGATAACTGATTTGCCGCTATCTTTGGCCAGCCGTTCTGCCAGTGAGCTTTTGCCGGAGCGGGCGCCGCCGAGGATCAGTTGTTTCATGGGTATCATTTTTTTGCTCTGTTACTCCCATAGTCTCGTCATTCCCATAGTCTCGTCATTCCCGTAGCCCCGTCATCGCCGTAGCCCCGTCATTCCCGCGAAGGCGGGAATCCAGCCTGCATGCTTATGCTGTTATTTCCGCGAAGCGGAAATCTACAGCGCTGGATTCCCGCCTTCGCGGGAATGACGTAAGTTGTCGTGGGAGTGACAGGGTAGGGATTGAGTATAATCTACTCGTGCCCAACAATCATTCTTGTTAACATCAGGCTTGTTCTATTGTTTCTTTATAAGGATCATTCTTGATCAATCCCGAATTAAAACAAGCCATTTTTAACCGCCGCATGCTGATCTGTGTGTTTACCGGTTTTAGTTCTGGTTTACCCCTTTACGTCATTATTCAATTACTGCAGGTGTGGTTGCGTGAGAATAATGCCAGCCTGGCAGAGATTGGTTTATTCGCCCTTGTGGGTATGCCCTATACCTTAAAATTTCTCTGGGCGCCGCTAATGGATAGATATACGCCGCCACTATTGGGGCGCCGCCGAGGCTGGTTGCTACCGATGCAGCTTGCCAGCCTGCTATTGATAGGTTGCCTGGGTATGCTCGACCCCGGGTTATCTCTGGTTACAGTGGCTTATATGGCTTTGGCCCTGGCTTTTTTTAGTGCCAGCCAGGATGTTGTGTTAGATGCTTTTCGACGTGAGATACTGCCGGACTCCGAGTTGGGGCTGGGCAATACTATTCATGTGCAAGCCTATCGTATAGCGGGCCTGGTGCCGGGTTCGCTGGCGTTGATACTGGCGGACTTTATGTCGTGGTCGCTGGTGTTTTGGATCGTGGCGGCTTTTATGTTGCCCGGCGTGGCTATGACCTTATGGGTGAAGGAGCCCCCTCGGGTGGAAGGGACGCCAGCCACTTTGCATTCTGCCATTGTTGAACCGTTTAAAGAATTTTTTACCCGTAAAAATCTCTCCGCAGCGCTGTTGATTCTCGCCTTTATGTTTTTCTATAAGGTGGGCGATAGTATGGCTACCGCCTTGTCGTCGGTGTTTTACCTCGACCTTGGTTTTACCAAAACTGAGATCGGTGTAGTGGCTAAAAATGCTGGCTTATGGCCAATGATTATTGGCGGCCTGCTGGGTGGAATCTGGATGATCAAGCTGGGTATTAACCGGGCGCTATGGATTTTTGGTGTGGTGCAGCTGTTGAGTATTTTAGGTTTTGCTGTTTTGGCAGAGGTGGGCGCTGACCTATGGATGCTGGCCGCGGTGATAGCTTTTGAGTATCTGGGTGTCGGTTTGGGTACTGCTGCCTTTGTGGCCTTTATTGCCCGGGAAACGGATAAGCGTTATGCGGCCACCCAGTTTGCCTTGCTGACTGCCCTGACGGCTTTGCCCAGAACCTTTGCCAATGCGGTGACGGGGGTGATTGTTGAATACTCCGGCTGGACTAATTTCTTTTTGCTCTGCGCGTTGATTGCTGTGCCGGGGATGTTACTGCTGTTTAAGGTGGCGCCCTGGAATGAGCGGTTATAAGGGTAGGAGAAGAAAGTGTGCCCCCATCCTAAGGGGGCTAGATGCTGAAGTGCTACGATCCGTATATGGAGGAATCCGCCCTCCTCACTGTCACCATTAACTATAGTTTGGCTGTAAAAAGGTAAAAAATAAATAATACCTAAGTATTAGTACCCATAAATATTTCCAGGGACGGTGGGGTAGATAATGCCCTCAGCCAATGGAGTACGGCCAATGGATTACAGCCCCACGGTCAAGCGCAATAAATAGCGGCTTTCATAGTCGTTAATGCGATGAAACTCGCTATAGTCCTGATCAAAGACATTTTGGCCGATCAGTTCGATTAATACCTCGTTACCTCCAGCCCTTAGCCGCTTGGCCAGGCGGGCATCCACCCGAACATAGTCGTCAGAGGGGTCTCCCTGCTCCCACTCAGTTTCGTCCTGGTAGTAGATCATCACACTGGCTTCCAGACCTGATGCAAAGAAGTAGGCGGTGGTCAGGCTGGTCATTTCTGCCGGGGCTATATCGTCCCAGCTATTGATGCGCAGCCTGCCAGTGTCATAGATTTGCCGGAGCCATAAGCCCTCGTGGTCGGTATAGCTGTACTGGAAGTTAACTAGCCAGTGTTGGTCCGGTTGGTATTTGATTTGCGTTTCAATACCCTCGGCATTGACCCAGGCTGAATTAGTGCGCAGGGTAAAGTCACCATTCAGGTCGGTAAAATCAAAGTAGGAGTCGGTATCCATATTGGTGTATTTCACCAGGTCGCGACTTTTTTCTTTGAACAGTTTGATTTCCAATGTCAGTGCCTGGTCAAGCAGGTTGCCGTAATAACTGATTTCCTGGCTTTCAAATTTTTCGGTATCCAGGTCGTCCGGTGCGACAGTGTCTACATCCAGGGGATAACCGGCTTCGGTAACGCCGCTTTGCTGATTGGCTTCATACAGCCCTGGCGAGCGTTCGCCATCATTATAGGCAAAGCGCAGGCTGTGGTTTGGGTTGATTTTGTAGTTGGCCGAGAGACGATAGGAGGCGTAATCATCGACGATTTTATTGTACTCGATGATCACACCGGCGTTAAAGGTCCAGTGGTCTGTGGCTTTGGTTTCAATATTGGTAAAGAGTCGCTGTGAACTTTCTTCTACGTCAACAGCATCAATAAACTGTCGCTCACTTTTCATGCGGTCATAGCGGCTGGCCAGTCCCAGCATATAGCGTGTGCTGCCGCCGATATCACCTTTGTAGCGAAACTCCAGATCGCTGCGTTCGGCGTAGCTATCGTAAAGACCATAGAGAACTTCAAAATCATCAAGACCGGGGAATTGGTCCGGCACATCACTGGGTCTTACACCCAGAAGATCAGAAAATAACCCCAGGTTTTCCGGTGCATCGATATTGGCGCGGTTATAGTAGAACAAGAGTTCAAAGCTATCCTGATTGGCCAGACGTCTCTCCCAGCCTGTAAACAGGTAGAAGCTTTCATAATCCCACTTGATAATATCCTGGACGCTAATAGAGCGGCCACTGTCAGCCATATCAATATTGCTATCGCTATAGCCTGCTTGAGCGTCAATAGAGTCATACAGCGTCGGTGTGATGATAGACCGCAGGTTGATATAGCTGGTCTCAGTATTATCATCGAATTCATTGCCATCGATTGTGGGAAAACCACTGTTATAATCATAACCGCCATTGATTTTGTAAGAGAAGCCATCCTCGATACCACTGTAAGCCGCCGATATATTTTGCGTGTTCCAGTCACCGGCTACTGCCCGCACTCGCCAGCCTTTGACGGCGATGGGAGCCTTGGTAATAATATTGACGGAGGCGGTGGTGGCATTGGCACCGTCAGCGGGAGCATTGGCACCACGTATCACTTCGATATAGTCAATATCGTCCAGTTCTATACCCAGCGTTGACCAAAGCACGGCATTTTCTGAAGGCTCATAAACCGAGCGGCCATCAATTTTTACTTCCATCCGATAGGAATATTCCTGGGGAAAACCGTGATAATTAATCGCCGGGCGACCGTAGTGGGGCATATAAACCTGAAAGCCAGGTATTAATCGAAACAAATCAACAATTTCTACCGCAGCGGAGGCATCGATCATTTGGCGGTCGATAATAGTGACCGAAGTGGGTGCCTCGGCGATGGTCTGGGGAAAATGACTGGCACCGGTGATCATGGGGATATCACCAAACATATCTTCTTCTGTCACCAGATTGTTATCGGCTAATGTGCTTAGAGGCAGGCTTAGTGTTAAAACTATTACTGGAAGCAGGCTATTTGTTGTAGCTGCTGCTTTCCCATTTATACGGTGTTGAGCCATAGGAGGGGGCCGTCCTTTTTATTATGGAGTTGCTTATCACTTACTGTGATGATTGCCGATTATAGTGCAGTCCCATACTTTTTGCCTAACAACTTTACTATGTGAGTAGCAGCTTATAGATTGTTAATCGTTATTTTTATATTTTCAATCAGTGTGGTTGTACGGTTAGAGGCTGAATCTGCCTTTAATGTAACGTGTAAGGTATTAATCGCTGTGGTGACTTCCTCGGTGCCAAATATTCCTGAAAGCCCCTGCATTTCATGAATGATTTCTGCAGCGGCCTGCCGCTTTTTTTCGGTGATGGCTTGTTCGAGTTTTTGTAGCAGGCGGTTAAGCTCTTGTTGCAAAGTTTCTTTGGAGGCGACAGATTGCATCAGTCCGGATGTTTGTTTGTTATCTTCCAGGGTATTTTTTATTGGAGTTCTACCCACAAGCTCAGTGATCGTGGCAATCAGTTGCTGTTCGTCCAGTGGCTTAAATAAAATGTCAGCGGCACCGGCCTGCATCAGGGTCTGGCGTTCGTTGTCCATAATGTTGGCCGTTAGCCCGATGATGGGTATCCCTTCGTCACCGGCCAGTTCAGAAATTTGAACCGTGGCTGTAATGCCATCCATCACTGGCATATGAATATCCATTAACACAATATCAACGGCATGTTGTTGGAATTGCACAATAGCCTGTTCGCCGTTATCAGCGGTAATGACATGGGCTCCCAGTAATTCCAGTATTGATTTAATGAGTTGCTGATTGTAAGGGTTATCTTCTGCAATCAATATGTTCAGGTCTTTGAGGTGCTGGATGACGGTATTGTGTTTGTCATCGGCTAATGGTTTTTCACCACACTTGTTATAAGAGGTGCTCTCTGGTTTTGTGTTAGGGGTGTTGTTACTTTTAGCCAGTGGCAACTCGACGTAAAAAGTACTGCCTTTATTGGGCTCGCTGCTGATATGGATGCTGCCGTTCATTAATTCCAGCAGTTGCTTGCAAATAACCAGGCCCAAACCGGTGCCACCAAAGCGCCGGGTAATAGAATCATCTGCCTGTGAAAAAGGTTGGAATAAACGATTCTGGCTTTCACTGTCTATGCCAATACCGGAGTCCTTGACCTGTAAAGACAGGCGTGTTTTTTCCTTGCTGTCTTTAATCACTGATATATGCAGTATGACTTCACCCTGGTCAGTAAATTTAATGGCATTACTCAGGAGGTTGTTGATCACCTGCTTAATGCGGGTAGGGTCGCCTTGTAATTGCACAGGTACATCGGGATCAATAATCAGTACTAATTCCAGTGATTTACTGTGGGCCTGGTAAGCTTGCATGGCGACCAGGCTTTCCATGGCTTCGCGTAAATCAAAATCAATGATTTCAATGGGCAGTGCTTGTTCCTGCAGTTTTGAAAAATCCAGGATGCTGTCAATAGTTCCCATTAGTAATTCTGAAGCGGCAATAATATTTTCGCTGTATTGGGTCTGTGTTTCATCCATATCCGATTGATGAAGCAAGCGAGAAAAACCGGTCACTGCGGTTAGTGGCGTGCGTAACTCATGGCTCATTCTGGCCAGGAATTGGTCTTTGGCGGCCATGGCCGACTTAAGGTCTTGTTGGGCTTGCTCCAGGTCGGTGTTTTTGTCAGTAATATTTTTTAGCGCCAGGGTCAACTGTCGAGTGGCATTCTTTACTTTTTGTTCCAGTTGCTCCTGCGAGGTAGCTACTGCAGTGGCCAAACTATTAATCCCTTTTGCCAGTGCCCGGGTTTCGATGGGGCCGGCTTCCTCGGCATGGCTTTCATAGTTGCCTTTACCAAGGTCCTTTACTGTTTTCTCCAGCGAGAGTACAGGGGCTGAAATACTACGGCCGATTCTCAAAGCCAACATCGAAACAATAACAACCACACCGAGGGTAACTGAACCGATAATATAGATATTGCTACGCACCTGGGCAAATAGCGCTTCTCGACTGATGGCCAAAACAACCCAGCCGTAGTGTTCAGGCGCTACATTCTCTTCCCCTTGCTCTTGCGAGCCAAAGTCAGAAAAATCCCGGGTGCTGCCGATAATAGGTTTACAGATATGCAAATAGTCATTGCTATCAAAGCTGCCTTGCTGGATGCATGGCTTGATATAGGCTGCATTCATTAGCTGTTTGTCACCGGTAACGGCAATAAGATGATTGCTGCTATTGATAAAGCCAACACCGGCAAGGGAGGGTAAGCGTAAAGCGCTACGGCCAAGGCTTTCCAGTGTGGCCCGGTCTTCCGCATACATACTTAGCTCGGCGGTTGAGGCCATAAAGATGGCGGTAGATTCTCCAGAATCAGCCAGCGAGCGATTAAGCATATCGGTTGATGTCGACAGGCTGGAGAATGATAGAGCAGCGGCAACAATAAGGATTGGCGCTATTGAAATAATCAACAGGCGACTGCGGATGCCGGAGAATTTTTGTCTCAGGTTCATTGCTCAGCCGCCTCCCTGTTTTGCAATCGCTGCTGGTATTCGTCAGCTTTTCGAAGCTGAATACGCAATGACCGGCCCACTGCGCGATTCAGGGAAACAGAGAACGGCGTACTCTGGTCACTGTCGGTTTTCTGTTGCAATTGCAGGGCTATGGAATCAGCTACATCTTCAAGGGAAGTAAATACCGAGGCCAGTGCGCCGGCATCGACATATTTCTGTGAGTAGGCGATTAAAGGTTTACGGTAGCGATAGCTGAGTGGCAGTGTCCACTTTGCTGCCAGCTGGTTGATATGTTTTCTGTCAGGTAGCACGACAAAGAAGTCACTGCCACGCATCACCGGTTCGATAACTTTTATCGGGTTGCTATTGGGCTCAAGCTGGGCAATATTAATACGAAGTCCATTGCTTGCCGCCTTGGCTTTGATGGTGGGTATTTGTGATTTATTGGATGGCCCAACTAATACGCCGATGGTCTTGGCGTTGGGAACCAGTTCTAAACCCAATGCAATAAAGCGCGATATAGGCTGGTCAATAAATAGTGGGGTAATCTGTTTAGCCAATGCCTGTTCGCTACTGCCAAAGTTATCTTGGGCTAATTGCGCAAAACTGGAATGGGTGATTAGCGCATTGGTTACTGGCCTATTGGGAAATTGCTGATAGCTAAAGGCTGCCGCTTTGGTGCCAATGGAGACTACCTGGCTATCGGCGTTGCTTATAGCTGAAGTGTGTCCGGCTTTTTTAGCTTTGTTAACGTCAGCTTCGTTAACTTCAACCTTGTTAACTTCAACCTCATTAACTTCAACCTCACTAACTTCAACAATGGTCGCATCAATCTCGTGGCCAGAAAGTTTTAATGACTGTTGGGCAGAGTCGATAATTTTTTTATAGATACCCTCATTTTTAACCACTACAAAGGTGATATGAGTACTGTCGGCGTAGGCCAATAGCGGCGCACACAAAGCCAGCACCGCTAGTAATAGCGGTGTGGCCAGTGCCTGCATAATAGTTAGGCCAACCTTTGGCATTTGTATTTCATGATCTTATAAAATGTAACAAACTTAATTGAAATTAATTAGCCCAAGCTTTTGGGCCAGTAAACCTATCTGTGTTCTGTTCTTTAAATCCAGTGCACGTAAAATGGCGCTGACATGAACCTTAACGGTGTTGTCAGATAGTTCTTTTTCCCGAGCAATGGCTTTGTTGGATTTGCCCTGGGCTATCATCCGTATAATATCCAGCTGTCGGTCAGTGAGTACCTTGAGCACTATTTCTAAATTCAGGTCTGGCAGTTCTCCAGACTCAGGTGAAATCGAAGTTTCAACTTTTTTGCTAAGTGCACTCGGTAAAAACACATCTCCAATGATCACTTTTTCTATGGCATCTATCACCTTTTCCATAGCCTCGCCTTTATTCACAAAAGCCTTGGCTCCCAAATCTATGCATTGCTGCATATGCTGCTGATTGTCAGTGGCAGATAGAACAACCACCGGCAGGCTCGGTCTCTGTTTGCACAGCTTTTGGAGAAAAACAAAGGCGGTTTCACCGGGAATAAACAGGTCCACAATGGCCACATCAAATTCCTTTTGCTTGACCGCAGAGAGAGCAGTTTCGCCACTGCTGGCTTCAACACAATCCAGTATTGAATATTGTCGATGTAATAAATCCCTTAAGGCAGCTCGAATCAGTTGATGGTCATCAACAATTAGTACTCGCATAGTGCACTCGTAGTTGGCTAATAATTGGCTAATAACGGTTTTATTAGCCTGAGTTATTGTCTAATGAATGGGGGAGTACACCAATACTCCTAAAGTATTAGTGACCTTGGCCATTGTTGGCAGTTTATACCAGTGAGAGGGATACAAAATGGCTTAATGCAATGCCGAAACAGCTTCCTTTTCAATCATTAATATCTCTTCACTGATATTAATCACTGCATCGGGAGATGTTTCCTGTTCGCAGCCCTCATGCTCAAAACGCACGCCAAAGCGATATCCAGTCAGTGTTTGAGCGCGATTGCAAACCAGGCCATTAACCTCGGCGAGGGTGGAGTCGTCGGTGCGAATCAGTAATGAAAGGATATCGCCAATGGCGAAGTTATGGGTGGTTTCAAGGCCAATGCCAAAACGATTGAAATCAACTGTACTGATATGGCCTTTTTCCCAGTCGCTATCATGGCGCAGGGACTTGATCAGTACTTTGATATGGCTGGCAGGGTAGCGCGAATGGTGCCGGCGCTCTGTGGTCCTGGTCATATTGTTGTTCCCGTGTGTACGGATATTGGCCAATACTCTACCATAATTTAAGCCGCTGGGCAGCGGCGGGAGCATGGGCTCTGTGCATCTGGCCCATATGGAGTATTATTCCTACTGAGTATAACTTTGAGTAATGAGTTTTTATGAGCGACGACAACAATGATTTGGTTAAACATCCGATCAAAATAGGGCCGTGGCAGCGTCAATCGCAAACCTCTGTGTATGACAACCCGTGGATTGCCTTAACCCATGAAGAGGTGATTACTCCGTCAGGTTCATCGGGTATTTATGGCAAGGTTCATTTTAAAAACCGGGCGATTGGTATTATCCCCCTGGATGAAAATAATCATACGGTACTGGTGGGCCAGTATCGTTATGCCCTGGATGAATACAGCTGGGAAATTCCCATGGGTGGTGGCTCACTGGAGCAAGAACCCCTGGACTGCGCCCAGCGAGAACTGCGGGAAGAAACCGGTTTGCACGGCGGCGATTGGCAGCAGCTATTTAAGCTGCATACATCCAATTCGGTAACGGATGAACAGGGCTATGTTTTTTTGGCCCGTAATTTACAGCAGGGAGAGCAGGCATTGGAAGATACAGAAAGTGACCTGGTAGTAAAACACCTGCCTTTTAGTGAGGCCATTGCCATGCTGGAGCGAGGTGAAATTACCGATGTGATTTCTATTGCCGGCTTATTAGCGGTAGAAAAAATCCTGCGATAGCTATTCCAAAGATCCACCGTCATTCCCAAAGGAACGTCATTCCCGCCTGCGCGGGAATGACGGATTATTTGTATTGGACCTTGCTGATATAAAGTTCCCGCTCACCGTCAGGGGTCTTAAATACAATCTCATCACCAACAGATTTACCTAGCAAAGCCTTGGCCATTGGCGAATCCATACTGAGTTTTCCCAAACTAAGATCAAACTCATCTGGCCCAACAATCCGGTAAGTGTTTTCACTGCCGTCTTCTTCTTCCACGGTTACCCAGGCACCAAAGTAAATTTTATTTTGGTTGTCGGGAATACGGTCAACAACTTCCAGTTTATCCAGCCGCCTGGTAAGAAAACCGACCCGGCTATCAATCTCCCTTAGCCTTCTTTTACCATAGATATAGTCGCCGTTTTCTGAGCGGTCACCATTTTTTGCCGCCTCGCTAACGACAGCGGTTACTTGGGGGCGTTCGACTTTCCACAGTTGATAAACCTCATCGCGCAGGGCTTTCTCACCTTCGGGGGTGATATAAAATGATCCTGGTTTGCGGGGTGGACGGTAGCGGCCCATAGCGGTTCAGTCTTCCTCATACAGGTAGAGCAGAGTATTATAGCGGTTGTTATCGTGAAAACGAGCTTATATAACGAGGTTGGCAGTGCGCTATTTCCTGATTCTATGTTTGGCCTATTTACCCTCAGCCTTGGTGGCGCTGGAATTGACCGGGCCGCTGCAGCAGGGTGGCCTGGTCATTGGCCGTGTAGAGGCAGGCAGTCGTGTGTTTTTGGACCGGCAGCCGGTTAAGGTGAGTGAGCAGGGTGTATTTGCCATAGGCTTTGGTCGCGACGCTAAGGCCGCAGCACAATTAACGGTAGAAAAGACCAATGGTGAAACCGTTTCCCAAAAACTGACCATTGCCGCCCGCGACTATAAGATCCAGCGTGTTGAAGGTATTGCCAAAAAAATTATGAGCCCCAGTGCGGCCAATATTAAACGCAGCCGTGAAGAGGCGGCCCAGGTCAGGGCGGCCAGGGCACAGTTAATTGACCGTATGGATTTTGCCGGTGAGTTCCAATGGCCGTTGCTAGGCCCCATTACAGGGATTTATGGTAGCCAGCGATTTTATAATGGCGAGCCTAATCGGCCCCATTATGGTATTGATGTCGCCGCACCAACGGGTACTCCCGTTTCTACGCCGGCGCCGGGGGTGGTGACTTTGGCGCATCAGGATATGTTCTTCTCAGGCGGAACTATTATAATAGATCACGGCTATGGCGTTTCTTCTACCATGATTCACCTCAGCAAGGTGATTGCCAAAGTCGGTGATGAAGTCGCACCCGGCGATATTGTGGCTGAAGTTGGGGCAGGAGGCCGGGCTACAGGGCCGCATTTGGATTGGCGTATGAACTGGATGAAACAGCGAATAGATCCACAATTGCTGGTTCCTCCTATGCCTCAGTAATCAATGCCTCAGTAATCAATACCAAAGCAATCAACAAACAGAGATATTTATGATCGACAAAAAACTACTCAGCATTCTGGTTTGCCCAGTGAGCAAAGCCCCCCTTGATTATGACGAGGAAAACCAGGAGTTGGTGTGCAAAGCCAGTGGCCTGGCTTACCCCATTCGAGATGGTATTCCGGTGATGTTAGAGGTAGAAGCCCGCCAGCTCACTACCGAAGAGAAATTGGGCTAAGTTAGTTATTGCCAGTTTTTTGGTGAAACTGCCTTAAATGCCTGTTTGAATTCGGTCTTTTCCCTGCTTTCCTATATACTTACCCGCTTTGTTTGCGCTGCCAGATGGTGCGCTAAAATAGCCATTTATGGTATTGGTCTATTTAGCTTTTTACTGGCAGCTTGTTACTAGCAGCTTCTTACCAGGGTACGACATGAAAAGTTCTGAAATCCGCGAAGCCTTCCTTAGCTACTTCGAGCAAAAGGGCCACACCCGTGTTGCCAGTAGCTCTTTGGTGCCAGGCAACGATCCCACTTTACTCTTTACCAATGCGGGTATGGTTCAATTTAAAGATGTCTTTACCGGGCAAGACCAACGCTCTTATACGCGTGCTACCAGTTCCCAGCGCTGTGTCCGTGCTGGCGGCAAACACAATGATTTGGAAAATGTAGGCTACACCGCCAGGCACCACACCTTCTTTGAAATGTTAGGTAACTTCAGCTTTGGCGACTATTTCAAACGCGACGCCATCAGCTTTGCCTGGGAGTTTCTAACGGGAGAGCAGTGGCTTAATATTCCCACCGACAAATTGACCGTTACCGTCTATGCCGACGATGATGAAGCCTACGATATCTGGAAAGATGAAATGGGCGTGCCCGCCGCGCGTATTATCCGTATTGGCGATAATAAAGGCGCCAAATACGCCTCGGATAATTTCTGGTCCATGGGCGATACCGGCCCCTGCGGCCCCTGCACTGAAATCTTCTATGACCACGGCGAAGAGATTGCCGGTGGCCCTCCGGGTTCTCCCGATGAAGACGGCGACCGTTTTATCGAAATCTGGAATAACGTCTTTATGCAATTTAATCGCTCCGCCGATGGCACCATGGCGGATTTACCGGCTCCCTCGGTTGATACGGGTATGGGCTTGGAGCGTATCGCAGCGGTTATGCAGGATGTGCACAGCAACTATGAAATTGATTTATTCCAAAATCTGCTGAATGCCGCGGGCAACGTATTGGGTATAAGTGATACCACCCACACCTCACTGCGCGTGATTGCTGACCATATTCGCTCCTGCGCCTTTTTAATTGTTGATGGTGTACTGCCCTCCAATGAAGGTCGCGGCTATGTACTGCGCCGGATTATTCGTCGCGCTGTTCGTCACGGTAATAAACTGGGTGCAACGGATGCCTTCTTTTATAGACTGGTGGCTCCTCTTGCGGCAGAAATGGGTGAAGCTTATCCGGAATTAAATAAGCTTCAGGCTCAGTTAGAAAAAGTTTTGCTGACGGAAGAGCAACAGTTTGCCAAAACCCTCGACCAGGGTATGAAAATTTTAGAAGCAGACCTTGCTCAACTTGAAGGTACAGAAATCCCCGGCGAAACCATCTTTAAACTCTATGATACCTATGGCTTCCCCGTTGACCTGACCGGTGATATTGCCCGTGAGCGCAACCTCACCCTTGATGAAGCGGGTTTTGAAAAAGCCATGGAAGCCCAGCGCCAGCGTGCGCGTAGTGCCAGCAACTTCAAAATGGATTTAGCCGAAGGGGTAAATATTGAAGGCACTACAGCCTTTACCGGCTATCAGGATTTATCAGGCCAGTGTGAAATAACTGCGCTGTTAAAAGACGGCGAATTAGTAACGACCTTAGCCGAAGGAGAGCAGGGCGTTGTAGTCTTTGCCAGCACCCCTTTCTATGGTGAGTCCGGTGGTCAAGCCGGAGACAGCGGTCTTATCACCAATGCTTCGGCCCGCTTTGAAGTATCAGACACTACCAAGAGCGGTGATAACCACCTTCACCACGGTGTGCTGACTCAGGGCAGCCTGTCCGTTGGCGATCGCCTTGATGCAACCGTTGATAGCACCATCCGGCAATCTACCGCATTAAATCATTCCGCTACGCACCTTTTGCATGCCGCCCTTAGGGAAATTCTGGGTGATCATGTGGTGCAAAAGGGCTCTCTGGTTGATGCGCAAAAACTGCGTTTTGATTTCTCCCACTTTGAGGGCGTAACCGCAGAACAATTGGCCGAGATAGAGAATCGGGTCAATGACCAAATTCGCGCTAATACGGCGGTAGAAACCACCGTCACCGATATGGACCACGCCAGTGAGTTGGGCGCGATGATGTTATTCGGCGAAAAATACGGCGATGAAGTCCGCGTATTAGCCATGGGCGAGGATAACTTCTCGGTAGAGCTCTGCGGTGGTACCCATGTTACTCGCACTGGTGATATTGGCTTAATGCGCATTGCCTCTGAATCGGGTATTGCTGCCGGTATCCGCCGTATAGAAGCGGTCACCGGCGCAGCTGCCATTGAGTTATTTGACCAAACCGAAGCCTGCGTTGCTGATATTGCCGCCATCGTCAAAGGCTCCAAAGACAATGTCACCAGCAAAGTCCAACAACTACTTGAGAGCCATAAACAGCTGGAAAAAGAACTGGCCCAGGTAAAAGCCAAAATGGCTTCTGCCGCAGGCAGCGACCTTGCAGGCCAGGCTGAAGATATCAGTGGTGTTAACGTAGTGGCCAGCCAATTGGATGGTGCCGATATGAAAACACTGGATACCACCGTAGCCCAGCTGAAAGATAAATTAGGCTCCGCCGTGGTCATGATAGCCAGTGTTGATGGTGAGAAAATCAACCTCGCCTGTGGTGTGACCGGTGATTTAACGGACAGGTTGAGGGCCGGTGACTTAATGAAGCATATTGCCCCCATGCTGGGAGGCAAGGGTGGCGGTAAGCCCGATAAGGCTAAAGGTGCCGGCTCCGATATCGCAGCCTTGCCAGCGGCGCTTTCGGCCGTAAAAGCCTGGGTAGCTGATTCACTTTAAGTGATGGCCTACAAGGCTGAAGTTCCCAGCAAAACAGGTACTTGCGTAATTTTTTCGCTTAAAAAAGCAGAAAATTAAAGCATTGCTTCTGCTGCAGTTTTATTTGCCGGCGATATAGTGTTTAATTGCGCCCCTTTTGGTGCTTCTGGGTATGGCAGTCAACTCCCAGAGTTTAATCTCTTGATTAGTTTGTTGAGAAAATGAGTTTAATTGTTCAAAAATTTGGTGGTACTTCGGTAGGTACTATCGAGCGCATTGAGTCCGTAGCGGACAAAGTGGCCGAGTTCCGTCGCCAGGGCCATGATATGGTGGTTGCCGTATCTGCTATGAGCGGCGAGACCAATCGCCTGATCGGCCTGGCCAATGAGATCGAAGAGCAGCCAACGCCCCGTGAAATGGATGTGCTGGTCTCCACCGGTGAGCAGGTCACCATTGCCCTTTTAAGTATGGCGCTAAACAAGCGCGGCTGTCCGGCTCGCTCTTATACCGGCTCACAAGTAAGAATACTGACCGATAGCTCCCACAATAAAGCCAGAATCAAAGATATAGACGAGCGCAATATCCGTACAGACCTGAATGCAGGGCGTGTCGTCGTAGTGGCCGGTTTTCAGGGCGCTGATGAAAACAACAATATCACCACCTTGGGCCGCGGTGGGTCAGATACTACGGCAGTGGCTCTGGCTGCTGCTTTAAAAGCCGACGAATGCCAGATTTACACCGATGTGGATGGCGTATACACCACCGACCCTCGTGTTGTTGAAAGCGCTCGCCGCCTTGATCGTATTACCTTTGAAGAGATGTTGGAGATGGCAAGTCTTGGCTCCAAGGTCTTACAAATCCGCGCCGTAGAATTTGCCGGTAAATACAATGTTCCCCTGCGAGTGCTACACAGCTTCCAGGAAGGCACCGGCACATTGATCAGTCTAGAGGAAAATAGTGCTATGGAGTCTCCTGCTATTTCAGGCATCGCGTTTGCTCGCGATGAAGCCAAACTCAGTATTTTAGGGGTGCCAGATACCCCCGGGATTGCCCACCGTATTCTTGGCCCCATCAGTGATGCCAATATTGAAGTGGATGTCATTGTGCAAAACGTTGGTGCAGATGGCACCAATGACATCACATTTACCATCCACCGCAACGATATGGCCAAGGCAGAAGCCATTTTGCAAGCCACCTCAACAGAGCTGGGTGCTCGTGAGGTGACAACTGACTCTAAAATCGCCAAGGTATCCATTGTGGGTGTAGGTATGCGCTCGCATGCCGGTGTTGCCAGCAAAATGTTTAAAGCGCTGGCTGATGTAAATACCAATATTCAGTTAATCACTACCTCAGAAATAAAAATTTCTGTAGTGATTGATGAGAAGTTTTTAGAGCTTGCTGTCAGGGCCTTACATTCGGCCTTTGATTTGGATGACAAGTCTGTCACAGAAGACTAGGCGACCTGGTCAGGCAAAAGAGTAACCATGGAGAACGTTGCCACCGGTTTATGTAGCTATGTTATTAGTTATGCTATTAGCTATGTTATTAGCCATACTATATAGCCCAGTGGTTAGAATTGACTCGTAGACAACAATAATTCAGTGAGTCCGCCCAAAGTGTTGGGCGAAAAGATCAGGAGACGATCATGTTAATTTTAACCCGCCGTATTGGCGAGACCCTAATGGTTGGTGACGAAGTAAGCGTGACCGTATTGGGGGTAAAGGGTAATCAGGTACGTTTGGGGATTGATGCACCCAAAGAGATTGCAGTTCACCGTGAAGAAATTTACCTGCGTATCCAGAACGAGAAAGACGATAACGGTGAGAAAGGCGATAATATCGGTAATCGCTAAGGCTGGAGAGTTTTGGTTTTAAGCCTTTGATTCTCTGGTAAATGTGGTATGATGCCGCGCTCGATTTATGGGGTTGTGGCCCCAATAATCAGCACTGCTGTAGTCAGTATAAAAACTATATAAGTTTACGTGGAGAAGTGGCCGAGTGGCTGAAGGCGTGCCCCTGCTAAGGGTATATATGGGAAACTGTATCGAGGGTTCGAATCCCTCCTTCTCCGCCATTATTTAAAAAGGCCCCTTTTGGGGCCTTTTTAAATAACCTGCGAAGCAGGAGAGATCCGAACACAAAACGGTTCGACAAATTACGCCCAAGGCGGAATTTGGACCACCGAAGGTGCCCCGAAGGGG